>JBOGNA010000169.1:0-2772 GCA_050746925.1 Candidatus Acidiferrales bacterium
CCTCGTAATCCGTCCATCCGTAAAATCGCGCACCCAGCCGCCCGCCAGCGCCCAGGTATTCTGCGTCGGTTCCCAGGTGGCGCGCGACGCATACACGCGCCGCCGGATTTGGAAAGTTGCCGGATCGAGCTCGAACACATTCAGTCCGCCAAAGAGTTGCCGGTCTGAATCGAACAACTCGTAATTGTAGATCTTGGTGTCCTCGCCCATGATCCACTGCCGTGCCGGCTGAAAATAGGTCTGTGCCGGACGCCCCTTGATCTGGTTGCGCAGCGCGTCCTGCCGCTGGTTCGCATACGGCAGAAACGTATCGTCGAGCAGAAACATCCCTCCCGCAATCAGACATCCTGCAAGCGTCAGCGGCAGCACCAGCCGGTACAAACTGATCCCGCTCGCCTTGAACGCAATCACTTCGTTGTTTTTCGCCAGCACCGCCAGCGTCACGAGGGTCGCCACCAGCGTTGCCAGCGGCGCAAGCTGATACACCATCAGCGGCACCAAATACCGGAAGTAATCGAGCACCATCGTGATAGGAATGTGGTTCTTCGATACGTCACCAAGCAAATCGAACAAAGTGAATGCGTCGAAGATCAGGACGAATCCCGCCAGCAGCACTCCAAAGAAATAGAAGAAGCGCTGCAAGAGGTAAAAATCGATCAGCATCGGGAACGCCGCTGCGCTCCCCGCTCCCGCGGCGCGCCGAATCCCGGCCACCGTCTGAATCCGCCCCATCGGACCGTCCGCCGTCGCAACGCCGCTCTTCACCGGCCCGTTCGGTACTATCCCATTTCGCGCCATTCCATTCGTCGCTGGTATCGGCGCTGCCTCGGATTCAAGCCGCTGATTCTGCCGGAATCGCGACCACTGCGCATCGAACCACGCCACCACAAAGTTCGGTTTGCGAATATTTTCGATCAGCCGCAGAAGATACAAACCAATCACGAGCGCCACGATGTTCGCCGCCCAGATTCCCAGCCAGGGCGAGATCGACCCCTGCTGCGCCATATGCGCGCCCGTCACAAAAAGGAAGTAATAACCGCCGATCAGAACCAGCGTCAGAATCATTCCCGTCGCTCGCCCGCCGCGCCGAGGACGAACTCCCACCGGCACTCCCAGCATCGCGAAAATCAGGCAAGCAGCCGGGAACGCCAGCCGGCGATGAAGTTCGACGCGCGCGTCGCGCCAATTCGCTCCGGTGGCGCGGAGGAGGTTCGTCACGGACTCTTCGGCGTTGGAAATCGCTGCCTTTTTCGCGCTGGGCCCCGCGCCCGGTGCAGCTGAAATATCAACGGGAATGGCGCTCTCGCCGAACGTCGTCACGTTGTAGTGGTTCGGTTCGCGCGGATCGTATTCGTGCGTGCTGCCGCTGCCCAGGTGCAGCTCGATATCTGCGCTCTCCCGCGAATTGTCGCCCTGCACGATCGTCGCGTCCTGAGCGATCGTGATCGTCGAGCCGGCTTGCCCGCCCGTCGCCGCTAGAAACACCCCGCGCCAGTGTGTCGCTGCAGCTTCCACGTCCTGTACGTATAATACGAAGTGCGGAAAGCGCTCATCGAACACGCGCGGCTGCACGGCGAAGGGAGCTTGCGACGATCGAAGCTCATCTTCCAGGCTCCGCAGCGTTCGCACAGCCACCGGACTGAGCCAGAACGTCATCACCAAAGTGATTAGCGCGGAAGCGGCCGCAACGAATCCGACCGGCAGTAAAAGCCGGCGGAGACTGATGCCGCAAGCATGCAGTGCGACGATTTCGCTGTCAGCCGAGAGGCGCCCAAGGCCGATGAGCACTCCGACAAGCACCGCCATCGGCAAAGTAAACGTGAGCACCGGCGGCAATGAGCAGAGGAATAGTTTCAAGACGGTCCATGTGCCGCCCGAGTGGCGGACGATCAGGTCCATCAACCGCACCAGCTGCGGCACGAAGAAAACGAAAGTGAAGACAGCGAGGCCCAGGATGGCGTGGGAAGCAACTTCGCGAGTAATGTATCGATCGAGCAGGCGCATATTTGCGCTCGATCATTCTAGCATGCCCGTTCCCACCCGATGGTCTGGCGTCGAAAGGCTGGCCGGATGAGCCGCGTCAACCTCGTCATCCTCTGGCACATGCACCAGCCCCAATACCGGGACCCCTCTACGGGACAATACCTCCTCCCCTGGACGCGCCTCCACGCCCTGAAGGACTACTGGGGCATGGTGAAAATTCTCGGCGAATTTCCTGGCGTCCACGCCACCGTCAATTTCGTTCCGTCGCTCGGCGCGCAAATCGAAGAGTACGCCAGCGGCCAGTTCCGCGAATCCTGGTTCGAAATCGCCTTTGCTCACGCAGGCTCACTCACTTCCGATCAAAAACGCGAAGCTCTCGTGCGAGCATTCCAACTCAACGACAATTTCCTGCATCGCTGGCCGCGCTTTCAGGAACTTCGCTCGCAGGTTCTTTCGGCCGGCGCCGAAGCTTGCGTCGCACACTTTAATATCCGCGACTGGCGCGACCTGCAGCTTCTTTCGCAGCTCGCCTGGATGGATGAGGAATATCTCGCCAAAGATCCCGTCGTCTCCGAGCTCGCTCGAAAGGGAAGCGGATTCACCGAAGAGGACAAGGCCGCGCTTCGCGATAAGCAGCTCGAGCTGATCGCCGCCGTGCTCCCCGAATACAGGCTCGCGGCCGAGCGCGGCCAGATCGAAATCTCCACCACTCCCTTCTACCATCCGATTCTGCCGCTGGTCTGCGACACGGACACCGCGCGCGTCTCCAACCCTCACTCGCCCTTGCCC
>JBOGNA010000170.1:0-1511 GCA_050746925.1 Candidatus Acidiferrales bacterium
CAAGGAAATCGTCTGCGTGTCGATGGCGCAATAAGGCGCTGGAAGCCCAGGGGTGAGCACAGCGAACCCCCATACGCATCAAGTTAAGCAGAAGTCCAAGAGGTCTACGTCGTTAAGTAATTCGAACGTCCCCGCTTTGGACCGTTTGTCGCGCCGACAGGTCTTCGTCAAAGTTGCGGCCATGTCGGCGAGCACGCGCTGCAAGTTCGTCGGGCAATCCAGCGCCGCGGCCAAGCGACCGGCAAAGTCGCGGACGGCTTCGTAGACCTTATGCAGGCTCTTGGTCGCGTCGCCCCATACGCTGCCGACCGTCAGCCAGTGCTGCACCACGGCTGCCAACAAACGCGACCACACACGCACCATTTGCCGAACCACGGTCGAGCCGCTCAATTCGGCCACCAGCCCCTGCGATTTCCAACGCTTGAACAGCAACTCCACTTGCCAGCGCGCTCGATAAAGCACCGCCGCTTCTTTCGGCGTCAACAATTCGCTAGGAACGTTCGTCACCAGGATGGTCCAATCGCACCATGCCATACGCTCCGCGCTTGGTTCGCGTCCTTTCTTCTTCAGCGTTTCTTGACGCAACTTCTGCCGACGACGATTCGCTTGCTCTTCCGGCAAACGCCACGCAAGCAAGCGACACGGCAAGCGTTGTTCCTGGCCCAACAGCACCGACACATCCACGAACGGGCCTGGCTGGTTCGCCAGCCAGGTGAGCACGGTCACGGCCAAGCCTTCCTGGAACACGTGCGTGCCAAACTGCAAACGCGACAGATAATACTCTCCCGCCGCCGCCATGGCCGCGAACACCGGCAACGCGAAATAACCCAAATCGGCGATCCGCAGCGATCCCTTGCCATGCCGCGCATCCTGCCGGCTCGTGGCGCCGTCGGGACTGCGCCCCGCTTCGATTTCCACGTGACTCAGGGCGCCGCTGCGCAGGTCCAACTCCGTCTGCAACTTCAGGGCGGACGCGCCGCTGCCATAGCTGCCGCCGCAACCGCGAAACTGTTCCTCCATCTCGTCCGGCAATGTGATCGTGGAGCTGTCGATCACCGTCACACTGGTGAACCGTTCCAGGATCGGCGCCAACGCCTTGTCCGAGCCGACGACCAGCTTGGTCGCCTTGCAAAACAGATTTTGCAAGAAGGCGACCAACTTCGGCGTATGGCGTTGCTCAATCGCTTGGGGCGTGACGGCAGCACCGCACTGCGCGGCCATCTGCGCCAATTTCTCATCGGACGCTCTCGGATCACGCAAGAAACCCAAGACAAACGTCCGCGCCAACGACAGCGGCGTGAACTTCCGCTTCCGTTGCACCACGTCGCTCTCTTTTCCCGCCGCTTGCGCGATTTCGCCAAACAGACATTGCAACGCTCCGCCGACCTTGGCTAGAATTCCCATCGGAAGCTCCTTCTTCCAATCCCAGTGGTGGTTGTTAACCTGAGATTGTAGAAGGACTTCCCGTTTTCATAAAGATCAACTGCTGCTTAACTTGATGCGTATGGGGT
>JBOGNA010000171.1:0-10916 GCA_050746925.1 Candidatus Acidiferrales bacterium
CGGTCCCCATGAATCTTTTTCGTTGGTCTCCCCGTATGGCTCAGTATCCAAGCCCCGGGAGATTCCCCCCTCGTAATGGGAAAAGGAATCCCGGTGACTGGTGCCCGGTATCTGGGCGGGAACGCAACTCAGAACCTGCATTGCTTTTCCGTAGGAGGTTGACATGCGTGACACGAAGGAGCGGTTGTCTCTATTCTGGATCTTCGCGCTATTGAACTACCTGTATGCGGACGTGCTTGCCCTGTTCGCTTTCGTTGGCTCGCCGAATTCAGCCCCACACCTTCCACAATGGGCTCTGCTGGGTTCAGCGGTCTTGATGGAAATACCCATCGCCATGATTCTGGCGTGTCGACTGCTTCCGTTTAGAGCGAACCGGCTGGCGAATATCATCGCGGGCGGCCTTCTTACCCTTATAAACGGTTTCCTGACCTTCGTTCTGCCTCTGACTAACGGTGACTTTCGGGATCCCGTTTTTCCAGCGTACGTGTTCTTCGCAACGATCGAGACTGTGTGCACCTCGGTCATCATCTGGCAGGCGTGGACTTGGTCAAGGGTTGAAGCCATCAGTTAGTTCGGAGGGCGTTATCGGCAATCTGGAAATTAGGCTGCCTAGCGGTAGTTGGCGATTCATCTAAATGAAAAGTGGTATCCTCCGCGCATGCAAGACCAGGGCTCTCCAGTGGCAACAGCACGAGTGGTGCGCAGACTCCCAATAGATCGCTGGTTCTACATTGGGATGGCCATCTGCGCCATCATCGTCAGTGTCTTGGGGTTTGCACCTTCCCTCGTCAACACCGCCGCGCGTCATGTGCCTCACTGAGAGGCACACACAAATCTGACAAGGAGAATATCCAATGAAAGAAAACGTGATGTTAACCATCGCGTCTCTGCTCTCGATCCTCTTGCTGACGCTTCACATTACGGACGACATCGTCCGTGGGATATCGAAGGCCGAGCCCTCAAACATTGCGTTGGCCGTTCTCGTGGTGTTGCTGTACGGGACGCTGGTGCTCGCCGAACGGCGATCGGGGTACGTCATCATGCTGCTCGTCGGGTTGTTCGCGGCAGCCATGCCCGTCATCCACATGAGGGGGGCACATTACGGTGAGATCGCCAAGTCCACCGGCGGCTTCTTCTTCGTCTGGACACTCTGGGCGCTCGGCGGGCTCGGGGGCTTCACCTTCATCCTCTCGGCGCGCGGATTGTGGGAGCATCGGCCACGGCGGACCGCCGGGCAGCACAAACAAGGTGCCCCTGCATGAGGCGCTGCTTGCCTAGCTATGCTTATCGGAGATTTGCCAGGGTCCAATCCGCGATTGTGGTCGGATAACGGGCCAACCGGAACTAATCCACCTGGATGTATAACGCGCTAACAGGAAACTGACCCACTACCTGGCTTTGAGGCAAACCGGCGATTGCGGCTCGGTGCTAGGCTTGTCGGAAATTTCATTGGGAGACAGGTTCCGAGTCGTTTTAGGATGCGGTATGGCTTCGGCGGTTGAACTGCGGGATTCGATTCTGGGCGCGTGGAAGACGAACAATCGCGTGACGATCTATCTGGTGGAGCATTTGCCGGCCAAGCTTTGGGAGGCGGCGGTGCCTGGGGCGCCTCGGCGAACCGTGCGGATGATTGCGGGGCACATCCACAATGCGCGGTGCATGTGGCTGAAAACGCTGGGCAAAGAGAATGGAATTGCGGCGCCGGGGAGCGTCGATCGGCGCAAGGTGAAGGCGAAGGATTTGATTTTGGCGCTCGGGCGAAGCGGCGCGGGGATCGGGAGGCTGCTTGAGCTTGGTTGCGAGCGAGGCGGAAGCGTTCCGGCGACGCGGGCGTATGTGTGGCGCAATCTTCCGCTCGATGTCGGTCATGTGCTGGGCTATTTCATCGCGCACGAAGGGCATCACCGGGGACAGATCGTGATGCTCGCCCGGCAATTGGGATATCGGCTGCCGGCGGAGGTGACGGGCGGGCTTTGGCAGTGGGCGAAGCGCACACGGGAAGGCTAGACCGATGATTTTGTTGGCGCCCGTGAATTCTATGACTATGGCGAACTCGAAAGACATCGCAGAAGAGCCCGTAACCGCTTCATACGCCACTTCACTGATTGCGCGGGATGATCCTGCATTCGCGAGCGGATCAGGAATATTTCGTTTTCCACTTTTCCGATTTCATCCACAGGTTACCACTCTTGACCAGACACTTCGATCAGTCTTATCTTATGAATCTTATTACGTAACTTAAAATCTGGAGAATACAATGGCGAGCGTCGGAGATATGTTCAAACCCGGGGATGACGTACCGAATTCTGGCATCTACAAAGTAATTCACGACACTCGTCACACAGAAGATCACGAGGTAACCTGCGTTTATGGAAAACCGTTCCCGCCCTGTAACCATTGTGGACATAAGGTTCGCTTTGTGTTGGCTCGGGCCGCCAAACACATTTCCCGACACGATAATTTCAAATAGCTTCTCAACTCCAGCAGGAGAAAATATGCCTGAGATTCAAAACCTGTCGATAACCGTGGACCATCTACAAAATGCCTTTAAGTTTTGGAACCGATGGGCGCTGGGGTTCACGCTCGCGGCTGCGGTTGCCGCGGTAGGCTATTTCGTTACGTCTTGGCTAGCAAATCGCAAAGCGGAACAATTGAATGAAGCACAGTCCACGCTCATTGCGGCCAAGGATAGGCAATCGCAAATAACAATCCAAGAACTCCAAACCGAAAGTGACAAATCCAAAGAGCAAATCGCGAAAGCGCAAGCAGCCGCAGCGCAGGCAAATTTGAAAGCCGCCGAACTAACGGCGAAAGCCGAAAAGACTAATCTATTCGTGCAGGGTTTAGCTCAGCAACAGCAGGGAATGTCCCAGCAAATACAAGGCACTCCTGCAATTGATGAGCCACAGATAAATGCAATTGTTCTACAGCTCAAACCGTTCGCTGGTCAAAGAATAACCATCCATTCCACGATGGACACACCCGTAGAAAGACTCGGGAATCAATTCAAAAGAATATTCGATCTTGCTCGAATTCCGGCTGGATACTCCATAGATATGGGATCAACCTATCGGGGGGTTATGGTCGTCGTTAAGGACGCTGCAAATCCTCCGCCCTTCGCAAATACACTACTTAGAGCGATTCAATCTATTAGCATTCCCGCGCAAGGCGGCCATGACCCTAAAGCAGCAGATTCAACGGACGTATCACTTTTTCTAGGGCCAAATTAATTTTCCAAAAGAGAAACTATGGACGGACTCGCGAACCCGCTTCATTATTTCAATTATTGCGTCTCTCGCTAGCGGAAACCACTCTGAGTTGCGGTGCCCAAGGTATCGCATGCTAAACCGCTTTAGCATTTCACAGAGAATCAGTATTGACCACTGAGGTGTTTATAAGTAGGCTGCATCCTTATTCCACCTCGGACCGTCTAAGCTACAGTTAAGATGTGAGGTTTCCCCATGAGCCCCGAAGGCAGAATTGAAGCACTCCGAAACGCTCCGCGCAATGGGTGGGCAGCCTTCTCCGAAGACGAAGAGAGACTGGTCGCTTATGGCTCGACTTACGACGAAGTAGTGAAGAAGTCCGAAGAGAACGGCGAAGCCGAACCCGTCGTGGTCAAGGTGCCCGATAGCTGGAACGACTTGGTGCTCTAGACTTGAAGTCAAACTGCAAAGTCTGGCCCGGCACGCACCATCCGGCTTTCCCCAAAGAAACCTTCCACTGGGCACCGCTAATCAATGTGCGTCTGATTTATCAGCATTCTCCACCAACGAAATTTATCGAGTCTTGGATCGATTCGGGGGCTCATTCCTGCATGTTTCACGCGGGATTTTGTCGTTCACTCGGGATTCGACTGGAGGACGGAATTAGATCTGACCTTGGTGGCGTGGTTGGTGGAGTAGCAGTTCCCATGTACTTCCACAAGATCAAGATACTTGTGGGCGGTCATCAACTGACAACAATGGCTGGATTTTGTGAACAACTCTCGGTGGCCGGACTACTGGGACGGCGGGGCTTCTTCGAGGATTTCATCGTTAAAATTGATTCCTCGACAAATCCTCCTACGTTTGATCTGGATAAAATCAACCGAGCTTAGTCGCGGGTTTTGACCATCGCGCCTTCGCTGCCTTCCTAGCAAGTTGACTGCGCTTCTTAGGAGACATCTCGAGTCGTCGCTTTCCTCCGATCCTGCCACCCTTCCTACCCATTAGCGACATGATCTGAGACAACAGCGCTTGATCCGGGAGAAACAATTCATCCTCTGAGACCAAGGCCACGACCGCAGCAACCGTCTGGTTGGGATCTCTCCGCTTCTTGCTAATTCGCTTTGGCATGTGCCAATCATGACAGGACTTGCTAGACCCTGTCGAGAGGCCGCAGATCTAAAGTCACTCAGGTCCCTGCCATCGGGCGCCGACAAGGATTCTTGATTTCGACTTGGGAAGCGCCTAGAATGGCTTTTTTAATCATGAAGGAATTTCGCGACAATCCATGCGTGGTTGAGCCCAGCGAATCCGGCTGGGCTGAGTTGTTTATGGGCGTGTTTTCGGCGTAATGCGCGATCGCGAGAAGCATAGGAGAAATGATGATTGAGGGCGCCATCCCGGATGGGCTGACGTTTGACGATGTGCTGCTGCTGCCGGGGAAATCCTCGGTGCTGCCGCAGCAGGCGGACACGCGCACGTGCGTATCGCGAAAAATTCCGTTGAACGTGCCGATTGTGGCGGCGGCGATGGATACGGTGACGGACGGGCGGCTGGCGATCGCGATTGCGCGGCAGGGCGGAATCGGGTTCATTCACCGGAACATGAGCATCGAGCGGCAGGCGGAAGAAGTCGATAAGGTGAAGCGGTCAGAAAGCGGAATGATCGTGGACCCGGTGACGATTGGGCCGGAAATGTCGGTGCGGCAGGCGCTGGACATCATGACGAAGTACCGCGTATCGGGATTGCCGGTGACGCGCGGGACGCGGCTGGTGGGAATCCTGACGAACCGCGATCTTCGATTCGAGCGGAACGTGGACCAGGCGGTGAGCGCGGTGATGACGAAGGACAATCTCGTCACCGTGCCGGTGGGAACGACGCTCGAAGAAGCCGAGAGAATTCTGCAGCGCCACCGCATCGAGAAGCTGCTGGTGGTGGATAACGAGTTCAACCTGAAAGGGCTGATCACCGTAAAAGACATTCAGAAGAAAATCGAGTTTCCCCTCGCGACGAAGGACGAGCAGGGGCGGCTACGAGTGGGCGCGGCGATCGGGGCGACCGGCGATTATCTCGAACGGGCTGAAGAACTTGCGAGGGAGAAGGTGGACGCGCTGGCGATCGATACGGCGCACGGCCATACGACTCGGGTGATGGACGCGATCCGCGCGGTGAAGAAGAAATTTCCAGAGATTCAACTGCTGGCGGGAAACGTGGCGACGGCGGAAGGCGCGCGGGATTTGATTTCGTTGGGAATCGACGGATTGAAGGTGGGGATCGGGCCGGGGTCGATCTGCACGACGCGCGTGGTGACGGGGGCGGGCGTGCCGCAGATTACGGCGATCCTGGAATGCGCGCGGGCGGCGAAAAATACCGGCGTGCCAATCATCGCGGATGGCGGAATCAAGTTTTCCGGCGACATCACCAAAGCGATTGCGGCGGGCGCGGCGGCGGTGATGATCGGCGGGCTTTTCGCGGGCACGGAAGAATCGCCCGGCGAGACGATTCTGTATCAAGGGCGGACGTTCAAGAGCTATCGCGGAATGGGATCGCTGGGCGCGATGGAGGCGGGGTCGGCGGACCGGTACGCGCAGGAGACGGCGGACCGCGGAAAGTCGGTGCCGGAAGGGATCGAGGGGCAGGTGCCGTATAAAGGGGCGCTCTCGGCGCTGGTGGACCAACTGGTGGGCGGGTTGCGGAGCGGGATGGGTTACTGCGGCGCGGAAAATCTGAAAGATTTGCAGGAGAAGAGCCGCTTCATTCGAATTTCATCGGCGGGGCTGCGCGAAAGCCACGTACACGACGTGATCATCACCAGGGAAGCTCCGAATTATCGATTGGAATAGGCGCTCGGAATAGGCGGCTGGAATAATCGGGGACGACGAGGAGAGTCTTTCGGATGCGTGTGTGCGGCGGGGGGCCGAGCGAATGCGCTGGCTGAAAGTGTGGTGGCCGGCGCTCGCGTGGGCGATCGTGATTTCGACGTTTTCGACAGGCGCCTTTACCGCCGAGAATACCTCGCGCATCATTATTCCCGTTCTAAAATGGCTGTTCCCGCATGCAAATCCCGCAACACTTTTCCACATTCATCACGTCATACGTAAGTGCGGACATTTCACCGAATACTTCATTCTGAGCCTGCTGATCCTGAGGGGCTTTCTGGCCGGGCGGCGGGAATTCGCGCTGCGCTGGGCTTTGATCGTGATCCTGATGGTGGCCGGATACGCGGCGCTGGACGAGTTTCACCAGATGTTCGTGCCGGGGCGGACAGCGGCGGTGAGGGACGTGCTGCTGGATACGACCGGCGGAGCGGCGGCGCAGGCGATTGTGGGGCTGCTGGTGCTGTGGGGAGCGGTGCGAGGGCACCGGCGGGAAAAAGTCGCGGCGGAAGCTGCGATCGGCCCTGGGACCCGTTCGAATTAAATTCGCAGAGGAGGATTTTCGAATGCTTCTTCGCGCCGTGAGATTTTCGGCAGTGCTGGTGGCGGCCATCGTTCTAGGCAGCTCGAGCGCCAGTGCAGCGCCGCTATTGGAATACGAGCTTGGCTTCGAGCGCCCGAACACGCATTTGATGGACATCACAATCCGTGCGGGGGAACTCGACGGAGCGACGGCGGAGTTTGCGATGCCGGACTGGGCGCCGGGTTCCTACTACATCCAGAATTACGCGGCGAACGTGCAGCGGTTTCGCGCGACGGGGGCGAACGGCCAGGAACTGGCGTGGAAGAAGACGGACAGCCAAACGTGGCGGGTGGAGCTGGCGGGAGCGAAGGCGGCGACCATTCAGTACCAGGTGTTTGGCGACACGCTGCGCAACAACCAGGCGCAGTACGACGAGCGGCATGCGTTCATCGGCGGGCCTTCGGTGTGGATGTACCTGGTGGGCGGGAAAGAGCGGCCGATCGAGCTTTCGATCGCGGTGCCGACGGGATGGAAAGTGGCGACGGGGATGGAGCATACGTCGGACCACACGTTCCGGTCGGCGGATTACAACTGGTTTGCGGACGCGCCGCTGGAGATTTCGGATTTCGTGGAGAAGGATTTCGAGGTGCAGGGGACGACGTATCACGTGATCGTGCACGACGTGGAGGGGCGGAAGGATTTTTCGAAGTTTGCGGCGGACTCGCAGAAATTCGTGGAGAAGATCGTGCCGATCTTCGCGACGGTGGCGGGCAGCGGAGCGCAGGCGGCTCCTTTCAAGGATTATTACTTCCTCTACCACATCTGGCCGGGAACGGGAGGGGGGCTAGAGCATCTGAATTCGACGCAGATCGATTTTTCGAAGGACTGGGACGATACGAGCCCGGCGGAGGATTTCGGGACTCAGTACGATCTGAAATTATTCGTAGCTTCGCACGAATTTTTTCATGCGTGGAACGTGAAGCGGTTGCGGCCGCGGCCGCTGGGGCCGTTCGATTACACCGAGATGGTGCACACGCCATCGCTATGGATATCCGAAGGGTTGACGAGCTATTACGGGGCGCTGGCACTGGTGCGCGCCGGGCTGGTTACTCCGCAGCACTATCTCGACGGAATCGCGAAGCTGCTGACGAAATTCGACGCAGGACCGGGACGGACGGAGCGGAGCATCGAGGATACGAGCTGGGACACGTGGTTTCCGAATGCAGGCGTAGTCGCGCAGAAAAATAATCTCGCGAATACCTGGTATTCGTATTACGACGGCGGGCAGGTGATGGGGCACATCCTGGATTTTGCGATCCGGGAGAAAACGAACAATCAGAAGTCGCTGGACGATTGGATGCGCGTGCTGTATTCGCGTTACGCGCTGCCGAAGGCAGGATTCGAGCCGGAAGATCCTGTCCGCGCGGCTTCGGAAGTGGCCGGCGGGGATTTGAGCGAGATTTTCAGCCGGTACATCAGCGGGAAGGAAGCGATTCCCTACGAGAAATATTTCGCTTATGCGGGAATCGCGGTTACGGCGAAGGTGGAACCGGCAAAGCCGTGGATCGGCATCGAGACATCGAAGGGAGAGCACGGGAAGCTGAGCATAAAGAACGTGGTGCCGGGAAGTCCGGCGGAGGCGGCAGGGCTGGATCGCGACGACGTGATACTGGCTGTGAATGGGAGCGTAGTGGGCGCGGGCGGAATCGGCGAGTCGATCGCGGGGGCGAAACCGGGCGATGTATTGCGCGTGCTGGTGGTGCGGCTGGCAGACGTGAAGGAAATTGCGGTGACGCTGGGGTCGAACCCTCACCGGACGTACACGCTGAAGCCGGTGGAGCATCCGACCGACGCGCAGAAGGCGATTTACGATGGGTGGTTGGGGATCAAATAGCGCAGGGCTGGGTTCGAGGAAATGAAAAGGCCCGCTTCGGGTGAATCGAGGCGGGCCTTTTGTTTGGGTTGGGCTGAATGGCTAGATTGCTGCTTGCTCGTTACGCGGGCGGCTCTTAGAGCCGCCCCTACTTTCGCGCTGCTACTTCTTTGCTGCTGCTTCTTTTTCTTTTTCGTTTTCTTCCGGCGCTTCTTCGGCTCGTTGGCGGCGCTGCTTCTTGCCTTTTTTCTTCAGCTCGGAGCCGATGAACTCGATGATGGCGAGTTCGGCGCCATCGCCGAGGCGCCAGCCGGCGCGGATGATGCGGGTGTAGCCTCCGGGACGATCCGCGAAACGGGGAGCGAGGTCCGAGAAGAGCTTCTTGGTGGCATCGACCGTCATCAAGAAGGACGCCGCCTGCCTGCGCGCGTGGAGCGAATCGCGTTTGCCGAGGGTGATCATTTTCTCAGCAATCGGACGAGTGGCTTTGGCGCGGAGCAGAGTGGTATGGATGCGCTCTTTCTCGATCAGGTTCGTGACGAGATTGCGGAGCACAGCGCGGCGATGCGCCGGCTGCTTACCGAGTTTTGAGCCTGAAACAAGGTGTCTCATGGTTCGGACCGCGGCTTAGAGCGCCGAGGCGTCTCCTTCGGAAGGCGGAGGAGCCGTCTGGCTCGGGAGCGGCGGCCAGATGATGCGGCCGTGCTCGTCGAATTTCATTCCCAGGCTGAGGCCCATCTTCACCAGTATATCTTTGATTTCGTTCAGGGACTTGCGGCCGAAATTCTTGGTCTTGAGCATTTCGGATTCGGTCTTCTGAACGAGCTCGCGCAGGTTCTGGATGTTGGCGTTCTTCAGGCAATTGTAAGAGCGGACGGAAAGCTCGAGTTCTTCGACCGAGCGATCGAGAAATTCGAGGCGCGGGTCGTTGTAGCTCTCGACGATTTCCTCGGGCAGATCGGGCGTCTCTTCAAAGTTGATGAAGATGCTCATGTGGTCTTTCATGAGCTTCGCAGCGAGGCCGATGGAATCCTGCGGCGTGATCGCGGCGTTCGTCCAGACTTCGAGGGTGAGCTTTTCGTAGTCCGTCATCTGGCCGAGGCGCGCTGCTTCGACGGCGTAGTTCACTTTGCGCACGGGCGAGTGGACGGAATCGATCGGGATGTAGCCGATCGGCAGATCTTCGTCGAAGTTGCGATCGGCGGCGACATAGCCCCGGCCGTTCTTGACGCGCAGCTCGAGTTCGAGCTTGCCGCCTTCGCTAACGGTGGCAATGTAGATGTTCTTGTCGAGCACGGCGATGTCAGCGTCCTCTTCGATTTTCGCCGAGGTGACCGGGCCGGGAACGTCCACGGTGAGCGTGATCGTCTTGGGCTGGTCGGTGTTGAGCTTGAGCGGGACCTGCTTCAGGTTCAGGATGATGTCGGTGGCGTCTTCGACAACGCCGGGGATCGGCGAAAATTCGTGGAGCACGCCCTCGATCTTCACGGCGGTGATCGCCGCGCCTTCGATGGAGCTGAGCAAGGCGCGCCGCAGCGAATTTCCGACCGTGGTTCCCCAACCGCGCTCAAACGGCTGCGCGGAGAATTTTCCGTACTTATCGGTGAGTGTTTCCGGTTCTGCTGCCAACCTCTTTGGTTTCTGGAAGCCCTTCCACATCTTTGCGTCCTCCTGGTCCGCCGGCGGCGGACCGACAAACGGTACAAAACATCGACACGAAACAACGGTATAAGTAAATTCCGAGCGCTTACTTGGAATAGAGCTCGACGATGAGCTGCTCGTTCATCGGCGGCGTTTGCACGTCTTCGCGGCGCGGCAGAGCGACGATGCGCGCTTTGAAGTTCTCGCGATCGATATCGAGCCACGGAGCGACGCCCTGGCTCTGCGCGAGATTGCGCGCTTCGAGGACCATCGCGTTCTCGCGCATCTTGTCTTTCAGAGCGATGTCGTCACCGACCTCGACGAGATAGCTGGGGATATTGACCTTGTGGCCCTTCACTCGCACATGGCCGTGAAGCACGAGCTGGCGAGCCTGGGCGCGCGAGCCGGCGAGGCCCATGCGATAGACGGCGTTGTCGAGACGGCGCTCGAGCATGACCATCAGGTTCGAGCCGGTGGGGCCTTTCGAGCGCTCGGCCTTCTCGAAATAGTTGCGGAATTGGCGTTCGAGCAAGCCGTAGGTGCGCTTGACTTTCTGTTTTTCGCGCAACTGAACGCCATAGCCGACCATCTTCGGGCGGCGCGCCTGGCCGTGCTGGCCGGGAACGAAGTTGCGCTTTTCGATGGCGCATTTTTCGGTAAAACACCGGAGGCCTTTGAGGAAGAGTTTCATCCCTTCCCTGCGGCACAGCCGGCAAACTCCTTCACGATGTCTTGCCAAGTGCTTCTCTCCTTTGCGGCTGGTGCAAAAACAGGGCACGGCATGCCGTGCCCCTACG
>JBOGNA010000172.1:0-1136 GCA_050746925.1 Candidatus Acidiferrales bacterium
CTTCAAAAGCATAAACGAGGGCACAGTCGAGCAGGCGCTCATGAGCAAAGTAGCCAAGCTTCTCCAGTAAAATGCAAGTTTTGAATAGCGAATACGGGCGATGACGTGGCTCAGAATATCGAGGACATGGATGTTCTGATCTTTTGATTGCGTGCTCTGAAGGGCGATCTCAAGGACTTCTGTCCTGTCACAGCGCGCGCGAATTGGCGGATAATCTTCGGTTCGCCGACGGACGTCCGAGGGGTCGATGAATCGATTATGAGGAAGGAGTGCCGTCATGCGTATGAGGAATCCACCTCACCCCTCCTTTTTCGAAACTCGACGCCAGACAGGAAGAAAGACTAATAGATGACGACGCGTTCGCCAGGCCGGGTGGGGTGACCGTGGGTGATGACTGTCAATTCGCTTCCAACAGCGACCCCGTTTTCGCGTCCAATTTCGACCCCTCTTGGGTGAAGAAATTTGCTTATCTGCGTAGTGCATAGGAGGGACCCGCGCCCGTAGCGCAGCGCCCTCGACGTTGCGCGGAGCGGAGGGCGCGGGAGGTCTCTGGGCGCCCACGAGGGGAAGCGCCGGCTGACGGCGCGGGGGAGGGTTTGGTCAGTTTCGGTTTTTGAAGCGCCAGCTGGTGTTGCCGGTCTCGATGATGTCGCAGTGGTGCGTCAGGCGATCGAGCATGGCGGTGGTCATTTTGACGTCGCCGAACACCTGGGGCCAATCGGCGAAGGCGAGGTTGGTGGTGATCAGCAGCGAGGTGTTCTCGTAGAGCTTGCTGATGAGATGGAACAGCAACTGCCCGCCGGATTGGCTGAACGGGAGATAGCCGAGTTCATCGATGACGATGAGATCGTGGCGGAGCAGTTTCTCGGCCAGGCGGCCGCTCTTGCCCGCGGCCTTCTCTTGTTCGAGCTGGTTGACGAGATCGACGAGGTTGAAGAACCGTCCTCGAGCACGGCTACGGATGACGGCGGCGGCGATGGCGATGCACAGATGGGTTTTGCCGGTTCCAGTTCCGCCGATAAAGATGCCGTTGCGCTTGGCGTCCAGGAAGGCGCCGGTCGCGAGCTCGCGAACCTGCCCCTGATCCACGGGTGTGTCGGCGAAGACGAAGCTGTCGAGATCCTTCAACACCGGGA
>JBOGNA010000173.1:0-5631 GCA_050746925.1 Candidatus Acidiferrales bacterium
TTTGCGGTCGGCGTAGGCGTCGCCCTGAAGCTCTGGTATGGAACGCCCCAGGGCCGTTACGCGCTCGACCACGTGTTGTTGAAGCTGCCGATGGTCGGAATGCTGCTCCGCAAGATCGCCGTCGCGCGGTTTACCCGCACACTCGGCACTCTGATCTCCAGCGGCGTGCCGATTCTCGAAGGCCTCGACATCACCGCGCGCACTTCCGGAAACGCGGTCGTGGAGAAGGCGATCACGCAGACTCGCAAGGCCGTCGAAGCAGGCCGATCCCTGGTCGATCCGCTCAAAGAAACCGATGTATTCCCGGGCATGGTCACTCAGATGATCGGCGTCGGCGAACAGACCGGCGCGATGGATGCCATGCTCCAGAAAATCGCCGATTTCTATGAAGACGAAGTGGACGCGGCAGTGAAAGACTTGCTCACCGCTCTCGAGCCTATGATGATTCTTTTCCTGGGCATCGTCGTCGGCGGCATCGTGATCTCGATGTATTTGCCGCTGTTCTCGCTGATCGGCAAATTGGCTGGACACTAGACCCAACGTCCGCAGACACCGCGCGAGCGCCTTCAACTTCCGGGCGCTCGCCGGCCGCGGGCGAAAGTTCACAAGTTCACCCACGCAACAGGTGGTTGCTTCCGGGGAATCGGGGCCCGGCGACGGATTCGAAATGGAGTTCAAACCTAGTGTCAGCGAATGGCTGCCTTGGCTCGGGCGTGTACGATTCCTCGTCATTACTTTCCTTGTCGGCGTCGTAGTCGCTGTCCATCAACTGGCTCCTGTAGTGCTTCCGGTCCGGGCGTTCGTTTCGCTCATCGTTTTCTGGTACACGCTCGCCATCGTTTACGTCATCCTGCAGCGCTGGATTCCAAGCGCTCGTTGGCACGCTCCCTTGCAGGTCATTTGCGATCTCGTGATCGTAACGGGAGTTGTGTACGTCACCGGCGGCCAGGATAGCTACTTTCTCTCCCTCTATCTCCTAGTCATCTTGATGAGCAGCGTGCTGTTTTCCCGCCGCGGCGCTTTTCTCGTCGCGGGCGGCAGCTTTGTGCTCCTGGGCTGCGTAATCGAATTGATGTTCTACGGCGTGATTCCACGCACGTCGAATTCTGCTCCGGCGGCCCGGGCTCTCGAATTTTGGCTGGCGAGCAATCTCTTCGCATTCTTCGCCGTCGCGTATCTCGGCAGCCTGCTGTCACAAACGTTGCGCACGAAAGGCGTCGAGCTCGCGGAAAAGAACGAAGAGCTGAAGGACCTGCAGGCTTTCAACCAGGACATCATCGAATCCATGCGCGGTGGTCTGCTGACCACCGATCTGAACGGCAGAATTCTCCTGATGAATCGCGCCGGTGCAGAAATAGCCGGTCTGGGATTCGGCTTGCTTCGCGGGGAGCAGGTTCAGAATGTTTTGCCGGGATTCTGGCCGGTCGACTTGGATGAGCTGGGAACTCCGTCGGCTACGCGCAAGGAGATCGAGTTTTGCACTCCCGATGGTGCCACTCGATTCGTCGGACTTTCCGTTTCGCCGCTTCGCTTCAGCCAGAATCAGATGAGTGGTTACGTTTTCAATTTTCAGGATTTGACGGAATTGAAACGACTGGAACGCGAAGTTGTCACCAAGGAGCGGATGGCTGCGCTCGGGCGTCTCTCGGCCGCGATCGCCCACGAAATCCGGCAGCCCCTCACCGCCATGACGGGTGCGCTGAAAGAACTGGCTCGCCTGGCTCCGCTCGAGGATGACGACAAGAAGCTGGTTCACATCGTCAGCCGGGAATCGCAGCGTCTAAATCAGATCATCACGGATTTTCTGAACTACTCTCGCGAAAAATCGTACGCTTTCGCAGAAGTGGACGTGGCCGCGCTCGTCGAAGAAACCCTCCTCGTGATCGAGCGCGATGCGAGCACTCGAGGGAAGTACCGGATCGAGCGCCGGCTCGCGGCTCGCAATGTTCGCGCCCGCGCCGATCGCGACGCCTTGAAACAGGTCTTTTGGAATCTTTGCAACAATGCCTTGCGCGCCATGCCCAATGGCGGCCTTCTCACGGTTACCCTCGATGCGGATCCTTTGTGGGCACGCATCTCCATCCGCGACACCGGGATCGGACTCGACACCAGCCGGACAAACACGCTGTTTGAACCCTTCCAGTCCGGCTTTACCGGAGGCACGGGACTGGGCCTCGCGATCGTTTATCAGATACTGCAAGCCCACAACGGAAGGATTCGAGTGGAAGCGGAGAAGGGAGCCGGCGCCGAATTCATTGTCGAACTTCCTCGCGCAGTTCGCCCGAGAGCTGCTTCCTCCACGCCAAGGGAACCAGTGGAAGCGTCGGCCGCGGTGTTTGGTTCAATGGGGAAGGGATAACGCGCGATGGCCCACCTCCTCGTTGTGGATGACGAACGGTCCATCTGCGAATTGCTCGAAATCAGTTTCCGCAAGGACGGCCACAAAGTCGAAGTAGCAACTAGCGGCGAGGACGCCAAGCGGCGCCTGGCCTCTCGGGTATTTGACATCGTCGTTTCTGATATCTGCATGCCGGATATGGACGGCGTAGAGCTCTTGCGTTACTGCAAAGAAGTCTCTCCCGCCTCCGCGTTCATACTTATCACCGGCGTTCCTACGATCAACACCGCGATCGACGCGGTAAATTTTGGCGCGGACCGCTACGTCATCAAAGGCGACCGCCTCCTCGACGAGCTTCGTCCCGCGGTCAAGGAATACACGGAGACCCAAGCCTTAAAGAAAGAGGCCGGAGATCTGCGCCGCCGCCTTCGCAAACTCACCGGCTTCAACCACATCATCGGCACGAGTCCGAAGATGCGCGAGCTCTTCGACCTGATCGAGACTATCGCTCCGCAGTCGAGCCGCGTGCTGATCACGGGCGAAAGCGGCACCGGCAAAGAACTCGTCGCCCGCGCCATCCACGAAAATAGCGCCCGCGCGAAAGCACCCTTCATCACCATCAATTGCGGAGCGTTTCCCGAGACTCTGCTTGAATCCGAGCTCTTCGGCTACATGCGCGGCGCTTTTACCGGTGCAAACGAAAATCGCGGCGGGCTCTTCCAGGCTGCCGATGGCGGCACGCTGTTCATGGACGAAATCGGGAACATGACTCTCACGATGCAGGTGAAGCTTTACCGCGTTCTGCAGGAAGGTAAAGTCCGCCCCCTCGGAAGCACCGAGGAAACCGACGTCGATGTGCGCGTCATCGCTGCCACTAACAGGAATCTCGAAACGGAAATCGCCGAAGGCCGCTTCCGCGAAGATCTCTACTATCGTCTGAGCGTGATCCCCATTCACCTGCCGCCCCTGCGCGAGCGCCGCGAAGACATTCCCATCCTCGCGCGCGCGTTTCTCGATCGCTACTCGAAATCCATGAACAAGCCCATCGAGGGAATCGATTCCGAAGCTGTCCGCAGGCTCGAAGTCTATGATTGGCCCGGCAATGTCCGCGAGCTTGAAAATACGCTCGAACGGGCCGTAGCCCTCGAAACAACCAAGCAAATCTCGCTCGAGAGCATTCCAGAGCGCATCACCAGCTTCTATCAGGAATTCCGCTCCAACGGCCATTCGCAGCCGAGAGCTTCGCTGATTCCGGAAGGTGGCGTTGATCTCGAGATGCACATCGCCGCAACGGAAAAGACCTACCTGCTCGCCGCGCTCGAAACCGCAGGTGGTGTCCGCGTGCGCGCTGCCGAACTACTCAAGATGACCTACCGTTCCTTCCGCCATTATGCAAAAAAACACGGAGTCTGACCGTCTCGGTGGCTGCGCCGAGAAACCCTGGCGCGTTCTCTCATACTCAAGATTGTTGGAGAGATGCCGATATCCCCATGTGCCTGCCTACTTATGCGTGCATCCTGGCAAGCGTTCAGCTGGCAACGTAAAACCTTATGGCGGCCGGGCGAATCATAATGCATCGGCCCGTTTCGGTCGCTCGGGATCGCCACAATTCGTCAGTTTCGCGGTGTAGCACAATACGCCGACTCTGCAACGGTACCCAGTAGCAGTCGGTTCGAGCTGTAAGTGACTGAAATAAAGCTGTATAGTTCGAGGTAGTCCAAGAGTAAACACCCGATGCGGAGTGTGGCAGGCCCCATGCTCCTCCTAGCGCCGTACCCCGCCAGGGAGTACGAGAAAACATTCGATATCCGATTCAAGGAGAAACAATGAACAAGAAACAGAAGGGTTTTTCACTTATCGAGTTGCTGATCGTCGTGGCCATTATTTTGATTATCGCGGCCATTGCGATTCCGAACCTGCTCCGCGCGAAGATTGCCGCGAACCAGGCTTCGGCGGTCGGTTCTCTCCGCACGATTACTTCGGCAGAGGAAACCTTCTCGTCCACGTATAGCGACGGTTTCACGCAAACGCTCGGCCAGTTGGGCGGTGTCGCGGGTGGCCTAGCGATTTGTACCAACGCACAACTGATCGACGACGTTCTTTCGAACGCCGGAAACGGTAACGTTAGCACCAAGAGCGGCTACACCTATACCTTCACGCCCGGAACGATTGCTGCATTGACTTCTGGTATTCCGGTAGGTTGCGGTGGCTCCGGCTTTACAACGTTCTCGGTGGCCGCTGTGCCAATCACGGCGTCGTCCGGAACCGCAAGCTATTGCGTTGACGAATCCGGTGTCGTCCGAGTTGACCCGGCGGGTTCGAATCTTGCAGGCACCATCTGCTCGCAGTCGACCATGAATCCGCTTCAGTAATGCCTTAGGCTGAAAGGAAAGGGAGGAAGTCGCAGACTTCCTCCCTTCCCAACTCTACAAAGGACAAGCGGGATTTGAAAATGTTCGAAAAGAGCCACAACTCGAGCGCAGCAGCAGCGAACGATCGAAGGCGCGGTTTTTCGCTCATCGAGCTTCTGATAGTAGTAGCCATCATCCTGATCATCGCCGCGATCGCGATCCCGAACTTGCTTCGCGCAAGGATGGCCGCGAACCAGGCGTCCGGGCTTTCAAATTTGAGGACCGTAACCAGCGCATCGATCACCTATTGGTCGACCTATCAGAACGGTTATCCTCCGAATCTTGCAACGCTCGGTGGGCTCGGGGTCGCGAATTGCAACGGCGCCCTGCTGCTCGACGAGACATTGACTGTCCCGCCATACCGCAAGAGCGGATACGAATTGGACTATCAACCGCAAGGCTCCCCTATTACAAATTCTCCACTTTCCTGCGGTTCGCCCGGGTTCAGTGAATACCTCACGACCGCTGTGCCGGTCTCCGTCGGCTCGACTGGAAACACCAGCTACTGCAGCAACGAGCCCGGCGTCATTCACTTCGACACTGCCGGAGCGAAGGCGGCTTCTCAGGCGGCTTGCGCTGCACTCCCTACTCTTCAGTAGCTCGTCATTCCCAGCATGACTGAATTTCCGCGACTCGCCCAGGCCGCTTATTTTCTGATAGTCTCGATCAATGGCGTCATTGGCATTCGCGATTCTCTCCATGATAATTGGGCTGCGATCTACCACCGATGCCAAATCAGCCGCCAGGGCCCTCGAATCCCGTTACGCACATGCCCGCACTCTGAAAGCCGTGTTCCTCGAGCGCTATTCCGACGGAAACGGGGCCGCGCAGGCCGAATCGGGCATCGTTTACTTTTCGCGCCCTGGCCGCATGCGCTGGGAC
>JBOGNA010000174.1:0-64244 GCA_050746925.1 Candidatus Acidiferrales bacterium
GGGCAGCACGCAGCGAATGGTTCAGACACGCAGCGAGGAATCAAAGGCAGCAGAGACAACTGCCAACGACTCGGATGATACGGAGCTTGCGCAGGACTTCACGCCGCTGCCGTATGCCGATGACCCATCGATGATCGAGGGTGGAGCAGTGGTTCGCGTGGTTCTGTCACGCTCGGCGCTGGCGTCGCTTGGCGTCTCTACGGCCAACATCGAGAACTCGGAGCAGATTCCTGCGGATCTGGTCGTGAGCCCGGACGGAACGCCCGAGGCAATCCGGCTGGTTTCGCAGAATGTTTCGCAAAATGTGGAGTAGAAGTTCGACCCAATTTTCAGGAGGAGTGTTCATGAGGACGAAGAATAAGAGCGTGATGTTTGGAATGGCGGCGGTGGCGACGGGCCTTCTCGCGTTTGGCGGGAGTCTTTTCGCGCAGAACGCGGCCATTGCGCCGCCGGCGCCCGGCGCGGATATGTTCTATGAAGCGATGGGCCCCGGCCCGGGCGAGCCGCCGGATGCCATCGGGTTCGTGGAGTTTGAGGAAGGCGTGAGCGGCAAGACGGTTTCCGGCGCGCCGTTCACGGCGAGTTTCTCGATGCAGACGACCCAGGTGCTCTCCGACGGCAATCAGATCCAGCGCTCGACGACGGGCAGCCTGGCTCGCGACAGCCAGGGACGGACGCGCCGCGACATGACCTTGCCTGCGATCGGACCGTGGGCGGCCGCGGGAAAGCCGGCGCCGCAGATGACGTTCATCAATGATCCGGTAGCCGGGGCGCAATTTACGCTGGACGCCAATCGAAAGATCGCGCACAAGAGGGCCGGCAGAGGGCACAAGGGCGGCGATTTCGCGAGAGGGCCGCGCAGCCATGACGGAGGGTTTGCTACGGAGCGGGAGAAAGAAACAACGACTACATCGCTGGGAACGCAGATGATCAACGGCGTGAGCGCAGAGGGCACGCGCGTGACGCGAACGATTCCCGCGGGCGAAATCGGAAACCAGAAGCCAATCGTGATCACGGTTGAGAAGTGGTATTCGCCCGACTTGCAGGAAACTGTGATGACCAAGCGGAGCGATCCGCGCATGGGCGAGAAAGTTTTTCAGCTGACCAATATTCAGCGGTCGGAGCCGGCGGCTACGTTGTTTCAAGTACCCGCGGACTATACCGTAAAGGAAGGCGGGCCTGGCGGACGGCGAGGAATGCACAGCCGCCACGGAGCTGGGCCGGGAATGCCTCCCGGGCCGCCGCCGGCATCATCGAGTTCACCCACCCGGTAATAGTCGCAATACTTGCGGGCGGATTCCCACCACGCTCCGCCCGCAAGCTTCCTTTCTTTTCTCCAAGGCAAGCTGCTGACTTTGTCCTTCTCGAAAGCGACTGATCCAATCGTGTGAGCGCGGCGAGGGAGACTCCGAACAAATATCGTTAGGATTGGGCCGTAGCGCTGTCGAGCAGCTCGACTACGTGCAGAACTTCCTGGCCGGTCTTATGGATCGCGGCGCCGGCGCGGAGCTGGAGAATGCAGCCGGGATTTGCGGTGACAATTGCTTGGGCTTTCGTCCGGCCCGCGCATTCCATTTTGGCGGTGAGCAAGTCCATCGACGCGGCTGTTTCCGTCACGTTGTAAACGCCTGCCGAGCCGCAGCACTGTTCGGAGAGCGGCATTTCGACGAATTCGACGCCGGGGACTGCGCGGATTAATTTGCGCGGGGCTTCGCGGATTTGTTGTCCATGACACAGGTGGCAGGAGTCCTGATAGGTAACGCGGAGGGGCACGGAGCGAAGCGGCGACGCGAGGCCAAGCTCGGCGAGAAATTCCGTTACGTCCTTAATCTTCGCTGAAAACTGCTCCGCCTGCTGATGCGCCACTTGATCGCCGGGAAAAAACTCGGGGTACTCCTTGAGCGTCGAGCCGCATCCGGCAGCATTCGTGATGATCGCGTCGAAATCGCCGGGAAGAAAAGCATCGTGATTTGTGCGCGCAAGGTTTCGGGCAACGTCGCGTACGCCGGCGTGAGCGGCCAGTGCGCCGCAACAGACTTGAGCGCGCGGGACGACGACTTCGCAGCCGTTCGCCTGGAGGACTCGAATCGTGGCGCGGTTGAGTTCGCTGAAGGTCACCTGGGCGATGCACCCTGCGAAAAGCGCCACTCGTGCGCGGCGCGGACCTTTGGCAGGAAACGTCTTGCCGAGATCGGAGAAGAAGAAATCGGAATCGATTCGCGGCATCAACCGCTCGCGGTCTTGCAACCCAAGAAGACGAAGAATGCCGGACCCGCGTGCAAGAGCCGCGAGTCCGCTGCGTTGATAGAGCTTCAGGATTCGAGCGGCTGCCGCAATGCGGCTGGGATATGGGAGCAGCCGGCGGTAAACGACGTCACGCGCCAGCCGCGAGAAGAAAGGGCGCTTATATTTCTGCTCGATTTGCGAGCGAGCGCGTTCGAGCAATTGTCCGTATTCGACGCCGGAAGGACATGCCGACTCGCAGTTGCGGCAGTTGAGGCAGCGGTCAATGTGCAAGACGAAGGCGTCGCCGAGCTCGAGGCGCCCCTGGTCAACGAGCGCCATCTGCCGAATGCGCCCGCGCGGCGAATCCGCTTCGCGTCCCCAGAGCCGGTAGGTGGGGCACTGATTCGAGCACAAGCCGCAATGAACGCACCGCGAGTAGTCTTCGTATTCGGGCTTGTCGATGGCGGTGAATCCACTGAGCGTGAGCGCGAACTCGCGCTGTGCTTCCTCGTGGGAATGTTGCGGCGACGCGGCCATGCGGCTAGAGGCCTCCCGCAAATCGGCCGGGGCTGAAAATGCCGTTCGGGTCGAAGATTTTCTTTACCTTTTGCATTTGCGCGATGTCAGTCCGCTCCGGGCCCCAGATTTTGAGCGAGCTCTTCCAATCCGCCGGACACCACGGGATCGTCGCGTTTGCTCCGAGTGCGCTGGACGCAGCCAGAATCTGATTGGTAGCGGTTGTAACTTGGCGATGCGTCGCGTTGCTGCGTTCGCTTGGCAAAAGCGCGAAGTAGACTACGCCCAGCCCGCGAGCCATCGCGGCCCAGGCCAGTTGGTTCGTGTCGGCCGCCTTTGCCGCGGCTTCCAGCGCTTCCTTCATTCGCGTGGGTAGAACGCCGAGCTTCACGATCGTAGCGGCGGGAGAGGAATCAAGGGCGATCGGGATGAATTCGCGTTTGCGCGCGAAAGCCGCCGGCCTCACGTCATCGCCGAGAATATTGATGCCGGTGACAGCCAACTCTGCCGCCATTCTGCGGAGATCGGATTCGTAGCGCGCGAGGACATCTTCCTTCCCCGCGTAGCCGATCGTCAGGGCCCAGTGCTTCGGCGAAATCACGTTGATGGGCATCGTGGTGCCGGTAATTCGTTCCGCGGCGGCGCTCGCGAAAAGGCCGGCAACGCGCGGACTCAAGATTTCGAACGCCATCGGAGTCAACGATGACTGTGCGATCCGATGGCGCATATCGATCGCCCGATCGAGGTTTTCGAATGTGGCCACGAAACCGCGGCTGGCCACCGGCATCGGGAAAGTCTTGAAATTGACGCGGGTGATGACGCCGAGCGTGCCGAGCGAGCCGATCATCAGCTTGTGCAGATCGTAGCCGGTGACGTTCTTTACGACGCAGCCTCCGCTTTTCGAACGCACGCCGTCGCCAGTGACGAATTCCATTCCGAGAACGTAGTCGCGCGCGGTGCCATAGAACTGGCGCAGCGGGTTGTCCACTCCGGAAGCGATTGTCCCGCCGATCGTCGCAGCGTTGAAGTAGGGGACCGACAACGGCAGAAATTGCCGGTGCTCGGCGAGCGCGGCAGCTACCTTCCGCAGAGGAACACCGGCTTCGACGCTCAGGGTGAGATCGCCTGGGTCGTGCGAGATGATGCGGTCGAGGCGGGTCAGATCGAGTGCGAGATCGTAACGGAGCGGTGGCGATCCGATGCCGAGCTTTGTTCTCGCACCGCACGCGATCATCGCTAGTTTTTCGGCGGCCGCATACTTGACGAGTTCAACCACTTCATCACTCGATCCCGGACGTACCGCCGCAGCGGGTATTTTTCCGTCAACCGCATACGGGCTCAGCTGGGCCGGGTCGGTTGCGACATGCTCCGCCCCGACAAGATCCGGCAGACGTGCGGAAATGGTCTTGCTTGCGGTGCTCATGCGAGCGCCCCACCCGAGATGGGCATGGGCCGAATGTGAATTTCGCCGCAACCTTTCTTATTGGGGAACACTTTTTCGGGATTGAGCAACGCATCGGGGTTGAAGGCATCACGAACGCCGCGCATCAAATCGAGATCCGATTCGCTGAAGAGCAGCGGCATGAGCCGGTCCTTTTCCATGCCCACGCCGTGTTCGCCGGTAATCGAGCCTCCCATACTGATGCAGAACTGAATGATTTCGTCGGAAGCGGCAATCACCTGCTTCAACTGTTTTTCGTCGCGCGCGTCGAAGAGAATCAGCGGGTGCAGGTTACCGTCGCCCGCATGAAAAATGTTACCGATCGGGAAGCCGTACCGCTCGCCGATTTCCGTAATTCGTCTGAGCGTTGCCGGCAGCTTGGTGCGCGGGATCACGCCGTCCTGCACATAATAGGTAGTCGAAAGGCGGCCGACCGCACCGAAGGCGTTCTTTCGTCCCTTCCAGAGCAGATCGCGTTCGCGCGAGTCGCGCGCCACCCGTACTTCGCGAGCTTGGTGCGCGCGGCAAATCTCCGCGACCTCTTCCGCTTGCGATTCAACGCCTTCCCGCACACCGTCAACGTCAATCAGCAGCACGGCGGCGCTATCGAGCGGAAATCCCGCATGCACGTACGCTTCCACGGCCCGGAGCGTGTATCCATCCAGCATCTCGCAGGCGGCAGGAGTGATCCCGCGCGCCGTGATGTCCACCACCGTTTCCGTTGTGTCATCGAGCGTATCGAAAATCGCGAGAAGGGTTTTCACGGACTCCGGAAGACGCGTCAGCTTAACGGTGACCTCAGTGACCAGGGCCAGCGTTCCCTCCGAGCCGACGAACAGGCCGGGCAAGTCGTAGCCGGGGGAATCAAGTGCGGAGTTTCCGATGCGGATCAACTCGCCGGTGGGAAGAACCATTTCGAGCGCGAGCACGTGGTTCGTTGTGACGCCGTAAGCGAGCGTGTGGGGTCCACCCGAATTTTCTGAGACGTTTCCGCCGATCGTGCACGCTCTCTGGCTCGAAGGGTCGGGCGCAAAATGCAGGCCTGTATGTGCCACGGCCGCGCTTAGGTCAGCGTTCACCACTCCAGGCTGCACCACGGCCCGCTGATTCCCGACATCCACTTCGAGAATGCGATTCATCTTCGAGAATACGGTAAGGATGCCGCCATGCCGAGCCAGTGCTCCGCCAGAAAGGCCCGTGCCTGCTCCGCGCCCCACGATGGGAACCTTGTACCGGTTGGAAATTTCGACGATCCCGAGGACTTGTTCCTTGGTGCGCGGGAAGGCGACGCAATTCGGACGCGCCACATCGACGGAGCCGTCATATTCGTAGAGGATCAGGTCTTCGGGGCGGTGAAGCACTCCGTCCGGGCCGAGAAGCTTTTTCAGGTCTTGGAGGAGCCGGGGGTCCATGCGCGTGACGTCCGGCACGTGGTGAGTACGCCGTCGCATCCAGTGCCGTCATCGCCACTATAGACGCCCGGAGTGGGCCAGTCAAACGAGCGCGCTTCGCTGCAAATGCCGTCATCGAACGCGAAGGCCATCGTGCCGGCTTCTGCGTCGGCGTAAGTTCGGGTGTATATTATTCGCGCGAGAGCGCAATCAAGCGAGGTGGGGAGTGAGTAAGCCGAAGATTTTGTCCACGCGGCCATTATTTCCGGAAGCGCGTGCAATTTTGGACAAGCAATTTGAGGTCGAGTACGGGCGGCCCGGCGTGCAAATTTCCCGCTCCGACTTGCTGAAGAGCGTGGCGGACAAGGACGCGCTCGTTTGCCTGCTGACCGAAAAGGTTGACGAGGAGCTGCTCGCAACTGCGCCCAGGCTGCGGATTGCGGCTACTGTTTCCGTTGGATTCGACAACATTGACGTGGCGGCTTGCACGAAACACAAGGTAGTCGCGACGCATACACCTGGAGTACTCGACGACACGACAGCCGATTTTGCCTGGACTCTCTTGATGGCGATCGCCCGGCGTCTGCTCGAAGGCGACGCTTGGATTCGCTCAGGCACCTGGCCCGGCTGGGATCTCGATCAGCTTTTGGGAGGAGACATCTGGGGCAAGACTCTCGGAATCGTGGGATTCGGCCGGATCGGCCGCGGTGTTGCGCGCCGGGCACACGGCTTTCAGATGCGCATCCTCTATAGCGACGCCGTGCGGGCTCCTGCAGAAGTCGAGAAGGAACTGAACGCCGCGTTTGTGGATCGGGACACGCTGTTCCGCGAATCGGATTTTATCAGCCTGCACGTTCCGCTTCTTCCGGACACGCGCCACCTGATCTCCAAGGATAATCTGGACAAGATGAAACGGACTGCGTATCTCATCAACACCTCGCGCGGGCCCGTGGTGGATGAGGCGGCGCTCGCCGAGGCGCTTGAGAAAAAGAAAATAGCCGGAGCGGCGCTCGACGTTTTCGAAGCCGAGCCCAAGGTTCACTCCGCTTTGCTTTCGCGAAAAGATGTGATTTTGACGCCGCATATCGCAAGCGCGTCGGTGGATACGCGCACGAAAATGGCGGTGATGGCCGCAAACAACGTGGTGGCAGTCTTCGAAAGCAAGCGCCCGCCCAATGCCCTCAATGCCGATGCTCTGGGATTGAAATAGGATTTACCTATGAAATCGCTCGATGGCCCGTCTGAATTCGTGTGAAAGAAACCGCCCAACGCATATTCCGCGAAACGCTTGCCGCAATCGATATCGGAGCAGTGCTCGAGCGCAAACTCGATTGCGACGGTGCGTGCATTCACGCGGACGGCAAAGTGGTCAAGCTGTCCGATTTTTCCGAGTTTGTCGCGATCGCAATCGGGAAAGCCGCGTTCGCGATGGCAGAGGGTCTGGGCACGGTGCTGCCGCCTCGCTGCTCGCCTGATGGAATTCTCGTTGTTCCGGCTCCGCCCGCGAGAAAACTTCCGGGTTGGACTGCGTTCGTCGGCGGACATCCGATTCCCACCGAAGCGAGTTTTGTCGCCGGACGGGCGATCCTCGATCGCCTCGCACGCTGCGATGAACGCACGCTGATTTTCTTTCTCGTGTCCGGTGGAGGCTCGGCGCTCGTCGAGCAGCCGCTCGATCCATCGGTCACTCACCAGGATTTTGAAAAATTGAACTACGCCCTGGTGACCTGCGGAGCGCCAATCGAAGAAATTAACGTGGTGCGGAAACATCTGTCCGCGACGAAGGGAGGAAGGCTGGCTGCCGCTGCGCCGCGCTCCATGAAAATCACGTTGGGAATCAGCGACGTTCCTGAGGGGCACGAATCGGCGCTCGCCTCCGGCCCGACCCTACCGGACCCGACGAGCGTCGCCGACGCGGAGCGAGTCGTCACCCGCTATGAACTGTTGCCGAAGCTTCCTGCATCGATCCGCGAGATATTCGAAAAGCACCGGCTGCGAGAAACTCCAAAAGAATCCGATCCAGCATTTGCGCGCGCGAGATTCTCGCTCCTGTTAGGCGCACACGAACTTCTCCATGCGGCGCACCACGCGCTCGAGTCGAAAGGCCATTTTTGCATCGCCGACAATACGAGCGACAATTGGCCGCTGGAAAAATCCGCGGATCATTTGCTGGGCCTGCTCGATTCGATGAAAGCAAACAGCCTGGACAGGGCATGCGCGATCGTTGCCGACGGGGAAGTGAGCAGCCCGGTGACGGGAGACGGAATCGGAGGACGCAACTCCGCGTTTGTTCTAACGTGCGTGCCGAAAATCGCGGGGAAGAAGGTCACCGTGCTCAGCGCCGGCACCGACGGGATCGATGGAAACAGCCCCGCCGCCGGAGCCGTAGCAGACGGCGAAACTTTCGCGCGGGCCCGTCTGGCAGGATTAGACCCGGCAGATTTTCTAAAGCGCAGCGACGCCTACACTTTCTTCTCGCGCTTGGGCGACGCGATCACGACGGGCCCGACCGGCAACAACCTGCGGGACCTGCGAATCCTCATCGCCCACTGACAACACGCAAGCCGCCGCCTTACTTATTTGTACCGCCATTGAGTTGTGATTCGATTTTGGATAGCCGGGCATTCACTTCGTCCATTTCGCTTTCGATTTTCTGCAGCGCGCTCGCGACAGACGCGTTCGAACCGGCCGTGGCGGCAGCGGTAACGTCAGCCGGGCTCTCGTGGGGGCTCTTTGCGGATTTATCTCCGCTCTGCGCCTTCAACGCCGCAATCTGCGACTCGATATAAGGAGCAGCACCAATACTTAGCTCGCCGCTCTTCAGCAACGCCTCCAACGGGCCGATTGCATCCTGGTCGCCGCGCGAGCCGAGCGCGAAGAGAGCGGTGAACTTGATATTGAAGTAGGGTTCACCCAGATACGAGACGAGTGCTTTCGTAATTTCTTTGTTGCTCTTATCGAGACCAGCCAGCGCCGTGATGGCAGCGCCTCGCGTCTCGAGCGGCTTTCCGATTGCCGCCCATTCAAGAAGAACTGGAACGGCCCGGTCGTCGCCCAAGGTGCCCAATCCGTGAAGGGCAGCTTCGCGAATCGTTTCGTCCGGCGACTCCAGCTTCACCGCCGCGCTCAGAATGTCGAATGCGCCGGGTGATTTCAACTCGGCAAGCGACTTCAGGGCCGCCCCGCGCACGCGGTACGCTTTATCCTTTTCTGCAATTTCCGTCAGCTTGGCCGCAAGCGGCGAATCGTCCTTGAACTTTCCAAGTTGCGCGACGGCCACTTCGCGTACCCAAGGTTTGTCGTCACGCACGGCGGCGAGAACTTCTTTCTCGGCTTCCGGTGAGCCGATCTTGCCGAGCGCTTTCAGCGCTTCCACTCGAACACCCCAGAACCGGTCGTGCCGCGCCGCTTCGCCAAGTGCGGCGGCGGCATCCGCATTGTCTTTTATCTTTCCGAGTGCAACGGCTGCATCGGCGCGGTCCGGGACCGTCTCGCCGTTCTGCAATTGAAAGATGAGCGAGGCCGCGCTGCGTTTGAATTCCAGGCTTTTCAGAATCCTGTCGCCCTTGTCGAAGATCACCATCAGCGGCGCGCTTGCGGCGGGGAAGGTGAATGTCTGGGCCGGTTCATTCACCTCGATGGTTTGCATCTTGCGACCATCGGCAGTGGCGATTTCGACGACGATGGGCACATCGAAGATGCCGACAAGGCGCTCGACCTTCTGCGCCTGCTTCACTTCGAGTTTCACTTGATGCGCCGCGTCATCGTAGGCATAACTGACTTCGAATTGCGGCGCTCCGGCGCGATATACCCATTGATGAAAGAACTTATCGACGTTGATCGACGTCTCTTCTTCGATGGCTTTCTGCAGGTCCGCGGTCACGACGTTGCGGCCGCGATTCGCGTCAAGATAGTGATGGAGTCCGTGAAAGAAATTATCGTCGCCCAGTTTCTCGCGAAGCATGCGAAGGACCATGCCCCCCTTGCCGTAGATGTTGCCCTCGAATTCGATCATGTCCGTGTAGTCGTGCGTTACGATCGGCACCGAGAAGAGGTGCTTCTGCGCGAACCAGCTAGCTTGGTTTTTCCAGAACTCGTATTCGGCGTCGTCCACACCGTAATGTTTCTCGTTCCAGTAGTGCTCGAAGTAAGTGGCGAAGCCTTCGTTCAGCCAGATGTTCCCCCAGTCCTTGCAGGTAACGAGGTCGCCAAACCACTGGTGGGCAAGCTCGTGCGAATCAAGGCCGTCCGAGCCGTCGCGCTCTTCGGATGCAAGTCGCGGATGAACGAGTCCTTCGGAGGTCAAAGTGGTTGCGCTCGTGTTTTCCATTCCGCCGACCACGAAATCGTCCACGGAAGTTTGTGCGTATTGCGCCCACGGATAGCGCACATCGAGCCTGTCGGAGAACGCGTCGAGCATCTCCTTCGTTCGCGCAAACGTGGACGGAATTTTCTCTTCCTCGCCACGCGGCACCACATAACGCACCGGCATCCCGCGCCAGGTGTCTTGCTGTTCGACGAATTCGCCTGCGACCAAGGAAATCAAATAGGTGGAAAGAGGCTCCGACTGTTTCCAATCCCAGGTCCTGGTGCCGTCCGCTTCGTCCTTCACTCCAACCAACCGGCCGTTCGAAATCGTCTTCCAGGCCGCCGGAACAGTCAGAATCATTTCCGACGTGGTACGGTCGTTGGGGTAGTCGTAGATCGGGATGTAATAGTGCGTATCTTCCGATTCACCTTGCGACCAAATTTCATGCGGCCGTTGCGGATAGTTCTTGTCGGGATAAATAAAGTAGAGACCTTTCTTGGGCGCTCCCGTGTAGCGGATGAAAATCTCGTGCCGCTCGCCGCGCTTCGCTGGATGAGAAAGAGAAACGATCACTTCGGTGGGATTCGTTACGTACTTCGCCGGCTTGCCGTCCACGCGGACGTCCTGAATCTCCAAATCCACGGAATCAAACCGAAGCTGCGACACGTCGTCGCGCAGCATCGAAACACTATGGTTCACCTCGCCCCGAATCGTCTTTTGTTCCGCGCTCAGCCACAGGTGCGTGCGCACATTCTGTAAATCATAGTCCCGGCTGCGGGCGTATGGATCGTCGGCGCGGCCGGGAACCGGGAACAAAAACCCGATCGCCAGAAGCACGGCGCTTACAGCCACTGCAGAAATGGGGCGAGGCCGCCCGCAACCGTATTTCATTCTGTCCTCCGAAAGCATGATGAAATTCCCCGCGGAACACCGTCAGACGAGGGGCAAGTAATAACTATAGACGCATGAACGGGACAAACCGCTTTGAATTATTCAATTGTACTTGGAATCTAGCGACTAAAGCAGGCCTTTGACCCAGCCCCCATCGACGGCGATCGTGGTGCCGTTGATCGAGCTCGCACGTTCGGATGCCAGGAATGCGACGAGAGCCGCAAATTCCGCTGGCCGCGCCAGGCGCCCGATTGGGATTTCCGAACTCCAGGCAGCAAAGATCTGCTCGCGCGAGACACCTTCCATCTGCGCTTGCTTCTCGGCTAGTTCGTCCAATCTCTCGGTCAGCGTGTAGCCCGGACAAACATTGTTCACGGTGATGCCGCTCGGTCCGAATTCGTTCGCGAGAGTTTTTGCAAGGCCGGTTACCGCCGCTCGAAGGGAATTGGAGAGGAGCAGCCCGCCGATTGGCTGCTTTACCGTGACGGAAGTAATGGTGAGCAGGCGTCCCCAGCGATTTTTCTGCATGCGGGGCAATACCTCGCGCGCGAAATAAACGGTGCTGAGCAGCGTCAAATCGACGGCCGCGCGCCATTCCTCTAAGGTGATATCGAGAAATTTCTTGGCAGGCGGCCCGCCTGCATTGGTAACGCAAATATCGATTCGGCCGAAACGAGTCTCCACCGCATCGACGAAACTGCTGACCGCCTCGAAATTCGTCACATCGAAGGCCTGCCGGAAAACGCTGCCGCCGCTCGCTTTCTCGATCTCCCGGGATGTGCGCTCGAGTTCCTCTGCTGTCCGCGCGCAGATGGCGATCTGGCATCCTTCTCTTGCGAACTCCTCCGCAACGGCGCGGCCCAGCCCTTTGCTCGCCGCCGCGACGATCGCTACGCGCCCTTTCAGCCCCAGATTCATCGCTTCAATCCTTCTTCATGCTTTCTTTGCACCCTGGCGCAAATAGGCGTCGTCGCCGCGAATCCATTCCTCGCGTCGCGGCGCGAAGAAATCGATATCGACCGTGTCTTCGAGCGCCACCGCTTCGTGCGGCACATGCGCGGGAATTACAAGAATCTCGCCGGCGTGGACCGTTGTCGTCTCTCCACCATCGAAATTGAACTTCAGAGCGCCGGAGAGAATCATCGTGTATTGCTCGCTACGATGCGAATGGCGCGGCACCACGGCGCCGCGCGAGAGCAACACTCGCGCGAGCGTCGCGTCTTCGCCGCTCACCATCTGGCGCGAGATGATATCGCTCATCTGATCCGTCTTGATTTTGTCCCACGGTGTTGCGACCGGCATCGTGCACCTCGTAAAATTCGATATCTGACTTAGAATCCTGTATCGAAACCCGGAAATCGTCAATGGCAGGCCTTCTCTCCGAATTTTCCCGCGCTCACCGTGAAATTTGCTTACGCTCCGGGCCGGCTTCGATTAATATGCGCGCGTACCGCGCTTCCTCCCGTTGTGATAAAAGCCACGCAAGGGAAAGCGCGCCGAAGTGATCGGCGACAGCGCTCTTCAACTGGAGGTATCTATGAGACGGTTGATAGTCCCACTCGCGGCGCTCCTGGTGTTCGCAACGACGGCAGCGGCGCAGATCGGCAAGAGCGTCTCCGTCTCGGCCGGCACGCAGGAAGACAAAGATCTCGCCGCGATCTACGCCACTGCTGACGGGCCGGATAAGATAAAACTGCTCGATAAATTTGTAGCCGACTACAACACCGGCGATCTCCCACTGCTGGCCGATCAACTCTATGCGCAGACTTACCTGACGCAGAAAAATTACGCCAAGGTGTACGAATATGGCGAAAAAGCCATGGTTCTTGACCCCGATGACTTCTCGGCCCTGATTCTCATGGTCCACGCCGCCGACGAGCAGGGCGACGCACAGAAGCTGTTTTCCCTGGGCGAAAGAGTCGGCCCGCTGCTCGCGCACTACCAGGCCTCGGTCCCTCCGGCCGGAATGGGTGACGACCAGTGGGCTGCGCAGAAGACTCAAAACATGAAAGACGCGCAGGCAGACATCAGTTACGCGCAATACACGATGGTCAACGCGGCTTATAAGACTTCTGACCCAACAGCTCGCACGAAGCTGCTCGAGCGATATGCAAAGGCGTTCCCGGATTCACCCTATACGCTGGGCGTTCGCGAACAAACGGCGATCGCCTATCAGCAAGCGCAAAACACACCGAAGATGATCGAGACCGCCCAGGATATTCTCGCCAAGGATCCCGGCAGCATTTCCATGCTGCTGCTGCTCGCAGATAACTGGAGCGAGAACGGCCAGCAACTCGACAAGGCCGGCGCCGACGCAAAGAAAGCGCTGGATCTGCTCGGGCAGGCGAAAAAGCCCGATAACGTTACGGACGACCAATGGCAGAAACAAATCTCGATTCAAAAGGGTCTGGCCTATTCCGTGCTCGGCCAGGTCTACGTCAATAATGATCAGAACGCTCAAGCGGTCGATGCGTTTAAGCAGGCCAGTCCGCTACTCAAACCGGATCCCTTCAGCTATGCTCGCAATCTCTACCGCCTGGGATTCACGCTCGCGAAGATGCAGAAAAATGCCGAGGCGCGAACGGTGCTCACGGAAGCCGTCTCGATCAACAGCCCTTACAAAGCGAAAGCGCAACAAACTCTCAATAAGATCGGCGGAGCCGCTCCGCGCAAAGGCGCCCGCAAGGCTTCCTAACCGGGATTATCACCCCGGTCAAAGGCCCTTTCGGAACCGCTCCGCGACCAGTGCGCGCATTTCTTTGGTGTTGGCGACGCACTCCTGTTTGTGCCCTGGGCAGATTTGCGGTTTGTCCCATCCGCTCCAAGCCTCTTCGCGGCCGAACGATCCGGGATAAAACTCGAGGCCGGACGCCGCTCCGCTCTTCAGCAGTGCGATGTCGGCATCAAGCGCTTGGCCAAAAAGATCCATTTCCTCTTGTGTTGAACACGGGCGGGAGTCGCCCTTGGCGCAGGAAATGTAACTGACGCGGTCGTACGCATACACACCCAGAATCATCTTTGCGTTCGGAAATAACTTCTTTGCCCGTTCCACATACTCCGGTGTCCTCGGGCCATCGGCGCGATAGTGAAGGTACAGATGCACGAAGTCGAATTTCATCCGGACGGCGGCTGGAAGTTTGGAATCGCCAAGTTCGGCTAGCGCAAGTTCGTCCTCGTAAATCGTGGCGCCAAATTTCAGTTTGGACTCGCCCGATTTCACTCCGTCGATCATCGAGTTCAAGAGCGCGGCTGGATCGCTCGCGCCGCTCTTCCAGAGCTTGGCATACTGTCCGGCAAAATCGTCGATTCCGATCTCGGCCACGGAGCGGTTCGATTGCGAAAGCTTCGCGTACTCCGATCCGTACGCGACACTGTCCGTTCCCAGCGGAACGGCCAAGAATGTCTCCGCTCCCTCGCGCGAAGCTGAAGCCGCTTCTCTCATGCAGCTGGCTGGCGAATCCGAGCACCCGAAGCGCACTCCGGTCACTTGCAAAATCCGATTCCATTCGGGAGTATTCGGCCCCCACGTGATGATTTGCGGGCGCTCAGCTCCGTGGGAGCCGCGAAAGCCACTAGCGAAGATCGGTACGGAGAGAAAAAAAAGGAGAAAGCGAAGGCCGCGCGAGTAGAAATATGGCGGAGAGGGTGGGATTTGAACCCACGGTTGGGCTTCCCCAACACTCGCTTTCGAGGCGAGCTCTTTCAACCGCTCAGACACCTCTCCTCGTCCAGTTTAGCAAACGCCCCCTACGCTCACAACACCGGCCGCGGCGTCCGTTGCGTTACGTCACTCCATTTCAAATGTAATGAAGCTTAGCTTGTCATCGCGCTCGATCTGCAGCACTCCGGAACTACCCGGCGGAATCTTGCCGATCGCCGCGCGCAGACCGTCCAAAGTTTCCACCCGCGTTCCATTCACGGCGTGGATGATGTCGCCTGCCTGCAAATCCGTTTCGACGCCGGAAAGATCTGCCGAGAGAGCCGCTACCACGACCCCCGAAGGAATCCGCAGGTCTTGCACTTCGTCTCCGAGTTTGTCGTCGATCTGTACGCCGAAAATTCCCAGCTTTGCCACCAGCGATTTTGCCGGATTCACCAGGTCCGCAAGACGATCGATGCTCTCCTTCTGCTCTGTCACCGGAATATCGAGCGCCAGTTTCTTGTCGCCGCGCAGAACTTCCATTCGAACGCTCGAGCCTGCGGGCTTGGTAGAAATCATGGTCTCCACCACCGGCAGCGTGCCAACGGGGCGCCCATCCAGCGTCACGATAACGTCCTGAATCTTCAGTCCGCTTTTTTCGGCGGGGCCATCGGGAAGAATGTCGGATACGAGCACGCCCTCCTGCCGCGGCAGCGAAAGTCCGGCCGCCAGATCCGGACTGATCTCCTGCATCGTCGCTCCGATGATGCTTCGATGGACGCGTCCGTACTTCCGCAACTCACCGTAAACAAACTCCACCAGGCTGCTCGGAATCGCGAACCCCAGCCCCTGGCTCCCGCCGGTCTCCGAGAGGATGAACGTATTGATTCCGACTACACGCCCTTCGGTATCGACCAGCGGCCCGCCGCTATTGCCCGGATTAATCGGGGCGTCGGTCTGGATGTAAACGGAAGGCATACTCGCGTTAGCTTGCCGGGAGACGGCACTGACAATTCCCATAGTTACCGAATTCTCCAGCCCCTCCGGATTTCCGAACGCCAGCACGATCTGCCCCTTCTTGAGCTTGGAATAATCGGCGAACTGAAGAGTCGGCAATCCCTTCGCTTCGATCTTCAGCAGCGCCAGGTCGATCGTTGACGCGATACCGATAATTTTCGCGTCGAGCGGCGGCAGATGTTCGCCAGTCGGCCGCCCGCCGTGCTCCTGGTCTTCTCCCGCGGCGGTGGGAGTCAAAAACACGCGCACTCGCTGCGCCCCTTTCACCACGTGCGCGTTTGTAATGATGTAGCCGTCGGAATCCACAATCACGCCGGAGCCCAGGCTTCTCTGCCGCCCGATCAAACTCGCATCGCTCTCGTCCTTATCCTCCACCGCACGGTAGCCGGTCACGCGCACCTGCACCACGGCCGGCGATACGCGCGCCGTCAATTCATCCATCGATTCGCTGAACTGATTCAGTAAATCCTGGCGCGCCTGCTGCGGTTTCGTCTGCGCGCCTGCCGAACCGGCGGCGAAAAGACACAGGACGGCGGCGGACCCAAAGCATCGTGTCCGAAATGCAAGTCTCCGTAAATCGCGCATCACGTCTCCTCAATAAAAGTGCATGTGGCAATAGGGCGTTAGGACCGACAGAAAAGTGTAATCAATTCGCGTGCGGCAAGCGAGGGGAGTTCAAGCTCAGGTGGTCCTTCTTCGGCGCGCGCACCCGCCCAACAGGCCGGCGTATCTGAGCTAGAATAACCAGGTGCGCAGGACGCAAAATTCATGAAAAGGTCGCCGCCGGTCACCTACGACACAATCCGCCGGATCGGGCTCGAATTTCCCAACGCCGAAGAAAGCACTTCCTACGGGACGCCGGCGCTCAAGGTAAGAGGGAAGTTATTCGTGCGCTGGCGCGAGGATGACGATCCCGATACGATCGTCGTCAAGATGCCGTTCGATCAGCGAGAGGAGCTGATGGCCGCGGAGCCCGGCACCTACTTCATCACCGACCACTATCGCAACTATCCCTGGATTCTCGTGCGGCTTTCGAAGATTCACCCCGATGCGATCCATGAGTTGCTGCAAATTGGATATCGCGAAGCATTGCCCGTTGCGCGGCCCGCCGCAAAGCGCCGCCCGCGTCCTCGCGCTTGACCAGCGGCGGCCGGCGCTATCGCCGCGCCGCGAAAAACGCCTTCAGCAATCCCGCCGCCTCTTCCGCCAGCACGCCGGCCGTTACTTCCACCCGGTGATTCAGCCGCTCGTGATCGAGAACCGAAAAACACGACCGCACCGCGCCGCCCTTCGCATCGTCGGCGCCGTACACCAGCCGCGCGACGCGCGCTTGAATCATCGCTCCCGCGCACATCGCGCACGGCTCGATGGTGACGTACAGCGTTGCGCCCAGCAGCCGGTAGTTTTCCATCGCGCACGCAGCTTCGCGCAATGCGATGATCTCGGCATGACCGGCCGGATCGCAATCGGCAATCGTGCGATTTCCCGCTCGCCCCACGATGTGCCCCTCGACCACCACAATCGCGCCCACCGGCACCTCGCCGTTTTCTCCGGCTTCGCGCGCCGCTTCGAGCGCTGCCTGCATCCACTGCTGGTCGTCGGAATTCAGATCCATTTTCGCCGTCGAGAATAGCACGCGGCGCCGCCGGCTTGCGCTCCGGCGCGCTCCGACGTTGTCCCGCGAATTCCCCGTGGGGACGAGATCTGCGGCGGGCTCCGCCGCAGCGCGTCAAGCCATCGTCCGCTGCGGAACCTCGAAGCGAATTTATCCGGCGGCCGCTTGGAGCAGCGCTTCGATTTTTGCGTCCAGGCCGCGAGCCACTTTCAGCGCGCTCTCGTTTCCATACGCCGCCAGAAAGCTCGCCATCCGGTCGTAGGAAAGCCGAACTCCGTCATTCCGCTCGTCCACCAGAATCGTCACCGGCGCGTACGACCCCGCGTCCGGCACATGCTCCACCATTCGTTTCATCACCAGCGGATTGCCGATTAGAAACCGCACGCTTCGCGGCGCCTTCTCTCCGTGCGCCTTGCTCAACACCGCGCCAAGGTCGAATCTCGCAAATTCCATCAAGCCGGATGCGCTCGTCACGGTTCCTACGTAATTTTCCATGTCGGCGTACGATTTCGCCGACGCGATCTCGCTCATGAACGTGCTTAAGTTTGCGTGCCCTACCGACGCTTCGAGCGCCTTGATCACGCCGCCAAACGGTTTCGACGACCTCACGCTGAATCGCTCCACGCTGATTGATGTCGTCGTCATGCTCCACCTCCGTCAAGAATTTCCTGGCTGCTCGTTCGCGCCTTTCGCCTGCTTTTGAATCACGATACAGCCTTTCCGGGAGTTTTGTGCTAAACGTAGCATTCGAATTGCAGTCTGGAGGGGATTCAAATGCCTCTTCCGCAGTTGGCTCGTTTCACCGATATCGCTCTTTTCCTTCTGCGACTCATGGTCGGGCTGGTGTTCATTACCAGCGGTTGGAAGCACCTGCAGAATCCCGAGACGCGCAGTAAAGACATCGGCATGAGCAAACCGTTCACGATTTTTCTTGGCGCGGCGGAATTTGCGGGAGGCCTCGGAGTCGTCAGTGGAGCCCTCGTCCAATTAGCCGCCATCGGTTTGATCCTCGTCATGCTCGGCTCGATTCAGAAGAAAATATTCGTTTGGCACACCGGATTCTGGGGCAAATCGGGCACGGACGGCTGGAGCTACGACACGATGATGATCGTGATGAATCTCGTTATCGCCACGACGGGTGGCGGAGAACTGTCTCTGATGAGGTTGTTCCGGTAAGGTCGCGACATATCAGGAGCCTTTGCTAAATTCCACGCCGAAGCTCTTAATCCCGCCTGTTTTCATGCACGATCGCCGTGCCTTGACAATCCTCAGAAGGGAAGTCAGACTACCGTTCGATGAGAGAACTCCTTCGGCGGATCTTCCTTGTGGACCTCCTCAAGGGGATGTGGCTCACCTTTAAGTACCAGGCCCCCAAGAACATTTACACGGAGCAGTATCCGCTCGAACGGCCGATGGTGGCCGAACGGTATCGCGGCGCCCCGCGCCTGAATATGAATCCCGAGACCGGCGAATCGCTTTGCATCGCGTGCAATTTGTGCGCCCTGGCGTGCCCTGAAAATCTGATCGTGGTCGGCTGGCTGCGCGACGACGCCACTCGCCGCAAGGTTCTCACCAATTTTACTTACGACACGTCGCGGTGCATGTTTTGCGGCCTTTGCGAAGATGCCTGCCCCACAGATTGCCTCGAGCTGACGCAGGATTTCGAGATGGCCAACTACACGCGCGAGGGCGCCATCTGGGACCGGCACCGGCTGGAAGTGGGACCCACGCCCACACATTACAGCCGCTGAGCGTGCGACATCGCGTCACCTCACCCGTCGCAATCTTGTCCCGTTATCTCACGCACTTCGTTTTGCTGTCCTGCTTTGCGCGTTATAAGATGCTTGCAGCAACTGTCGCCTTGAACCATGGAACTTCGTAAAGATCCCATCACCCGCAGTTGGGTCGTCGTCGGTCATCCGGAGCGCGAAAAACTTCGCCCAGACCCTTGCCCGCTGTGCCCAGACACCAGGATTGAAACACAAGTCTTGCTTGACCTGCCGAAGCAGGGGCCGTGGCAGGTTCGCGCCTATCCGCATTTCCGGCCGCTTTATCGCATCGAAGGCGATCCCGGCCGCAGTGCCGACGGAATTTACGACCGGATGACCGCCACAGGCGCGCACGAAATCATCGTTGAGACGCCCGAACATACGCGCTCGCTGTCTCAGATGACCGACGAGCAAATCGAGCGGGCCCTGGAAGCCTATGCGATGAGGATTGCCGACTTGAAACGCGACGCGCGCTTCAAGTACGTCACGGTTTTTAAGAATCAAGGGCCGCAATCCGGCGAAGAATGGCCGCACGCGCATTCGCAGGTGACCGCGACCACATTCGTCCCGCGCCGCATTCTTTACGAATTGCGTTCGGCGCGAGAATGGTTCCGCGAACGCGAACGCTGCGTCTTCTGCGATATCCTTCGCCAGGAAGAGCGGCAAACGAAGCGTATCGTTGATAACGTGGGCGATTACTTCGCTTTCTGCCCTTATGCTTCGCGCGTCCCGTACGAGGTCTGGCTGATGCCGCGGACGCACAATCACCAGTTCGAAGCGCCGTCGCCCGGAGAAAATCGCCGCCACCTTGCGAACCTGCTGGGCCGCACGCTGCGCCGCCTGATGCAAACTTCGGGCGCCTATCACATGGTGGTCCACACCGCGCCCAACACTCTGCAAACCAAGGGCGAACTCAGCGATTACTGGCGCACGATTGCCGGCGACTATCACTGGCACATCGAGATTCTTCCGATCGTGGAAACGCGCAGCAAGTCCTACAGCATCAAGGAAGTCTATTTCAACGGGCTCGTCCCGGAAGAAGCCGCTGAACGGCTGCGCCAGCTGGATCCGGCGAAATGAAGCTCCTTGGCGCGGGTGCGAAATCATTCGCCGGCTCTGAGCGCGGAGGAATTTTCTTCCGGCTGCTGTTCCTGATTTTCCTGCTGGCGTTTGCGTTTGTGATCTATCTGGTCCGTTATCCGATCCTGCGCTTCGCCGGCAACTTCTGGGTGGTGGACGAATCACCGGAGACTTCGGATGCGATCGTGATCTTGAGCGATGACGATTACGATGCCGTTCGCGCTTCGCGCGCTGCCGATCTCTTCAAAGCGAGTTGGGCGCCGCGCGTTGTCGCCAGTGGCCGGTTCCTGCGTCCGTACGCTTCGATTGCGGAGCTGATGCAGCACGACCTCACCGACCGCGGCGTACCGGAAACCGGGGTGGTGCGCTTTCCGAATCGCGCGCGTAACACGCTGGAGGAGTCCGGCGCTGTTTCGACGTTTCTCTCGTCGCACGGCTGGAAGAAAATTCTGGTCGTTACCTCCAACTACCACACACGCCGCGCTCAATTCATCTACGAGCATACGCTCGCGCCAGGCACCGAATTGCGCGTGATCGCCGCGCCCGATCCGGCCTACGACCCGAACAGTTGGTGGCGCACTCGCGAAGGCTTGAAGACGTTTTTTTACGAATTCGTCGGTTACATCGTTGCTCGCTGGGAGCTGCGCGGCACCGATGCACGCACCAGTTCGTCGCTCCTCGTTCCTTCTCCGCTCCTTGCCCGGTTGTGACCCGCACCCCGTGCCGAGTTGGTGTATCGCGAAAAGAGTGTCGATTTACAGCTAGGCGCGTCTGTACTATAGTTCGTTGACGTTTTGGAATCGCTTGCCACCCGGCGCAGCGATCCTGGCGATTGTGTTCGGGGAGGAATTTCCATGTGGCGCAAACCCACTGAGGCGAAGCCGTCTCCGCAGAGTTCGGAACCATCGGCGACATCTTCGGTGAAGCCCGCAGCGGTCGCACCCGTTGCAACGCAAACCGCACAGCACACGAGCGTTCCCGCCGCAGCGTCGCCTGTCGTTTCTGCAACCCCGTCGGCGGCATCGACGCCGTCTGCATCGTCATTCGCCTCCGCTCCTGCTACCGCGCCTCGCGGAGCGACGCGCATCTCGGCCGGCATCCGCATCAAGGGCGAAGTCTCCGGCAGCGACGATGTGTACATCGACGGGCAAGCCGAAGGGCAATTCCGATTTCCTCAATCGAAAGTAACGGTCGGGCCGAACGGGCGATTGCAGGCGAGTATCGAAGCGCGTGAAATCGTGATTGAAGGAACTGTGGAAGGAAACTTGAAGGCATCGGCGAGTGTGCATCTGGGCGCATCGAGCCGCGTGACTAGCTGCCTGACGACGGCGCGCATTGCGATCGAAGACGGCGCGCGGCTGCGCGGAAAAGTGGAGATGACGCGCGCGAGCGGATCGAAGCAGGACGCGAGCGCATCGACGGCAGTGATTTCTACTCCGAAAATTGAGTCGCACACCAGCGAGACGCCGCAGGTGAGCATCCGAGCGGCGGGCGAATAGGCGGCTTATGAACTGGATGGCGAAAACGCGTTCGAGCACGGCTGCGACGGCGGCACCGACGAAGCCCGGAGTGGCGACTTCCGCATCCGTAGCAGCTGCGTCCGCCAATTTCCGCATTTCAAACGGGCTGAGAGAATTCCTCGCCCACCTTGGAGACGAAAAAAATCCGCGCATCCTCGACCTCGGACAAGTCTCGCAGGCAACGCTCACGTTTTTCATCGAGAAGGGGTTTCGCGTTACGACGGAAGATTCGTTGCGATCGTGGAAGGAATTTCTGACGGCGGAAGAAGAAGGATTGCGGCTCGCGCCGGTCGGCAATGGCGGGCAAAAAATTTCGCAGGCTTTTCTCGCCGAAAAATTTCTCGAGACCGGCTTGCACTATCCGGATGAAAGTTTTCACGGCGTGCTGGCGTGGGATTTGTTCGACTACTTCGATGCGGAATTATTGCCGCGCGCGATGGAGCGGTTGTATTCGCTGCTGCATCCTTCGGGAGTAGTTCTCGCGATGTTCCACAGCCGCGCGGCGGAACGGTTTCATCGTTACCGGATCGTCGATACGCAAACCATCGAAGTGCTTCCCGCACCGACGCTTGCCGTTCATGCGCACGTGTTTCAGAACCGCGAAATTCTCGACCTGTTTGGAAAATTCCGCTCGTCGAAAACTTTCGTCGGCCGCGACCAACTCCGCGAAGCCCTGTTTTTGAAGTAGTCCGCCTCTTTCGCCACGTTCTTCCTCGCGCTGCCTGGCATTTTCGTTCCATCAAGCTGCAGGCAGTGTGTATTCGAACTCGTAGGAGTGTTTGCCGCCCTCGATGATCACGGTGAGCTTGCCGGCTATACCGGTGAGCTGCCCCGAACCCGAGTCCGGCACCACGATGATGTTCTGCATCGCCACGCCGCGCGTGAGCGTCGCATTGTGCTGCAGAACGAAGCTGCCGGTTTTACCGTTGAGGACGCCGGTTACTCGTTCGACGGCGACGTAACCAGCCGAGCCCTTCACCTCGGTGCCAGCGGTGAGCATTTCGCCCTTGGCGGTGGCTTCGAGGGCACCGTGGTACTGCTTGTCGAGGGACATCCGGGAGAGTGTGGAGCCATCGTCCTTATCCGGCTGGCCTTGCGGGACTAGCTTTACTTCGAACGGTCCAGAAGCGTGTAGTGTTGACACCGTGCCTCCCTTTTGGTCTTCCTGCTCTAATAACGCAGTGGGTCGCTGTGAGTTGGCGTTGGCGGCCAAGACGGCGGCCGCAAGAGCTAGTGTGGCGCTAAAGATCGCTGCGGAGAGAACACGAGCTGAGATTTGAGCTGTCACTCGAAAACCCCCATTTACCGTAGATTAGAAATCGCCCCGATTCCATGTTTTCAACGACTTACGGGCATTTCTAATCGCGCCACCGTAGATTAGAAATTCGAAAAACGTGTCGGAAACACGCTCGCCTGGAGCGCCACTTGTCGCCGGGTGGGGGCCGTCCTGTTGTGAGTTCGGGGTGACCGTAGCAGGGTGGAGAGTGCGGTGCAAGCGGTTGTTGGCGTCACGAATTTGGAGCGCGCGGGGAAGCGCGGTTTTCAGGCAGAATCCATACGCGGGGGCACGGGATGGGAAGCGCGAAGGAAATGACGGCGAAGACAAGCGGCGGGTTGCGCGGCGGAGTCCGCGGCGCATTTGGCGTCGGGCGGAATGTGGTTGCTGCGTCAGCTGCGGTGTTTGTGGTTGGGCTGGGCGAAGAGCTGTGGAAGAAATTTTTGCCGAAGTATCTGGAATCGCTGGGCGCGAGCGTGGCGGTGGTGGGACTATTTGGTACTGCGGAGGATTTCTTTGATGCGGTTTACCAATATCCCGGCGGGTGGATGGCGGACCACTGGGGGAGGCGGCGGGCGCTCCTGACGTTTCTGGCGGCCGCAGTAGCGGGCTACTTTGTGTACCTCCTGAGTCCGATATGGCCGTGGCTCTTTCTCGGGCTGGCATTGACGATGGCTTGGCAGTCGATGGGGTCGCCGGCGATTTTTGCAACGATTGGCGACGCGCTTCCGAAGGAACGGCGGGCGATGGGCTTCACGGTGCAGTCGATGCTGAAGCGCATCCCGATGGTGATTTCGCCCCTGCTGGGCGGTGCGATGATCGGCGCGTTTGGGCTTCGAAACGGAATTCAAGCGGGATTGCTGATGACGCTCCTGTTTGCGGCGGTGACGGTCCCGTTGATCTGGTCGATCCGGATTCCAATCGGCGAGAGCGATTCGGTGCGGATCGCGGGAGTGTGGAAATCGTTCCACTCGGTGCTGAAGCGGCTGCTGGTTTCCGACATTGCCATTCGAACGTGCGAAGGGATGGCGGATATTTTCGTAATTCTGTATGCGACGAATGTGACGGGGGTGACGGTTCCGGAGTACGGGGTGCTGGTGGCGGTGCAACTTTTGACGGCGATCGTGGTGTACGTTCCTGCGGCGAAACTGGCCGAGCGAATTGGGCGCAAGCCGCTGGTGATCGCGACGTTCTTGTTCTTTGCGTTTTATCCGGTGGCGGTGGTGCTCGCGCATGATTTCAGATGGTTGGTGGGAGCGTTCGTGATCGGTGGCTTGCGCGAAATTGGGGAGCCGGCCCGAAAGGCGATGATCGTGGATTTTGCGGAGCCGAATCTGCGCGCGCGGACGGTGGGGCTGTACTACCTGGTGCGGAGCTTGTCGATTACGCCGGCGTCGGCGATCGGCGGACTGCTTTGGAGGATTCGGCCGCAGATTCCTTTTTTTGTGGCGGGGATTATTGGAGTGGTAGGGACGGTTTTGTTTGCTGCGACGGTGGGGGAGGAGCAGGTGAGTTAGGAGAGCGCGTTTGAGGGGGAGGAACGGGAGTGACTTTTGTGAGGGACGCGATTTAGGGGTTGCTTGTTGTTTGAAGGTTTGTTCGTCGGAGCACAGGCAGGAGTGCCTGTGCCACTTAGGGCAACGGCAGGAGCGGAGGCGGGCGAGGCTAGCCTCTCCCGGTTGTGGGGCTGGCATGTGTTTGGATTGGGTGAAAGCGGCAGCGAGCTGCCGCACCGCAGAGGGCGCGGGGCCAATCGCTTCGTGGCGCGCGTACAGTCATTCGGGGATTGGCATCAGATAAGGATAGCGGCTAGAATTACGGCAATTCTTAGGAGGATTCTCCCATGCGCAAACTCTACCTCGTCGGCTTGCTGATACTCATGATGTTGGCGATTTTGATTCCGGCCGGAGCCGGCGCTCAGGTGAATGTGAGCGTGTCGATCACGACAGCGCCGCCTGAGCTGCCGGTTTATACGCAGCCATATTGCCCGGGGCCCGGATACATTTGGACGCCCGGCTTCTGGGCTTGGGGGCCTGACGGATATTACTGGGTGCCGGGGACGTGGGTGAGAGCGCCGCGCGTGGGGTTGTTGTGGACGCCGGGCTATTGGGGCTGGGGCGGCGGCGTGTACGTGTGGCACGGGGGATATTGGGGACCTCATGTGGGATTTTACGGTGGCGTAGATTATGGATGGGGTTACGGCGGAGTGGGCTATGAGGGCGGATACTGGCGGCACGGAGCGTTCGAGTACAACACGGCGGTGAATCGCGTGCACACGACCGTGATCAAGACGACCTATCGCAAGACGGTGGTGCATCGATCGGAGAGCCGCGTGAGTTACAACGGCGGACAGGGCGGACTGAGTGCGCGAGCCTCGGCCCGCGAGGAAGCGGCGGCGCGGGACCGGCACTTTGAAGCGACGTCCATGCAGAGGAAACAGGAGGCTGCCGCGCGAAGCGATCGGAGGCAATGGGCGTCGGAAAATAAAGGGCGGCCGTCCGTAGCGGCGACGCGAAAGGCAGGAGAGTTCAAGGGCGGCGGCGTGGTGGCTGCGAGAGATCCGAATGCGAAGCCCGAGGCGCGCACTGCGAGTAGCGCGCGGAGCTCAAAGAGTACGCGGAGCGAGAGCAGTGCGGCTCGCAAGGGGGCGACGACGGCAAGAACGCCATCGAGTGCGAGTCGCGAAGCCGGCGCAAAGACGGGGGGCGAGAAAACGCCGGCTGGGACCGGCACGGCTGACCGATCGGGAACAAAAACGAGCACGAAGCCAACACCTACGAACACTCCGAAAACTCCGACGCGTGTGGGCCGTGATTCAGGAGCGAAGAGTGGAGCGGAGAAGACCCCGACGCGCACCAGCCGCGATACCACCGCGAAACCGACAGAGTCGAACGGGGCGTCGCGAGGGGGGAGAACGTCGACGGCCGACCGCGGGGCTTCTTCGCGCACTTCCTCACGCTCTTCTTCACGCACCGCCTCGCCCCCGTCGAGGAGTTCGAGCACGAAGGCGAGCGGAGAAAGCGGATCGTCATCCAGAGCGGCGCGGAGTTCGGGATCGCAGACGCGATCGGAAAGCTCGGGGTCGTCTGGTGCTCGCGCATCGAGAGAATCGACGCGAAGTTCCGGCGGCGGGCAATCGCGGGGAAGCAATTCGAGTGGAAGCCGCGGAGCGGATTCGAAAGCCAAGAGTGCGCCGCGCTCGGATCCCAAATAAGAGAGCGAAAGCGACGCGTTGGATGCAGAAAATTTTGCTTGCATCGAGCGATGCACGGGCGTAAAAGCAAAATTGTAGTGGCTAGTGCACGGAAGGGAGGGCAACAAACATGACTCCACCGGGCCTAGAAAATTGAAAGCCGTTTACACACCGCTTTTGCGGTGCGCGCCGCGGTGAATGCCTTCGGCGTTGCTGCGGCTTACGGAAAAAGAAAAAACGGGGGGTTGCCAGGCTCCCCGTTTTTTATTTTGGGGTGGGATTTTACCCGCAGGTATTTGTGGCGAGCGTGATCGCGGTTGCCGCGCGGGGAAAGACCCACGACGAAGTACGGCGCTCGTCGTGGCTACCTATTTGATTTTTTGGTTTGGTTCATGCGAAAAATTCGACGCTCGACGCGGGCGCTTGTACTTTGACGGCGCGGCGTTCGCTGTGGGCTTCGCGGGCTTGATGGATGGCGAGAGCGAGGTTGTTGGGCGAGAGGGCACGGCATGCCGTGCCCCTACTGAGAGTGATGGCAGGTGCGCTTCGATCGGCCCTGTGATTGGTGGGGCGCGTGCGGATTCGGTTGTTAGTCCTGTTCGGGTTGGGGGCGCTTTAGCGGCCGGAAGGCTGATGCGAGCGGGCTTTCCAGGCTGAGTAGGCGGCGGGTAGGAAGGAAGCTGCGATCACCGCCGCGATTACGATGTGGATGCGCTTGTCGATGTTGGGGACAGTGCGTCCGAGGGTGAAGCCGAGAAGCGTCATGCTCCAGACCCAGAGGATGCCGCCAAAGATGTCGTAGATGAGGTAGCGGGTGTAGCTCATTTTGGCGGCGCCGGCGACGGGCGGACAGAACGTGCGAATGATAGGAACGAAGCGGGCGAGGATGATCGTCTTGCCGCCATATTTTTCGTAGAACTCGTGGGCGCGTTCGAGGTGGCGTTTTTTGAAAAAGCGCGAGTCGTCCCGCTTGTAGAGGCTCTGGCCGGCCATGCGGCCGATCCAGTAGCCGAGCTGGTCACCGGCAATCGCGCAGAGAGTGACGAAGACGAGCAGAACGCTCAGGCTCATGTGGCCTGCGCCCGCGAATACCCCCGCCGTTACCAGCAAGGAATCCCCGGGAAGAAAGAAGCCGACGAACATGCCCGTTTCAACGAAGACGATGGCGCAAACCATCAGCGGGCCGCCCCATTCGATCAGGCCGCGGACGTTGTAGAGCCAGGAGAGGATTTGCTTGATGAAATCGAGCATCGGGTGGCCGGTTCGGTCAGTGACAACGATAACAGAAAATCGGCGCGCTCCGGCGGCGGGGCGGTGCGATTGTTGCGGGATTCGCACGAATAGCGGGGAATCGCAGTAGAGTTTGACTCATCTTGCAGTAACTCCATTTAAATCAGGGCGTTAACGCGTAGTACTACCAACCTACCAGAACTAGCCCGCTGTACCATTGGCCAGTCCGGAGCCCTGTCCGAAGATGCAAGTGTTCGAGGGCGTCACCCTGAGGGAGGGGGCACACATGGAAGGCGGCTACGCAGTCTGGATGGGGCAACCGGTGGTGCTTCGAGTGGTAGCAGGGAATCTGCGAGTTCCGCTGCGCGGGCGGATGCTGTCGGAGACGGACGAAGTGGTGAGGCTGCGGATCGCGGATAGCTGGGACATCGACATTTTCAAATCCATGGTTGTAGCGGTCGAACACGACAACCCTGTGTTCGTCGTCAACTAGGCGGACGGCATGAGCGCACTGGCAAGCAATCGCTGGGAATCAAGAAGCGAAGAGACAGTTGCAGCAATGCCGTTCCCTGGGAATGCGAAGGAGACGGCCATGCGCGAACGGATGAGCGCCCTGCGCGATACGCTGCTGGTGCTGGGGCTGCAACTGGTGTTCCGAGCGACATTGATCATGCGGCGCTGGAATTACTAGCCGCCGCGGAGCGAGAAATTGAAGCAGGAGATTGCTGCGAACTAACTAGTTTACAGGCCCAAGCCCCAATCAATCCCCTCTCAGGCCCCCGACCCGGGTCCGCCTCCCCCAACGGACCCGGGTTTTTTCCTTTCCAGCGAGACCATTCCAGTGAGGATTTTTTCGGCGGCAGGGGTTCGTCTGGGATGTGGCGCGCGGGGCGCTGCCGGGGCCGAATCCTAGGCAGGAACGGGCCGGGAAGGAATCTGCGAAATGGTCATGGGATATATGGCTCAGTCGATGTAATATCCCCCGAGCCGTTACGCCACCCTAGGAGCCCGAGGAATGAGAATTGCCAGCGTCGCGAGTGCGTTTCCAGAGCATTACTACAAGCAAGAGGTGATGGTGGAAGCGCTGAAGGGTTATTGGAATGGGCGGTTGGCAAACCCGGCCATTCTGAATCGTCTGGATGAAAGCATGAAGGTGGAAGGGCGCTACACGGTTCGCCCTCTTGAGTACTACCAGACGAGCATGGAAACCTGGGGCGAGGCGAACAACGTATGGATTGAGAACGCGTTGGAGCTGGGCGAGAAGTCGCTATGCCGTGCGCTGGCGCGCGCGGGAATCGAGCCGGACGAACTGAGCGCACTTTTTGTCACGTCGGTGACAGGGATTGCGGCGCCTTCGATCGATGCGCGGCTTATAAACCGCATGGGACTCTCACCGAACATCAAGCGCATACCGATCTTCGGACTGGGATGCGTGGCGGGAGCGGCGGGGATTTCGCGCGCGGCGGATTACGTTCGCGCGTACCCGGACCAGGCGGCGGCGTTGCTGTCGGTTGAGTTGTGTTCGCTAACGTTGCAGCGCGACGATTTGTCGATGGCGCATATTATTTCGGCGATGTTGTTCGGCGACGGCGCGGCGGCGACGGTGGTGGTGGGATCGGAGTGGAAGTCGAGCGGGCCGGAGATTTTGGCGACGAAATCGATTTTCTATCCGAATACGGAACGAGTGATGGGCTGGGATATTTCCGAGAAGGGTTTTCACATCGTGCTGTCGCCGGAAGTTCCCGACACGGTGGTGAAACATTTGGGCGGGGACGTGGATACCTTCCTCGGGGAGCAGGGACTGAAGCGCTCGGACATCAAGAGCTGGGTGATGCATACGGGCGGGCCGAAGGTGCTGGAAGCGACGGCGCAAGCGCTGGGCCTGACGGAGAAGGACCTGGCGGCGTCGTGGGAGTGCCTGAAAAAAGTTGGCAACATTTCATCGACTTCCGTCCTCTTAGTGTTGGAGGACGTATATCTGCACCGGCGCCCAGCTGCCGGAAGCTACAGCATCCTTGCAGCGATGGGGCCGGGATTCTGCTCGGAACTGGTGCTGCTGAAATGGTAAGGGGAGCGAGGGCCGGGAAAAATGAAATCGGAAGTGCTGGTTGTGGGAGCGGGCCCGGCCGGTCTCGCAACAGCCATTGCGGCAGCGATCAAAGGATTGCGCGTGACGGTGGCGGATGCGCGCCGCCCGCCGATCGACAAGCCGTGCGGCGAAGGGTTGCTGCCTGAAGCCGTTGCGGCGCTGGATTGCCTCGGTATCGAGTTAAGTTCCCGCCTGGGATTTCCTCTCGAAGGATTTCGGTTTTCCGACAATACGTATTCTGCAAGTGCGCCCATTAAGCGAGGGGCTGCGTTTGGAGTGCGACGGACGGTGCTGCACGAATTGCTGGTGGCGCGGGCGGCCGAGGTGGGTGTGAGTTTTCGGTGGGGAGCGCGCGTGGGCGATTTTTCGGAGAGTGGCGCGAGAATCAACGGAGAATTCTTTGGCTGCGATTGGCTTGTGGGGGCGGACGGGCTGAATTCTTCAGTGCGCAAATGGGCGCAGCTAGGAAGAGAGCGGGACCGGCGGATGCGGTTTGGGTTTCGCAAACATTTTGCCATCCGGCCGTGGTCGAAATTCGTCGAGGTGTACTGGGGCAGAGGATTTCAGATGGTGGTGACGCCGACGCACGACGATGAAGTTTGCGTCAGTTTTTTCTCGAAGAACGCGAAGCGGCGAATTGAAGATGGGTTGGCGGAATTTCCAGAGTTGGCGCGGCGGTTGAAGTCGGCGGAGTGGATGTCGGCCGAGCGAGGGACGCTGGTGGGGCTGATGACGGCGCGCAGGGTGGCAAGCGGGCGCGTGGCGCTGGTGGGAGATGCGTCTTGCTCGGTGGATGGAATTGCGGGGCACGGGTTGAGCCTGGGATTCCAGCAGGCGCTCGAGCTTGGGGAAGCGCTGGCGCGCGGAGATCTTCGCTATTACGAATCGGCGCATCGCAAGATTGCCAGCTTACCGGCGCGGATGACGCGGCTGCTGCTGATGATGGATGCGAGTTCGTGGATCCGGCGAAAGACTTTACGGCTTTTCGCCGGGCGGCCCGAAATTTTCGCCAGGATTATTTCCGTCCACACGGGAAAACCCTCGGAGGCGGCGTTTGACGCGGGGGATATCGCGCAGCTGGGGTGGAGCGTCCTGCTGGCTTAGGATGATTTCCCGAATGCCAATTCGCCGCCGCGCTGTGCCTCGATGGGCACTTTCGCTGGCCGTTCTTCAGGCTGTTTCTGTATTTGCTGCGCCGGCATTCGCGCAGGGGTCGGTTTTCACTCTCGATCCGGCGCAGACCGAAATTCATTTCACGCTGGACACAACTCTTCATACCGTCCACGGGACGTTCAAGTTGAAGAGTGGGGCGATTCGCTTCGATCTTGCGTCGGGGAAGGCGAGCGGGGCGATCATCGTCGATGCAACCAGCGGCGACAGCAGCAGCAGCGGGCGCGACAAGAAAATGCACAAGGAGATTCTGGAGAGCCCGACATTTTCGGAGATCGTGTTTACCCCGACGGGAGTTCAGGGGGCGATTGCTCCGGAGGGGGCGTCGCAGGTGGCTGTTGCGGGCGTGATGAAACTTCACGGGCAGGATCACGAGGTGACACTGCATTTCGCCGTGCAGCCGGGCGCGGCCGGCCGGGTGCAGGCGACGACGCATTTTTCCGTGCCGTATGTGAAGTGGGGATTGAAGAATCCGAGCAGCTTTATTCTGCATGCGGACGACACGGTGGACATTGATATTCAGGCGAACGGGCAAATTACTCCGGTCCTTACCTCGCACTAAAATCGCATTGGTTTGAAATAGACTCGCCTTCACTTTGTTTTTGTTCCTGTGATTCGGCCACGACTCTTGGGAACTTTTGTGCGTGTCTGATGGAATCAATAGGTGTAACCGGAACTGGTGTCGACGGGTCTTATTGAGTGGAGGTTTTTACGCAATTATGAGCCATCCAATCATCGAACGTTCACGAAGAACCAAGAATGAGCGATTCACCGGCTGCCTGCTTGCAACACTCGCTGCGGCTTTTCTGCTGGTCCCGGCTGGACGAGCAGGGGAGCGGGCGGGAGTATCGGTGCAAGCCGGCCCGCAGGATGCGGCGGCGGCGACGCCGAAGTTGGCGGGGCAGTGGCAGTTGAACAAGGATCAGAGCGACGACCCGCGCGAAAAAATGCAGGCGGCAAGGGGGGAATCGGGCGGCGGCGGGCGCGGACAAGGACAAGGCGGACGCAACGGCGGAGGACGTGGACAGGGCGGCGGAATGATGGATGAGATGTCGGCGCTGCAGATCGAGCAGACGGGATTAAACGTGAAGGTTTCGGGCAAATCCGGGCGCGTGCTTGCACAAATTCCAGCGGCGGCTGAATCCGGCGAGAACCCGGGCAGCGCCGAGGGAGAAGGCGGCGGTCGCGGCCGACGCGCGAGGGCGACGACTGCACAGTGGCAGAACGGCGCGCTCGTTGCGGTGACGCAAAGCCCGCGCGGCAAATCGACGCGAACGTACAGCTTGTCGCCTGACGGCAAGCAGCTCTACGTCACAACGAAAATGGAGAGCGAGCGGCTGAGCCAGCCAGTGACGTACCGGCGGGTTTACGACGCAGCGGCCGGCAAGAGCGGCGGAAACTAGCAGCACGTGCCGAGCGGGCAGATTCTTTCGGATTTTTGCCGGGTCGGATTCAGTCCAGCCATGGTCTGGTCCGAGTCATATACCAGCGGGGCAACGGTGAAACTCCCCACTCGCTGCTTGTGGCTCGGACCAGACCGCCAATTCCGGCGTCACGCCGCGAATCGAAATAGTTCCTCAGAGCGGTCCGAAGCGATGGGTTAAAGTAACTCTCCGCGCGCGAACAGCGTCAAACAAGTGATCATCGGACGGTGTGCCATACGATTGCGGACTCAATATAGGCCGGAGCGCAGAGAGCAGGGCCGATTCGGTGCCGTGATTCTATCGGCAGCGTTGATATTGCTGTCGGCAATCGCGGCGTTCGCGCAGGAACCGCAAACCTCACCGGCAGCGAAACCCGAAAATCGATCTCAAGCTCAACCGGCAGAGCAAGCTCAGCCGGCAGCGCAAGCTTCAGCAGACGCACAAGCCGCTCCGCCCGCATCCGGCCCGGCTGTGACGGGCAATCTTCGCACGGCGGAATCGTCGGCGCTGCCTGGCGCGATGGTGCGGATCACAAGTGAAGACACGAAGAAAAGCTGGGTAAGCTGGACCGATGAGTCCGGGAAATTTCAATTTCCCCCGCTCCCGCCCGGGCGATATCACCTGGAAGCGAGCCAGCTCGGATTTGTTCCGTCGTCACTCGAGATCGAGCTTCCAGTTGTTCCCCCCGGCCCGATTCCGATGGTTTTGCAGGTGGCCACACTCGCGCAGCTCACGGCGGGACCGGAGAACCCAACTCCCGCAAAACCGAACAACGAGAGTGCGAACAATAGCGCGCCGCCTGGCGAGAACAAGCCTGCGCAGAACTCGGCCCCCACTTCCGATTCAAACGCGAATGGTGCAGGTGCGAATGGCGGAAACGCCAACGGGAACGCTCGCGCAAACAGGAAAGGCGCCGGCGGGAACGGCGGAAGGCAAGCGTTGCCGCCCGGCGTTTCAAACGCGATGAAGCAGGGGATGGGCGCTGGCACGGGCCGCGGCGGATTTCAGCAGACGGATTTGACGGGAGAAGGCGGCGCACAAGGCGAAGAAACACAGTCGGCGCAGAGCAGCAACGCTGGACCACAGCTTTCGGCGGGAATTTCCAGCGGCGGCAACGCGTCGGCCGATTCGTTTTTGTTGCAGGGAACGGTGGGCCAGGGAATCGGAGGAGGACCCGGGGGCGCAGGGTTCGGCGATTTGAATGTTGGTGGACCGGAAGGGCCCGGCGGACGCGGAGGCCCGGGAGGCCCCGGGGGACCTGGAGGTGGTGGGCGCTTTGGAGGAGGTGGCGGCGGGGCCGGTGGAGCAACCGTCCTGTTCGGTGCAGGAGGAGGCGGAGCGGGAGGTCCGGGCGGAGGCCCATTCGGTGGCGGCGGTGGAGGAAGGTTTCTTCGCCAGCAAGTGAACCGGATTCGATTCGGATTTTACGATCGCTACGAAAACTCTGCGTTCGACGCGCGCCCGTATTCCATCACCGGCGCCGAATCGCCGAAGGTGAGCCACCACGACAACCGCTTCGGCGCGAACCTCGGCGGTCCGCTGAAGATCCCGCACATTTACAACGGAAGCGACAAAACGTATTTCTTCGTCAACTATCAGCACGAAAACCAGCAGAGCGCGGTGAACACTTTTTCAACCGTTCCGACGCTCGATGAGCGGAACGGATTGTTCTGCCTCGCGAACGCGGGCGTGCCCACGCTGTTCGAGCCGTTCAGCGCCTCCATTCCGTTTCCCACGGTGGCGAGCACGAATTGCGCGAGCGGAGCCGCACAGCAAATCGGTCCCATCAATTCAGCCGCGCAAGGACTGCTCGGATTCATTCCGAATCCAAATGTTCCGGGCGAAGGGGCCAATCAAGCGCAGAATTATCTTCTGCAGGCCACCACGCCACTGGCGAGCAACGCGGTAAACGTCCACGTGCTGCACACGATCAATGCGAAGTTCAACGTGCAAGTGGGCTACAACTACAACGGGTCAGGCTCGGACACCCTTGGGAATTTCTCGCAGGTGGGCGGAACGAGCGCCACACGCAATCAGAATCTCGATTTGGGATTCACGCAAACCTGGAGTCCGAACTTCGTCAACGACACGCATGTGAATTTCAGCCGTAGCCGAATTCGGATCTTGAGCGACAACTCGTTCGTGAACGACATCGCGTCGCAGGTCGGGATCCTCGGCGGCAGCAGCGATGCCACCGATTTCGGCTATCCCAATCTTGCGTTCACCAGTTTTTCCGGCTTCGGTGACCCGGTTCCGTCGCTCACGCGCAATCAGACGCTGCGTTTTCTCGATACGATCACGTTCGTGCACAAAAAGCACACGATGAAATTCGGCGGCGAGGTGCGGCGCGTCCAGCTCAATACGGACACGAATCCGAATCCGCGCGGCCAGTTTGCGTTCACGGGGCTGCTGACGAGCGAACTGGCGGGCGGTTCGCCCGTTGCGGGAACCGGGAACGACCTGGCGGATTTCCTGCTCGGCGTTCCGTACTCGGTTTCCGGTCGGTTCGGAATCACGAACGATTATTTTCGCAGCTGGGATTTCATCGGCTTCGCGCAGGACGATTGGCGTGTGAACTCGCGGTTCACGTTCGAATACGGCGTGCGGTACGAAGCGGTAACGCCGCCGGTGGAATTGTTCAACCACATCGCAAACTTGGATCTGAACCCGCAGGTTGCGAGCATCGCTCCGCCGTGCACGTCATGCGCAGCGCAAGTGCTGCCGGGCGCCACCGGGCCTTTTAGCGGTGCGTACCCGCAGGCGCTGGTCCATGGCGATTACGGAAATTGGGCGCCGCGAATCGGTGTGGCGTGGCTCCCACCGATCAAGCCGAAGACGGTGGTTCGAGCAGGCTACTCGATTTTCTACAACGAAGCGATTTACAACACGCTGGCGAGCAACTACCTGGCCTATCAGCCGCCGTTTGCGACGTCTCTTTCGCAATTGACGACCTCCGCCGAGCCGCTGGCGCTGCAAACGGCGCTCGTGCAGATTCAGAACGCGCCGCCAAACAGGATCTTCAACACGACGGCTGTGAATCCGTTCTATCGCAATGGGTACGCGCGGATGTGGACGGTCGGCACAGAAACGACGTTGAGCAAGAACTGGCTGCTCGATTTGACGTACACAGGGACGAAGGGAAGCAACCTCGATATTTTGCGCGCCCCCAATCGCGCTCCTGCGGGGACGAACCCGCTTGACACGCAGGCGCAGCTGAAGATTCCCGACGCCGTGAGTTTTCTATACGACCAGTCGGGCGCGCATTCGATTTACAACGGCTTGCAGGTTCGCTTGATTCATCGCTTCACGCACGGGCTGATGTTCCAGGGAATCTATACGTTTTCGAAGTCGCTCGACGATTCGAGCACGATCGGGGGGGGCGCGCCGACGGTGGTGCAGCAGGACGGCAACGTGGCCGCCGAGTATGGACTTTCGCCGTTTGACGTCCGGCATCAGCTGCGATTCTTTTCGGTTTACGAGTTGCCGTTTGGAGAGAGGCATCGCTACGCAACGCGCGGATGGCAGGAGCACGCTCTGGGGAACTGGCGGCTGAACAATGTCATTACATGGCAGACGGGCGCGCCTTTCACGGTGCTGCTGGGCGGAAGCGCTTCGAATAATTCCGGCACGGGTTCGAATTTCTCCGAGCGGGCCGATTTGTGCCGGCTGGATGGAACGTGCGAAGGCGCGTCGGGCAATCCGAATTTCGGCATTTGTGGAGGCTCGTCGCTGAATTATTTTAATACGGCGGCATTTGCCGTGCCTGCCAGCGGAACCTTTGGAAACGAGCGGCGCGGATCGGTCGAAGGGCCGTGCAGCTTCAGCTGGAATTTTTCGCTGGCAAAGGGATTTTTGTTCGGGGGCAGCCGCGAGCGCCAGCACCGGGTGGAGGTTCGCTGGGAAGTGCAGAACCTGACTAACACGCCGCGGTTTACGGGACTGGGGACTTCGCTGGGATCCACTGTGTTCGGGCGCGTGACGAGCGCCGCTTCGATGCGGACGATGGACGTGACGATGAGGTTTAATTTCTGAGATGAGCTACGCCGCGAAAAAACTTGTGATTGCAATCCTGGTGGCAGGGCTTGGGACAGGCCCGGCCGTCGCAGGCGGCGCCGTGCCACAGCAGCAATCGACGAATCCGCCGGCTTCCGCGCCTCCGTCGATCCCTCCTTCGGCTGATGCGCGCCAGGCGCCGGCGGCGAGTCAGACGTCGATGATTCGTTCCTCCTCCGATTTAGTGCGCATTGATGTGGAGGTAACGGACAAGTCCGGCATGCCGATCAAGGGGCTTACTCCCGAGCAGTTCACTATCACCGAGGACGGCAAGCGGCAGGCGGTGTCGATCTTCAGTTTCCAAGACATTGAAAAGATGGAAACCGTGAAGGCCGAAGATACGAAGCCGATCGTCGTTTCGATCGATGCGCCCAAGTCACCCGCCGCCACCGAAGCGGTGAGCGAGCAGGTGCGCGATCACCGAATGATCGTGCTGTTTTTCGATTTAACGTCGATGCAGACCGACGATATTGCGCGCGCGCACGATGCGGCGCTGAAATTCGTGCAAAAACAGATGACGAGCGCGGACCTGGTTTCGATCGTCACGTTTGCGGCGCGGCTTACGGTGTGGGCCGACTTTACGAACGATCGAGCAAAGCTCGAAAAGGCGGTGGCGCGGCTTACGCCCGACGTTGCTTCGCAGCTTGCTGACTTGTCCTACGCCGCGGCGCAGAACGGCGAATACGACGTGCAGCAGTACACCGGCGCGGCGTACACCGCGGATGAGACCGAGTTCAACGCATTCAACACCGACCAGAAGCTGCTGGCCCTGCAGGGGCTGGTGAACGTGCTGGCCGGGATTCCCGGCCGGAAAGCGGTGGCCGAGTTTACCGGTGGCATCACGCAGACGGGTGAAGAAAATCGCACGGAACTGCGGGCGGCGACGGATGCGGCGAATCGCGCGGACGTTTCGATCTATTCGATCGATACGCGCGGTTTGTTCGCAGAGATACCGGGCGGAGACGTGACGGCGAACTCGGCGACGGGCACGTCGATGTTCACCGGTGCGTCGGTATTCCATCAGACGGACGCGCGGCAGGATTCGCGCGACACGCTGGCGACGCTTTCTTCCGACACCGGCGGACGAGCATTTTTCGATCTGGGCGATTTGGGCGAAGCATTCCCGAAAATCCAGCAGGAGAATGGCGGCTACTATTTGCTTGGCTATTACCTCGGCGGAAATGTGAAGCGCGACGGGAGCTGGCGAAGTATCCGCGTGAAGGTGAACGCACCGGGCGCGCACGTCCACTATCGCAATGGCTACTACGCGCCGCGCGATTTCCAGCATTTGCAGAAGGAAGACCGGCAGCAGCAACTTGCCGATGCGATGAAGTCCGAGTTGCCGGTGGTGGAATTGCCGCTGGCGGTTGAGATTTCGATGTTCCGGCTGAGCGACGGACAGACGTATGTGCCGATCGCTGCGAAAATCTCCGCGAGTGCGCTGGACTGGGCGGAGAAGCACGGCCGCAAGGAGGCGGCGTTTGATTTCGCGGCGCAAGTGCGCGCGTATCCGAACGGAAGATCGGTGGCCGAACTGCAAGACACGATTCAGGTGCATCTGGACCCGGCGCGATTCCAGCAGATCAATCAAAGCAGCCTCGTTTATCAGGGAGGCGTGGTGCTTTCGTCCGGCAAATATCGTTTGAAATTCCTGGCGCGCGAAAATGAGTCCGGGCGCATCGGCACGTTCGAGCAGGACATTCTTGTGCAGCCGGCTCTCTCTGACCGCATCATGCTCAGTTCGGTGCTGCTCTCGAGCCAGCTTGTGCCGATCGACAAAACTTCCGAGGTGGAGACGAAAGGCCAGGGAATTCGCGCCAAGCTCGTAGAATCGCCGCTCGAAATGGCCGGCGAGAAAATCGTGCCGAGCGTGACGCGGTTTTTCACCCAGGGGCAGACGCTGTACGTTTTCTTCCAGGCTTACTATCCGGAAAAATCGGACAAGGCGGACAAGTTCGATCCGGATACGCTGCGGGCAGGATTGATTTTCTTTCGGAATGGAATTCAGGTGAATGCGACGCCGCTGCTGTCGGCCGTTCAGGTGGATTCGAAATCGCGTACGGCTTCTTTTCGGATCAGCTTGCCGCTGGCGAAGCTGCCGGCAGGGCGTTACACGGCTCAGGCGCTGGTGATAGCAGCCGGCACGCAGCATTCGGCGTTTGGCCGGGCTTATCTCGCGATTGACCGGGCGATTGACCGGCCGCCTGCCGTGCCGTCGATCGCGCCGGGTACACCCGCGCCTTCCGATCCGGGAGCGCAACCGAAGCCGCCCTCGCCGTAGTTCGGCTCGCGAGATTCGCTTGGCGATGGCATTGCCGTTGTTGAGCGAACTGGCACCCTGCTTTGTTTTGTAGACAGCGTCGTCGCATTCCTGAACCAGCTACCAGCAACGAACCATGTGAACCAGAGGATGATGCGGAAGTCCGTCATCGATTTGTCTCCCACTGATAAAACACTTCACGGCGGGAGAAGTTTCTGCAGAGTTGCGGCGGCTGAATATTTATTGCGCGGCGGAATTGTCTTCGGGTATCGGTGACTGAAGAAAAACCAGGGCCTCACGTACTCGAGTCCGCGAGGCCCTGGGGTATGAATGATGAATCCTAGTTATTGGTATTAATGCTTGTGACTTCCTCCTCCACCTCCACCGTGCGAACCTCCACCCCCGCCGCCGCGGTAGCCGCCGTTTGAGCCGCCACCGCCGCGGTAACCGCCATTCGAGCCGCCGCGCGATGCAGATGAACCGGACGGTCCACCGCTACGCGGACGGACGATCGGCTGCCTCATGCTAAGAGGAGGCCGACCGGCGGAACCGTAGCCGCCGCTGCGCGATGCAGAATTCGGTGTGCCGTAGCCGCCGCGTGCGTTCGATTGCGTATTGGGCGACTGCCGGTTCGCGCCGCCGCTGGACGGCGATGAAAAGGAATGCCAGCCGCCCGAGCGAGCCGAAGAATCGGGCGCGCCGCCGCGATTCGAGCTGGCCGAAGGCGCTGAACCGCGCGACTGCGTTTCCGGACGAGTGGCGCGGCTGCCGTTCGTGTAGGGCTGAGCCGAGCGCGCGTTGTTGCCACCAGAACCGCCACGCTGATTCGAATTCGAGCCGAACGATCGCGGAGACTGCGTTGCCGAGCGCGCGGTGGAGCGCGGCGAGTAGAAGTGCTGCGAACTCGACGAAGCGCTGCGAATCGCTGATGGACTAGCCGCGCGAGTGGATGCGCCGTAGCTGCCCCGGCCTGGCGAGATTCCCATTTTGCCGGAGACCATGCTGGAATTGTGGAACTCGGATGCGCTGATGCCGGACTGGTGCGCGGGCACTGTGCCGCGTCCGAAGCTCCGGCTATCCATCGAACTCATGCCGGCGCGAACGTGATCGTTTCGACCAGCTGCGTTAATGTTCGAGAATCCCTGCCCTCGGCCAGTTCCAAGCGGCCTCCAGCCATTATTGTGAAAATTATTGATGCCCACAAAAGCGCCGCGGCCGCCGAAGCGCCCGTACCATGGGTGATACCAATCGCCCGGGCCGCAGGGCAGCCAGCCTACGTGGCCGAAACCAAAACCAAATCCGAAGCCGACTCCAAATCCGCCTGCGCCGAATCCGAAGAACGAGACGTAGGCCGGCGACCATACCGGATAGTAGGCGGGATAGGCGACGACCGGTCCCGGCCACCAGGCCCATCCGCCGCCATAGGGCATCCAGCGGCCGTAGTGATACGGCGCCCAGCCCCAGGGCTCATAGGAAACCCACGTCCAACCGAAGTACGGCTGCCATACCCAACGGCCGGCGCGATACGGCGCCCAGCCCGACGCTACGTTGGGGACCCAGACTCGACCGTAGTCGGGAACGGTGGTCCAACGTCCGTAAGGATCGAGATCCTGCGAGCCGGTGTAGTAGCGGTTCGTGTTGCGCCAACTGTCGGCGTTGGTGATGGAGCGGTTGCGATCGCTGTTCCAGTTGTCCCAATCGTCGCGGGCCGGCGCTTGCGAAACTCGGTATTGCGGATTGTCGGTGCCGGCGATGGTGATCATCTGGCCGGCGTCCACGCGCGTGCTGCCTTGCGAGGTTGCAATGTCCGTGGAGCCTCGGCGGACGATGACTTGCGTCTCCGCGTCGGAATTGACGAGGATGCGATATTCGCCTTCGCCGGAGTACGGACGAATGGCTGCATTGGGAGTGTCGATTTCCGCGGTCGCTTCGGCGCCGCGGCCGACGTTGTAGGTTGCGAGTCCCTGGCCGACCTGAACTTGAATTTGCGAGCGCGTGAGATTCGCGATTTTGGCGGTGGCGCGCTCGGACATGCGGAGCGTATTGGCGAAGTCGAGCTGCAGTTCCGCGCGCGAGCGGTCGCCGGTGGCGACGCGATCGCCCTGCGAGACCGGCGTGTTCAGCGTGGCGGCGATCCATTCGCCATTGTCGCCGCGCTGCGTGGTGACGTCGCCGCGAAGCGAGCTGACGCGCGCGACGCCGGGCTGCGCCGCCGTGTCCTGCTTTTCCTGCTGCTGGGCCGCCGCGTTGGCGGCTTGATCGTTGATTTGAATTTGATCGGCTTGGTTTTGATCCTGATCCGGCGGCGCATCGGCGTCGTCGGACTGTGGTTGCTGCATTTGAACGTCGTCTTGCGGCGGCGGAGAATTCTGCGCACGCGCGGCGCCTGCCGCCAGCGAGAGGAAAATTGTCGCGATGAGTGCGAAATACTTTTTCATGGCCCACCTCCCGGCTCGCCTGCCGCCGGGAAAGAATCGAACTTCACGGAGTGCCAATGCAGGGCCGATGCCAAACGGCACCGATCAACGCAGGACTTGCAAGTGGCTGCGTGTCAGTAGCTTACGAGGTGGGTTGAGCAGTCGATACGCGAGCGATCTCTCGGGATTGGTGGTGGATATCGCGCGACGGTGGTGGATTTCAGCCACCCGCAGCGGTGGATCGTGAGCGCGTTCGGCTAGTCTTTTTCGGGCGGGTCTTTCTCAGAGTCTGGGACGCCGATTTTTGAGAGGCGATAGCGGAGAGCGTTGCGCGAAAGCCCGAGGGCGCGCGCGGCCTGGCTCTTGTTCCCATTGGCCTGGCGGAGAGCTTCGCGGATGGCTTCATCTTCCCATTGATCGAGCGTCATTCCCGCCGGGAGCACCGGCGCAGCGCCGCCGGCGGCTGCGGTGCGGGGCGACGGCGGGTCGAGATGAATGTCGGCGACGTCGAGAGTGGAACCTGACGACAAGGTGACGCCGCGCTCGATGATGTTTTCCAGCTCACGAACATTGCCCGGCCAGTGAAAATCGAGGAGCCGTTTCATGGCTTCCGGCGTGATGCCGCGGATGGGCTTGCCGGATTCGCGGGCGAACTTTTCGAGGAAGAAATTCGCGAGCGCGGGGATGTCTTCCTTGTGGTCGCGAAGCGGCGGGATGTCGATGGCGACGACGTTCAGGCGATAGTAGAGATCCTCGCGAAAGGTGCCCTCTTCGAGAGCAGCTCGTAGATCGCGGTTGGTCGCGGCGATCAGCCGAACATCGACTTTCAGAGTTTTTGTACCACCGAGGCGCTCGAATTCGCGTTCCTGCAGGACTCGCAACAATTTCACTTGGATGGCGGGCGGAACGTCGCCGATTTCATCGAGAAACAGCGTGCCTTTATCGGCCAGCTCGAATTTTCCGGGCTTGCTCGTGGTGGCGCCGGAGAATGCGCCTTTCTCGTAGCCGAATAGTTCGCTTTCGAGAAGGTTTTCCGGAATTGCAGTGCTGTTGATCTTGACGAAGGGGCCGGAAGCGCGATTCGAGTGCTGATGGATGGCACGGGCGATGAGATCTTTGCCCACGCCGCTTTCGCCGCCGAGCAGGACGGTGGAGTTTGTAGGCGCGACGCGCTCGACGAGCGCGAGGACGGCCTGCATTTTTTCACTGCGGGCGACGATGTTGTCGTATTGATAGCGCTGGCCAAGAGCTTCGCGAAGGTTGCGATTTTCTTCGCGCAACTGGTGCGAGGCGAGTTCCTTGCGGATGACGAGCACGAGCTCGGCGAGCGAGAACGGCTTCAGGACGTAGTTGCTTGCGCCGATCTTCATTGCCTCGACCGCGGATTCGACGGTTCCGTGCGCGGTCATAATGATTACGGGTATGGCTGCGTTAGAGCGTTTGACGGCTTGCAGGAATTCAAGGCCGGTCATGCCGGGCAGTTTCAGGTCGGTGACAACAAGGTCGAAGGGACCGCTGTTGAAAAGCTTGAGGGCGGTTTCGGCGTCGGCGACGGTCTGGGGGCGGAAGCCTTCATCGGCCAATTCAAGCTCGAGGAGGCGGCGCATTTTTGGTTCGTCTTCTACGACGAGGATGGAAGGTTTTTCTAGCGTCATGTTTGCCTAGTCTAGTCGAGTAGACCCATCTTGTCAGTCCTGGCGTTCCGGGAGGAAGACACGGAAACGGGCGCCTTCGCCGGGGGCTGATTCGAGGCGGATTGTGCCGCGGTGGTCGTCGATGATTTTGGCGACGATGGAGAGGCCAAGGCCTACGCCTTCTTTTTTGGAGGTGAAGAATGGGTTGAAGATTTGTTCGCGGGATTCTGCGGGGACTCCGGGGCCGGAGTCTGCGACGACGACGGCGACGCCGGAACGGGCGTTTTGCAATTCGGGAGCGATGGAGATGCGAAGGCGGCCGCGACCGTCCATAGCTTGATAGGCGTTGGTGATGAGATTGACGAAGATCTGTTCGCACATTTGCGCGTCCACCTGGACGTCGGGGGTGCCGGGAACGTAGTGGCGCTCGACGGTGACTTGCGCGTCGGGGAACTGGTTGCGGACGGAATCGAGGACGCGGTCAACGACGGCAGAGAGCTGCGTGGGACGAAGCTCGAGGTGAGAGGGGCGCGCGAAATCGAGGAAACGGGTGACGAGCGAATTGAGGCGATTCACTTCGGCGCCGATGTAGCCGGCGAGTTCGCTGGCGAGCGGATTGGACGCTTCGACTTTCTGGCTGAGCATTTCCGCGGAACCTTTGATTACGCCGAGCGGATTGCGGATTTCGTGGGCGAGGCCGGCGGAGAGCTGGCCGAGGGCGGCGAGGCGTTCGGAGCGGCGAGCATCGGCTTCGGCGCGGCGCAACTGGCGGTTGGTTTCTTCGAGCTGTTCGGAGAGTTCCTGATATTTGTGGACCTGGCGGCGATTTTCGGAAGCGAAGCGATTGATCAGGACGGCCGCGAGATAGAAAAACAGAATGCGGATAGCCAGGTCGGCGGCGCCTTCGGCGGTGAATTCATATTCGTCCCAAACAGGAATCAGGAACGCGCAATAGGCGAGGGAGGTGAGCGTGGTCCAGACGAGCGTAGAGATCGGGCCAAAGTAGAGGGCGGCGGTGACGATGGGCAGGTAATAGATGGGGTAGTAGTTGCTGTTGATGCCGATGTCGCCGGTGTGGTCGATGAGAAGTGTGGCGAGAAGAATCTTGATGATGACGGCGTAGGCGGGGCCGCGCTTTGGATTCCAGGCGACGAGACGCCCTTCGAAAATCTGCAACACGCCGATGGCGAGGAGGGTGAGTTGTTTGTGGACTTCGTGGATGGGCGGGAGGACGGCGAGACCGAGCAGGAAAAGGAGCCAGAGGATATCGATCCAGTGGAAGGTTGAGCGTTTGCGATCGAGCATTGCGCAGGGGCTCCGAGGGTCAATCTAGCATGGAATCGGCGGGGGGGAAGACAGTGCGAACACAGATGAACACTGATTACGGCGGGCGTTGGGGAGAGATCGGAGTACGAGAAGCGGAGATGCATAGGTGAGGCGTGTGGCTACGGCTGGGCGCGGACGGGTCCCACCAAGAGTCCGGCGGGCAGGCTCAGACCCCCTACTGAGGGATTGGGCGATCTGTGCTGCGATCGAGAACTTCCACGTCTACCCCTGCTGGTCTGAAGCCCGGCGCTACGGAGGCATACCCCGACGGCCTTGGCGAAGACGTTTCGCGGCGGCGTTAGCGCAGGAATTTGTCTGCGCCGAAGACTAGGGCTAGCGTGAGGAAGGCGATTGCGATTTCGCCTAGGGCGCCTACGGCGAAGGGGCGGAGGCCTTGTTTGCGCATGTCACTGATATTGGTGCGGAGGCCGACGCCTGCGAATGTGAGGAGGAAAGCCCAGCGGGAGAGATTGGCTAGGCTGGTGAGCTGGTCTTTGTTGAAGACGTGAGCGGTGGCGATGGCTGAAATCAGCAGGAAGCCGAGAACGAATTTCGGGAATTTGGCCCAGAGGAATGCGGCTTTGTTGCCGACGCCTGCTGTCTTTTCTTTGCGAGCCCAGTGAACGGCGTAGCCGAGAACGACGAAACCAATCATGGCGTTGCGCGCGGTTTTCGCGAGGACGGCTACTTTTCCGGCGGCGTCGGAATAGAGGTTGCCGGCGGCGGTGACTTCGGCGGTGTTGTCGATGCCGAGGCCGGCCCAGAGGCCGTAGCTTAGATCGCTCATGTGCAGCCAGTGGCCGACGAGCGGAAAGATGAAAAGTGAAATCGCACCGAGCGTGAGAATGGCGGCGATGGCGAAGGAGGAATCTTCTTCGTCGGCATCGATGGCGCCCTGCGTGGCGATGATTGCGGAGACGCCGCAGATGGAAGAGCCGACGGCGAGAAGAGTGGTGAGCTTGGGTTTCAGGCCGAAGGCTTTGCCGAGAGCGCTCATGAACAGCAGCGAGAGCGCGATTTCGATGGCGACGAGGACGAGGCTGACGCCGCCGAGCTTGAGCACGTCGCCAAGAAGGAAGCGCGAGCCGAGCAAGACGATTCCGGCTTTCAGCCAGAATTCGTACGTGGCGAGGCCGGGTTTGAATGCGGCGGGGACGCCGGTGGTATTGGCGATGACGAGGCCGAGAAGGATGGCCCAGAGAACATATTCGATATTCGGAAGCGTGAGGTGATGGGCACGTCCGTACTGGGCGATCGAGCGCTCGATGAACTTCCCGGCGTAGCCGACGGCGACGAGAAGGAGGATGCCGGGTAGGAGTCGGCCGATGCGCTTGAAGAGGCTGAGCGGTTGAGTTTGGGGGAGCGCGATGCTGGTGGCCATTCTTGGTTCTCCTGGGTTTAATTTTCAGAATGCGAGAGCAGAAGCTCGCTGCATCGTTGCAGCTACGGTGCCTTATCTTGCGAAATTCTGACTCTAGCTTACGCGGGTGCGTCTTAGACGCGCCCCTACTGGCGAGCGCGGATCGCGCCTCACCATGGGATGTGGTTGATCAGGCCCAGCCAGACTAAAAGCGAAAGGGCCAGGGAGAGAGCAACGGCCCAGGTGTCGAGCGAAAGCTTGAAGGGGCGGCTGGCTGCCGGTGCTGCGTTTGAGTGTGGTAGCTGTGATGAATGAGTGTTCACGAGCTGAGTCTCCTTTCAGAATTCTCGTTCGAATCGGTTGCGGCGATGCTGACTTCTGAGGCTTCGAGGAGCGACTCCCAGGTGAGCGGAACGGACGGCGCGGCTGATTTCGCGATGTGCTCCAGCGTGCGGCCGATCAGAAGAATCGCCGGTGCGTGCATGGGAGGCGCTTTGTCCAGTTGACTCAGCGTGGTGTGGAACTCGCGCTGGTCAGGCGTGCTGGCGCGGGAGACGATTGCGGCCGGGGTATCCGGAGCGAGGCCGGCAGCGAGAAGTTCGCGTTGAAGCGCGGTGAAATTTTGGCCGGGCATATAAATGACGAGAGTGGTGTTGTTGGTGGCGAGGCCGCTCCAGTCCGTGGGTGGCTCGTGTTCGTTTTCATGGGCGCGATGGGCGCTGATGCAGATGATTCGCGAACTCGTTCGACGGTCGGTGAGCGAAACGCTGAGCTCGGCGGCGGCGGCGATACCCGCGGTGATTCCCGGAACGATTTCGAACGGGATTCCGGCGGCTTCGAGGGCGTCGCGTTCTTCGGCGAGGCGGCCGAAAATTCCGGGGTCGCCACTCTTCAAACGAACGACGCTCAGGCCTCGGCGGGCAGAGGCGATCATCAAGCGATTGATTTCGGACTGGGTGATGTTTTTTGCGCCGCAGCGCTTGCCAACGTTCACGACCATGGCGTGAGGACCGGCGAGGGCGAGGATTGCGGGCGAGACGAGATCGTCGTGGAGGATGACTTCAGCGGCGCGGATAAGCGCGTGCGCTTTTACGGTGAGGAGCTCGGGGTCACCGGGCCCTGCACCGACGAGATGAATCTTCGCTTGGCTGGTTCTTGTCATGGCTGCTCCTGGATCTTTGAGAGATCGTCCGGCACGTTGGCCGGAAGATGAACGTGACGGCCGGCAAATTCGATCGAGCGCGATTCGATTTTGCAATCCTTCGAATCGCAGATCTGGCTGTAGGCGAGCAGATTGAGAAGTCTTTTTCGCTCCTCCGACGGCGGATGATTGGCGAGAACGTGGCGGCGAAGGCTGCCGACGAACCGGAGCCAGTTGCCGAGGGAGAGATCGAGAGAGGCTTCGATTTCGCGGCGGAAGCGCTGAGCGACGGAGGGGCTTTCACCCGCGGTTGAAATCGCGATTTGGAGATCGCCACGGCGAACAACGGCAGAGAAATAGAAATCGCAGTGCGGCGGATCGTCCACGGCGTTGCAAAGGATTCCGCGCTTTTGCGAGGCGAGGAAAACGGCTCGGTTCACTTTCGGATCGGCGGTGGCGGCGATGGCGAGAAAGACGCCTTTCAGGTCGGCGGCGCGGAATTGGCGTTCGAGCCAGACGATATTTCCCGTTGCCGCGAGTTTTGCTATCTCGGCCTTTGCTTGTGGCGCGACAACCGTGATACGGGCGCCGGAGCGGAGGAGCGACGCAATCTTGGAGGTGGCGATCGAACCGGCGCCGACTACGAGGCAGGGGCGTCCTTCAAGCTTGAGGAAGGCCGGAAATAGCTCGGAGTGCATCGTCAGTCTCCGACTCCGTGAGGCACGGGGCCTGCGGGGAGATCGCGCGGGACAGGGGCAACGATTGCCCCGGCGAGCTGGGCGCGGAGTTCGTCGTCGGACTGGCGCGCAAAATAGGCGCGGAGGTTTTCGTTTTCATCGCGCGTGGCGAGATAGGTTTTGAGCAGGCGCTCGATTGCTTCAGGAACTTCGCCAGCGGCGCAACGGAAACCGATCTGGCGAGAGATGCGCGCATGTTCGCCGACGGCGCCGCCGACGCAGAAGTAGTAGGCGTCGATCAGCTTGCCTTCGTGCTTGATTTTCTTGCCTTCGAGGCCGATATCGGCGATCCAGTGCTGGCCGCAGGCGTTGGGGCAGCCTGTGACGTTGAGTTTGAGCGGCTGATCGAATTCCGGGACGCGCTCTTCGAGCTCTTCGACGAGCCAGCGAGCGAAGCTTTTTGTTTCGGTGATGGCGAGCTTGCAGAATTCCGTGCCGGTGCAGGCGACGGCGCCGCGCCAGAATGGCGAAGCTTCGACGCGAAGGCCCACGGCGTCGAGTTCGCAAACGAGCGCTTCGACATTTTCGCGCGGGACGTTGATGATGAGGAGATTTTGCATGCTGGTGGTGCGGAGTTCGCCTGCGGCGTATTTTTCGGCGAGATTGGCGGCAGCGCGCATCTGCACGGCGGTGACGCGGCCGCGGAGAACGACGGCGCCGACGTAATAGAGACCTTGCTGCTTCTGAGCGTGGATGCCGACATGGTCGCGATAGGCGTCAGGCGGCGCAAAATCTTCCATGCCGGGATCGAGTTCGAATCCGAGCCGGACGTTGAGTTCGCGGAGGAAACGATCGGCGGTCCAGCCGTGCTGCGTGAAGAGATGCTTGAGGCGGGCGCGATCGCGATTTTCGCGCAGGACGGATTGATCGCGGAAGAGTTCTGCGATGGCGCGGACGACGGGCAGAACCTGTTCGCGGCGAATGAAGGCATTGAGGCGCACCGCGAGATGCGGATCGGCGGAAAGTCCGCCTCCGACGCGAACGGAGAAGCCGACTTCGCGTTTGCCGTCGCGGGTGCGGACGGCAGGCGTGAAGCCGACGTCATTGATTTCAGGATAGGAGCACCAGGCCGGGCAACCGGTGATCGAGACTTTGAACTTACGAGGGAGATTGTAGAAGTCGTTGTTCGCCGAGAGCAGGCGCGCGGCTTCGACGGCGAGCGACGATGCGTCGGTGAGTTCGTCGGAAGCGATGCCGGCAAGAGGGCAGCCAGTGATGTTGCGGGTCACGTCGCCGCATGCGCTTTTCGGGCTGAGGCCGACGGCGCCGAGCGCTTCCATCACTTCCGGAATCGCTTCGATCGATAGCCAGTGAAGCTGAATATTTTGGCGCACGGTGAAGTCCGCGATCGAATTGGCGTAGCGCTCGGAAATTTGCGCGATGGCGCGGAGCTGATCGGAGCGAAGGAGCCCATTGGGAAGGGCGATGCGCATCATGAAATAGGGAGTGGCTTTTCCTTCACCGCCCGTGCCGCCGATGGCGCCCGAGCCGTCGCCCTGCGTGTAAATGCCCCACCATTTGAAATAGAGATTGGCCCATTCGGAAAGGACAGCGGCGCGGCCCTGGCGCGCAAATTCCTTGATCTCGTCGAAATGCTCCCACGGATTCTTCGAGCGCTTGAGACGCTCGACCTTGTGCGCTTTCGTTTCTTTCGGTTGCCGAATTGGCGTTAAGTCCGTGGTGCTGGCCACATGGCCTCCGCTCGTGTCCGACACGAAAAAACCGGCTGAAAATAAAAAACCCGCTGCCAGCTGCGATTTGCTGGTGAGCGGGTTGCTTGAATCCGATGTGTGGCTAGATTAGATCAGTCGGATTGCACACACCCGTGCCAGCCATGGCGCGGACAACAACAAGCGCACGGCAGGTAGTTTGTGGTTCGGGTGCAGCGTTCCATATGCGAATCCTAACCTCCGACCTACTGCTCCGTCAACATCGGATGTGAGAAATGGGGAAAAGATTCGGCGGGATGGCAAATTTTTGAGGCGATTTCTTGTGAGCGTTTCTGGGATTGATTGGCTCAGACTGGGACTGTGGGGCAGGAGCGAAGCAAGCGGGTGAACAGTGTCTGCAGCCGGACGGCGTGTTCCTGGCTCATGGCGACAAATTGGACGCCCATACCCTCGCCCGGAGTGATGTTTTTTACCAATGCGGAGCTGCGAATTTCGCCTTCGGGCACGGAAAAGAGCAAAGTAATGGAGGTGCCTGCGGGAGGCGGCTTCGGAGTGTCGATAAAGAGACCGCCGATATTTAGATCGCGCACCCGCGATACGTTTTGCTCGCTGCCATTCTGCCAGGAAACCCAGACACCTTTGGGCGTAGGGATCCGCGGGTAGCGGCGGTTGCTCTTTGCGTGATTCATAGGCATGGCTGAGAGGTTCAAGAACTGATTATATAGGCGGCAGTGAAGTGGGCAGCGAACTCGTTTCGGTGGAGGTGCGCAAATTGGAATGGGTGTGGAGCAAGGTAACTGCCCAGGAGTATGGCGCGCCCGGAGAGATTCGAACTCCCGACCCTCTGGTTCGAAGCCAGATGCTCTATCCAGCTGAGCTACGGGCGCACGAATGCGAGTGTACCCGTTCGAGGGGGTGGCTTCAACATCGAGAGAGCTGCGATGAGAACGGTGGAGTGGGCATCTACGGGCCGATTCAAGGGGGTGCCGGGGCGGCTTCGAGCGGCGGGGAAGCGAGAAAGCCCTGCTTGCACGTGTTCTACGTGGTACACATATAGTATGTGAATCAGGAGATGGGCTTGCCACGAGCAAGGACAACGGAAAGCAGAACCTTACCGTCAGTCTCAACCGTGGAACGATTCACAAGGCAAAGATCGTTGCGGCGCGGCGTTCGACGTCGATTAGCGGACTGTTGGCGCGTCAATTGGAAATCCTTGTCGGTGAAGAGGAAGCCTACGAACGGGCGGAGCCGCAGGCGCTCGAGCTGCTCGACGAGGGATTTCACCTGGGCGGGAAAATCCGTGTGAGCCGAGAGAAACTGCATGAGCGCTAAGACGTTTGTCGATACGAATGAGTTGATTTGCGCGCACGACGCCGACGCGGGCCGAAAGAACACGACGCGCCCGGGGTTAATGCGCGACCGTGAGCGAGGCCAAGACGCCACAATCTTCGATTGAGCGGTTTTGCGATTGATCTGGATCGTCGGGCGGCGCGGCTTCGATGGTGCGGCGAAAGACGATGCCGACATGCACCATGCCGTCGTCGGCGGTCCAGGATTTGGCGAGCAGGGCTTCGCCCTCGCCCTGATAGCGCAGCCATGCGACGCCGGGCTTGGCGGGGAAGTTGGTGCAGGCGGCGGGCATCGGCGTGAGTTGGGCCGGCGCGGCGAAGCCCTTCGCGACAAGAAAATTTTGCGATTTCTGGATAAACCTTTGCGTGGCGGCGGGATCTGGGCTCTGCGCGCGATTTTGTCCCAGATTGAAGTAGCTGAAGAGGAAGACGCCGCGGTCGCCGTCGGGATGGATGAAGCCGCGCGCGAATCCCACGTCGGAGCCGTCCGGCATCTGCCAGGGTTGCCAATTCTCGGGATAGCACATCGCTAGATTCAGCGTGCGAACCACCGCCGGAACGTACTGCGCTGCTGCTAGGGTGACATGCGGCGGAGCGGCGACGCGGCGGCCATTCAGGTAAAACTCGGCACTGTAAAATCCCTGTGACTCCTGCCGGCGAGAATCAATGGAGCCGGGAAGGCAATTGTGGGTGCCGACGGCCTGGCTATTTTCCAGATAGGTCTGGAAATCGTGGATTTCTCCCGTCGATTCCGAAGCGGAAGAGCCCGGCTTGAGAGACACATTTCCCGAAACCTTCGGCAAAATCCACCACGTGCCCCAATCCTGATTCCAGGCATACCAGAGCACGGTAAGCGTGTCGCGATCGCGATCGACGCCCTTGCCGAGGACAGCGTGCCATCCTAACCCAGCTGGAGATGCGACTAGCTTCAATTCAGAAAGCAGGGAAGGATCCACGACTGCATTCTGCGGCTTCGGATCGGGGTCGACGGCCTTTTTCGCACATTTTTCCATATCATCTTCAGTGGCCAGGGTCCAAGCGGCGCGGTCGATACACGCCTTCAGGGCAACGACCGAATCGGTGATGGCGTCGCACTGTTTCTTGTCCTTGTGAAGATCCGTGCAGTTGTCTTTCAATAATTGCAGATCGGTAAGGGCGCCTTCGGCTTTGCCGTCGCGGGCTGTTTCATCCGAATCGTTCACCAAATCGAGGAGTCCGGTCTTGTAGCGCTTCGAAATGGCCTCCTCGCGGTCTTTCTTCTTTCCATCGGCGAGCAGAATAAATCCGAGGTTGAAATCATCGACGGCGTCGTCTGCGTAATCGGTGACGACCTTTCTTGCGTCTTCCATGCTGTCAGTTAGGTAGTGCAGGTCACGTTTGGCAAAGGCGAGCAGCACTTTATTCCAGCAATGATTGGTCAGAACATTGGACGGCATGGAAAGCTGCTGATCGATAAGGGCCTTCTTGGCGCTCTCCTGATGCGAAGCGATGCTTTCCAAGCTGTCTCGGGAGTGGAGGCTGATGTAGTCGCCGCCGACTTGCGGAGTGCCCATTCCGGTGGTGGCGACGGAGAGATAGTAGTTAGCGAGAGCGAAATTCGGGCGCGCATCGACGGCCGGCTGAAATTCCTCGACGGCTTTTGCAAAGTCTTTGTTCGTGTGCGCAGTGACCAGGAACTCTCTACCGGCTCCGTAGTGCCCGGCCGCCTCGCGCACGTCCGATTCGTCCGGAGGGTGGCTCTGGTGAATGACCCAGAGCGCGCGAAACTCTCCGCCTGCCATCAGGATGAACGCCCAAAAGGCGAGAGTAAACGCAGCGCGGGTGCGGCCCATGCTCAGCGCCTGGCCGAACAGGTACAGAGCGATAGCGAAGAGCGTGAGGGTGCGCAAGTAGGCGATTGCGCCGTTGCGCCAGGCGAGACTGATCTCGTTTTCGCCGTCCCATTTGGCGAATGATGTTTCGCGCTGTTTGGTGAGCTCGCCGAGTACGAGATGAGCGGGAAAATCTGGATCGCGATCTGGTCCCAGGGGACCCTCGAGCAAATCGAGCCTGCCTTGCGCGGCGCGGACCTGCCGCCAGCGTCTATTCTCGGGGCTCTCGTACTGCCTGATGGGCATCGCGACTCTTGCGAGCGGAAAGTCTTCCGACCGTTGTAAGCCGGCAAAATATCGGATGCGGCTCTCTTGCGCAGCGGCGAGGCTTCCAAGCAAGTTGTAAGCCTGCGTGCGAGCAATGGAACTGTTCTTGATCTGTTCCACTTGATCGGCGATTGCTTCGCTCTCTGCCTTGTTCATCTTGATGGTGGACTGGCTGTAGAAGCTGCCGTTCAGAGCGCTGAGAAAAGCGGTAAGCGCGAGCAGACCGAGCACGGTGCGCCGCAGCCGGTGAGCGGGCTGCATCGCATCTCCCACGTGCACGTGTTCGATCGGACCTTCCGCGATCGCGAAGTTGGCCGGCGGGATCGGCTCGTCTTCCGATTCTTCGTTTTCTTCCGTGAGAAGAAAGAAGGAGCGAATGCTGTCGGAAAGTTCCCACACCCAATTGGGAACATGCTCGCCAATCCAGCGGAACAGCCAGCCGGAGGTTTTCAACGACTCCCAATCCCGAACGGATGCAGAGAGCATCCAACCCAGACACAAGAGAATGGGAATCCCCAAGGAGAATCTGCCGAACGTCTTGAACGAATCCCAACCTCTTTCGATCGCATAGCCGAGCCCTGCGAGAACGACCAGATATCCCAGCCACGCAAGAACTTTCCTGACACGCGGGTGATGGCGGAACAGTTGCGCGAAGGTGAGAAAAACGAGCCCCAGAACGAAAGCCACTCCAGCACGAGCCAATCGCGAGACGCTGGCTTGAACCTTGTCGATTTCGTTTTTCAAATGTGTCCAGATGGATTCCTGGGGACCGCCCGGACCGATTCGCGCGGTTGCGAAGGTCTCAAACCCAATCGCGCGGAGGTCGCCTTTCACACGCTCGTCGGCGGAGTACTCCAAATGGTCCGGGTCCAGGCCGGCCTTCGCGAACTGGAGAAAGGGTACGAGCGATCTGGCGATCGCAAATTCCTCCTGCGCCTCGAGATCCAGTACAGCGGCGCCGGCGGGATCGGTGGCGCGAGCGTGCTCGGCTTCTCGCTGAAGGCTCTGCCCTTCGGAAAGATGAAAATCAACGCTGTCTCGAAAATGTGGAAATTGAGCGAACCGGTCGAGCAAATCCTGGCGGAGCATCAGCTCGAGCATTTGACCTTGGTCGAGCTTTCGTTCTAGGCGGGAGACTTCCTGCTCGGCGACCGCAGCACGGAAGGCGGCAGCAGCGGCAAAGACAGCAATGATCGCCATGCCGACGGCGACGTGCTGTTTCTTCTGGATGACCCATCCGGGGACGCGCAACGGAGACGTGATGACTGCAATCACGCGCCTAAGAAATGCTTTCATTCCGTTTCGTTCCTCGTATCCGGGGAGAATGGCCGCGAATTCCAATTCACAGCGACGTGTCGCGCGAAATATATCAAAACCGGACGCGGACAACTATCAAATCACATCGTGCACGGGCGGTAATCGCCGCGTTCGTGAAAAGAAGCGCTTTCCATTTGAGAGAGAGAGAACTCTAAAACATTTTCTGCGACAGGCGAACTGGCTATTGCTTGGGCGCGTGGGCGCTTGCCTGGGCCGCCTGAATCATTTTCTGGTCCTTCAGCAGGCTGGGATTTCCCGGATAGAATTTCAACATCTCGGAAATCAGCGCGATTGCCGCCGGATAATTTCGTTCCTTGTAATACTGCGTCACTCTTGATTTGTACACTGTGATGATCTGCTCTTCGAGAGCCTTGCCGGCCGGATTTCCCGCCTTGCGCGCCTGAATCGCCCAATAGAGCGCGGAGTCATTCGTTGGCTCAAAATAATGCTTTTGGCCGAGCGCAGACTGAGCCTTCTGATACATCTGCTCTCCCGTCATCGCCGGCGCCTCGCTTGCCTTTTTAGGTTGCGCGGCGGGCTGGTGAGGTGTTCGCTCAGGCTTCGGGGTGGGTTCGGAAGGATTGGCTGCGTCAGAGCTCGGTGGGAGCGGAGCATCGGGCAGCGGTTGCGAAGGTTGCGCGGGAGTGTTCTCGGGCAAAACGGACGGAAGACTTACGTGGGTGGCAGCAGAACCAGCGCCGCCGGAACTTCCGTCGTGTGCCGGGGAGAGAACCTGATAAGCGGCGACGCTTCCCAGCAAAATCAGCACTGCAGCAGCACCGCCTGCAATCAGCCACTTTTTCTGGCCGCCGGCAGGGGAAGCGCTTGTGTGCGCCGGTGATTGCGTTTGCGCGGAAGCGATGGTTTGGGCGGGTACGCGCGTTTGCGCGATTGTCGGGACCGCCGGGATTGTCGGAACGGGAGTGGCGGCGGGTGCAGCTACCGATGAGACCGGCGGCGGAGTGGCCGGTAGCGTCGCGGCCGAGGTGGCGGATCCTCTTGCCGGAGGCGCCGCCGACGGGGTGGGGTGGGGATGAGGTTGCGTGCCGCCGAACGAGGCGGTGGGCGCATCGGCCGGTGCGACCGACGGCGTATAGGCCAGGGTATCCGGATGCTCGAGAGCTGCGCCGAACTGCTCGACGGTCTGAAAACGCGCGTCGGAATTTTTCTCGATGGACTTCAGGATGACGTTTTCGACGCCCTTGTTGATGTAGGGGTAGTACGTCGAAGGGCGCGGAGGCGGCGTGTATACGTGGTCCTGCATGATTTGAAATTCACTGTCGCTTTCAAACGGCAAGTGGCCGGTCAGCATTTCGTACAGCGTGATTCCCAGCTCGTAGATGTCCGAGCGGATATCGACGTTACGGTTTTGAATTTGCTCGGGAGACATGTACGCGAGCGTGCCCAATTGCGTGCCGGTGCGAGTCATGCCTCGAGCGCCCATCACTTTGGCGATTCCGAAATCCATCACTTTTACGAGGCCATTCTTGTTCAGCATCAGGTTGCTGGGCTTGATGTCGCGATGGAGAATTCCGGCGCGATGCGCATAGCCAATCCCGAGGAGGGATTGGCGGAACAGAGGGATGGCTTCCACTTCGGGGATGGGGCCGCGACGCCGGATCATTTGCGCGAACGTCTCGCCTTCCACGAATTCCATCACCATGATCGCGGTTCCCTGATGGACCATGAAAGCGTAGAGCGTGGCGAGATTTGTGTGATTTAGGTTGGCCTGCGCTTTCGCTTCCGCACGAAAGCGATCGACGAGTTCGGGATTTTTCGAAAGATCGGGATTCAAAACCTTCATGGCGACCATGCGGTCCAGGCCCGTGTCCACAGCCTTATAAACGACACCCATGCCGCCTTGCCCGAGTTTTTCCAAAATCTTGTAGCTTCCGACCTCGGTTCCGATCATGGTTGTTTCCCTAGCCTTCAACCGCCGTCGAGTCTTCCCTCATTGCGGCCGGTGTTCCGTCGATTCGAACGATTTGAATCGTGATGTTGTCGGGACCTCCGCGTTCTTTGGCAAGGTCAACCAGTTTCCGACAGGCTTCGCGTGGCGAATTCTGCGAAGAAGCGGAAAGCATTTCCGATTCGCTAACCGATCCGTGCAATCCATCGGTGCAAAGTAGCAGCATATCGCGCGCCAGCAAAGGAATCGGCGCTTCCGCGAAATCCGCTTCGACCGCGGAATCGGAGCCGAGCGCCGAGGTGAGGATGTTCCTCGACGGATGAGTCTGCGCTTCCTCGGCGCTGATCACTCCGGTGTCAACCATGTGCTGGACGTAGCTTTGATCGCGCGTGAGGCGAACAATCGTATCGCTTCGCAGAAGATAAAGACGGGAATCGCCGACGTGGCCGTAGGTGACTTGGTCATCGCGAAGCACTGCCGCTGTGCACGTGGTGCCCATTCCGGCCAACTCCGGATGTTCGCGAACATACCCCTGAATGGCGGCATGCGCCGATTGGTAGGCGGCGACCAGCGCAGCAGCAGGATCTGTTGCCGGTCCGCTCAGAAAAACGTCGCGCACCGTGTCTACGGCGAGCGTGCTGGCAATTTGCCCGCCGGCCTGGCCGCCCATCCCATCAGCAATCACAAGCAGGCGGCCCCGCTTTTGCATCTCGGCGTCGCTTTCCGGTTCGGCGTAGCAGTAATTGTCTTCGTTGTGGGTTCGCTCGCAGCCAACGTCGGTAAGATTTGCCAATTCGATTCCGGGCCGAATCTTCATAATGCGCGGGTCACCTTACAGGCGCTTGAATTTCACGATTACTTCGCCAAACCGTATCATATCGTTGTCTTTTATTTCTTCGCGCACAATTTTCCGGTCGTTGACGTAGGTTCCGTTGGAGGAGTCCAGGTCCGTCAGCAGGAATTTGCCGTCTTCGTAGCGAACGCTGGCGTGTTGGCCCGAGATCGTGGAGTCCTTGAGCGAAATCTGTGCTTCCGGGCCGCAGCCGACGGTGTTCTTGCCCTCGTGTACTTTGAAGTCTTCTCCCTTTTGATCGCCGCTCATCGCGACGAACCACCCGACAACGGGCGCCTTGCGCTTTTCGGAGATGAGCACGGTTCGTCTGCCACCGCCTCCGCTGGATGCCACACCCGTACCGGCGGCTTCTTTAGGCGAATCGGATTCCAATCGGGTCTTGGCGACTACCCCGGCGGCGCCCGCGGGAACCTGATAACCGGTCGTCTGGCACGTGGGGCACGTATCCCAGGAATCTTCCATCTGATGACCTTTGGCGCAGAATTTTGCCATGAGAGCCTCCTTCAGTTTTCTCGCGGTTCGCTATGAATTGAAATACGTGAAAATGTTGCTGCCTTTCTTGCCGAGAAAAATCCGGTCGCCATTGCGCAGCCCGATCTTGCTCACTTTCGGCGATTCCACGGAATTGACGTAGGTGCCGTTCGATGAGCCCTTGTCGATCACCACTACTTCATTTCCCGAGGGCACGATCCAAGCATGTTCACTCGAAACCGTATCATCTTGCAGAATGACCTGGCACTTCGGCGAACGGCCGATCAGCAGACCTTCCTTTGGAATTTTGAAGGTTTTTCCCGAAAGCGCGCCCGCCGTGGCTTGGATATTTCCGTAGGACTGCGCCGGCAGTGTTGGCGGCGCGATCGGCGCCTCGAGACGCGTGCCACCCGGCATCGCTCCCGTAGGTTGAGCTGCCCTTGCCGGCACTGGACGAGCGCCACGCGATCGCACGGCCACGGCGATAATCGCCATCAGAGCGATGAGCACGCCCGCGTAAACCACCCATGACGAAGTTTCCATCAGACGCTGAAATCCGCTTTTGTCTTCCCAGCATTTTGCGGCGATGTTCCGGTACTGAGCCGCATCAGGCAGGCCCGGCATCAACTGCAGGACATTATCGAACTCGGCGATCGAAGCTTTACATTTTCCTTGGTCATACATGTCGAGCGCTTGCGCCCAGGCCACGTTGAACGGGCCGCTAGTGGGGCCCACGCCCGTCTGGCGCACGAATTCCATCGCCGTATTGATCGGAACCAGAAAATTGAAACCGGCCGCTTCCTGCGATCCGAACGTGGCAATTCCGATCACCTGGCCGTTCTCGTTGAACGCCGGGCCGCCGCTGTTTCCATGCGTGATGGCGACGTCGGTTTGCAGCACCGGCGAACCGCTGGAAGTAGCCTTGATCGCGGAGATGTGGCCGTTCGTGGCGCTCGGCACAAGATCGGATTCGCTGCTGATGTATTCGGCGACAGACCCGGGTTGCTGGCGACCCAGCGTCGCAGAAGCCGTGCCGGGATAGCCGATTACGAGAACCGGGTCTTGGACGCGAACCGTTTCAGAATCGCCAAGCGCGACAGTAGGCAAATCGGTCGCGGGTATCTTGATGACTGCGACATCCTTGCCCTTGAATTCCGTGATGGGCGGACTGTATTGAAGGATGTCGCCATCGTAGGTTTTGCCGTTGGCCAGAATCACCTTTAAGATCGGGTCGCTGGGAGTGATCTGAAAGCCTTGTTTCAGAATCGCCACTTTCTGCGCATCAGTTAGCCGCTTGTGAAGGACATTCTCGATGGGAGCGAATGCTTCTCCGCTTTTTATCAGACTGACGAGGTCCTCTCGTAGGCTCTGGTTGCGCACTTCCACAGAGCGAGGATCCTTAAGGTTTGCGTGCTCTACGACGTGGCCGTTCGTGATGATGTAACCATCAGGCCGGTACAAGAATCCGGTTCCGGAAATGCGATGGCCGAAGGGGATTGGCTGAGGAAAAATGTTGAAAGTAACGCTGCCCCTGACGTAGAGCACTACGAGCACGACCCCAGGCTTCAGCTCGAGCGCGCGCTTTTCATCCTTGGTGAGCTGCTGGGCGAGCGCACCGGAACAGAACATCATCACGGCCACGAGCAATGCTGTTTTCTTCACAGCCTACCTCCGAATTGAATGGAAAGATTGCAGTCACACATTGCGTGCAAGTCGAGAGACTCCTGGGTCGCAGCGCCCTGGGGCTTTTCCGGGAACGGCTGTATATATATCTGTTTACGAGGGGTGTCAACGCATTCGAGGATAGCGGACACTCGAGCAGGCCTGGAAGCGGGCGATGGGCGGAGTCCAGCGGCGAGGCCGGTTGCCAACGGAGAAGGGAATCGAGGGAGACCCAGGGAATTAGGGGTGCGGAGGGGCGAAACCTGTCAGTCCGAGAACCTTATCCTTCGACTGGACAATGTGCTCGTGCATCCGCTGCCTCGCGCGCTCCGGGTCGCGATCCTGAATCGCTTTCAAAATTTCACGATGTTCGCGGCTCGGAGCTTCGCCGTAATAGTCGATATCGATCGCGGCAAACATGATGCGCTCCATCTGGGAGCGAGCTTCATTGACGGCCTGCACCAGCATTTGATTGCGTGAGAGCCGCGCGACCGTCGCATGAAATGCAGTATCCGCCTCGATGAATCGGACGCAGCTTTGACGGTCGTCGGCGCGGCATGTGACGGCGGAGAGTTCCGAAAGCTTGTGCAGTATTTCGGGAGTGCCGCCTTTGAACGCGGCGAGCCGGGCAGCCTCGCATTCGACCGCGCAACGGAATTCGTAGATGTCGTTCAGCACTTGCAGCGTGATTTGGGTTACAAAGTAGCCGCGATTGGTGACGATACGAAGAAGCCGTTCGTTCTGCAGACGCACGGCCGCTTCCCGTACCGGAGTGCGGCTGCTCTTGTAACGGTGGGCCAAGTCTTTCTCGTTGAGGGATTCCCCGGGCTGATACACGCCGTGGATGATGTCGCGCTTGAGTGCATGATAGACCTTCTCGCTTAGAGTCGTGGAGGCTGCGATAGGACTCGATCCGGGAAGGAGCGACGGCGGAGGCGAGCCAAACGAGCGCCGGCGAGTCCGTACGCGGGAAGCAGTCTTGGCCAAATCCCCCCCTGTTCACAAGCCGAATAAATAGCATTCTTCACAATTTTCTCCGTTCTGTCAAATGTATACCGTACGCATACAGAATCCGCTTCCTTGACACGGCTGAGTGGAGCAGTATAGGGTTCGCTTGAGGGGATTTTCGGGCGAGATTCGGTCGCGGTTGATTCGATGCAATTCCTCCACCCGCCCAGGGACAATTCATGAATCGTTCGCCAGTCGTTTCGCAGCACGGTAAGGCTCCCGGCGGATTCCCGGTGGACTCCATTCGCTCGGCATTCCCGGCGCTCAAGCATTCTGAGCCATTCGTATTTTTCGACAATGCCGCGGGAGCTCAGATTCCGCAGGCAGTGTTCGATGCGGTGAATCGGCATCTGCTGGAGTGCAACGTCCAGCGGGGCGGACGCTACGCCAAGAGCCAGGAAGTGGACGCGACCATTGCTCGAGCAAGAGAAAGCGTAGCGGAACTCCTGAACGCCCGAAGCCCGAACGAAATTGCATTCGGAATGAACGCGACATCGTTCATACGAATCGTCAGTCTGGCGATTGGACAATCCCTCGGCGAGCGGAACGAAATCATCGTGTCGGACATGGACCACGAAGCGAATGTGGCCACGTGGCTCGCGCTCGAACGCGACGGCGCCAAATTCCGTTGGTGGAAAATGCGGGATGACGGAAATCTGCATCCGGACGATTTGCGGCCACTGCTGTCGCCGCGGACGCGCCTCGTTGCTTGCACCGTGACTTCGAACGCGCTCGGATCGATCGTGGACGTTGCGGCGGCCGCGAAAATCGCGCACGCAGCAGGTGCTGAAATCTTCCTCGATTGCGTCCATTTCGGACCGCACGGAGTGATCGACGTGCGGGAGTGGGATTGCGACTACCTCGTCTGTTCGGGATACAAGATCTTCGCACCGCACATGGGATTTCTGTGGGGGCGGCAGGAACTCCTGCAGAAGCTGCCGACCTTTCGCGAGGAATTCATCCCGAATGAGCCGCCGGTGAAAATCGAAGCGGGCACGTTCGTCTACGAAAATGTGGCCGGAATGGACGCCGCGATTGGATATCTGCGGGCGCTGGGACGAGGTTTCAAAGGCGGTGAGACCGCCGCAACTCGCCGCCTGAATTTAGCGCGAGGTCTCACGGCAATTCGGCAGTATGAGGAAACGCTCTCTCTCGAGTTGCTGCGTGTATTGAACGAGTGCGGCGCGACCGTTTACGGCATTCGGGAAAAGGAACGAATCGAAGAGCGTGTTCCGACCTTTTGCTTCAATCTGCCAAACGTGACGCCGGCGAAGGTCACCGAAGAGCTGGCGCGTGCAGGAATCGGCGTTCGCGATGGACACATGTACTCTCCGCGGCTGATGGAACGGCTTGGGCTGAGCGAGCAGACGGGTGCCGTGCGAGTCTCGCTGGTGCACTACAACACCACGGCCGAAATCGCCCGCTTCGGGAATGTACTTCTGGATTTGAGCAAACATGCCTGATCACCTCGCGCCCGGGGATTTGCAAGAGCATCCGGAGCAGCTTCGGCGCCGATTAAATCAGCGTCAATTATCGATGCTCGCGATCGGCGGCGCGATCGGCGTCGGGTTGTTTCTCGGCAGTGGCGTTACCATCCAGCTCGCTGGTCCCGGCGTCATTCTCAGTTATCTGCTCGGCGCCGTTGTGGCGCTGATCGTTGCGTTTTCGCTCGTTGAAATGGCGGTCGTGCATCCCGACGCGGGCTCGTTCGGCGTGTACGCGGAGACATACTTGAGCCGCTGGGCGGGATTTGCAGTGCGCGCGACGTATGGATTCGTGCAGATGATCGCAATCGGTGCGGAGGTAACGGCCGTCGCGATTTATTTCGCGTTCTGGTTCCCGAATGTGCCGCAATGGGTTTGGGTTGTCGGCGTCTCGATCGGGCTCATCACAATCAATACGCTGCAAGTAGCGCGTTTCGGAGAGTTCGAATACTGGTTTGCGCTGATCAAGGTCGTTGCGATCCTCGCGTTTATCGGAGTTGGCGCCGCGCTAATTTTCGGCGTCGGGACGAGGCACGCGATTGGGCTGTCGAATCTGACGGCGCACGGCGGGTTCCTGCCTCACGGCTGGACGGGCGTTTGGCTCGCGCTCACGCTCGTGCTGACGAGCTACATGGGCGTCGAAGTGATTGCGGTAACGGCCGGCGAAGCCGAAAGGCCCGAAGAAACGATTCCGAAGGCGATGCGCACGATTGTCTTTCGGCTGATCCTGTTTTACGTGCTGGCCATTACCGTAATGCTCGCCATGACTCCGTGGGATCAGATCGGGGCAGGGAACGGCCTGACGGCAAGTCCTTTCGTCCGGGCTTTTGCGATCGTCGGTGTTCCGTTCGCCGCTGGAATCATGAACGCGGTCGTCATCACGGCAGCGCTTTCGAGCTGCAACACGGATCTCTATCTGACGACGCGAATGCTATTTTCGCTATCGCGAGCCCGGTTCGTGCCCGCGTGGATTGGAACGCTGAGCAAGAACGGCGTGCCGGGACGGGCTCTTGCGGTGTCGTCGGCCGGAATGGCTGCGGCGATTCTTCTCGCGATTTATGCGCCCGGAAAGGCGTTTCTGGCGCTGTACGGAATTGCAGTCGCGGGCATGTTTTTCGTCTGGACGGTGATCTTGATAACGCACATCGCGTTCCGCCGCTCGCTCGGCGTAGAGCGAATCGCTCGGCTTCCCATGCATCTTCGCTTCTATCCGTATTCGACGATTCTCGGAATCCTGGCGCTGTTCGGAATCACGGCAGCCACTTTTTTCGTGCCGGGCTTGGAGCACACCGTACCTTCCTTTGCACTCTTCCTGGCCGCGATCACACTCGCGTATTGGATCGCGAGCCGTGAGGCAAAGAAACGGGCCGCGAGCGCATCATCCAACCACAATTCATCCACTGAGTAGTGGTAACTACGAAGGTTCTTGACCGTTGTATGGCGTACGACTGGTATACCAATAGAATCGTCTTGACATACCGCCGAGCCAGGTATAGCGTCCCTCTGAATTCGGGGTTTCTGGGAGGATGACGTGAAACAGGTTACCCGCCTTTCTTTCTTTGTAGTGATCCTCATTCTCGTTTGCGCCGGGAGTTCCGCGGCCCAGCTGTTTCCCGGGCGCATTACCGGTGTCGTGAGAGACACTCAGGGCGCAGCCGTGCCGGATGCGACCGTCAAGCTCTCGAACCCATCGACGGGGCTCGAGCGAACAGTAACGACCGACGCGAACGGCGAGTTCAACTTTCCTGCACTGGCGCTCGGTAGCTATCGACTGACAATCAGCAAGAGTGGGTTTCAGACAATGGCGCTTACGGACATCGCGACGTCCGAAGGCGAAGTCAACTCCGTAGCGCCAACTCTGAAGGTTGGCACAGTGACCTCGGAGATTGAGGTCAGCTCGGCTCCCGCGCTGCTGCAAACGGAGACAAACTCTGTCGGCGGGCAGCTCTCGGAACAGCAGGTGACCTCGCTTCCGATCGGGAACAGCGACTACACGCGGCTCGCGCTCGTTTTGCCTGGCGTCACCCAGAACAGCAACTTCGCCTTCGCTCAATACACCATCAACGGTTCCCGTTCGCGCTCAAACGGCTTTAACATCGATGGAGCGTCGGACACAGACCCCTCTACGTACCTGCCCTCGATCAACGAAGGCGGGAACTCCGCCACGGCCGCCACCCGTCTGCCCCTCGATGCCATTCAGGAGGTCAGTATCGTCAGCGCCGGCGGCGCGGATTCCGGACAAAACTCCGGCAGCGTGATGAACGTCATCGTGAAGAGCGGTACGAACCAATTTCACGGTTCGGCGTACGAAGTCCACCGCGATGCCGCCCTCGATGCGAAGAACTATTTTGAAAATCTCGCCGGAAATCCGAAAGCTCCGTTCGTCTGGAATGAATTCGGCGGTGTTGTGGGCGGCCCGATCATCAAGGACCGCACGTTTTTCTTCGCGGGTTATGATGGTAGCCGGCTACGGCTCGGTGTTACCCAGAATGGGCTCGCTCCCACTCCCGAGCAAATCACGCAAGCTACGAATTTCGTGATTGGTGCAGGCCGCACCCCCAATCAGCTCGGCTTGAATATTCTTGGACTCTATTCTTCGCTTGGTCTTTCGGGCCCGTTCGTCGCGGATAATCGCGGACAACAATCCCCCAACAGCGGAGTCCTCAAGATCGATCACAGATTTTCCGACAAAGACTCTCTCTCAGGCCGTTACCTGCACGGCCAGGGAGAGGATGAATTCCCGGGCGGCGGCCCGGGCCCCGGCGGCGGCTCGCAGTTGAATCCTTGGTTCGGCGTAACTCCCACGGTTGCCGACAATTTTGCGGTCAGCGAAGTTCATGTCTTCAATCCAAACCTGATCAATACGCTGCGATTTGGTTGGAACCGGTTCAGCCAATTCCAGAAAGGCCGCGACGCCAACGTCGATCCATCTAACCCTACGCTCGGATTCAATACGGGTGTCGGCCCGGAGAGCTTCGGAGTTCCCGAAATCGATATCGGCGACCCCTCTGCCAATGATCGCTTTTCCAACCTGGGTCTTCAGAATGGAGCCGGCGGCCGGGTTGCAACCAGCTTTCAATATGCCGACGACATCAGCTGGACTCGAGGCCGTCATGCTTTCAAGTTCGGATTTAACTTCCTGCACAACTATTCCGACTACACCGTCGTCGGTACGCGCGGTCTCTTCACATTTGACGGCTCGCAACTCGGCAACACTCTCACGACCGACGGCGGTCTTGCTGGTTTGATCGACCTGATTGCCGGTCTCCCGGCGGGCAATGGCCTCACCAACATCACGCGTGCGAACAACAATCGGGCCAATATCAGCCAAAACGTAATCAGCGGCTACGCGATGGACAATTATAAGCTCACTTCTTCGCTCACTTTAATCCTCGGCCTCCGCTACGATTTCTTCACCACGATCAACGAGGATCGCGGCCGCTTTTCTGCGTTTGATCCAGCGCAGGGCCTGGTTCCGGAATCGCAATTGCCCGGCGGCACGATTTACAACGCTCCCAAGGGAAATTTCGGCCCGCGGATCGCAGTCGCCTACACCCCGCCGTTTGCCCTGATTCCGGGACGGCAGACTGTCGTCCGTGCGGGCTTCGGCATCTACTACGACACAATCCCTCTGAACAATTTTGAGGAAGGCCTGACG
>JBOGNA010000175.1:0-19995 GCA_050746925.1 Candidatus Acidiferrales bacterium
GTGCTACCGGTTCACGGGCAACTCGACGGACGCCCAGGACTTGAGCCAGGACGTTTTTCTGCGCGTGTATCGCACACTCCCGAGTTACCGGCCCGCGTTTGGAGCTTTTCCGACGTGGCTGACGAGCGTGACGCGAAACCTGCTGGTGGATCATTATCGCAGAACGCGGCACGATCGCGTGACGGACTCGATCGACGATGCGATGCCAGTGCTGGAAGAAAAGCATTCGGCGGCGCGCACGCCGGACCGGCTGGCCGAAGCGGCCGAATTGAGCGCGCAATTGCAGCGTGCGCTGGCGCGGCTTTCGCCGGAACTGCGCGAGGCGGTTATCTTGCGCGATTTGCATGGCCTGGAGTACAACGAGATTCAAGCCGTGCTCGAAGTGCCGGAAGGCACGGTAAAATCGAGGATCAACCGGGGAAGGATCGAATTGGCGCGCGTCCTCGATGACATGGGATTGCGGCCAGCGTAGCTTACCGGCGAGCCGACTGAAACGAATGGTTGGGAGTGAATGATATGGACTGGAACTGCAAAATCTCGGAAGAGCGGCTGAGCGAGTATCTGGACGGCAAACTCGCGCCCGCCGAAGCATCCGCGTTCGCGGTTCATGCGGCCGGTTGCCCCAAGTGCGCGCAACTCATCGCGCGGGTGGGTGGACTGATTACCCAATTGCGCCAGATCGAAGAGATCGAAGAACCGCCCCAGCTCGTGCGGAATATTCTCGACGCAACGCTCGGCCCGCGCGTCCAAAAAGAAGGCTGGGCGAAATGGCTCGGCTGGGTTCCAGTTCTGTGGCAACCGCGCTTTGCGATGGGGATTATTACGGTGGCAGCCTCACTCGCGATCGTGATTCATACCTCCGGCATCACTCCCGCGAAACTCAAGCGTGCCGATTTCAGTCCTGCGAGCCTGGTTCGCTCGGCGAATCGCCAGGTGCACCTTACCTACGCGCGCAGCGCGAAATTTGTGAACGACCTCCGCGTAGTTTACGAGATTCAATCGCGCCTCGAGCCCAGCCCGGAGCCCTCGCCGTCCGTGACGCCGCAGCAACGGACGCAGCCGCCCTCATCGACGCCACAGCAGAAGTCCGAGAAAGACCCACCGCGCGACCGGAGCCAGATGCGGGGCGGAACGACGTTCGCCGTGCTGATGATTGGAAACATGACCGCGGCCATGGAAAACAGCCTCACCGCAACGCTCACCAGGAGTTCTCGATGAACTGTGCCACACACGCCGACCAGGAGGCTACCGGCTATTGCCGCAACTGCGGCAAAGCGCTCTGCGCGGAGTGCACTCGCGAGGTCCGCGGCGCGCTCTATTGCGAGGACTGCCTCGCCACGATTCTGGCGCCTCCGCTGCTTCCAGCGGCTGGAGCGCCTGCGATGGGCGGACCAGCGGCGTCATCGGATACGAATCCAGGACTCGCGGCGACGCTCGGATTCATTCCCGGGCTCGGGGCCGTGTACAACGGCGAATATGTGAAGGGACTTATTCACGTGCTCGTCTTTGGCGGATTGATCGCCGCGATCAGCAGCGACATCCCGGGCAGCTACGTAGCATTCCTGAGCATCATCCTCGCTTGCTTCTATTGCTACATGCCGATTGACGCCTACCGCGTGGCGAAGGCCCGCCGCCTGGGACAGGCAGAGCCTTCTGGGCTGGTTGAAAGCAGAAGCGGAAAGCCGATCGGAGCGTTTCTTCTGATCCTCGTTGGTGTTCTTTTCCTGCTATCGAATTTCGGGCTGCTGCAAACGGACTGGTTCGAGAAAGCGTGGCCGGTGGGCTTGATCGCGCTGGGCGGCTGGCTGGTCTGGGACCGGATGGGAAAGAACGCTTAGGAGCAAATGAATGGCTGACGAGATCAAGCCTCACTGTACTTGCGCCAACTGCCGCATCCGCGGATTGATGGGGCCTGTAATGCTCATCACCGTAGGCGCACTCTTTCTGATACGCCAGTATTCGCGGTTTGGCATCGGCGATTTGTGGCCGATTCTGTTGATCGTGGCGGGAATCGTGCTGGTCGCACAGGCAATGGCTTCGCGCCAAGGGCACGTCGGTTCGTGAGGAGCGCGTGAGCAACGGCGGCCAGGAAACCGGGCGACAGCGAAGCTCGATTTTTACCGGGCTGCTTCTGATCATCCTCGGAGTTCTGTTTCTCCTTCATCGCATCGATCCCGAACTCGGCATCGGCCACCTGATTGGGCGCTACTGGCCCGTGCTATTAATCGTCTGGGGCATCGCGAAGCTGATCGATCATTTGTCGGCGCAGCGAACTGGCGGTGTGCGGCCTCCGGTCCTCTCCGGCGGCGAGGCGGCATTGCTGGTGCTGCTTGTCGCGATCCTTGGCGGAATGTGGATCGCCGACAGGATTCACACGCGGAATCCCGATCTCGAGATAAACCTCGGCCTGTTTTCGCACCGTCACAACGAAGACGAGGAACTTCCCGCGCAAACGATTCCGGCCGGATCGCAAGTGACCGTTCAAACCGGGCGCGGCAATCTGACGATTCACGCCGGCGAGGGAAATGAAATTCGAGTCGAAGTGAGCAAATCGGCGTCCGGCCCGACCGAATGGTCCGCGCGAGACCGGATGAGAGCCGTGAAGGTTGTCATCGAGAAATCGGGCAGCGGTTACGTCGTGCGTCCGATGAATCAGGATGAAGTGAGCGGCAACATCGGCATCGATCTCGACGTCGAGCTGCCGAAGAAAATCTCGCTCACTGCCAGCAGCGGGCGCGGCGATATCAATATTTCCGGAATCGCGGGCTCCGTGAACGCAACTTCGCAAAACGGAGATGTGGAGATACACGATGTCGGTTCCGACGTGAACGTACAGCTGCAAAAGGGCGACGTGCGAATCGACGATGTTCCCGGCAACGTCCGTATCTCGGGGAAAGGCAGCGGAATCGACATTTCCGATATTGCCGGCGACGCGCTTCTCGAAGGCGACTTCTTCGGCCCGATTCGGGTGCGCAACGTGACCAAGACCACCCACTACACCTCGCAGCGAACCGATCTCACGCTGCTGCACCTCACCGGACAGCTCGACCTCGACGCCGGGCAGATCGAAATTTCCGATGTTTCCGGATTCGCGAAACTAGTGACGCACAATAAAGACATTCAAGTGGAAAACGTCGCCGACCGGCTCGATATCTCCGACTCCCACGGCGACATTGAAGTCCACTATTCCCAGGCGCCGCACGAAGAAATCAACATCACCAACGATTCGGGCGAGGTCGATATGACCTTACCGGCCGATTCCAGCTTTCAGATTTCGGCTGTGTCTCGTTCCGGGGAAATTCAAAGTGACTTCGCGGATCCCGCGTTGAAACTTGCCAACGAAAGCGACACCGGACGGTTGAACGGCACGATTGGCTCACACGGCCCGAAAATCACGATCGCGACGAGTTACGGCACGATCTATCTCCGCAAGTCGTCTTAAACTTTTCTCGAAGCTATCCCGGGTCCTGCGCTCCGCGCAACCGGTCCAGTGTCGCGAAAAATTCCGGGAACGAGACTCCCACGCATTCCGCATCTCGAATCACCGTGTTCCCTTCCGCTCCAAGCGCCGCTACCGATAGCGCCATCGCGATCCGGTGATCTCCGCACGGATCTACATTCGTCCCGTGCAATTTCTCCCTGGAGCGGCCTGCCACTCGCAGGCCGTCCGGAAATTCTTCTACCTCCGCGCCCATCGCGTGCAATCCCGCCGCGAGCGTCGCGATCCGGTCGCTCTCTTTCACGCGCAGTTCCGCCGCATCGTGAATCTCGATTCCGTGCTCCGTGAAAGGCCCCAGCGCGGCCAGCATGGGCAATTCGTCGATCGTTTCCGCTACCTGCGAGCCGGCAATGGTTCCACCTGTGAGCGGAGAGTAGCGCACGGAAAGATCACCAACCAGTTCACCATCGCGCAACTGCACCGAAGCGAGATTGATCTGCGCTCCGATGGAAATCAGGAAATCGAGTACCTTTGCGCGCGTCGGGTTCAGTCCTACGTTGTGCAGCATGAGCGACGATCCAGGCAGGATCAGCGCCGCGCAGGCCAGAAATATTCCGCCGGAAAGATCACCCGGAACCGTAATCTGGCGCGCCAGCAGCTTCGGCCTCGGATGAATGCGAATCGCGTCTTTTGAAATCTCGATCGAGGCGCCGAACTCGCGCAGCGCGAGTTCCGTGTGGTCGCGCGTGCGAACATTTTCGCGCACGGTGGTAATGCCATCCGCGTAGAGGCCCGCCAGCAGGATTGCCGACTTCACCTGCGCGCTCGGCACCGGCAGTGTGTACTCGATCGCGCGCAGATTTCCGCCACGAATCTCGAGCGGCGCCAGATCCCCCTCGCGCCCGCGAATTTCGGCGCCCATCTGCCGCAGAGGCTCCGCTACGCGCCGCATCGGTCGCTTCCGCAGCGAGGCGTCTCCCGTTATCGTCGATGCAAACGCCTGCCCTGCGAGTACTCCGGATAGCATGCGCATCGTGCTGCCCGAGTTTTCCGCGTCGAGCGCACGCTTGGGCGCTTTCAATCCGCCTAGCCCTACGCCGTCGATCCGGACGCGCTCGCGATTCGCGTCGATTCGAACGCCCACCCGCCGCAAACATTCGAGGGTGCTGCGGCAATCGGCCGCCGAAGCGTAGTTCACGATCTCGCTGGTGCCCTCCGCGAGCGCTGCCAGAATCGCATACCGATGCGAAATAGACTTGTCGCCGGGCAGCTCTACAACGCCAGTGACGTGTCCTCCGGGCGAAATCGCCTGCTTACTCACCGCGCGATTCTAGCACGCCGGTTTCGACACTCGTTCGGCACCCTGATTTGCTTCCCAATATCCCTCCGCGTATCATTGGAAATTCATGCCCATGCCGCTTCGGAAGCTATGTCTTGGCGCTCTTGCCGCCTTACTTCTGACCTCCGTCCTTCCCGTCCGCGCTGGTGACACGCCGGAAATCATGCCCCTCAGCCAAATTACACCGGGGATGAAAGGCGTCGCCTACACGATCTTTGAAGGTGACCGCATTGAGAAAATGGACCTGGTGGTCCTGGGCACTTTGCACAATGCGCTCGGCCCCAGGCAGGATGTCATTCTCGTGCAGTTGGTCGGCGAGAAGGTCGAACACACCGGAGTGGTTGCCGGGATGAGCGGCAGTCCCGTGTATTTCGACGGAAAACTGGCAGGGGCGCTTTCGCTGAAGCTCGGCATTTTCACCAAGGAAGCGATCGGCGGGGTCACTCCCATCGAGAACATGCTGGATGTAGAGAAAGCCGGCGCTGGGCCGGCCAGCCCGATGCCAGGCGCCTCGCCGGCAGTTACGGCCTCTATCGCCGACCTTCGCATCCCGCTTCCCGAAAGTTACGCCCGCCAGACGAGCGCAGGCGCCGGACAATTTCTGGTGCCAATCGAGACTCCGCTCATCTCAAGCGGACTCTACCCCGAAACGATCGCTCAATTCGGGAAACAGATCTCCGCCTGGGGCATGTCGATGATGGCCGGAGGCACAGCCGCCGCATCTCCGGAAGACGCGCAGATCAAACCCGGCGACATGGTCGGGATGGAGCTCATCCGCGGCGATCTCTCGATCGCGCCCGGCTGCACCGTAACGACCGTTGTCGGCGACCGCATCCTCGCTTGCGGGCATCCGATCTTCGGTTTAGGTTCGGTGGCCCTGCCGCTCACCCGCGGACACGTGATTCTCACGCTCGCCTCCTCGATGGCATCGACGAAAATCATGTCCACCGGCGGCCTGATTGGAACGCTTACGCAAGACCGCCTCACCGCCGTGATGGGCAAGCTCGGCGCCGGGCCGGCCATGATTCCGATGGATGTTCAGCTCGTCACTCCGACCGACGAAAAGCGATTTCATTTCGAATTGATCGAAAGCCCGCAGTTGACGCCGCTGCTGGTTGCGCTCGCAACCTTCAACGGAATCGTCTCGAGGCCTGCCTACAGCGAAGGCTCCACGCTCGCGCTGGAAGGCTCGATCGAAATCAAAGGACATTCGCCGGTCCGCCTCGAAGACCTCTACGCGCCGACCGATGCGCCGGTTCCGACCGGATTCTTTGTCGCGACATCGGTGCAAAGCGCCTTCGCGCGAATCTACTCAAATCCATACGAGCTTCCGCACGTGGATCACATTCAGATCAAAGTCACCACGATGGCAGAGCGACGGGCGGCAACGATCGACAACGCCTGGGTCGAGAAAAGCGAAGTCCGGCCCGGCGAAACAGTCGCAGTCAAGGTGCAGCTGCGGCCCTACCGCGGCGCTCCGTTTATCCGCGAGATTCCCGTCACGATTCCGGCGCAGTCAGCGCGCGGCAACTTGCAACTGGTAGTGAGCGACGCCGACACCTTGAATCGCAACGTGCAGATGCTGGCGGGGAATTCGCAATCGCAACTCCCGGGTCTCGAGGAGCTGATCAACCTCATCAACCGCGACCGGCAGAACGATCGCCTCTACGTCACTCTGTTCCAACCGACGCCCACGTTGCTCGTCGAAGACAAAGAAATGCCCAACGCGCCTGCCTCCGCCATCAACGTACTCGACCAGCGGCAAAACCTTGGCGGCGCGCGCCTGCTTCCGCAATCGAAGGCCGGTGAGTGGTCGGTCGAAATGCATCAGGTAATTGCCGGCGAGCGCATGCTGTCGGTCACTGTGAAGTGACGCTCTGCGGAACGACATCTCTTCACGTACCGCCCGGGGCTAAAGGAGATTCGGTTCGATGACATCGCGACGCTTTCTCGTGTGCCTGCTGGCGCTCGGCCTCAATCTGCTCGGCGCCGTTCCCGCCGGAGCCGAACACACGCGTACCTGGCGAGAGTCCGATGCCGGCGAATTTGAAAAAGGCACCGCCAAGGGCGTCGCGATTCGCAGCGACGGAAAGCTGATGCCCGCCCCGAAGTTCAGCCCCTTCTCCGATCCCAATCTCGCGTATCTTTGGGCTCTTCGCCTCGATTCCAAGGGACGCCTCTACGCCGCCGGCGGCTCCGATGCGAAAGTATTGCGCTTCGACGATCCGGCCAAGCCCACCACGGTATTTGAATCGCAGGAACTCGCAGCCCAGGCGATCGCATTTGATTCTCGCGACAATCTCTACGTGGGAACATCTCCCGACGGCAAGGTTTACAAAGTCACGCCCGACGGGCAGAAAAGCGTCTTCTTCGAGCCAAAATCAAAATATATTTGGGCGCTCGCCATCGATCCGCAGGGCGCTCTTTTCGTCGCCACCGGCGACACCGGCCAGATCTTCGTGGTGGGCGCGGACGGAAAGGGCCAGCTTTTCTATCAGAGCGACGAACGCCACGCGCGCTCGCTCGCGTTTGATTCGAAGGGCAACCTGCTTGTGGGCACCGATCCGAACGGCTTGATTCTGAGGATCGAGATCGCCCGAAAGAATGCGCAAGCGTTGCCCGGCGCGGGCGCGTCGTTCGTGATTTACGAAACCAGCAAGAAGGAAGTTACGGGGCTTCTCCCGGACGAGAACGGAAATCTCTACGCGAGCGCGATCGGCGAAAAAAACCGAAGCGCCGGCACGCCCGCGATCATTTTGCCGAATCCAGCGCAGCAGCAACAGATCATCACCCAGCAGCAATCGGGAGGAATCATCGCGCAGGTTCAGGGGCAAGGCCAAGCGCAAATGCCGTTCCCGTTTTTTCCTTCCCTATCGGGCGGTTCGGAGGTCATCAAGATCTCTCCCGACGGTTCGCCCGATTCGATCTGGTCGTCGCGCGAGGATCTCGCCTTCTCGATGGGTTTCTCCCCGGCAAAAAAGCTATTGCTGGGAACCGGAAACAAAGGCTCGATCATCGAGCTCGAAGACCAGAACGTCTATTCGACGATTGCCAAGACCGCTTCCGCGCAGGTCACGAGCTTGCTGGCGGGGCCGGGCGGAAAGATCTATGTCGCCACCGCGAATCCCGGAAAAATATTTACGATGGGCCCGGGCTTTGAATCAGAGGGAAGCTTCGAGTCCGACAGTTTCGACGCCAGGATTTTCTCGCACTGGGGACGCCTCAGTTGGTGGGGAGATAACGGCGCGACGGCCGGAAAGGTCGCGTTCTACGTTCGGTCCGGAAACACCTCCAGCCCGGAGAAGAACTGGAGCGCGTGGTCGGGTCCTTACAAGAACGCCGCGGGCGAGACAGTGAATTGCCCGCCGGCTCGTTTCGCACAATGGAAAGCCGTGTTCCTCGACACCGATCACGGCGGCGCGCCCAATATTTCCTGGGTGAATCTCGCGTATCAGCCGAAGAACGTCGCGCCCGAAATCGACGACATCGTGATTCAGGATCCGGGCGTTCGCGTCCAGGGATTCGCGCAGCCGATCGGCGGACCGGCGCCCGCTGCGCCCGTGCAACTCCGGATGCCTCAACGCGCCGGCAATCTGATTTTTCCGCCGACGCCGGTGGGAGTGCAGCCAAAAATCGACGCGCCGGTGCAGGGATACCAGGAGAAGGGGTACGAGAGCGTCATCTGGAGCGCGCACGACGACAACGACGACGATTTGATTTTTTCCGTTTACTACCGCGGCGAAGGCGAGCAGAACTGGCGGCTGCTGAAAGACAAGATCACGCAGCGATTTTATTCCTGGGATACGACGACGATGCCGGATGGCCCTTACTACCTCAAGATCGTGGGCTCCGACTCACCCTCGAATCCTCCGGACCAGGCGCTCTCGACCGAGCGCGAAGCGGACCGGTTCGAAATCGCGAATACGCCGCCGCGAATCGAAAACCTGCGCGCGGAGTCGAAGTCGCCGGCTGCGAAAATCTCATTCGAGGCGGCAAGTTCGTCAACTGCGATCGAGCGTGCGCAGTACAGCCTCGATGCCGGCGATTGGACGATCGTATTTCCCGTCGGGCTGCTCTCGGACGCGCCGAAGGAAAATTACCAGATTCAGCTTTCGGGACTCGATCCGGGTGAACATACAATTGCCGTCCAAGTGTCCGATCGGTACGGAAACACGGCCGCGGCAAAGATCACCTTCACAGCGTCCGGACGCGCGTCCCAATAGGCCTTACTGGCGCGGTCAGTTGTCCCAGGTACGGAAGCGCTTCAGCGGCTCGAACCGTTCCACCGCAGCGCCCACTCCTGTCCAGCCGCGCTCGTCCGCTCGCTGGTCCACGTGCACCACTCTCGCGTTGCATCGCACCGGCTCGGCACTGCGCCCCGTCAATTCGCGCGGAAGCGTGAAATACAGCTCCACGGACTGCCCCACTCGAACCTGTTGCGCTGTCTTGAAGCAGATTCCGCGCTCGGAAAGATTCACAGTCTCTCCTTCGTGCATGTCCAGCACTCTCGTTGGTCCCGCCGATTTTGTGGGGCCGGCGACATTGCTGCTCGTCAATCCCTCTCTCGCGCGGATCGTCGCGCCGGCCGAGACAGAAGCAGCTTCGCTTGCGAGTGGACGAAATCGAATGGGAATCGAAAATACCTTCCGAGGTGCAATACGGCGTTCGTCGCTGAACATGGTCGCCTCCTGAGGCGCTGGTGAAAATTGCAGAATGAGGATTTACTTCCGGAAGGGGGATTGAGAATCGCATCGCGGTTGGAAGCAGTCAAGAATTTTAATGAATCGGCGTGAAAATAATTGAAATGACCAGGACGGACGGCGGAAATTGGCAATCGGTTGTGCCATAATGCACTTGAGCTAGTTTCATGGCGACACAATCACAAATTCTTGCTCCCGATATCGAAGCGATTCGCGCGGCGCACCGGCGCATTTCGTCGCGCGTTCACCGTACACCTGTCGTCACCTCGGCTTCGCTCGATGAAATTTCCGGGGCGCAGCTCTATTTCAAGTGCGAGAATCTGCAGAAGACGGGCTCGTTCAAGATACGGGGAGCGACGAACGCGGTTTTCTCGCTGACGGATGAAGAGGCGCGGAATGGCGTAGTCGCTCCTTCGTCTGGCAATCATGCGGCTGCGCTTGCTCTGGCCGCCCGCTGGCGCGGCATTCCTTCGTATATCATCATGCCGTCGAACTCCTCCGCCGTGAAAAAGCGCAGCGTCGTGGCGTATGGCGGCCAAATCACGGAATGCGAGCCAAACATTGCGTCGCGCGAGGCGACAGCGGCGGCGGTGATGAAAGATACGGGCGCGCATCTAGTTCACCCCTACAACGACATTCGCGTAATCGCGGGGCAAGGCACTGCTGCGCTGGAACTACTCGAAGAGGTGCCGGATCTCGACGTGATCTGCACGCCAGTCAGCGGCGGAGGGCTGCTCAGCGGTACCGCGATCGCCGCCAAAAATCTGCGCCCGCAGATACGTGTCGCTGCCGGTGAACCGCGCAATTCGGACGATGCCTACCGCTCGCTTGCTTCGGGCCGGATCGAAGCCGCATCGCCGAGCGAAACGATCGCGGACGGGCTGCGCGCCGTACTGTGCCCGCTTACATTTTCTATCCTTCGCGAGCGCGTCGATCAAATTGTGCCGGTCACGGAAGAAGAGATTGTCTCGGCGCTGCTGCTGATCTGGGAGCGGATGAAGCTGGTCGTGGAGCCTTCCGGGGCCGTCGCGGCTGCACCCGCGCTGCTGCGCAGAATCGGTGCGGAAGGCAAGAAGGTGGGAATTATTCTTTCCGGCGGCAATCTCGACCTGCAAAAACTTCCATTCGCTCTGTAAAACGAAATATCGATGCGCCAATCGTTAGAAGTCATCCGGCGGACGCCAGTCCGGCGGCGGAAACGCGATTCCCCAGAAATTCGGCTCCGGTGAATCAAACTCAAGCGGAATGTGAAATCCCTCCGGCATTTCGCGCGGCTGCCGGACGATCCGGCAAGCAACGCGCTGCTTCGTCAGGCCATGCTCGAGCACGAGCCGGGTATCGAGCGGAAGGGTTCTTGACAGGACAATGAGTGCGCCGTGATCGTTCACGCTCAGCGTGGATACTTCGTATGTGGAATTGTTTCCCTGCAGAGCGAGATGAACATTCGCTTTGACGCGCAATAGCACGCGCTGGCTTCGGCGGCGTTCTTCTCCCGCTACGGCCTGCTTCGTAGCGGAGGCACCCGGCTTGCTTGCTGGCGGAGGCGGCTTCGTTGCTACGTGCTCGGCATTCGTCGCCGTCACCACAGTCTTCACCTGCGGCGTTCCTGGCTTCGCAGGTACAACTTTCAAGTTGTCAATTTTCAAAGCTCAACACCCCAGAATTCCAGATCGGCCGCGACGAACTCAACCCCCAGGTCCCATCCGTCCGGCCGCTTCACACCCTTCCAGACGACAACGGCTTCCGCTCTCTGTTGCGTCGCGAGGTTGGTCACCCTCAACCTTTGTTGCACGTCAAGTTCCTTTGGGCTCACCAGCAGGCAACCGTAGGAATTCACGACGCGAGTAAAGCCTGTTTCAAAATGGAGCGTCCCGCTCCGGCCGTTCCATTCAATCGAGACAGGAACGTGCGAATTCATGCGCGAGCCACGCCGCTTGCGCCGGGATCTTATATCTCTTGGTAGGTCAAGTAGTGACATCCTGAAGTGCTCCCCGTGGAATCGTTGCGAAACACGGGGCGAAATCCCACTCTCCAAAGTATTTTCTGTTTCGAAATTTCATCGTAGAAGGCGAAGACAGTGCGGTCAATAGTACGGACTGACAGGCGAAACTGTCCGCAAGGGCAATCTGGTACAGCTACTCTATGAATAGATCGAAATCGAGGGTTCGTTCGTCGCGAGAAAAACGATTTGCAGCGAGTGAGTCGAGGCACCCGCCCCGATTCCCTTTTCCGCTTGAGTTCCCATAACGGATTCGCCGAAATGGGGCTGCGTTACCCCGCCGCGGCTTGGTCGAGATACCAATAAATCCGTCCGAGAGGACGAATTCGACCGGCCGGATACCGGCTCGGCTGTCCTTCGGTCTCATTCTCAATCGCCGAGAGTATTTCGCGCTTATTTCCACCGGAGACGAGGAAAAATGTATTGCGGCCTTGATTGAGAACCACGGGAGTCAGCGTCAAGCGCTGTGGCGGCTCTGCTGCACCCGTCACGGCCGCCACCCATTTTTGTTTTTCTTCCAGAGCCGGGGAACCCGGAAACAAGGAAGCCGTGTGCCCTTCCACTCCGAGTCCTAAAAGCTGCACATCCAAGGCTGGCGTTGCATCGTCACCAAAGAACCTTCGAAGTTCCACCTCATACGCTTCTGCGGCTTTTGCCGCCGAGGGGAAATTGGTAAGCATCGGATGCACGTTTTCTGCGGGAATCGGAACGTGTTCAATCAGAGTTTCTCGCGCCATCCGATAGTTGCTGAGCAAATCGTCTTCGGGCACGAAGCGCTCGTCGCCGAAGAATAGGTGTACTCGGTCCCACGGAGTCTTCGTCTTGTAATTTTCCGCCCAAAGCGCGTAGAGCTTCGCCGGCGTATGACCACCCGCGAGCGCTATCGAGAACCGGCCGCGTTGCGCCACCGCGTCAGGCAAGATGCGCATAATTTCCCCGAGAGCAGCGCCGCTCAACGCGGCGATATCCGGAAAGACACGCGTATCGAGCTTCATTTCAACCGCTTCCTTACTTGCCGGTTGCCGTCTTCACGGCGTGTCCGCCGAATTCGTGGCGCATCAGAGCAAGCAGCTTATTCGCGAACGGCTCCGGATCCTGCGAACGGAAGCGCATGTCGAGCGCACCCGAGATTACCGGCACAGGAACGCCGAGTTCGACTCCCTCAATGACCGTCCAGCGGCCTTCTCCCGAGTCCGTGACGTAAGCCTCGATGCCTTCGAGCGCCGGATTTTTCGAAAGCGCATCCACCGTAAGATCGAGCAGCCAGGAGCGAATCACGCTGCCGAATTGCCAGATCTCCGATATCTGTAGGAGGTCGAGCGAGAACTCCTTCTTGTGCCGCAACAGGTCCAGTCCTTCCGCGTATGCCTGCATGATTCCATACTCGATACCGTTGTGGACCATTTTCACGAAATGCCCGGAACCAGCTGGGCCCACCCGGCCCCACCCTTTATCCGGAGCGGGAGCCAGAGTCTCGAAAATCGGCGAAAGTCGCTTCACCACGTCCGCATCGCCACCGACCATCATGCTGTAGCCTTCCGTCAGGCCCCAGATCCCACCGCTCGTCCCGCAATCGACGAAGTTCAGTTTCTTCTGCGCCAGCGCGGCTGCCCGGCGCACGGAATCCTTGTAATAGGAATTTCCGCCGTCGATGATCGTATCGCCCGGGGAAAGGTGAGGCGTCAGCGCGTCGATCGTCTGGTCCACCGGCGCGCCCGACGGCACCATCAGCCAGATCACCCGCGGCGCCTTCAGCTGCGAGATAATTTTTTCCAGTGAATCGGCGCTCCCCGCGCCCTTATCGACCACGCGCTGCACGGCCGCCGTATCGCGATCGAAACCGATCACGCGATGACCGCCGCGAACGAGCCTCTCCGTCATGAAAGCGCCCATCTTTCCCAATCCCACCATTCCGAGTTCCATCGCGATTCCTCCTGGCTAATTTTATCCGGCGGCAATGCCCAGTTGCGCGAGATCCTTTTTCATCTGGTCGAGATTTTGCACGAGAATCGTCTGCAGCCCCAATTCGCGGGCGCATTCGAGGTTAAGGTCCCGGTCGTCGATCATTACGCAGTGCGACGGCTTTCGCTGCGTAATTTCCAGAACCCGCTTATAAATTGCGACCTCGGGCTTTCGAACGCCCAGGTAGCACGAACTAAAGAATACTTCGAAATAGTCGCGCAGCTTGAATTGCGCGATCCGGTATTCGTTGATTTCCCTGGATTCGTTGTTGAGCGCGGCCATCGTGTATCGTTTGGTGGCTGCGATCTGGCCCAGAAACTGCAAAGCTTCCGGATAGGGCTGCGACTGCGCGAACATAAAGGCTTTGAAGTCAGCCGGCGTGAAATCCCGCGAGCGGTAGAACACCGTCCGATGCAAATACTGGTCAAGCGTCGCCTGGCCCGTCTCAAATGCGTTGAGCATCAACTCGTGGCGGTCGGCGAAATCCTCCCAGTCGAGATGGAATTTTTCGACGGCTTTCTTTCGCGCTGTGCGATCCCAGCCATTCGTAAGGACCACACCGCCGTTGTCCCAGAACAGCGCCTCAATTTCCGCCATGAAGTGCCCGATCCTTTCAGTGCACTTTGCTTGATCCAGCTGCTGCCCTGGCTTTGCCGGATTGCCCCTATTATCCTCGCCCAGAGGCGTTGGCTAAAGAACAATCGGCTGCGCCGCTGGATGGAAGGGATATCATAGTCAATCGGCTGCCTATGCCCGCGCATTACGGCAAGAAGAAATTCACAGTCTTTACCATCGGCCACTCCACGCGGCCCATCGAAGAGTTCGTAGAGCTCTTGAAATCGCACGGCGTGAAACGCGTGATCGACATCCGAACGATTCCGCGCTCCCGGCACAATCCCCAATTCAATCGCGAAGCTCTCAGCGAATCGCTTCGTGCCGGCAAAATCGGATACACGCATCTGAAGACGCTAGGCGGCTTGCGGCGCGCCAAGCCGGATTCAATCAATAAAGGCTGGCGCAACGCCAGCTTCCGCGGCTTCGCCGACTATATGCAAACCCCGAAATTCGAAGCTGGCCTCGAACGCGCGATCAAACTCGCGAAGACCAAACCGTGCGCTCTGATGTGCGCCGAGGCGGTCCCATGGCGATGCCATCGCTCCCTGGTGGCCGACGCGCTCGTGGCCCGCCGCATTCCTGTCGAACACATCGTGAGCGGCTCGCGTACCCAGCCTCACAAAATCACGCCGTTCGCTCTCGTCCGCCGCACCCGCATCACCTACCCCGACGAAACTCCCCGCCGTCGCGCTCGCTGATTCACTCCTTCGGCTTCTTCTGGTGGATGGCAGCGCTCGCGCGTTCACGGAGCAAAAATCACTGCATCTTGCCGGTCGCGGTCTTCGGCAATTCCTCCACAACGTGAATTTCCCGCGGACACTTGTAATGTACAAGCCGCGCTCGAATCGATTCCAAAATCGCGTGCGAAATCTCATCGAGCGCCGATTCATCCACTAGCGCAATCGAAGCGCCCGAATCCGAAAGATAGAAAGCGTAGTCAGCCGCTCGCGCAAACGAATTCACCGGCACGGGAATCGCACCGATTTTCGCCGCGCCAAAAAACGCCGCGATGAATTCCGCCGACTCGCGCAGGACGATCAGCACCCGGTCGCCGGGAACGCAGCCGCTCGCGCGCATCGCGTTCCCCACACGATTGGCCAGGTCACGCAGCTCGCCGCAGCGAATCGCCGCAGGCTCGCCGACAATCGCAATTCGTTCCGGATGCGCTTCGGCCGGTCGATCGAGAAACCACTGCGCGATATTGAACTGTCGAGGAATCTCGATCGCACGACTCATCGGGTGCCGGCGCTACTGCTCTTTCCCGCTGACCTTCGCGGCCACCTTCACCGGATCGCCGTACGTGCGCGCCGGAGTCCAGGGATGAACCGGCACTCCGCCGGCAATGCGCGATTGAATTTCGCCGCCGAAGAAGATGTACGGCTGCACCAATTCCAGCGCGCTCACGTCATCCAGTCGTTTCCGCAGATCGGTGGGAATCGCGAATTCGATCGAAGCCAGATTATCGTCGAGCTGCGCCACCTTCGTCGCTCCCACGATCGTCGATGTAATGCCCGGCTGCGTCGCCACCCAATTCAGGGCCACTTGCGCGGGCGGCTTGTTCAGCTGCTTCGACACTTCGAACAGAACGTCGTGAACTCGCCAGTTGCGCTCCGTAAATCGTTGGAACGGGCTGCCGCCCGGCGTGGTCAGCCGCCCGGCGCCCTCGCCGCGATGCCCGCTTGTTTCGCGCTTGTATTTGCCGCTTAAGAATCCGCCGGCCAGCGGGCTCCAGGGACAAATCGCCACTCCCAATTCATGCGCCGCCGGAATGTGCTCGCGCTCGATGGTTCGCTCCACCAGAGAATACTCAAGCTGCAGCGCGATCAGTGGTTCCTTGCCTTCCTTCTGCGCCAGCGTTTGCGCGCGCGCCGCGTACCAGGCCGGCGTGTCGGAAAATCCGTAGTGCCGAATCTTCCCCGCGCGCACCAGATCGTTCATCGTCGCCAGCACTTCTTCGACGGGTGTCACCGTGTCCCACGCATGCAACCAGTAGAGGTCGATGTAGTCGGTCTTCAACCGTCGCAACGAGCCTTCCAGCGCGCGATAGATGTTTTTCCGGCCATTGCCGCCGGCATTCGGATTTCCCGGATCGGTATTGAACGTGAATTTCGTGGCCAGCACCACGCGATCCCGCAAATGGCGTTCGCCGATGAATTTTCCCGTCAGCTCTTCGCTTTTGCCGGCCGTATAGCCGTCGGCGGTATCGATAAAATTTCCGCCCAGCTCAATGTAGCGGTCGAAAATCAACCGCGACGCGGTCTCGTCTACTCCGAATCCCCATTCGGTCCCGAAGGTCATCGCTCCCAGGCACAGCGGGCTCACCCGCAGGCCCGAGCGGCCCAGCGTCAGATACTCGTATAAGCTCATGTTTGCTCCCCTAAAATGATTTAGAGCTGCTGTCCTGCGCGAAAAATTCCCGGCGGCCTTTTAGATGCGCCTAACAGCAACGCCGCTCTCGCCTTCAAGCGCCCCCAGTAGGGGCGGGTCTAAGACCCGCCCGCGCCCAATTCGGTGCTCCGCGCCGATTTCATTGATTGTAGTTGGCGCAATCGATTAGGATTCGCCCAGCGGCAGTGTACCCGAACCGGCAGGCGCGTCCGTCAGATTCTATGCAAAAAACGCATACTGCGACGAACGCAGATCGCCGGACTCCGAGAGGAGATCGACCATGTCAAATCTGGTGACTGAACAGCATACTTTGGCTGCTGGTGACGGAAGCTCCATGCATGCGTTTGTGGCGCGCCCCACGGATAAAGGTTCGTTCCCCGGCATGCTCATTTTTCAGGAAGCATTCGGCGTCAACGCGCACATTCGGGATATCGCCCAGCGAATCGCGCAGGAAGGCTATGTCGCGATCGCGCCCGAGCTATACCACCGCTCGGCGGCGCCCGGCTTCGAAGTTCGTTACGACGACTTCCCTTCCGTGCTGCCGCATATGAAAGCGCTCACCGAGCAGGGGCTGATCGATGACGTTCGCGCATCGTACGGATGGTTGCGCGACAGCAATCATGTGGCGCCCGATCGTATCGGCAGTATCGGTTTCTGCATGGGAGGCCGCGTTTCGTTTCTCGCGAATTCCGCGGTGTCGCTTCGCGCGGCGATCTCTTTCTATGGAGGCAGTATCGCGCCGAAACTGCTTCCCCGCGCGGCGCACCTGCACGGGCCGATGCTTTTTTTCTGGGGCGGCCTCGATAAGCACATCCCACAGGAGCAAATTCGCTCGGTAGTCGATGCCGTAAAGGCTGCGGGGAAGCCCTACATCAATGTCGAGATTTCTGACGCCGACCACGGGTTCTTCTGCGATGTGCGGCCATCCTACAATCCCGTTGCCGCAAAGGAAGCCTGGAGTCTTTCGATCGCGTTCCTTCAAGCGCACGTCAAGAAGCACGATGAACGCGCCATGGCAGCCGGGTGAACTGCGCAATAAACGGCACCTTCACCGGCTAAGCTCGGAAACCAGAGCCGCGCGGAGCCGCTCCTGCTGTTCTGCGGTGAGCTTTTCACCAGCGGATGTGAGATAGAACACGTCGATCGCCGTCTGCCCCTCCGTGTCGATCAGCGCAATCTCGATATTGCATTTCTCATGCGCGAATTGCGAACTGATGCGGTGAAGCAGTCCGGGCTGGTCCTGCGCCACCACCTCCACGAGCGTGCTGTGCGCCGAACAGGTATCATCAAAATGGACGCGCGTTTCCACTTTCACTTTGGGCGCGCGATTTTGCTTCGATCGCAGCCGGTCGCGCAGCATCCGGTCGAGATCGAGTTTTCCCAGCAGCGCATCGTGAATGCTGATCTTGAAACGCTCCCACTCGGAAAGATTTAGCTCCAGAGTGCGAAACGTATCCGTAAAATAGAACGTGTCCACCACCGCCCCGCTTTGATTGGAAAACGCCGACGCTTTCACGATGTTCATGCCCCAAGCCGCGAGCACGCCGGCCATCGTGGCGAAGAGAAACGGGCGGTCGGCCGTCACGAGTGTCAGTTCGTACCAATGACGCCCGCGGCGCAGATCCACCTGCACCGGATCCTTTTCGAAGTTCGCAGCCATGTCGGCGTGAGCGAACACGTCGCCGGCCGCGTGCGTCAGAAGATAGCGCTGCGGCAACCCCTCCAGGAATGATTCCACACGTTTTCCCGTAGCGGGCGCGAGTGTGCGCAGGTGTTCGATCACTTCGTCGTGCGCGCCGGCGTGAAAGCGTTGATCGAGGCTGCGATTCAGGTGATTGGCGGTGGCAATGTAAAGCTGCCAGATGTTCTCCGCTTTCCAGGGAGATAGCGCCTCGGGATTCACCGCCTTGATATCCGCGTAGGTCAGCAGGCAAAGCATTTTCAGTCGCTCGGGCGTCTCCACTTTGCCGGCGAACGCGCGGACGGTTTCGGGATCGAAAATGTCCCGGCGCAAAGCGGCGCTCATTTCCAGGTGCTTACCGACGAGGAACAGCACCGCCTCGCGATCCAGCGCGTCAAGATCGAGCCGCGTCACGGCGGTCTCAGCCAGGGCGAGGCTGGCAGCCACGTGATCGTCGGTCTTCGCGCCCTTTCCGGTGTCGTGCAGCAGGATCGCCAGATAGAGCAGGTCGGGCTGTTCGAGCTCTTCGAGAAGCTCGGCGTATCGCTGGTCCCATTTCGATTGCGACTGCCGCAGCGCGTGAAGATTCTCGATCGCAACGAATGTGTGCTCGTCCACCGTAAAGCGGTGCGAGTAGTCGCGCACCACGAGCGAATCGATTCCCTCGAACTCGGGCAACAAAGTCGTCAGCAGGCGCAGGGAATGCATGGCGCGCAGCGCGTCCGCGGCATGCGGAGCGAGAAGAATTTCCTGCAGCGCGTGCCAGAGCTCGCTGCCGGTGGGCGGATCGGCGGCCAGCGACGGAAGCGCCGCTTCGATCTGTGATTCGGCCACCGAGCTCAGCGCGATGCCATTGCGCGCGACGAAGCGAAACACTCGCAGCACGAGATGCGGATCGCTCAGGCTTTCGGGCTGGCGCAGGAACACCACATCATCGACCACGGAGAATTCCGCGTTCGAAAGCCGCGAACGCATGGTCTGAAATTGCCGGTAGAGCGAAGGCCGCTCGGCTGGAATCTCCGACAAAAGCTGCAAGCAAACGCGGTGGACCGTGCGGGTGTGGCCGAAATAGATGCGCATCCAGTCCGAAGCGGTGAGCGCCGCTGCGGTCTTCATTCCGATTTTTGCTGCGGCTGCTTCCGACTGCGCGTCCCACGCCAGCACGTTGTCATCGCGTGAATTGCGGAAATGAAGAAAGCAGCGGGCCGACATTAAGAAATCGAGGGCCTCGCCGAGCTTTCTCCTCTGCGACAGCGGTAATAGCTCCGATCGATTCGGCCACGTTCGTTGCTTTCCCAACGCCGCGAGCAACGCCAGCCAATCCGCCATGTTGTAGTCCCGCAACCCGCCGGGACCATCCTTGAGGTTCGGTTCCAGATGGAATGACGTTTCGCCGAATTTTGTGTGGCGGCTGCGCGCAAGCTCCACTAGACGCGTGAGCAGGACCTGCGATTCCTTCGACACCAGCTTGGGAATTACGTCGTCGTGCAGACGCGCGAAAAGCCGCGGGTCTCCGGCCAGATACCGGCAATCCAGAAGCGAAATCGTAAATTCGAGATTGTCCAAATCGACGCGATCACATTCGCCAAGAGTGCGGCTCGCCGGACTCAGCTTCAGCCGAAGGTCCCAGAGCTCCTGCGAAAACCGGCGAATCGGTTCCTTGATCCGGGCTTCAAAGGCGTCCCCGCTGTGAAGAAAAAGAAGATCGACATCCGAGTATGGGAAGAGCCAGCTTCTGCCATAGCCGCCGAGCGCCACAAGCGCGAAGCCCGAAGGACCTTCGGCATCGCCCGAAATGATTTCCGCCCACAGCTTCCGCGCGATCGAATCCACGAGCGCGGAGCGCGCTGCCACGGCAGCGCGGCCATCACT
>JBOGNA010000176.1:0-12881 GCA_050746925.1 Candidatus Acidiferrales bacterium
GGGTGATCCAGGGCGCGAAAAAAGGACAGCAGGTGAAAATCCCGGCGGAGACACGGCTCGATTTCGAATTGGAACAGCCGGTGACCGTGACCGTAATACCGCATCCGGCATCCGCAGCGGAAGGACAGCAGTAGGATTTTTTGCCGGAGGGCATTTCGCGGGGAGCGGAGTAAATCCGTTGCCCGCTTTTTTTTCGCGCGTCCGGGCGTTGCGGGATGAATCGGTTTTCGCCGCTTGCAGTGCCCTGGGTAGTTGTTTACGATTGCACGCTGACAGGTCGCATGATCGGTCAAACAATCTCTCATTATCGAATCCTTGAACCGCTCGGCAGCGGCGGCATGGGGCAGGTCTATCGCGCGGAAGACACGCGCCTGGGCCGGCAGGTGGCGCTGAAGTTTCTCTCGGAGGACTTGGCGCGCGATCCGGCGGCGCTCGAGCGATTTCAGCGCGAAGCTCGTGCGGCGTCATCGCTGAATCATCCCGGGATCTGCACAATCTACGACGTGGGAGAGCACAACGGGCGCCCTTTCCTGGTGATGGAAGTGCTCGACGGGCAAACGCTGCGCGAGAGAATCGGCGGCAAAGCGGTAGCCACCGATTCCCTTCTCGAATTCGGTGCGCAGATTGCGGATGCGCTCGACGCAGCGCACTCGCGCGGAATCGTCCATCGCGACATCAAGCCTGCGAACATTTTCGTGACCGCCCGCGGGCAGGCAAAAATTCTCGACTTCGGCCTCGCCAAGCAGGCGGCGTCGCGGCGCATCGCGGAAGCTGTGGGCGCGGGTAACACGACCACGCAGCCCACTACCGATAACTTGATGCTCACAAGTCCCGGCTCTGCGCTTGGCACGGTGGCGTACATGTCTCCCGAGCAGGCGCGCGGAGAGGATCTGGACGCGCGGACGGATTTGTTCAGTTTGGGCGCGGTTTTGTATGAGATGTCCACCGGCCGCGCCGCTTTTGATGGAAACACTTCCGCTGTGGTGTTCGACGCGATCTTGAATCGCTCGCCTGCGGCGCCGTCCACGCTGAATCCCAACTTGCCTTTGAAGCTCGAAGAGATCATCGGCAAAGCGATCGAAAAAGAGCGCGACCTGCGTTACCAAACGGCGGCGGAGCTGCGCGGCGATTTGAAGCGGCTGAAACGCGATACGGACTCCTCGCGCGGAATGAGCGGCAGCTCGCGCACGTGGCCGGCGGCGCCAGGCGCGGCATCTGCGCCGGGGCCGGGGCTCGCGCCTGGATCGGGCTCGTCGCCCGTCGTAGCATCGCAGTCGCATGCAGCAGGCGTGGCGGCGGCCGCGGAATCGAAGAGATGGGGCGTGTGGCTGCGGCGAGCCGCGGTTGTGGTCGCATTGGGCGCGGCCGCAGCGCTGTTCCTGCACGAACGCACCCGGCAGAACGCGGGGGCGGGCTTCACGCAGATGACGATCACGCCGGTGTCATCGTCGGGCAACACGTTTGGAGCGGCGATTTCGCCCGATGGAAAATGGCTCGCGTATATCTCGCAGGAGCAAGGCCCGCCAAGCGTCTGGGTGCGGCAGCTCGGCACCGGCAGCACCGCGCAGGTGGTGGCTCCATCCCCCGGCAGCTTCCGAGGGCTCACGTTTTCGCCGGATGGAAATTATCTCTACTTCGTGAAATCCGAGACGGGAACGGGACTTTCGAGGCTCTACCAGGTGCCTTCCCTTGGCGGGACGCCGCGCGAGCTGATCGTCGATATCGATAGTCCAGTGAGCTTTTCACCGGACGGCAAGCAACTCGTGTTCGTCAGGCAATCGAGCACGACGGGAACTTCGTCGCTGCTAATCGCCGGAGCAGAAGGGACCGGCGAGCACGCACTAGTCGTTCTGCACCCGCCCAGCTCCTTTTCCAATGAAGGTCCGGCGTGGTCGCCCGATGGACGGCGAATCGCCGTGGCGAAAACGGTGAGCGCCGGATTTCAGGCATACCAGATAGAAACTGTGGCGGTGGATACGGCAGCAGAGACGCGCCTCGGCTCGACGGATTGGGGCTACACAAGGCGAATGACGTGGATGCCGGACGGTTCGGCCGTGATTTTCGGATCGCCCGTCGCCAAGCCATCGCTCAATTCGCAGCTTTGGCTCGTCACCTATCCCGGCGGTGAGGCGCGGCGAATTACGAACGACCTGAACTTCTACACGGGAGCCAGCCTCACAGCCGACGGATCGACGCTCGCGACGGTGCAATTAACTTTCACCGGCAATTTGTGGACGGCCGGGCTGGGCAGCACATCGTCGTTTTCGCCACCGAAACAAATCACTTCTGGAATCAGCCGCGCCGACGGAGTGTTTGGCGTTGCATGGCCTTCCGCAAATCAGATTCTGTACAGCTTTTACACTTCCGGCGCAACAAAGTTCGCCACCGTTGCGGCGGACGGCACGAATGCGCACGATCTTTCGGTCACGGTGGGCGCGCCCTTATTTCCTTCCGCGTGCGGGGACGGGCAGCACATCGTCTTTAGCGTGAACCGGACGGATCATGGAATTTCGATCTGGCGCGGCGATTCGAACGCCGGGAACGTGAAGCAACTCACCGAGGGTCCGGCGGACCTCTGGCCGAGCTGCTCCCCGGACGGAAAAACGGTCGTGTTCGTGAATCTATCGGCGGAAGTGGCGGCATTGATGAAGATGAGTATTGATGGCGGCGCTGTCGTTCGGCTGGGCAAGGAATCGTTTCAATTCCCTGCGATGTCGCCGGACGGTCAATCGATCGCCGTCGCCTATCGCCCGGACCCGGCAAAGCCCTTGAAGCTCGCGATCGTGGGAATCGAGACCGGTGAAATCCGGAATGTCTTTGACGTTCCGGCAGAATCAACCTTCGGCGGCGAGGGCGGCACGAACCTGCAATGGACGAAGGACGGCCGCGCCGTGCTATTTATCGTGGCCAAGGGTTCGTCCGCAAGTGTGTGGGCGCAGCCGATTCCCGCCACCGGCTCTGCGGTTGTCCCTGCGAAGCCGATCATGAATCTAGCTTCGGACTCCGTTTGGGCGTTTGCCATTTCGCCCGACGGAAAACAGATCGTGTATTCGCGCGGAGTGCCGGCCACGGATGTCGTTCTGATATCGCACTTTCACTAATCAGCTGCCTGTCGGACACAACCAATCTTCGATGGAGACCCGGATGAAAGTCTCGCGGCGCGAACTGTTCAAGGCTGCTTCGATCGTCGGCGCAGGCGCGGCCGCAGAGACGCTGTGGGCAAGCGGGCGGGTCGTGGCACCCGCGCTCGACCTTGATTTGGATGCGCAGGCAGCGTCCGCTTCCCTGCCGCCCGCTTTCGACAAGCTCAAGCCTCTCGGCGATCGCGTGAAGCCGATTCGGGTGGACGAACTGCAGGGGCGCATCGCGCGCGCGCAGGAATTGATGACGAATTCCTCGCCCCGCTTTGAGGCGCTCTACGTAACCCCCGGAACCACGCTCGCCTACTACGTGGGAACCCCGTGGGGCCTCAGCGAACGCATCGTTGCGCTGGTGATTCCCCGCCAGGGCGAACCGCTGATGATTTGCCCGGGCTTCGAGGAGGGCCGGTTGCGCGAACAACTTCGCTGGCCGATGGACCTGCGCGTGTGGCAGGAAGATGAAAGCCCGTACGAAATCATTGCGAAATGGATGGCGGAGCGCGGAATCCGAACCGGCCGGGCAGGCGTGGAGGAAACGACGAAGTACGCGTTCTTCGACGGGCTACGGCAGGCCGCGCCCTCGCTGGAATATGCGAGCGGCAATCCGGTAACGGTGGGATGCCGCGCGCAGAAAAGCGAGCACGAGCTCGATCTGATGCGGCTCGCGTGCACGGTCACTTTCGACGTGTACAGGGCCACGTTCGCATCGCTGCGCGAAGGGATGACGCAGAGGGAAGTGTCGGCGATGATTTCGCGAGCGTATGAAAAGCTCGGGCTCGAGGGTTACGGCATCGTGCTGTTCGGCACGGCGGCGGCGCTGCCGCACGGAACGCGCGAGGAACAAGTGCTGCGCGAAGGAATGGGCGTGCTGATCGACGGTGGCACGAGGGTGGAAGGCTACGAGTCCGATGTGACGCGTACGAGCGCGCTCGGGAAGCCGTCTGAAAAACTCCAGGGCGCTTTCGAGATCGTCCGCAAAGCACAGGACGCGGCGCTAGCAGCAGCCGTCGCAGGCCGTGAATGCGGCTCGGTTGACGACGCCGCTCGCAAAGTCGTGGTCGATGCCGGATTCGGTCCGGGCTACAAATATTTCACGCACAGGCTCGGCCACGGAATGGGCATGGACGGCCACGAGTCTCCTTACTTGGTACGAGGTAACCGGACGATTCTGAAACCGGGAATGACGTTCTCGAACGAGCCGGGGATCTACGTGGTGGGCGACTACGGACTGCGCTGCGAGGACGACATGGTGATCGCCGAGTCCGGTGAAGCGAAGCTACTCACGCCCGGATTCGCTCCGTCGCTAGAATCGCCGATTGCGTAGCCGCGGCGCAGCCGCTGGTCAACCGGATCTGTAGTCGAAGCGATGATGAATTAATTTCAGCTTCGTATCGGCTGCGTGCCCACCGCCGCTAGAAGCTACTTTGGCTGCTGCTTCGCCATGGCCGCCTGGATCTTGGGAATTACCGCGCGGACCGACGGGGCCGCCGCGCCGTTCGGATCCAGCTTCAAATATGTCTCGAACTCGGTGATTGCCGTCTGACCGTCACCCTTCTTAAGCATTATTTGAGCCAGCAGCCAATGCGCAAGTGCGAAATCGGGCTGGGCAGCGACAGCCTTCCTCGCGTAGGGCTCGGCACTCTGCCACTGCCCCATATCCATGTAAGTTTGGGCCAACTCATACTCACCGGCGGGTAGAGCGGCAGAATTGGGGCTGAGTTCGATCCCCTTCGTTAGGGCCTTCTCTGCCCCGGGCAGATCCTTCGTCTGGCGAAGGGAAGTGCCCAAGTGGAGGTAGGCCTCGCCTAACTGAGGACTCAGCTGAACTGCCCTCTGCAATGCCACAACGGCATCCTGCCACTTCTGCTGGCCATTGTAGGCCATTCCAAGGAGCACGTAGGCTTGGGGGAACGAATCATGGAGCTGGATGGCCTTCTTCAGGTGCTCAACACCGCTGTCCAAGTCTTTATCCATTAGGGCCTTCTGCCCCTTGTCGAATTCCTTTCGAGCGTTCTCCGGGATACTCAGATCGGCGACATTGACTGCTGGGCCGCCAACGCCCCCGGAGAGCGGTGGAGGGGTTTGACCATCCAGTGGTTTTAGAACCAGCCTCGCGTAGCCCTTTTGAATATCGACCAACTCAATTCGTTTGGAGTCATCTTTATACCCTGGCTGTTTCAGGCGAACCAGGTACACTCCCGGCCCGGGGGGAGTAAAGTGGCATTGGCCACCTGTTGCGGTCTGACAATCCTCTACCGTCCCACCTTCTTCGAGTTCCAAAACAACATGGATACCCCTGGTCGCCGCAGTGCCATCAACATTCTGTACTTGGACGCTGATCGCGGGACTGTCGAAGGGAACTCCTCCGCCCTGTCCGCCCCGCTGTGCCCAAACGGGAAGGGAGAATGACAGCACCATGAAGGGAAGAGCAACGAGGCAAACGAAGCGATGCATTAGACGCCTCCAGTCAGGCCGAATGTGACGAATGACGATGGGTTTGCGGGGCGAAGGCATCGATCGGTCAATTTGTGGATTGCCTAGCCCCGCATCGAGTTCTTGCGAAGCAGAAGTCAACTCTAGCCAATCCTGCGCGCACTCCGCTCTAAGGTCAACCGCTGCGGTTATCGACGGCCCCGCCGCAAATTTGAGCGACGGTCTGTTTCGATCAGCTAGTGTGGCTCAGAACAAAAAAAAGGGAGGGCCAAAAATCAGCCCTCCCTCGGTTAGGTGTACGTTTAGAACTCGAGCCGGATGATCCCTCGAGACTGGAACGGAGTCACGAAGAATCGCCGATACGCGTTCTTGAAGTCGCTGTTCGGAACTCCAAACTGCAAGTCCACGTTTTGGTTGATCAAGGTTTCGCGCTTCGTGTTTCCGATGTTGAATGCGTCAAACCCCAACTTCAGCGTGAAGCGATCGTTGATCTTCCACGGGTACTCCAGGTGAGTATCAATCGTGCCGGTGACCGGTGCGCGGCCAAGGTCGCCGCGACCGAAGAGAGGCACTTCACCTGAGTTTACATATGCTTCCTGGGCTGCGATCGTCGTTAGCGGAACGCCGCTCGCGAGCTTCAACCCACCGCCCAATACCAGGCCTTTCATGAAACTCCTGTCGAGCACGTACGTCGAGTACACGTTGACGACGTGCTTGCGGTCGGTGTTGAGGATGCCCGGAGATTGCTGGAAGCCGATCAGTCCGAACTCGCCGGGAGTGAAATCATACAGCGAGCTGATGCCCGGGTCCGCCTGCCCGCTGTCATTGCGGAACGCGCCTTCGTAGTTGCCCCACAAGCGCGCGATCCTCCAATTGGCAAGCAAGTTCCAGTTGTGGCTAAACGATTTGTTAACCTCGAACTCGACTGCCTGGTATTCGCGTTTGGGGTTAACAAAGCCGTCTGGCTTTCCATCCGCGCCCACTTCGCCGCCGAACTGAGCGCCCGGCAGAACATTGCCGGCCGAGTCTGTCCACGGATTCATGTTGACGGAGGGGAAACAAGCACTACCCAGGACCTGGCCGAAAGTGTTGGTGTTATCAATCACCGTCGGAGCTTGATTTCCGTTCGTGTCAAAGCAAGCAGCTGGTAGTGGGCCCGTAAACGGGGCGCCGATACCAAACGTGATTTCGTTCGGGTTTACGACGAAGTCGGTCGCGCCCGTCGGATTGCCAATCACGTACGTTTGTGACAACCCCGCCTCCGCCGCCTCAATCGAAATGCCGGAGAAGTCTTCAATAATGCGCTTCAAACGGCGATCGATATAGCGGGCGCTGGCAAAGATGCCGCCCCTGAACTCATGCTCTGCTCCAACGACGAATTCATCGTTGTATTCCATCCGCGTTGAGGGAACAAACGGTTCCGCCCCAGACTGAGCGGAAACAGTGGTGCGAATGGGCTGCCCGCCCACGGCGCCATCCAAGACGTGAGCGGCGTCTGGGATGACATTCGCCGTGTTAAACGCGTTCAGCACAATGTGGCAAGGATTCACACCGTCGCACGCCCCGCCGGGCCCATCTGACTGGGGGGCAAAGCGCGTGCCGAGGTAGTCGGCTTCGCTGGAGAGCGATCGGATGGCCATGTCAAGCGGCAAGACGAACGCCAAACGGGCGAAGCTGGCATAAATCTTTGACTTGCGGTCACCCTTGGGATCCACGATAAAACCAATACGGGGAGACCACATATTCTTGAAGTTTGCACCCGCAACGTTGCCGTTTACGCGCTGCTGTTCCCAGCGCAAGCCGAGGTTAAGGGTTACGTGAGAGCCCATGGCCCAAGAATCATTGACATAGGCCGTGTGATAGACTCCCGAATTCATCGAAACGCCGCTGCTGAAAGTACCGCGGGTCGTTTGCAAGAATACAGGAACTTCCACCGGGGGCGTGCTCCCGTCCTTCGAGGTCGGAACCGACATCAGGGGGCACAAAGTACATGTCCCGGTGGCATCCCGCCTGAGCGAAAACGCCGCGTTGGTACTCTGGCCGGCAACCAAGGCTTCATTTTCGGCGCTCAGGTAATGCACGCCGTCAGCATTGGTCACCGGGATATCAAACCGTGGCCCGCTGCGAGTGGTGATGTCGTTGTAATTGGGCCGATTGTAAAGGTAGCCAATCATAAACGTGTGCTGGCCGCCGAAACTGTACACTTTCGACGTATTGAAGTTAAAACCCTTGCCGGTCGCCTGATAATTCTCGACGAATCCAATGCCCTGAGCGTTGAACTGGCCGCGTGCGTTCTGGAATCCCGCGCCGGTTTGCGTCAAATCGACAATCTGGTAAATGTCGGTCGCCGGCGTTTCCGTAAAGTGATTCCAGTTGTAGGTGAACGCTGCATCGACCTGCCAAGTTGGGCTCACTGCTCCGTCGTAGCGAACCGCGAGATTGCGCGTCCCATAGTTCCAATGCGAGTTCGCAGAAGCGTTATCGGAATTCAAAGTCGAGAAAGAAGCGTTATTGGTCGAATTGGGATCCGCAAAGGCCGACGCTTCGATCGTATTCGAGTTATTGATCTTATAGGTCAGCTTTCCCGCCCAGTCCGGAGCGAACGTTCGCCGCTCGTTGTTCCCGTTTTCGAGGACGAACAGCCCGGAAGTAACAGCAGGTGCCCAGTGATCGTACGTCCACGAAGGGTTGAAGGTGCCGAAAAAGAAGAGCTTGTCCTTCAATCCGAGAAAGGGAACGTAGCCGCCAAATTCAGCGTCACCCTCGTAGCTGGACGTGTTCAAGTGGCGGCCGACCAAGTTGTTCACGTGGAACTGTGGATCGTCGGCGTTAGCAAACTCAGTCTGCATGCCGGTCGTATTGAAGTAGCCATTGAGGGAGCCGTGGAACTGAGTGCCGCCGGACTTCGTTACGATCTGGATGATACCGCCAGTTGACTGGCCGTACTGCGGTTCGAACGCGGCCGTCTTGACCTGAACTTCCTTCACGAACGAAAGGTTGATGCCCGATCCGAGCGCGCCGTAAGCAGTGGACCAAACTCCAAGCCCGCCATAAGCGGACTGCGTAATGGACACGCCGTCAGCCACGTACAGATTTTCGAGTCCCGAGCCGCCAGAAATCGAGGGGTTCGAGTTGCCGGTCCGTCCACCCGAAACGACGCCAGGAGCGAGATAAAAAAGGCTCGCGACGTTTCGCTGGACGGGAATATTCTGGTAGAACGTATCCGCCAGATTCGAATTTACGGCGGTGCCGCTAGTATCGACGGTAAGAGAAGTGGAAGAAATCTCGACCGTTTGGGTCACAGTGCCGGGTTCCAGCGTCATCTGCACGCTGGTGGTCTTGTTAATCAGGACCTCGACATTGCCGGCTTCCGAGGTCTTGAATCCGTTCTTGGTCGCCTTGACCGTGTAGTAGCCAGGAACCAGGGTCGAGAAGAGAAAGGCGCCTTGTGCGTTGGAATTCTGCGTAAGGCTGCCGATCGGTCCGGTGATTGTAACTTGGGCGCCGGGAACGAGGCTTTGTGAAGAGTCATACACGAGGCCGCTTAGATTGCCTCGCGCGGTGCTGGCATCCTGCGCCATCGCCGGAAAAGCGACAGCCAGAGCCAAAGCCACTACAAGAAAACTCATTGAGAACCTCTTTAGCATAATCGTAGAACTCCTTTCACGCCATCGAGAAATTTGAGGCCCTTCCCCGCGCAAAGAACCGATTGCTACAGCCTTGACGGCCACTACACCCCGGGACAGCCTTGCGAATCTTCCAACACCGATAACAGGAGCACACGCGGCTCCCATCGAAATGGTAACCGTCCCATATGCATCGCGGATGCCAAATCTAAGGTAAATCATGTATTCGTATAAAGTGTTTGTTATGTGCTCGTTGAAGGAATCACGCGGCCGGATTAGCGCGGCGTGTAGAAAGGAGTTCTATCGTTTGGAATAGAAATATACGAAAAACAATATCTCGTTGTTCGAAGGTGTACGACTTTAGGGATTGGAGTTGTTCATCTTAGGATTCCTGAGATATTCTTCACCCTTTTTTGCGAGCTCCGCCGCCTTGCGAGAATCTCCCAAACGCTGATAGCAGTCGGCGAGCGTCAGATAAAGGGAACCATCCTCCGGCCGGGCGCGAAGAGTATTCTCCAGAACTGACACGGCCTTCTTCATGTCCCCGGACTTCGCCAAGCTGTCCGCGATGCGAACAATCGTCTCTGAATCTGTCTCGTCCGTGAGACCCGTGTCATTAAATAGGCTAACAACGGCCGAGTAGTCTTTCTTTGAGTAATAGGCGTCAACAAGACGAGTTCGCGAGGGATCGTTCGAGTGGTTCCGGTCGAGCGCGCGCCGGAACCAGGGTCGCGCTTCGTCTGGAAGGCCCTGAGCAAAGTAACAGAGGCCCCTTTGCTGGTCGGAAACACCGCTGTCGGCGTCGATTACCAGGGACGGATCGATCACATCCCAAGGAACAGAGGCGTCACTGTTGGAATATATTCTAAAATTGAGAGTAGCAAAACCTCGCGGCGGATGCTGGCTTTCCCCGATGGAGATCGTGAGCATGTAGTTCCCCACGGCTGCCATGTTGAGGATCGGCAGTTTCTTACCATTAACGAGGGATCCCGTGGGATCGAACTGCTCCATGCTGATTTCGTCGGTTAAGACCTTCGCTCCGCCGCCTGCGGGCTGGCCGAGAGCGTATTCGATTTCGAGCTTCTTGCCTTTGTAAGCCTGGGCTGGCTGGGGAGCCGTCCAGATCTGGTAAACCACCTCGAGATTTTGCGCCGGCATTAGGACTAGCGGTGTACCCGCCAGTGGAGTGAACTTAACTCCTGCCATCGAGAATGGGATCAGTTCCCCCTGCGAGGATCGCACCGCTTGGGCGGTCGAGAATGCCAACACACCCGGCACAACAAGGGAATTCGAATCGACGCTAGGAATCGTGACTTCTCGCTCGGCATGCATTCCCACTTTCTTCTGCCAGTCGGTCAGCAGAAAATCAAGGCGGTACTTACCAGGAGGCAAGGGCAGCGAGCTTTCGAAACCGAAAGCCTTCTCTTTGATCTGAGCAAAATGAGCTTTGTCGAGCGAATTCGAAACGTTTCGCTGTTGAGTAAAAAGCAGTTTGCCATCGGATCCAAACACACGGACGCGCACCTCTAGTGCGTACTTATAGTTGCCGTCGGATTCTTGGGAAACCGACAGATCGCTGGCGCTGTGCAAACGGATCGCGTAGTCCAAACGCGTGAGACCATGCGAGTCTCTTACGGGCAAGGTAGCGATATCGAGATTGCGACCCTCGACGATCATCCGTGAAGAAACGTTCACCAGCGCGTTTCGGCGCCGTTCAATCATCTGCCGATAAAGAGGCTGCTCACCCATCGCCCTGATCTGTGACAGCATTACGTCCGACGCCATTGACCCTCGGGCGTTCTCCTGGTCCACAGGCTCGCCGGGGAGCAAACTGAGCGAGAGCCTTGCCACTTCTGGACCAAGCGAATCCTGAATGAGTTTCAAGGAATGAACTGGATCGTTGATCGTTTCCATTCCGCTCACGAGTTTGTCGGGGCCGTCCATGTAGGGGCTATAGAAACGATAGTCGCCAAAATTCTCGCGTTGATAAAACATCACGGAAAAGAACGGCGGCAGGAAGGCATAGTCAGTGTTCGAGTAGAACCAGATCTCAATGCCCACGAGGTTTGCGGAGACACGGTACCTTTGCTTCGATTGGGACGGTCCGAGTGTTATATAAGTCTGCCCACGAGCCGTGCGCCAGCCATCAGTCCCGGAGCCAGTGCCGAAATTGGAATCGGCATATGCGATACGGCTGTAAATTTCATCCTTGTATGAATTTGAAGGGGATCCGGGGGTGGGGTTGCGAACTTCCCAGAAGCGCTCGATGAATTTGTCGCGCGTCTCGTCCGAACTTAAGTTCAGGAAAGCGGAACGCTCGTCCCTCGTAATAATATAAACTACGTCGTGTTCGAGCCATTCACGATAGCTTTTTGAAAGCTTCTGCTTCTGTTGTCTTTCGTTCACCTTTTGGGCGTGGGCGGGCGGGGCGGTGGTGAGGGTGACGGCGAGGCCAAGCAGCAGGCCTAGCGCGATTGGAGCTATGAGCTGGCGCGTTCTACTGCGGCTCGCGGATGATTCCTGCGGCGCTCGATTGCCGACAGCGGTAGCGCCGACGGCGGCATTGCGATATTGATTGCTGGTCGTCTTGCTGGTCATCTTGCTGGTCGTCTTGCTGATCGTCTTGCTGCTCATTCGAATTTCCTTTGCTGCGTTAGACATGCTTGTGCGCTTGCCAGTCGGGTGCGCCGATTAATTCCCGGATGAAGAGTAAGAAGGGCGAAGTGGGAAGCGAGTTGCCTTCCGGACTGGCGGAGCGAACATTGAGTTGTCGAATGAAAATCACACACATCTTGCGGAACGATTCTAGCCGCCGTCGTCGCCAGCGTCAAGGCGGGCGGATTTGAACTTAGATTGATTCCCTGAATTTACGTCGCATGAGCAGCGGCGCGCTGCCAAAATGAGCGAGAAACGCGAATCGTGAAATCCCGTTTTACCGTAGATTAGAAATCGTGTCGGTCTTTTGTTTTCAACAACTTACGATGGCTTCTAATCGCGGCACCGTAGATTAGAAATGGTTTCTCGGTGACTGATTTTCGGGCCGCTCGGAATCGAAATCTGGGCGCTGCGACGGCGACGAAAAGCAGTCATCTCGGAGCTTCAGGGGCTAAAGCCCCTGCTTCGCGATTCAGTTTATGTCGCCCCTGAAGGAAAGCCCTTGCTTTGCGATTCAGTTTATGTCGCCCCTGAAGGGGCGGCCCACAAAGAGTTCCCAAATAACTCCGAGCCCCTAAGAACCATTTTCGGGCAAGGTGCTAGCGAGAGAGGGTGGAATGCTGGGCGCAGAAATCGACGACGCGGGATTCAGCCCAGAAACGGGCGTCGCCCGGTTCGTTAGAAATGAAGGCGCAGTGGCCGCCGTGCGCTGGTGCGACGAGGGTGATACTCGGGTTCGCGGCGATGGCGGGATTTGCGAACGATGCGAACGGAACGAAAGGATCGTCCTGAGCGGTGAGAATCAGAGTGGGCTTGCGGATTTGGGCGATGACGCGACCGGCGCTGGAGCGGGAGTAGTAATAGTCGGCGCCGGTGAAGCCGCAGAAGCGGGCGGTGATGCGCTCGTCCCATTCGCGAATGGTGCGGATGCTGCGCATACCGTCAATCGGGAAGCGGCCCGGAAACAGGCTCGACTTGTAGCGCATGCGGCGCTTGAGTCCGGTGACGAAATGGCGCTGGTAAATGA
>JBOGNA010000177.1:0-21238 GCA_050746925.1 Candidatus Acidiferrales bacterium
GACAGCGGGAAGAAGCTGCGGCTGCGAGAAAAAGGCGCGCCTTCGGCGCGCCAACCGGGGAAGCGCGGCGACCAGATCATCGAAGTGCAGGTGGTGGTGCCGAAGCCCGAAGACGAGCGCGTGCGAAATCTGCTGAAGGAATTGAGCAAGCTCGATCCGGAAGATCCGCGCAGCGAATTGTTCGCGAAGGCCACCGTGTAACAAGCAGGCGCAAGGAGAACGGAAATGGCAGGACGGCCGAGAAAGAAAGCGAAAGCGGGGTACATGATCAGCGCGGTGGCGGAGCTGTATCAGCTGCATCCGCAGACACTGCGGCTGTATGAGCGCGTGGGTCTGTTGAAGCCGTCGCGTTCGCAGGGCAATACCCGGCTTTACACCGACAGCGATCTCGAGCGGCTGGAAGTGATATTGAATTTGACGCGGGAGCTGGGCGTAAATCTTGCCGGGATTGAGATTATCCTCAACATGCGCGACAAGATGGGCGAGATGCAGTCGCAGATGGAAGCGTTCATGAAATTCGTGCGGAATGAGATGGCGCGCGGGTTTGCGGCGCCGGATGAACGGAAATTCCGGAACGCGATTGTACGGTTGTCGCCGCGGCCGGCGATTCGCGTCGAGAAGTAACCTCGAGCAGTGAGGCGGCCGCCGTGCCCGGTCGCTTTCTTTCCACAGATGTGATTTCTTCCACAGGAACGGGTGTGCTTGCGCGAAGCAGGCGCAGCGCATATTCTTCTGAATTATGGCGCGAGCGGATTGTCCGAACTGTCAGGGTAGCGGATGGAAGGTCGTCGAAAGAAATTCGCCCGGAGCGCAGCCGCTGGCGGCGGATAAGCCGGGCTCCTCGTCACAAGGCGAGCCAAAAATGGTGTGGGCCGTGCCGTGCGACTGCACGACGAGCGACCGGCCGGACCGGGCGCTGGCGCGCGCACGGGTTCCGGAGCGCTACCGGGGCCACGATTTTGATAACTTCGAGACCGATCCCTACGAATCAAAGAAGCCAGAGGATATCCTTACGTGGCACGGGAGCCTCGCGCGAGCCAAGCTACAAGTGAAGGGTTTCGCGGATAATTATCCAGGCGATGCCGAGCGCGGTTTGCTTCTCATGGGGCCGTGGGGAGTAGGCAAGACTCACCTAGCCGTTGCGGCGTTAAATCAACTTGTAACTCGCGGCCACTCCGGGCTCTTTTACGATTACCGCGAACTGCTCAAGGAAATCCAGAATAGCTACAACCCGGAGAGTCGTACCACTGAAATGGGTGTTCTCGAGCCGGTGCTCAGAGTGGAAGTTCTCTTGCTTGACGACCTCGGTTCAAGCAAACCGTCCGATTGGGCGCTCGAAACCGTGGGGCACATATTGAATACCCGCTACAACGAGAACCGCGTCACGATTCTGACTACCAATTTTCTGGACCCGGAATTCAAGCGAGACTCGGACACGCAGCCGTCCACCGTGGTAGGAGTTGTCAAGCTTCCGTCAGGGGAATCACTTCGGTCCTTCGAGAAGGAAACGCTTTCCGATCGCGTTGGAAAAAGGATTCGGTCTCGTTTGTACGAAATGTGCCGGGGTATTGAGATCTGGGCACCCGACTATCGGAAGGATATTCGTAAGTTCAGCCGTGCCGGCGCCTAGGTTCCCGAGGTTTACGAATTTGTAGGGGCGCTGCTTGCTGCGCCCCGGTTCTCGAATGGATGGAAAACACCTCCAAGAACCGCCGCCGTCCATCGCTTCGACTCAAGGGAATCGATTACTCTCTACCGGGCTCGTACTACGTCACAATTTGCAGCCACCAGCGGATGCGAATCTTCGGCGACGTGACTCTCGGCGAGGTGCACCTTAGTCCCGCGGGAGAAGCGGTTCGAAATGTTTGGCTGGACTTGCCCGGTAGATTTCCTCGCGTCGTCTGCCTCGAACTGGTCGTGATGCCGAATCATCTCCACGGAGTTCTTGCTCTTACGAGCCCCATTCATGAGAAAGACAAGGGCGCAGTAAGCAGCGCCCCTGCGTCCGAACATAGGGGTTTTCGGAATGCGGGCCTGCCGGAAATTATCCGGGCCTTCAAATCGCTATCTGCGATTCGGGTGAATCAAATCCTTGGGCGCCGAGGCGTGCCTGTTTGGCAGCGGAACTATTACGAGCATATCATTCGAGATGAAAAAGGATTCGGTCAGATTCGAGAATACATCTTGCGAAACCCCGAGCGATGGAATTGGGATCCGGAGAACATTTAGCGCGGGCCAATCGAAAGTGAAAAGCGGGCGCAGCAAGCAGCGCCCCTACGAGGGTGGAATCTGAGATAGAGGCCTGCGGTAAGGAGCGAAGCCTCCGATGTGGCCTGGGCGATCCGAAAGTGCCGAGAAAAAGGTCGGCAGAATCGCGATTCAATATCGCGCGCCGGGGCTTAACAGTTCCGCAATAATTCGTTCAGAATGTTCGCGATTCGTTCGTGGCGGCGCGGCACGGTTTGGTTGACAAGCTGCAAACCGGGCGCGTATCATCGCTGCGATACAGCGTCAAGCGCGAGCGCTGTTCCCCTTCATTAGCTCTAATCCCTGCTGGGTGGAGTGACCGAGTCTAGAGTCTCGGCATGCAAGGAACGAATCCGTATGGAGGCCGCTCTCAATGTCACCCGAACACGACAATAATCTTCAACCCGCTATGGAAGCATCTGCAGCCGAATCGGTGGCCGAAACGGCAGCCGACGTCCCGCACGCTGCGACTCCCCAAATACTGACGAGTGCATCGCAAGCCGGCGGCGCTGCCACGGCCGTTGCTCGAGCTCACGAACCGGAACCGAGCGCTGCTGCCAGCGATCAAGTGGATGGGAGTGGTGTGTCTGGCGACGCAGCGGGAGCGGATGACGCGGTGGCAGGCCGAGCAGAGGCGACAACTGAGGACGCAGCGGTCGAACGCGGTGCGTCGAGTGACGCTACCGAGACTGCCGGCGCGACGCCGGTAGAGACAAGCGGCGCGGCAGAGACTGCGGAGTCATCCGATACGAACGACACGAACGAAACCATGGACCAGCTCCTCGATCAATTTTCGACGCCGGAGCCGGTTGCGTCCGAGGGTGAGATTTTCGACGGGCGAGTGCTTGCGGTGACCGATGCGGGCGTGATCGTCGATGTCGGCGGGAAATTCGAAGGGTTGGTTCCCGCGCAGGAGTTTTTGGATTCGGGCTCGCCCATCGAATTCGGAGCGGGGCAAACGATTGAAGTGGAGCGGTTGCACGAGCACAAAGATGGGTACGTGCTGCTGTCGCACGTGCGCGCGCATCGGCGGCGCGTTTGGGAGCGGATTGAGAAATCATACCGCGAACACACGAACATCACCGGGAAAGTGGCGGAGAGGATCAAGGGCGGTCTGGTGGTGGACATCGGAGTGCGCGCGTTCTTGCCGGCTTCGCAAATTGAATTGCGTCCCGTACACGATCTGGAAGCCTGGAAGGACCGCGAAATCGAAGTGCGCGTGCTGAAATTGAATCGCAAGCGCGGCAATGTGGTTGTGAGTCGGCGTGCGATCTTGGAAGAGGAGCAAAAGTCGAAGCGCGACGCCCTGCTTTCGACCTTGGCGGACGGGACGGTAGTTACAGGGCGCGTAAAAAACGTGACGGACTACGGCGTCTTCGTGGACCTGGGCGGAATCGACGGCTTGCTGCACGTAAGCGACCTCGTATGGGGGCGGGTGCCGCATCCTTCGTCGATCGTGCAGCCGGGTGAAGAAATTCAAGTGCAGATTCTGAAATTCGACAAAGAGAAGCAGCGCATTTCGCTTGGCCGCAAGCAGTTGCTTCCGGATCCGTGGGCCACGGTGCCGGAGCGATTTCCCGTCGGCATGCGCGTGAGGGGGAAAATCGTCGGCGTCACGGACTACGGAGCGTTCGTGCAGGTGGAGCCGGGCGTCGAAGGCCTCGTGCACGTCAGCGAAATGAGCTGGTCGAAACGCGCGAAGCATCCTTCGAAGATTGTGAAAGTTGGCGACGAGGCGGACGTAGTGGTGCTGGAAGTGAAAACCGATCAGCGCCGCATATCGCTCGGCTTGAAGCAGACGCAGGCCGATCCGTGGGAAGCCGCCGCGGAGAAATATCCGGTGGGCATGATCGTGAGCGGGCGAATCCGCAACCTGGCCGACTTCGGCGCGTTCGTTGAAATCGAAGAGGGCATGGAGGGGTTGATCCATATCAGCGACGTGAGCTGGACCGAGCGCATCAAGCACCCGAGCGAGAAATTCAAGAAGGGTGACACGGTGCAGGCGAAAGTGCTGAAGGTGGACTCGCAGAACCGGCGGCTCTCACTCGGAATCAAGCAGGTGAACGATATCTGGGCCAACTGGTTTGCCGAGCACAAGATCGGTGAAGTGATCAAAGGCAAAGTGGCGCGAGCCACCGACTTCGGAGCGTTCGTGGAGCTTGCGGACGGAATCGAGGCGCTTTGCCATGTGTCGGAAATCGAAGAACGCCGGCCGAAAGGCGATCGCGACAAGGAAAAAGCGGCGCGCGGCGCGCGCGTGACAGCCGTGCTGACGCCCGGACGCGAATACGAATTCAAAGTGCTGCGGCTCGAACCTGAGCAGCACAAAATCAGCTTGAGCTATCGCGCCGCACAGAAGCAGGTGGAAAAACAGGAGATTGAGTCGTTTCGGGCTTCGAAGTCGCCGAAATCGTCCCCCACGGCTACGATTGGCGACGCCATTTTGGCGAAAAGGCAAGCAAACTAAGCGAACGTCTCCGAGGCGCGGCTCAGACCAATCGGGCGCTCCTTTGAAGACCATCCCGAACGAAAATCGTTTACCTCGGCGTAGATTGATGATATGCAAGGCTATGCGGCGCCCCACCCCGGCTCGCAATAGGCCAGTCGCCCAAAGATATTGAAGAGGAGGCTCTCGTCCCCATGGCAGAAGCTGCGGGAGTGCACGAAAACAAAGAACATACGATGACGAAGGCGGAACTCGTCGAAGAGGTGACGCGCGTAACAGAACTAGCGCGAAAAGAGTCGGAAGCGGTGGTCGAAACGATATTTGACAGCATTATTGCTGCATTGCAGGCCGACGATAAGATCGAGATTCGTGGTTTTGGAAGTTTTCGCACCCGGCAGCGCCGCGGGCGCACGGGGCGGAATCCGAAGACCGGGGCGAAGGTGGAAGTGCCGCCGAAAAAAATCCCTTACTTCAAGCCCAGCAAAGAGTTGAAGGACTACGTCAATCACCCGCGAGCAGCGGGCTCGTCCGATACCGGCAAGCAGAGCTAATCGGGATGGATTATTTGTGGACGCCGTGGCGGTATCGATACATTGCGGACACGGCGAAAGACACGAGCTGCATCTTCTGCGACGCGATTGCGGCGAATGATGACGTCAAGACCCAAATCGTTCTTCGTGGCGCTACTTCGTTCATAATTCTGAATCGCTATCCATACACTACGGGCCACGTGATGATCGTTCCCTACGCGCACGTTGCAGACCTCGCCGCGGCGGATCCCGAAGCGCTCGCGGAAATGATGCGCTTGGCACAGCGAGTGCAAAAGGCGCTGCAGAAGACGTACAACCCGGACGGATTTAATCTTGGAATGAATCTGGGGCGCGCAGCGGGAGCCGGGGTGGCTGGGCACCTGCATCTGCATGCATTGCCGCGCTGGTCGGGCGACGCAAATTTCATGACGGTTGTCGGTGAGACGCGCGTGGAACCGGAAGATTTGGCGACAACGTACGAAAAACTTCGAAAGGCCCTAAACGGATGACATCGATGGAGACTCCTGATCGGGAACAGCTGCTGCGGTTGCTGAAAGCGTCACGAAAGAAGCTCGTTGAATCCGTCGAAGATCTCACGGACGAACAAGCGAAGATGCGTCCGGCGGAAGATCGCTGGTCGATTCTCGAATGTGTCGAACACGTTGGGCAAGTGGAGGACGCGATATTCGACGCGGTGACCACGAAGCTGCCTCGCTCGGAAGCTCCCGCCGATCGCTCGCGCGAGCAGAAAGTCATAAGCGGAGCGACGGACCGCAATCGCAAAGTTGCCGCACCGGAGCACGTGAAGCCGGCCGGGAAATTCTCGAGCCTCGCGGATGCCCTGGCTCATTTCGAAAAAAGCCGCGCGCGCTCGATCGAGTATGTCGAGAACTGCGAGCAGGACCTACGCACGCTCACCGGTCCGCACCCTGTGCTCGGCCAGGCGAGCGGCCAGGAATTCATGATCATCATGGCGTTGCATCCGGCGCGCCACGCGCTGCAAATCCTCGAGACGCGCGAAGCGCTCGGGCTGGACTGAATCTTCGAGGATTGATTGCTCTCGTTTGCAGAGTGGTTGCTGAGGCGTTTCGGATAGATACTCACTGCGTTACTTGACTCCGGCTATCAAAATTGGCAGTATCGCCCCCAGCGACAATGCCTTCACCGCCTTCCATGTTCGACGCAGGTTCCTCGGCTCTGCTCGTGCCGCCTTCTGTCAGCAATTACATTCAACCCACCTTTAATGACGGGCTTCGCATCTGGTGGGCTTTCTTCTGGCCAACAACATTAATAAGCGGGATTCTCGGCGTGGCGGTCAATTTTGGACTGCGCGTCATCTACGAGCACTCGAATGTGTCCGGCGATTTGATTGGTCCGGTCATGCAATTCGTGCCCTACGTGATCACTTACATCGTCGCTCTTTTCATCATGGAGTACATCCTTCGCAAGAATTTCCGTCATTTCCGGATCGGATTACTGACGAGCATGGGCGCTGACGCGCAGGAGCTGCCAGCGACATTCGGGCGGACCGTGCGCGTCTGGTGGACCTACTCGTGGCGCACTGTGTTGTATCGGCTCGTGATCATGTTTGCTGCAACGATCCCGCTGAATATGTTTCTCGGTGTGTTCACGAGGCTTCCGGTTGTTCTGGCGGTTGCTCAGCTGCTGGTGGCGATCGCGGTCGATGCGGCTGCGGGTCTTTTCGTCATTTACTCGAATATTCTTGACGAGGACTTCGGTGATTTTCGCGTTTGCCTCCTGCCTCTGCAAAAGAGCACGGCGCCCTCCGTATCCGCTACAAGAAGCCCTGTGGCAACCTAAACAGGCGCCGCTACCGGTTTTCCTGCATTTGTGCTTTCTTATTCGCGCAGCCGAGCCTAAAATTTGTGTTCCTGTTGTTCAACGCCGAACGACTTTCGAGGACTGACGAGTGAATCTGGAACTCACCGAAGAACACCAGCTATTGCAGAAGAGCGTGCGCGAATTCGCCGAGGCGGAGGTAAAACCCCTTGCGAAGGAGATCGATGAGAGGGGCCGGTTTCCCCGCGACACGTTCAAGAAAGCGGCAGAGCTGGGGCTGACCGGGGTCGCGCTTCCGGAAAACTATGGCGGCGCGGGCATGGACCACGTCAGCTACACGATTGTCGTCGAGGAGATTTCGCGCGTCTGCGCATCGACCGGCGTGATTCTTTCCGTGCAGAACTCGCTGTACTGCGATCCGATCTATCGCTTCGGAACCGAGGAGCAGAAGCAGAAATTCCTCGTACCGTTCGCGCGCGGCGAAAAAATCGGATGCTACGCGCTCACCGAGCCGCAAGCGGGCTCGAACGCCGCGGCGCTCACGACGAAAGCCGTCCGCAAGGGCGACACGTATGTGATCAACGGTACGAAAGCGTGGATCACGAACGGCGGCGCGGCCGATGCGGTGATCGCCTACGTCAACACGCAGCCCGAAAAAGGCGAGAAGGGAATTACGGCGCTGGTGGTCGAGAAGGGGACGCCGGGATTCAGCGTCAGCAAGGAAGAAAAAAAGCTCGGAATTCACGGCTCGGCGTGCACGGAACTGGTGTTCACGGATTGCGTTGTTCCTGCGTCGAACCGCATCGGCAACGAAGGCGAAGGCTACAAGGTGGCGCTCTCGACCCTTGACGGCGGACGAATCGGCATCGCAGCGCAGGCCACGGGCATCGCGCAAGGCGCGTTTGAAGCCGCGCTTTCGTATTCGCAGCAACGCCAGGCGTTCGGACACCCGATTGCCGATTTCCAGGCGATTCAATTCATGCTGGCGGATATGGCGACGGAAATCGACGCGGCGCGATTACTCGCGCGCCGGGCGGCCTGGAAACAGGATTCGGGCGCGCGATTTTCGATGGAAGCGGCGATCGCCAAACTTTTTGCGAGCGAAATGTCCACCCGCGTGGCGCACAAGGCCATTCAGATTCACGGCGGCTATGGCTACAGCAGTGAATATCCCGTCGAGCGAGCCTATCGGGACGCGCGCATCACCGAAATCTACGAAGGCACGAGCGAAATTCAGCGCCTCGTGATCGCCGCGTGGGTCCTGAAGTCCTACTAAGAGCGGCTGCTCTCCCAGACTGTCACTCCGCAGTGTATTCTTGTCACGATGCTTGAGCTTGATTGCGGACTGGAATTTGACGCCGCGCTCGAGGAAGATTTTTTCGCCATACTACCGTCCCGCGCTGGCGTGCTGATGATTGAGATGGGCGAAGCGGCCGCGCAGCCCTACCTCGCGCGCACCGCTGATATCCGCCGCGCCGCCGAGAGGCTGCTGCGCGAGCCCGAAGGGTCCACCAAACGATTGAATCTTCGCAGCGTCGCAGCGCGAATCCGCTACCGCGTGACGGGTTCCAAATTCGAGCAGACCATCGCGCTCTACGATAACGCCCGCGCGAGATTTCCCAAACGTTATCGCGACATGATGCGCCTGCGGCCCCCTGCCGTGCTGAAAGTGAATCTGCGCAACGAATATCCGCGCTGCTATGTGACCCGGCGGATCTCCGGTGACGGCGGCTTTTATTTTGGTCCGTTTCCATCGCGAAAAAGTGCGGAAGCGTTTTCGGAGGGATTTCTCGACCTTTTCAAGATTCGCCGTTGCCAGATCAAGATCCGGCGCGATCCCGAATTCCCCGGATGCATCTACTCCGAGATGAAGATGTGCCTCGCGCCGTGTTTCGCTGGGTGCACGAAAGAAGAGTACGACGTCGAAACGGGCCGCGTGCTCGAAACGCTGGCAACTTCCGGCGAAGCGCTTACACAGGAACTCGAGCGCGACCGGGAGGCGGCCAGCGAAGCGCTCGATTTCGAGCGTGCAGCCGGACTGCACAAGCGGCTCGAGAAAGCGGCGTCGGCGCTTCGCGGCCTTCCCGAAGTTGCGCGACGTATCGATGAGCTCGATGCTGTGATCCTGCAGCGCGCCGCGGAGGAGAAAACCATCATCGTGTTCCCTGTGCTGGCGGGTCTGTTGGCCGAGCCCATATTCCTCCGATTTGCGGAGCTATCGAGCGAACCCCGGTCCGTCGAGGCGATTCTGAAGCAGGGACTCGAACCACAACCCGCCACGGATGACCACCCGCCCCAGCCCGATCCGATCCAAAATCGCTCGAACGCAGACTGGCGCGCACAGTATGGGCTGCACCAGTCGCCGCCAGTTCGATCCGAGCATCTTGCGATCTTGGCGCGCTGGTACTACTCGAAGCCCCGCGACGGTGAAATTTTCTTCCGCGAAGCCGACTGGCCCTTCCGCCGAATCCTCCGCGCCTGCGGACGGCTGCTCGAACCATCCAATTCGTCTCCGCAATCCTCCACATAATCGAAACCGGCGCGGCTCCCCGCCGTCGTACAATTGAGAGAGATGGCGAGCTCGAACCACAAGAATAACGGTGCGAACGCGAAACTCGAAGACACCCGCCGAATTCCACAGATGTTGCGCGCGCTGCGCCACCGCAATTTCCAATTATTTTTTAGCGGCCAGATGATTTCGCTCGTGGGCACGTGGATGGACAACATCGCGGAAGCGTGGCTGGTCTATCGGCTCACGGGATCCTCCTTGTTGCTGGGCACGGTCGCGTTCGCCGGACAGATTCCCGTTTTTCTGCTGGCCCCGATCGGGGGAATGGCGGCGGACCGGTGGAATCGCCAGCGAATCGTGATTGCAACGCAGGCGACGTCGATGGTGCTCGCGGGGATTCTCGCGGTGCTCACTCTTTCTCATCGCGTGACGGTGTGGGAGGTGGTCGTGCTTGCGGCGCTGATGGGCGCGGTGAACGCGTTTGATATTCCCGCGCGCCAGGCGTTTCTCGTCGATATGGTGGGGCGCGAAGATTTGATGAACGCGATCGCGCTCAATTCGTCAATGTTCAACGGCGCGCGCGTGATCGGCCCCTCGATCGCGGGAATCCTGGTGGCAACCATCGGCGAAGGCTGGTGTTTTGCCGCGAATTCGATCAGCTACATCGCCGTGATCGCCGGGCTTTTGATGATGCGCGTGAGCCGCGCGCCGGTGGAAGCTCGCCGCATCTCGCCGTACGAGCACATCGTGGAAGGTTTTCGTTTCGTCTGGAACACTGGGCCGATTCGCGCGCTGCTTCTGCTGCTGGGCCTCGTGAGCCTGGTCGCAATGCCGTATTCGGTTCTCATGCCGATTTTTGCCGCGAAAATTCTTCACGGCGACGCGCGGACGCTCGGCGTATTGATGGGAGCGACAGGAGTGGGCGCTCTCGGTGGCGCGCTGATGCTTGCGTCCCGCACGGGAGTGCAGGGCCTCGGCCGCTGGGTGGCCGTGGCTTGCGCGAGCTTCGGCACGGCTTTGATTTTATTTTCATTCTCACGCTGGTACTTCCTGTCCGTCGCGCTGCTCGTTCCGGTGGGCTTCGCGATGATGGTGCAGATGGCGTCGTCAAATACATTGATACAGGCGATGGTGCCCGACCGGCTTCGAGGCAGAGCGATGGCGGTGTATTCGATGATGTTTATGGGAATGGCGCCGATGGGAGCGCTGCTATCAGGCTGGTCCGCCGATCACATTGGCGCGAAGTGGACACTAGCGGTAGGCGGGGTCGGCGCGATCGTTGGCGCTGCGCTTTTCGCTCGGAACTTGCCCAAGATCCGCGTGGAAGCTCGCCAGTTGATCATCGCGCAGGGAATGGCGGGAGGCGAACCGGCCGAGGAAATGACGGTGCGCAGCGCTTCATAAGTTTGCCGCGATGCGCGCGGCCCGTGCGCATACAAAGAGGCGCAAGCGTCCTGCGCGACCAGGTCTGATATACTGCGGCGCATTTCGAGCGCAGTGCACGGAAACGAGGGGCGAATGTCATCTCCTGCAGCGCACAATCATGGACGTATCGCCGGCTCTGCCACCGCCCAGGGAACGCTTCGTTATGCCGCACGATTCCAGGGCCGTTCCGCTGCCGGGCATTTTCGCGAAATTCCCGGCGGCCTGGTGCTGTCCTCGATCGGTATTGGAACCTACCTCGGCGAGCCGGATGAAGCCATCGACAAGGGATACACGGAGGCGGTCGTCGCGGCGGTCGAAGGCGGGATCAACGTGATCGATTCCGCCATCAACTACCGATTCCAGCGCAGTGAACGATCCGTCGGAGCCGCTTTGCGAGCGCTTGCTTCAAAGGGATATTCGCGAGATGAGGTGGTGATTTGCACCAAGGCTGGCTTTCTCACTCCCGACTCCGAGATGCCGCCCGATCCCAATGCTTATTTCGCGCACGAATTTCTCGATCGCGGCGTTTTTCGTCCCGAAGAAATCGCCGCCGGTTGCCACTGCATGGCGCCGAAGTATCTGGCCGATCAGCTGGAGCGCAGCCTTGGAAATTTCGGCGTTGAATCAATCGACGTCTTCTACCTTCACAATCCTGAGACGCAGTTGACCGAAGTCTCCGCGCCGGAGTTTCAGAAGCGAGTGCGCGAAGCATTTGCATTCCTCGAATCGGCGGCGACAAGCGGCAAAATCGGGGCCTACGGAATGGCCACGTGGAACGCTTTCCGCGAGGATCTGAAATCGCCCGGGTATTTGTCGCTCGAAGCGATGGCCGAAATCGCAACGGACGTGGGCGGCGCTCAGCATCATTTCCGCTTTGTGCAGTTGCCTTTCAATCTTGCGATGCCCGAGGCGCTGACGCGCCCCAATCAATCGGTCGGCGGGAAAACGATGCCGATGGTGCAGGCGGCGCGCGACCTGGGAATTAATCTGGTCACCAGCGCGGCGCTGCTTCAGGGGCAGTTGACCAAAAACCTTCCGCCCTTCGTTCATTCCGCTTTGAATCTCAAGAAGGAATCCGAGCTTGCGTTGCAATTTGCGCGCTCCGTACCGGGGCTCACAACCGCGCTGGTGGGGATGAGCCGCGTCGAGCACGTCCGCGCGAACTTGGCGCTAGTAAGCGTGGAGCCGGCGGCCCGCGAGCAATTCCTGAAGTTGTTTGAGTCGAGAGGATAGAATTCGTGTCTTGCTTGGTAGAGGCTCTAAGTCTTATTTGATTCGAGAGCTGCCACGCGATTGGGGTAGCGCTCGTCAACCCAGGCCCCAATCGCAGCAGTCATCTGATCGAGCTTGCCGGTAAGAAAATGATCGGCGCCCTCGACGATCACGAGTTTCTTGGGTTCCCGCAGAGTGGCGAAGAGCATTTCCACTTTGCCCTTCGCTCCGAACGGATCGTTCCCACCCTGAACGAATAGCTTGGGCTTCCTGCATTCGTTCAGGAATGAAAAATCGACCGAATTCACCGGAATTCCCAGCCCGATCAAGTCGTTAACGCGCGCATCCTCGCATCCCACTCGCAGCCCTACCCACGAGCCGAAACTGAATCCCGCCAGCAGGATCGGCCGGGCCGGAAATTCAGCGGCGAGAAAATCGAGGGCCGCGCGGACGTCGTCGCACTCGCCGAGACCCTTGTCGTGTTCGCCTTCGCTCTGCCCGGTGCCGCGAAAATTGAATCGCAGCACGGGAATCCCGCGGCTGTGGAACGCCTTCGCCGCTCGAAACACCACTTTGTTATGCATCGTGCCGCCAAAAAGCGGGTGAGGGTGGCACACCAACGCCACCAGGTCCGGGTCGGCAGACGCCGTGGTCCAGAGCATAGCTTCCAGGCGGCCAGCCGGCCCCGCCAAGAAAAAGCTGCGATGAAAAATGTCTGCCATCATTTGTCGAACTTCAGCGAGAAACTCATTCACAGTCTAGCCGACACTGTTCGGAACGCAAAACGGCTGCCGGAAGTGCGGTAGGGATGTGCGCGGTTACCAAGCAAATTCGAGAGCATTCGCTTCGGTTTCGCAGATTCTTATCCACAGCTTGCAAGTGAATTCGATTGCACCCGGATGCAAGGGGTGTTAATTTTGGCGCAAGTAAGCGAATCGGCAGGAGGAGCGATGGACAACGTTGTGGAGCGGCGCGCCGCGCGACGTTTCTCGATGATGCTTCCTCTGAAGGTACGCTTCACGGCGGGAGAGAGCGTCACCGAAAAAGACGGCGAAACGCGCGACGTTAGCTTCCGCGGCTTGTATTTCCTGATCGAACCTGCCACTCCCGACGCAGGCAGCTCCATCGAATTCGTCCTGACTCTTCCTCAGCAAATAACTCTTGCCGGTGACGTCCACATTCGCTGCTACGCGCGAGTGCTGCGAGTGGAACCGCATAACGGACGCCGCGGTGTCGCCGCGCGCATCGAGCGTTACGAATTCCTTCCCGCCTCTGCCTGATCGGTTTCATCCACTCCGCACCTGACGACGCACAATGAAACGGGGTAGAATGCTCTCGGTACGCTGAATTTGGGCGGAGGAAGGTTGCGATGTATCACTACGATCCGAAAAGTGCGCTCGACGAGTTGCGCGATGATGCCGTCCTGCCGCATCCGGTGCATCTGCGCGACATGATCCTGCGCACCAAGCTTGATCCTACCACCGCGCTCGACTTGAACCGCGAATTTCAGGATTATCTCACTCGATTCGGCGAGCTGCAGAAAGTTGCCCGTGAAATCCTGGAACGCATCGCAGCAGGCGCACGGAAAGCATCCGCTTCCTAGCGAATCTGGGCGCGCCTGCGCGCCGCTTGCGGAGAAAATACATTCTCCGCTGATTCATCTGCCGCAAAACGTGGAGAGGTTTTTGGATGGCCCGAAATACGCTGCTGATCGACGCCGATGACACACTCTGGGAAAATAATATTTTCTTTGAGAAGACGATCGAGCATTTCGTCACCCAGCTCGAGCACCTCGGCTACACGCGCGAGTACATTCGCCACATCCTCAATGAAACCGAGCGCCGCAATATCCGCCAGCACGGCTACGGCGTGCGCAGCTTCCGCCGTTCGCTCGAAGACACATATCTGAAACTCGCGGGAAACGCCGCGCGCCGTGAAATCGTGCAGGAAATCGAGCGGATGGCCGTCGAACTGGAGGCCACGCCGCCCCACATCCTGGACGGCGTGCCGGAAACGCTCGCCTATCTCGCCAAGCATCACCGCCTGATCCTGCTGACCAAGGGCGAGCCTGCCGAACAAGCGGGCAAAGTGGAGCGCTCCGGCCTGCAGCCTTATTTCGACGCGATCGAGATCGTTCTTGAAAAGGACGCCGGCACGTACGAGCGCATCATCGAGCAATTCAAGATCGTGAAAACACATGGCTGGATGGTGGGCAACAGTCCGCGGAGCGACATCAATCCGGCGCTCCACGCAGGCTTGAGCGCCGTATTCATTCCGCATGCTGCCACCTGGGAACTCGAGAAGTGCGAGCTCGAGAGCGGCGGCGGCAAGCTTCTCATCCTCACGAGCTTTCGCGAGCTCCGCACTCATTTCTGAATGCATGCGACCGTTTTCGCAGAGCGCCGTCTAACATTCTAAGGGCGGCTTCGCAGGAGAAAAATTTTTGGCAATCAACCTCTCAGATACTCGCGTCGCCGTGATGGGTGCCGGAGCGGTAGGCTCGTATTTCGGCGGTATGCTGGCGCGAGCCGGAGCACGCGTTACGCTCATCGCGCGCACGCCTCACGCACGAGCGATTCGCAAGAGCGGCCTGTTCCTGGACACGGTTACGTTCCAAGAACACGTGGCGATCGACGCTGCGACCGACCCATCCGCCGCAAGCGATGCTCGATTCGTGCTGTTCTGCGTGAAGACGCTCGACACGGAAACCGCAGCGCAAGCAATCACCCCGCATCTCGCGCCAGATGCGATCGTCATCAGCATGCAGAACGGCGTGGACAATGTTGAAAGGATTCGCGCTTCGTCCGGAATCAACGCGCTGCCTGCTGTCGTTTACGTGGCGGCAGCGTTCCCCGAGCCGGGGCATGTGAAGCATTCCGGCCGCGGCGAGTTGATCGTCGGCGAATACGCAAAAGGCGTGCCTGCGCCCGCCGGAGCGCCGGGACGTCCCGACCGCGTTGCTGATTTATTTGCCGCTGCGGGCGTACCCTGCCGCGTGTCGCCGGATATCGAAGCAGAGCAATGGACGAAAATGGTGATGAATTGCGCCGGTAACGCCGTCACGGCCATCGCGCAAACCAGCTTCGCTCATGCGGCACGAAATCTAGGGACGCGTGAAGTGATGCGCACCGTCATCGACGAATGCGTTGCCGTGGCTCGCGCTGCCGGAGTGCGGTTGCCCGAAATTGACTGGACGGAAAAGGGATTGAAAAATGCGGAATCGCTCGGCGAAGCCACCTCTTCCACCGCGCATGACGTCGCGCGCGGCAGGCCCACCGAAATCGATTCGCTCAACGGCTACATCGTCCGGCGCGGCAAGGAACTGGGACTGCCGACGCCCGTGAATCTTGCGCTCTACGCACTCATAAAGTTGATCGAAGAGAGCTTCGCAAAGCGAACCCGCCAAGCCTCCACATCCGACTAGCTCTCTGCTGAAACAGATGCACCCGGCTCCTGCAAACGGAACATTCCCGCCGCGTGAATCGTATCCTTTCGCTGGAAGTCGACAGGCCCGAAGGAGTGTGACCGATGAAGAGCTTCTGGCAGGATGTTCGCTACGGAATTCGCGTGCTGGCGAAGAGTCCCGGCATTACTCTCATCGCCCTGCTCACCCTCGCGATCGGTATCGGCGCGAATACGGCGATGTTCGGCGTCGTAAACGCGGTTCTGCTGCGCCCTCTCGCTTACAACGAACCTAGCCGCATCGTAACAATTTCCACTCTTTGGCAGAAGAGCGGTGCGCATGGACAGGTCTCCGCACCCGACTATCACGACTGGCATGACCAAGCGTCCCCGTTCGGCTCGATGGCGTACTACCAGGATGACGACTGCGCCACCGTCGCACAACAACGAGCGGAATATTCTCATTGCGCGCAGGTGACTCCGGAATTCTTTCGAGTGTTCTTGTTGCAGCCGGCCGCCGGACATTTCTTCAGCGACGAAGAGCGGAAATCCGGCGCGGTCGTCATCAGCTACGCGTATTGGCAACACCGTTTCGGCAGCGATGCGAATGTAATCGGTCAAAGCATTCGGCTTTTCGACAGAAGCCTTTCCATTGCAGGAGTTGCGCCACAGGGATTTCGCTTTCCCGCCAACACCGATCTTTGGATTCCGGCCAACTCGATCATTCCCGAAACCGAATCGCGCTCGGGACACAACTACCGCGTGATTGCCCGCATGAAGCCCGGTATCTCAGTTGGTGAAGCGCAAGCTCAGATGACAGCCATCGCGTCCCGGCTCGCCCAGCAGTATCCAGCGAGCGATGCCGGCAAAAGCGCAGTCGTGATTCCAATGCGAGACGACCTGGTTTCAAACGTTCGCTTGACCCTCTACCTTCTCCTCGGTGCCGTAGGCATGGTCCTACTGATTGCCTGCGCCAATATCGCAAACCTGCTTCTCGCGAAAGCGGCTGGACGCTCGCGCGAATTTGCGATTCGCTCGGCGATGGGCGCGAGCCGGGGACGCATCGTCCGCCAGATGCTCGCCGAAAGCGGCCTTCTGGCACTCGCCGCGGGCGCTTTGGGTATAGCGATTGCGGTAGGGGCCACCGCGTTGCTCGTGCGGCTCGCTCCTCCCGATATTCCTCGCCTGAACGAAATCGGCATCGACCTGCGCGTGCTCGCTTTTACGTTCGGTGCCGCCGCTATCTCTACGATGATTTTCGGTATCGCTCCTGCTCTTCACGCCACGCGCATCGATCTGAACGAATCGCTGCAGCAATCAGGAACACGCAATGTTTCCAGCCGAAGCACGCACCGCCTGTTGGGAGCGCTGGTGGTAGCCGAAGTTGCGCTCTCGGTAGTGCTGATGGCAGGCGCGGGCTTGCTCCTCCATAGTTTTGACGCTCTCCTGAACGTGCAGATGGGTTTTCGAGCAGAACAGATTCTCGTGATGCAGTCCGATGTCCCCGCTTCGGACGAACAAAGTTCGCGACGCGCGGCCCAGCTCTACAAGACTCTCCTGGCTCAGGCGGCCGCCACCCCGGGCGTGGTTTCCGTGAGCGCCACTCGAGATCTGCCGGGGCAGAGCAGTTCGAATGGGATCTACTGGATCGATCGCCTGACGCCGCAAGAGCAGTGGAGCATGTCCGGCCCGCAAGCGATCCTCTCGGTCGTCGCGCCCGGATTTTTCCGGACGATGGATATCCCGGCGGGACCCGGCCGTGACTTCGGCGAACAAGACACGTTTGACGCTCCCTTTGTTGCGCTGATCAACGAGGCGCTCGCGCGACAGGCGTTCCCGAATCAAGATCCTATTGGCCATCAGATCTATTGCGGGCTCGATTCGCTCAAGGCCATGACGATCGTAGGAGTGGTAGGAAACGTTCGGCAGTCTGGCCCCGCCGTGCAGCCGCTGCCCGAAATCTACATGCCCTACGAACAGCATCCGCGGCCTTCCACTTCGTTGAGCCTGCTAATCCGTACAGCTGCAGCGCCGGGCGCGCTCGAGGAATCGCTGCAGCGGAAGCTTCGTGAGATCTCGCCGGACGTCCCGTCGAAATTCACTACGATGGAAGCACAGCTATCGAACTCCGTCGCGGCTCCGCGGTTTCGTGCGCTGCTCGTCACCTTGTTCGCAGCGCTCGCGCTCATTCTCGCCATGGCAGGAATTTACGGAGTGATGGCCTATAGCGTGGCCGAGCGTACTCGGGAAATCGGAATCCGGATGGCGCTTGGCGCGCAAACCAGCGGCGTGATGCGGCTTGTCCTCGCCCAGGGAATGAAGCATGTCGGATTCGGACTTGTCCTGGGGTTTGCAGGGGCGCTGGCCGTCACACGTTTGATGGCCAGTTTGCTGTTCGGAGTGAAGCCGGCCGATCCGGTGGCGTTCACTGGCGCGTTTATGGCGCTGCTATGCGTTGCACTCGTCGCCAACTACGTGCCGGCAAGACGCGCCACTCGCGTCGATCCCATGGTTGCTTTGCGGCACGACTAGCCGTCCGCATCCCGGTGGCTGCTTGAATCACTGATCGTTCGGATTGCGGAACCGGAACGGGATGTGCACCACCGCCTCAAAATCGACCGGCACTCCTGCGCGTGTTCCCGGCTTGAATTTCCACCGCGCCAGCGCTTCCATCGAATTTCGGTCGAGCTGAGGTTCGAGCCTGCGCACAATCTGAATGCTGTCCACGGAGCCATCCTTGCGGATGATCGCGTAGAGAACCACTTCGCCGTCCACGTGCTGCTCGATGATCGACTGAGGATATTTCGGATCCACTTTCTCGAGCGGCTCGGGACCTGAGAGGTTTCCTTTCTGCTGAAAGGCCGGGCCGCCGCCTTCGTCCAGCTGCGCGCAATTGAAAATCCAACTGCCGGCCACGCTCGTCATGTTCGGCATATTTACGCGCAGCGGCAAGATTTCTTTGCCGGAGAGTATTTTTTCCGGCTGCAAGCCCGGATCGAGATGGCTCACGTCGATTGTCGCCCGCCTTGCGGAACCCGGCGGCTCTGAAGATGGCGCGAGCTTCAGATTCAACTTTCCGCTCGGACGCGTACCGGCGGGGGTAATCCCTCCGCCGCTCGTCCCGCCGGTGTTCGAACCTCCGCTTATGCTGACGCCCACCGGCGCGGAACCGTGGTTCGTATTTCCGCCGCCACCGCTGCCGCGCGTGGCTCCGCCGGCGCCATTTGTCCCGCCCATCGATTCCGCGTTTCCGCCCGAACCGCCGTTCCCCGGTGCTCCGCGCTCCACGCCCCCTGGAACGCCGGCCTGTTTGCCCTCCGGCGAAATTGCAACGTGCGCCGCCGAATTTCCTGAAGGAACGCTCACCTCAGCCGCTGGAGGAGCAGGCGAAGCCGAAAGCGCGATCACCTGATGCAGATCCGGATCGCCTGCGGATGCAGCGCCCACTTCCGGCGCCGGACCTACATCCTGATTCGTTTGACGGCGCACACTCGCGGCAGCTGCGGTTGACATCGGGCTGATGGGAAGCTGAGGCTGCTGATTGGCGATCGGAGTTGCAGCCACGTTGAGCGGCCCGGGATTTTTCTCTGCGTTCGGAATTTCCGGCGCAGCAACGTCCTGTGCGGCCCGGCGCTGCATTCGCGGCGCTACCTTTGTGGGTGAAATTCGAAATTGTGGCCTCGGTATCGCGGGCGCTGACCACTGCACCATGTTGGGCAGCGGTGTATCGATCTTCGGCGCGGCCATCGGCGCATCGGGCTGAATCAACGTCTGTCGCGGATGCGTCACGTGCAACGGAATCGAGAGAATCGTCTGGCGCGGGTGATACGCGTCGGCGCCCAGTTGGGGCAGCGGCTTCGCCGGGTCGCCAGCGGGACTCGGTTTCGACACGGGGCCCGGCGGCGAAATCGGCGGCAAATCCTGAGAAGGCAAATACGTCAGCTCGATGCGCACGGGCGCAAGATTGTCCTGCGTCACAGGCAAGAATCCCCAGATCGGCAGAATCAATAGCAGGACAATCAGGATGTGCCAAAGCGTCGAAGCCGTGAAAGCCCAGCCCGGCACTTTGTCGCGCACCCACTCGACGCGAAACATCGAATTCCCGGCTCCGGCATTTTTCGGCGCGCGCGGCCCGGTAAAGAAATCGCGCACGCTCGTCCGAAACTCCTGCCACGGCGATTCCCAATCGACGCCCAGATCGAGCCTCGGCAGGCGCGAGTGCGGCGAAAGCTCGATCAGCTGAATTTCATCCCGATCCCTTCGTTGCATCAATTGAGGCATTGGCCCGGACATTATACCTGTGAACTAAAATTCGCCCGGCGAAAGGCCGGCGCGCGAGCCGGGTGAAGAATGAGATGCGCACACCTACGCTGCGGCTGCCAGCCGGTAAAAACTTAGCGTCGCATCGCCCTGCTCGAGAATTCGCATGCATTCCAGCCGGTCGAATCGCTCGGGCAGCTCCATTGAATGATGATGCTCCACGATGACCAGTCCTCGGGGCGCGATCAGGTGCGAAGCATCCAGAAATTCAAGCACTCGCAGGTGCTCCTCCTCGCGCTCGTACGGCGGATCGAGAAAAATAAAATCCGCAGCGAGATGACGCGACGCCAGCTTTTCCAGTCCGCGCACCGCGTCCAGTTCGAGCACTTCCGCTCCGGTGCGCACTCCGAGCGATTCCAGATTCTCCCGGATCAGCCGCGCGCTGCCCGCGTGCGACTCGATAAAAATCGTCTCGCGCGCTCCGCGACTGATCGCCTCGATTCCGATTCCGCCCGTTCCCGCGAAAATATCCACGAAGAGCGAATCTTCCACCGCCGCGCCCAGCACGTTGAACAGCGTCTCTCGCAGACGGTCGCTCGTTGGGCGCAAGAGCAGTCTTCCCGGCCCCTTCAGATGACGGCTTCGAAATTTGCCTGCCACCACGCGCACGATTTACTCCGCCCGCAACAGATTCGCGATCCGCCTGGCCGCCCTATCCCACCGCCGCCAGCTGATAGCGCTTTTGCCACGCCGGGCTGATGGATTCCACCTTCGCCACGATTTCGTTTGCCGCCGCCGGATCCTCGGCAATCGCGAAAGCTTCCCGCCGCGCCATTTCCAACAGTTCGTGATCGCGCAGCGGCTGCGCCACGGAAAACGCGGCATCGCCGTGCTGCCGAGTGCCGAAAAATTCGCCCGGCCCCCGTTGCTTCAAGTCGCGCTCGGCAATCTCAAATCCGTTCGACGTCGCCACCATCGCTTCGATTCGGTCGCGCGCGTCGCCGGTAATCGATTTCGGCGCGACGAGAATGCAATACGATTTTTCAGCGCCTCGCCCGATTCTCCCGCGTAGTTGATGCAATTGCGCCAGGCCGAACCGGTCGGCATGCTCGATCACCATCATCGTCGCGTTCGGCACGTCCACGCCGACTTCGATCACCGTCGTCGCCACCAGGATTTGCAGCGCGCCGCCGCGAAAAGCGTCCATCACCGCGTCCTTCATTTCGTTCTTCAGTCGCCCGTGAAGCAATCCCACACGTATCCCCGGAAATACGCTCTTCGCCAGCCGCTCGTATTCCGCCGTCGCCGCTTTCAACTCCTGCTTCGATTCTTCGATCACCGGATACAGCACGAACCCTTGCCGTCCGCGCGCCACTTCGCGCCGGAGAGATTCCCAGACCCCAGGAA
>JBOGNA010000178.1:0-46310 GCA_050746925.1 Candidatus Acidiferrales bacterium
GAGTAGCTCGTTGATGGTGTCGCGGGAAATCGCGAGGCCGTCGAGGGTGAGCGACTCGTGCGTGGGGACGAAGCCGATGGGTGTGTCGTTCGCGGCGGCGCGGCCTTCGATGCGCTCAAGCATCCACTTCAGAACGCGAACATTTTCTCCGTAGCCTGGCCACAGCAGTTTTCCATTCTCATCCTTGCGGAACCAATTCACGTGAAAAATTCGCGGCGGATGCTTGAGCTTGGGGCCCATCTCCAGCCAGTGGCGGAAATAATCGGCCATGTTGTATCCGCAGAAGGGAAGCATGGCCATGGGATCGCGGCGCGTGACGCCGACGGCGCCCGTGGCGGCGGCCGTGGTTTCCGAAGCCATCGTGGCGCCGACGAAGACACCGTGCTGCCAATTTCGCGCTTCATAGACGAGAGGAGCGACGCGCGCGCGGCGGCCGCCAAAGATGAAAGCTGAGATCGGCACGCCCTCGGGATCTTCCCAGTGCGACGAGATGGAAGTGGATTGCTTCGCGGGAACGGTGTAGCGGGAATTCGGATGCGCTGCGGCGCCTTTGCTGGGCGTCCATTTCTCGCCCTTCCAATTGATGAGGCCGTCGGGTGCGGCGCCGTCCATGCCTTCCCACCAGGGTTCTGCGAAGGATGTGATCGCCGTATTGGTGAAGATCGAGTTCTGGTGGAGCGCCTGGATGACGTTCGGATTGGTTTTTTCGTTGGTGCCGGGCGCGACGCCAAAAAAGCCGGCCTCGGGATTGATGGCCCGGAGGGTGCCGTCGGAAGCGATGTGCATCCAGGCGATGTCGTCGCCGATGGTCCAGACGCGATAGCCCTGGGATTCGAGGGCGGAAACCATCATGGCGAGATTCGTCTTGCCGCAGGCGCTGGGAAACGCAGCAGCCATGTAAGTGACTTTGCCCGAAGGATCTTCGAGGCCGAGGATCAACATATGCTCGGCCATCCAGCCTTGCTCGCGCGCCATCCAGCTGGCGACCCGCAGCGCGAAGCACTTTTTGCCGAGCAGGGCGTTGCCGCCGTAGCCCGAGCCGACGCTCCAGATCAGTTTTTCTTCGGGAAAGTGAAGAATGAAGCGGCGGTCGGGACTCAAGTCGCCGAGAGAATGCAGGCCGGGAACGAAGTCGGACGAGCTGCCGAGGCGATCGAGTGCGGGCTTGCCCATGCGCGACATGATGCGCATGCTGGCGACGACGTAAGCGGAGTCCGTGATCTCGACGCCTACTTTGCTGTAGGGAGACGTGGCCGGGCCAAGGATATAGGGTACGACGTACATGGTGCGGCCCTTCATGGCGCCATCGAAGAGCGGCCGGACTTTTTCCTTGGCTTCGTCCGGGGCCATCCAGTTGTTGGTGGGGCCGGCGTCTTCTTTCTTGCGAGTGCAGATGAAGGTGACGCCTTCGGTGCGGGCTACATCATTGGCATTGCTGCGGTGAAGGTAGCTGCGAGGGTAGGTCTTCTGATTGAGCTCGGTGAAGGTGCCATCGCGAAGCATTTCCTGAACAAGGCGGTCGGTTTCATCCTGTGAACCATCGCACCAGACGATTTTTTCTGGTTTCGTCAGGCGCGCCGATTCTTCGACCCAGCTTTCTAACGGCGTTGGCACCAGACCTCCATGATATTTGCGCGGGGGACGTCGCCTGCCGGGGAAATCGAAGGGCCCGGAACAGGCGAAACAGGGGCGCGTTTCAAGAAAAATTGTAGGCCAGGGGAGGGGTAAATGCAATACGCCGGGGGCGGGGAAACGCCCTATCGCGTGTCCGATGTTATACTTCCCGCGAAATGTACGCGCAGAAGCTACAGGCGGAAATTGTGGTGGGGGGGAAGCGCGAGCCGATGCCTCTCGATTGGCTGGATAGCTTTTGTATGCGGAATTTCACAGGGTCGGGGGAGTTCGACGACACGCTGCCGACCGGCGAAGGACGGCTTGAGGCCGGATCGAATGTGGACCGCGGCCGGCTGGCGGCGGCGATGAGCGAGTGGTTTACGAAGCGGGGGAAAGGGAACGGGCAGGCGGTGATGGTGGAGATTCGAGAGGTGGAGTGAGGAAGGAAGCGGGGAGGCTTGGAGGCAGGGAACCAGCAAAAACGGGAAGCGGCTGAAATGATTGCAGAAATTTGTGCGCTGAGATCCTTCACCCATCCTAGACGGATGGGTTCAGGATGACAGGTTGGGTAGCGGGACGAAGGATTGGTGGATGAAGGATGGCGGGCTCAGGATGACAGAACTGGCGAGGAGTGCAGACAGGTGCGTTGGGGGAGTGAGATAGAAGAGCCGAACTCACCCTGCGTATGACTGGGGCGTTGCAGCGGTCACCGCAGAGCGGGTTCGGCTCCTCACCTGTAGTTCGACGCGGGGGCCGAGTGATGGTTAGCAGGTGCGAGTGGGGCGGATTAGAATGGGCGTAGCGCGCTTCGCGCTGGAGATTGGGATCCTTGGCATTTGCGCGAGAGGGCACGGCGTGCCGTGCCCCTGCTGGAACTGCTTGGTGGGATTGAGTGAGTGGAAAAGCTGCAGCGAGCTGCCGTACTCTAAGGAAAATCAGAGATCTTCTGAAGATGGGTGTGAGAGGCGGGCGCGCAGTAGATGTTCGCCGCCATGGGCCAGCAGGTGTTTGATCTTGGGAAGCGCAGCATAGCAAGCATCCGCACCCGCGGAAATTAGCTGGGGCGTCTTCACGAATTCATCCCACAAGACATGATGGACATCGGGTTCGATCAGCACGTCGGTGAGGCCGCGCCACGGCTGGTTGGCGACGGTCTGAATGATCGAAAATGAACGGCTGATCACTTCGATCGTATTGCGAGGCCTGGAATCGAGCAATCCCGGTTCAAGGTGAATGGAAATCACCATTTCGGCGCCGAGTTCGCGGACCGCGGGTGCCGGAACTTGCTCGGTGAGGAATCCATCGACGAGGAAATGGTTCTGGTGTTCGACCGGGAGGAAGAGGCCCGGATAGGCGCACGAAGCGCGCAACGCCGGACTGATTTCGCCGCGGGTGAAATGAACGGATTCGCCGGTGAGCAGATCGGTGGCGACGATACTCAGGGGGATTTTCATCTGGCTGAAATTGTTGGCGGTGGTGAAGCGCTGGAGAAATTCCTCGAGCGGCTCGTTGGAAGCCATGCCCATGCGCGAAAGCGTCCAGCGACCGAAATCGCGGAAGCGCGTGGAGCTGCCCTGCTGCGCCATGCTGTCGAGGGTAGTTCCGCTGGCGTAGGCGGCGGCGATGAGGGCGCCGACGCTGGTGCCGGCGATGAAATCAACGGGGATTTCGTTCTCTTCGAGGACGCGGAGAACGCCGATGTGCGCTATGCCGCGAGCGAAGCCGCCGCCGAGCGCGAGTCCCACTTTGGGCCGCTGCCCATCGGCGCCGTAAGCGAACGTGCGCAAGCCGCGAACGGCCGTGCCGAGCCATTTGGTGACGGGAGTCATCGCGTTTCTGTAGCGCCTCGACGCCTGCCAATACTTTAGCGCAATTCGAGCGCGGCGGTCTTTCCGGTTGACCGCTGGTTTCACGTTTTGTAACCTCGTTATTCACTTTGCACCTTCCGAACCTGGTTGATCCGGCGAAGCGGGTCCAATGAAAAAACGAATCGAAAAAGTAGCTGTCTTGGGAGCGGGAACAATGGGCGCGCGTATCGCCGCGCACCTTGCGAACGCGGGAATTCCCTGTTTTCTGCTCGATATCGTGCCATCCGAGCTGAGCACGGATGAAAAACGCAAAGGGTTGACGCTGGAAACCCCGGCGGTGCGGAATCGAATCGTGATGAGCGGCCTAGATGCAGCCAAGAAATCGCGCCCGGCGGCATTTTTCACGCCCGAAACGGTGCGGCTGGTGACGCCGGGAAACCTCGACGACAACATCGGGTGGTGCGGAGAGGTGGACTGGATTATCGAAGCGGTGGCAGAGAATCTCGAGATCAAGCGCAAACTTTTCGAGCGGGTGGAAGCGGTCCGCAAGCCAGGAACGATTGTCACATCGAATACTTCGGGACTTCCAATTCACCTGATCGCCGAAGGTCGCTCGGAGGATTTTCAACAGTACTGGGCCGGGACGCATTTCTTCAACCCGCCTCGCTACATGAAACTGGTGGAATTGATTCCCGGGCCGAAAACGCTACCAACGGTGATGGCCGCGCTCGATGAGATTTGCGATTTGCGGCTGGGCAAGGGAGTGGTGGTCGCGAAAGATACGCCGAACTTCATCGCGAACCGGATCGGCACGTTTGCGATGCTGAACGTGCTGCGGCAAATGCAGGCGCTCGAGATGACCATCGAGGAAGTGGACGCATGCACGGGCCCGGCCATCGGGCAGCCGAAGTCCGCGACATTCCGCACCGCCGATATCGTGGGGCTCGACGTGCTGGTTCACGTGGTGCGGAATATCTACGACAGCATTCCCAATGACGAATCGCGGGAGATGTGGCGCGTCCCGGCGTTTGTCGAAGAAATGATGAAGCGCGGATGGCTGGGAGAGAAGACGGGCGGCGGATTTTACAAGCGGATGAAGAAGGGCGGCGAATCGGAAATCCTGACGCTCGACTGGCAGAAGATGGAATACCGCGCGAGGCAGAAGGCGAAGTTCGGGTCGATCGAGGCGGGAAAACAGATTGAGGAAACGCGCGAACGGTTGCGCGTGCTGGTGGGGCCTGTGCTGGACGGCAAGGGCGGCGACAAGGCCAGCCGTTTTCTGTGGTCGTGCCTGAGCGAGAACTGTTTGTACGCAGCACGGCGAGTTCCGGAGATTGCCAACAGCGTGGTGGACGTGGACCGGGCGATGCGCTGGGGATTCGCGTGGGAGCTGGGACCGTTTGAGGTGTGGGACGCGATCGGAGTGGCGCGGATGGCGGAAGCGCTGGAGCGCGACGGGAAGCAGATTCCGGCGATCGTAAGTAAGGTGCTTGCGTCACCCAAGAAATCGTTCTACGAGACGGAGAAAGGCAGCGCGCGCTACTTCGACATGGGGGCGAGCGCGATGCGGCCGGTTGCCGAACCCTCCGGGATCATCTTGCTGAAGCCGCTAAAGGAGCGCACGGGCGTGGTGCAGTCGAATGCCGGCGCGAGCCTGATCGATCTGGGCGACGGAGTGGTGTGCTGCGAATTCCATTCGAAGATGAATTCGATCGGCGGCGATTTCATCGCGATGCTGCATGCGGGCATTAACCGGCTGGGCTCGGAATTCGACGCGATGGTGATTGCGAACCAGGCGCCGAATTTTTCCGTTGGCGCGAATCTGATGCTGGTGCTGGTGACGGCGCAAGAAGGCGAATGGGACGACATTCATATGGCCGTGCGGCAATTCCAGCGCGTCAACATGGCGATCAAATACGCGCGGGGGCCGGTGGTGGCGGCACCGCAAGGGATGGCGCTGGGCGGGGGCTGCGAAATCAGCCTGCACTCGGCGCGGATTCATGCGGCGGCGGAGGCGTATATAGGATTGGTTGAAACGGGCGTGGGATTGATTCCCGGCGGTGGCGGAACGAAGGAAGTGCTGATCCGCGCTAACGAGCACGCAGCCAGCGGCGAGGATCTGGATCTCTTTCACGCGCTCAAGCCGCTATTCGAAAATATTGCGACGGCGAAGGTCTCTACCAGCGGCGAAGAGGCGCGTTCGATGGGATACCTGCGGCCGTCGGACCTGATTGCGATGAATCGCGACCGGCAGGTGGCCGATGCGAAGGCGACGGCGCTCGCACTGGTTCGCGAGGGATATCATTCGCCGGCTCCGGCGGAGATTCGAGTGCTGGGCGAAGAGTTTCTGGCCGCGGCGAAGCTTGCGATTCACATGCTGGTTCGCGGCGAGTTTGCCACCGAACACGACGGAGTGGTGGCTCGCAAGCTGGCGTCGATTCTGGCGGGCGGGAGCATCACGGCGCCGCAGACCGTATCCGAGCAGTATGTTCTCGATCTGGAGCGCGAAGCGTTCGTCAGCCTGTGCGGCGAGCGCAAGACGCAGGAACGAATCGCGCACACTCTGAAGACCGGCAAGCCGCTTCGAAATTAACACGGGATTCACCGCCGCGAAGCGGCGATTCCCGCACAACTTTTTCTCGGATTGCGTGTAACTCGGAGTGGGGGTCTGCGCATCTAACTAGCCGTTTACGGGTCCGGTCGGGTGGCCGGTTCTGAACAGGGTGAAATCGCAGGAAGTCTCGGGAACTTTTCGTTGGGGTGCGGGTAAGAGTAAGAAGGGCAGTGCGTCCAAGGAGAAATGAATGAGCAGCAATACGATTCGGAATTTATTGTTGGTATGCGGACTGGCGATTCTAATTTTGCCATACAGCGCCAACGCACAAACGGCCGTAACTTCTAATTCGCTTTCTTCGCCGGCTTATGATTTGAACAAGGAAATCAAGATTCAGGGCACGATCGAGAAAATTCAAAGCAGCGCGAACGGCGGTCCGGCGGGCGCGCATCTGCTGGTTTCGACCGCGCAGGGAATGATCGACGTCCATCTCGGGGCCAGCGCCGCCGTCAGCGCGAAGAATCTTGGGCTTACAACGGGCGAGAATATTGATGTGACGGGAATGATGGCGACCATGGGCGGAAATTCCGTGATGCTCGCGCGCATTCTGACGACTTCGAATCACATTTACATGCTGAGAAATGAGCACGGCGCGCCGGTTCGCTCGCTGATGCCTCGGGCTGCGGCTGCTTCTTCGAGTTCGCAGAAAGGGGCGCTCTGATGGGCCGAAAAATCCGGATATTTGCGACGCTTGTAATCGGAGTGGGATTCGCGCTGAGCCTCACGGCTTGCGGCGGGGGCGGCGGCGGAGGCAACAATCCGAACACGACGATCTCGGTGGTGATCTATCCCGGTTCGGCCACCGTTCCGATCAATGGCGTCATCAATTTTTCGGCGGTCGTGTATAACTTCACCGCGAACGGCGGCGTGAACTGGACGGCGAGCGCGGGCGCGTTTGCAGGCAGTGTGTTCACGGCGCCGGGCACGACGGGCAACGTGACGGTCACGGCTACTTCGCAGGAAGACACTTCGAAAACAGCGACGGTGACGGTGATGGTTTCCGCCGCGCAGCCGCTGGCGGTAAGCCCGGCGGCGCTGGCGTTGCCGGCGCTGGGGACTCAAACATTTACGACCACGGCGGCCGGCGTTGTTGCGTGGTCTGTGACGGCGAGCAACGGTTCAGATCCCGGGACGATCGATCAATCGGGACATTACACGGCGCCGCGCACGCCGCCATCCGGCGGTACGGTGACCGTTTCTGCGACGACTAACGCCGGCTCGGGAACCGCGACCGTCACGGTATTTTTCTCGCCCGCTACACTTTCGGGGCAATATGCGTTTTCCTACGCCGGTGAAGACGTCGGCGGATTTCTGGCTGTGGCCGGCACGTTTACGACCGACGGTGCGGGCGCGATTACGGGCGGCGTCGAGGACGTGAATAGCGGAGCGGCAGGCATCGTCGAGAACATAATCACCGGCGGTAGCTTGCAGGTGAATCCCGACGGCCGCGCAATTGTCACGGTGACGACGGGGCTTGGAACCGTCACATGGCAAGTAACGATCCTTTCGAACCAGCACGCGCTGCTGGTGCGCTTCGATAGTTCGGCGACAGGGAGCGGGACGATTGATAAGGCCAATCCCGTCGATTTTTCGGTGAATGCGATCGCAAACAACTATGCTTTCGGCATTTCGGGTATCGACTCGGGCGGATTTCCGATGGCCATCGCCGGCCGGTTCCTGTCCGACGGCAACGGGACATTCCCGATCAATTCGGCGATTCAAGACGTGAACGATTCCGGCACGATTACCCAGGCGGACGTTTCGCTCCACGGCGATATCATCAACGGCTTCGTCGATCCCAGCACGGGGCGCGGCACGCTCGAGTTCATCAGCACGGTGCCGGGCACGGGCACGCTTACGTTTGCGTTCTACATTACCGATAACACGCACTTCAAGATCGTCGAGATCGACGCGGCAGGCGCTCCTGTTCTGGCGGGAGACGCGTTCAGCGCGCCGAACTCGATTACCCTTGCAAGCCTTACGGGCAGCTACGCCTTCACGGTTGGCGGCTCGCAAACCGCCGGACCGTATGCGGCGGGCGGAGTTTTTACGGCATCGGGAACAGGAACCATTTCGGGGGGCGTGCAGGACTTGAACGAACAGGCGAACGTGCTGCATCTTGCGCAAGCGCTCTCGACATCGGGATCGAGCTATACGCTGACACCGTCGAACACTTCGAATCGCATACTCCTGACGCTTTCGAACGGGAGCACCAGCTTCATTTACGCCGTCTATCCCACGTCGAACAACTCGGCGGAGATCGTAGAGGTGGACAAAGCGATTCTCATCAGCAGCGGCATGGCATTTCTGCAATCGTCAACGAGCGCCCCATCGGGAAACTACGGTTTCAATACGACGGGGCAGACAAACAACGGGGAGCAGGACATCAACGGCTCCGTTGCGGCCGCGGGATCGACTGCGCTCACCGGCTACCTCGATATCAACGAAACGGGAAACATTTTCCTGAACACGCCTCTCGCGGGCAGTTCGATTGCCGCGCCGGGCAATTTTGGACGCGGCACTTTGACGCTGGCCACAGCCAAGCCGACTTCGGCATCGTTCACTCTCGCGTACTACGTGGTCGATGATTCGACGGTGCTGGTGCTCGAGATGGATCATGTTGCTGTGACGCTTGGAACGATGGCGCGGCAGTTCTAAACACTTGGACAGCGGTCACCCCACATCCCCGAGAGTCCGCGAAAGCGGGTTCTCGGGGATTTTTTTGCTTCGCGCGCGGCTAACCGGATTTATCTCCCAGGCGTCTAAGGCGGCAGCGGCCCGTACTCAACTTCCAAGCTCCTTGCATTTGATCTGAGCAGTCGATAGCATCGCTCGTTTTCCGTGCGAATGAGATTCTGGTCTGCGGTTTGACGAAAGCGCGAGGGAGTGCGAAATGGAGATTCGATTCAATTACCAGCGGATCGCGTTTGCGGTTGCGGCCGTGTGCGTGATCGGAGCGCTGAGTTGGGTTCGAGCGGCCCGGGGCGAAGGCGGTGAGCCGCGGTACTTCGCCATCGCCAATGCGCGAATCGTTCCGGTTTCCGGCGCCGTGATCGAGAGCGGGACCGTGGTCATCGCGAAAGGTTTGATCCAGGCGGTGGGAACGAATGTATCGATTCCGCCAGAAGCCTGGGTGATCGACGGAAAGGGACTGACGGTTTATCCGGGACTCATCGACGCCGGAACGGATCTCGGTTTGCCGAAGCCTCCCGGCACGGAAGTAGCGAGTGCAGGCCACGGGTCGGCCGGAGGCCAGCCACCCATTGAAGTTGCGCGCGGGCCGGAAGCTCGTCCCGCGACTTCGCCCTGGCGGGTTGCGGCGGACGAACTCAAGATCGACGACAAGCGAATTCAGGACTGGCGCAATGCGGGATTCACGACCGCACTGACAACACCCGACGTGGGCATTTTCCCCGGACAGGGAACGATCATCGATCTCGGAGGCGAGCGTGCCGGACAGCTGGTGGTGAAGCCTGCGGCGACGCTGCAGATTTCGCTCGTGCCGACGAGTGGCTTCTTTGGATTTCCGAATTCGCTGATGGGCACGATCGCGTACGTGCGCCAGGTATTCGATGACGCCACCTGGTATCAACAAGCGGAACCGATCCACGAGGCGAACGCCACGAAAATTGAGCGGATACCGTATGACCGCGCCGAGCGCGCGATCGCAGCCGTTCGTCACGATAACGAAATTCTGCTCCTTCCGGCAAACACTTCGGTTCAGTTGCTTCGTGCTTTGCGCTTGTCGGGTGAATGGAAGTTTCCTACCGTGATTTACAGCGGCCAGCAGGGCTATGCCGTGGCCGATTCGATTGCTGCGCGAAGGATTCCGGTGCTCGTCAATCTGAAGTGGCCGGAGCGCGCAAAAGACGGAGACCCGGAAGCCGAGCAAACTTTGCGCGAGTTGCGGTTCAGAGATCACGCTCCCTCTACTCCGGCCGTATTTGTAAAGGCCGGCGTGAAATTTGCATTTTATTCGGGTGGGCTGGCCGGGCCGAAGGACATCTTCAAGAGCGTGAAGAAGGCGACGGATGCCGGATTGGCGCCGGATGCGGCGCTTCGCGCCTTTACCCTGGACGCGGCGGAGATTCTCGGCGTTGCCGACCGAATGGGATCGATCGAGCAGGGGAAAATTGCAAATCTGGTGGTAACCGATGGCGACATATTCAATGACAAGACCAAAGTGAAGCACGTGTTCGTGGACGGCGGCTGGTACGAAATTCACGAAGAGGCGAAGCCGCCGGAAAAGGCCGGTGACAAGAAACCGGAACGCGCCGACGTCTCGGCTTCTGTCGGCGCGGAGGTGAGCCGATGAAGCGCCTGGCATTGACGTGCTTGTTTTTATTGGCTGCGCTGATCCCGGCGATTGCAGGTGCGCAGGATGCGAGCACAATCTTGATTCAAAACGCAACAATCCTCACCATCACCCACGGAAACATCGATCACGGCTCTATTTTGATTCGGGACGGCAAAATTGCCGCCGTAGGAACCGATCTGAAGGCTCCTGCCGGCGCCATGGTAATCGATGCGGCCGGGCAGTTCGTGATGCCGGGAATTATTGATTGCCATTCGCACATTGCCATCGATGGGGGCGTGAATGAATCCGGCCCGGCAGTCTCATCCATGGCTAACATCGCCGATGTGTTGAATCCGGAAGACATCAGCATCTATCGCGATCTGGCCGGCGGCGTGACGGTGGCGAACATTCTGCACGGCAGCGCGAATCCCATCGGCGGGCAGACGGTGGTCATCAAGCTGCGCTGGGGAAAATCGGCGAGCGAGCTTCCATTTCAGGGCGCGCTGCCCGGAATCAAATTTGCGTTGGGGGAAAATCCCAAGCGCAGCAATTTCACTCCGCCTCCGGGAGTCCCACCTCGATACCCGGCGACGCGGCTCGGCACCGAGGAAATGATCCGCCAGGCGTTTACGGAAGCGCGCGAGTACAAGAAGCAGTGGGACGACTACAACCAGCGCAAGGCATCCGGCGAGCAGAATCTAATTCCGCCTCGCCGCAATGAAGCGCTGGAACCGCTCGTCGAGGTGCTGGAGGGCAAGCGGTACGTTCATTCTCATTGCTACCGGGCGGACGAAATTCTGATGCTGATTCGCGTGGCTAAGGAATTCGGATTCAAGGTGCGCACGTTCCAGCACGTCCTCGAAGGCTACAAGGTTGCGGATGAAATCGCAGCGTCCGGAGCGGGCGGCTCGACATTTTCCGATTGGTGGGCTTACAAGATGGAGGCGTTCGATGCGATTCCGTACAACGCAGCGCTGATGACCGAACGCGGAGTCGTCGTCTCGATCAACTCCGATGATTCCGAAGAGGCGAGCCACCTGAATCAGGAGGCTGCAAAGTCGGTCAAGTACGGCGGACTTTCGCCGAACGATGCGCTCAAGCTCGTCACGCTCAATCCCGCGATTCAACTGGGAATCGACGGCCGCGTCGGCTCGATTGACGTTGGCAAGGACGCGGACCTCGTTATTTACAATCACGATCCGCTCAGCGTGTACGCGGTTGTGCAGAAGACGTTGATCGACGGCCAGGTTTATTTCGACCGTCAGCGCGACATCGCGCAGCGGCCGGACCTGGAAAAAGAAAAACAAGCGCTTCTCGACAAAGAAAAGAAGGCCGACGAGGAACAAAAGAAAGCCAGCGAAGAGCCGGGCAAGAAGCCGGACAAAAAACCCGAACCGAAGAAGAAACCAACGCAGAATGATGACGCCGGCCGCGGCCACGCGGGAGGTGGCCTGTGAAATCAATGACTCCGGCGCGAATCGCGTTCGTCCTCCTTGCGTTGTTATTCGCACACGTTGCGCATGCCCAGAGTGGGCCGGGCGTTTACGCGATCAAGGGCGCGAAGGTGTACACGATCTCCGGTGCACCGATCGACAAGGGAATCGTGATTATCCGCGGCGGCAAGATCACCGCAGTAGGCGCAAACGTAGAAATTCCCGCCGATGCGCAGATCATCGACGCCGCAGGACTCGAAGTGTACCCAGGCCTGTTTGATCCGTTCACGCAGATGGGGCTGAACGAAATTGGCCAGGTGTCCGCCACGGTTGACATCACAGAGCTCGGCGATTTCAACCCCGAACTGGTTGCGGCAACGGCCGTGAATCCGGCGAGCGCACATATTCCCGTGACGCGTGCGAGCGGAATCACGCACGTGGTCGCCGCGCCGGGCATCGGCGGATTCGACCTGCCGAGCGGGGGCTTCCTCACGGGGCAAGCGTCCGCGTTCCATCTCGCGGGCTGGACGATGGAGGAAATGCAGATCCAGCGCTCGATCGCGATGGTGGTCAACTGGCCGACGGTTCGGACACGCTCGTTCGATTTTGCGACAGGCCGCCCGAAGGACAAGCCGTACGTCGAAGCCAAGAAGGAATACGACCTGAAGATCAACGAGCTGAGCGACTGGCTGGATCGCGCGCGTCATTACGCCCAGGCGAAAGAAAAAGGCTCGCCGGCGCTGTTCGAGCGGGACCTGAAACTCGAATCGCTGGTCCCGGTGGTGGAGAGGAAGCTGCCGGTGCTGGTAGTAGCCGGGCAAGCCCGCTACATCCGCGACGCAGTCGAGTTCTGCTCGAAGCAAAATCTGAAAATGATTCTCGCGGGCGGTTCGGAAGCTTTTAAGGCGGAAGCTCTGCTCAAAGAAAAAAAGATTCCGGTGATCCTGGGGCCCACGGAATCATTTCCCCCGGAAGAAGATATGCCATACGATCGCGAACTCACTCAGCCCGCAGAGCTGCACGCCGCAGGCATTCCGATCGCGCTTTCGAGTTTCGGAACGGCATTTTCGCGCCGGTTGTCGCAATACGCGGGGACCGCAGTGGCCTACGGTTTGCCGCACGACGAGGCTTTGAAAGCAGTCACCTTGAACGCCGCGGAAATGTTCGGCATCGCGGACGAGGTCGGGTCGATCGAGCCGGGAAAGATCGCAAACTTGATTGTGACGAATGGCGACCCGCTCGAAATCCGGACGGAACTTCGCTATCTCTTTATCAACGGAAAACTCACCAGCACCGGCAATCGCCATCGTGACCTGTACGAGCAGTATCACAATCGTCCCGCGCCGGCGCATTGAGCGAAGGCCTGTGGCAACATGATATAGCGGCCGCTGGGTTATAATCCCGCAGGTCACTCCTCCCGGTCACGATTTCGTGGAATCGTCGCCGGGACAAGTGCATCTGATGCGGCGAACGGGTCGGGTGGCGCGTCGAATCAACAACCGTCGTTCTGCCAAAGAAATGCTGAGGGGGTCAGCATGCGTTCTGGAAGTCTCCGTCGAGGTATAGCTCTCCTTATTCTATTTGTCGCGATGTCGCTCACGTGCGGCGAACGAGTCGCAGCCCAGCAGGAACCGGCAAACAGGCAGGAATCCCGCCCAGCGATCGTCTTCATGACCGACTTCGGGACAGCGAATGACGCTGTCGCCATCTGCAAAGCGGTGATCATCGGGATTGCACCGCAAGCTCGCATCATGGATATCACCCATCAGGTGACGCCGTTCTCGATCGAGGAAGGCGCGCGATTTCTTTTCGGCGTGACGCCCTACTATCCCTCCGGGACTGTTTTTCTCGTCGTCGTGGATCCAACGGTGGGAAGCTCGCGAAAAGCGGTCGTCGTGAAAACGAAAAAGGGACAGCTATTCGTGCTGCCCGATAACGGGGTCATCACGCCGGTGGCCGATCGAGACGGAGTGGAAGGCGTGCGCGAAATTACGAATCCCGCCTGGATGATCGGCGACAAGATTTCTTCCACGTTCCACGGCCGCGATATTTTTTCGCCCGCCGCCGCGCATTTGGCTGCCGGAGAAGACTGGACGCAGGTAGGGCCGGAAGTAAAAGAGCTGGTACGGCTGAAGGCGCGCCAGGCGAAAATCGATGAAAAGGGCATCGCGGGCGATGTATTTGCGCTAGACGATCCGTTCGGAAGTTTGATCACCGATATCCGCGGCGACGATTTCAAAGCGCTCGGGTACGCCGTCGGAGACACGGTGAAATTCACAATCGGCGGCAAGCCTTTTGCGTTTCCATTCGCCAAAACATTCGCATCCGTTCCGGTAGGGAAACCGCTTCTCTACATTGATTCGCGCGGGCGAGTCGGCGTAGCGCTCAACCAGAGCGATTTTTCGAAGGCGTACAAGATCACGCCGCCGACATCGATTTTCATTCCGCGCAAACCAGCCTAAAGAACCTTTCACCGAGGTCTCTCCGCTCCGCATGAGGGGGCGCACCGCGCTCTAAGCAACTCGCCGTGCGATTTCAGTTCTAGCTGAATAGTCCTATCGAAGAGCAATCGAAGCCCTGGTACTCTTCCGCCCCGAATCCGTCTTCGCCTAATCTTTCCCTGTACTTAGCCGATGAAAGAAATGTTCCCTGGCAGTACGAAGGTACTATTGCCGCACTTTGCGACCCACGCCGAAAATCAACATATATCAGGGAAAGTCATCCTTACATCTTGGGGGACGGCGTAGCCGCCGGAGAGATCGATGGCGCCACTCACGAAAGATTCGGTCGAAGTTGCAAATCCTGCGGGGAACTCGGCGGTTTCGCAACCTGCGAGCCAAGGCAAGTCCTCGTCCGCTCTTCGCTCCGACGCTCTTTCGCTCGAAGTTCACGTGAAGGTTCACGGCTCGCGCGTGATCGAAGTCGAGCGCGGCACGGCGCCGAAAACCGAACCATTCGAAGAACAAACCGTAACGATGATTGTGTTTCCGCAGGGCGCTGTGCTGCGGATGACGACTCCGGTGGGCGTCAGCCAGATGCTGGTGCTTACCAACATCAAGTCGAACCAGGACTCGATTTGCCGCGTCCTGAAGGTTCGTCCGAACGCGAATCACGGGAGCTACGTCGAAGTGGAATTCACGCATCGCCAGCCCGGCTATTGGGGCGTCAATTTTCCGTCCGAGGGACCTGCGGATGCGACGCCGGTCGCTTCTCCTCAAGTGAATTTGGAATCGCAGCAGAAACAGTCAGCTGCGCTGCCGACGCTGACACCGAGTCCCGCCGCGCCGGTGACGCGGCCCGCCGCAAGCAGTCCGATTGCGAAGGCAGGCAAGCCGGCTGCTCATGTTTCCGCGCCGAAGCCGGAATCCTCATTCATTTCAATTGGTTCGCAGGAAACTGTCCAGGAAGCTGCCTCGGCAACAGCTACCACAACGAAGCCGTTGTCGCCGGTCGAGCGGCGAATCGAGAGCGCGGCACTGCAGTCGTCCAAGAACGTTCCGGTCGTGGATCCTCTGGGAGAAGCGCCGCTTCCTCCGCCATCGCTTTCATTGTCTGAACTGCAAGGCGATGACGACTCCGACTCGTCAGCCGCCACATCCACTGTCGCGACGCTTTCCTCGCACTCTCAGTTGGAAGATTCGCACGAAGCGCCAGCCGCCGCCGTATCGCCAACGTCCTCACGCGAAGTTTTCGGGAACTACGCCGCCGCTTCCCAAGCCGCGCCGTCTGAAGCATTCGGCGCGCGTCTTGATTCTAGTTTGGGTGGATCGGCAGCCGGGGATGCGAGCTCCAACCAGAATTGGATGTTGATCGCTGCGTGCATCGCTGTGCTTGTGGCAGGACTGGGCGCCGGAATTGCCTACTTCCGGCAGCATCCATCGACCGGCGCGGCTTCGAGCGCGCGTACTTCCTCTGTTGCGGCACAGCCTGCGCAAGGCGCCGCATCACCTTCGCTCCCGGCGATCACGCCTGCAGGCCAGCCTTATATGGCTGCGACTGCTGAACCGATTCCGGCTCCCCGATCGAATGCTCCGAACGCGTCGGGTAACGCACCTGCTCCCGCGAATTCGGGCAACGAAGCGAAAGCAAATGACGCAAAGGCGAATGAAGCCAAGGCGCCGGCGGCAAATTCGAATCGCTCCGCCGCTTCAGCGAGACAACCTGCTCCCAGTGTCACGCCAGATATGATGTCCAGCGCTCTCACGGCTCGTCCCACCACTTCGACGCGCGGAGATGAAGGGCAGGCGGACTCCGCTCCCGCAATTGATCCATCGGTGGGGGCGTCCGGGACCAACGCACTCGCTGGAATTGCGTCGTCGAACGCCGCATCGCTCCCGTCGCCCGAAATGCGGCCCGAAGGTCCGGTCAAGATTGGCGGAAACGTGAAGGCGCCGAGATTGATTTCGTCGGTCGTGCCTCAATACCCGTCGATCGCCCGATCCTCGGGGCAGCAAGGCGACGTTGTCGTGGACACGACGATCAATAAATCTGGAAACGTCGTCAAAATGCACGTAGTTTCGGGGCCCACGTCCCTGCGCGCAGCAGCTATGGACGCGCTGCGCCGCTGGAAATATGAACCGTCGCAGCTGGACGGCGCGCCCGTCGAGGTGCAGATGCAAGTTACGATCAAATTCCGAATCTAATCCTTAACCTTCTTCGTTGATCCCCAGCAGGAGGGCGTCTAAGACGTGTCTCTCGCGTCCCGGATGCACGAACGGGACCCGCCCGCGCCGCCATCAGCAACAATTCCGCCGTTGCTGATCCCGTTCGTACGACGCCAGACCTTGTTACCTGGCTGTTGCTTTTTCACTCCCGCTGGCATCCAATATCTGTACGATTCGAAATCAAGGAGCAGGTTTAGCGTGGGCTCCTAGATTTTCGCCGAGGTGAGCAATGCGAGACGCAGTCATCGTTAGTTCAGTTCGAACGGCCGTAGGGAAGGCGTCCAAGGGCGCTCTGCGCACCACGCGTCCCGATGATCTCGGCGCGCTCGTCATTAAAGAAGCGGTCGCCCGCGCAGGCGGCCTCGATCCGAAAGAAATTGAGGACGTGATCATCGGTTGCGCGATCCCAGAGGCCGAGCAGGGAATGAATGTCGCCCGAATCGCATCGCTGCGCGCCGGGCTGCCCGTCGAGACCTCCGCGATGACGATCAATCGCTTCTGTTCCTCCGGATTGCAATCCATCGCCATCGCCGCGCAACGAATCATGGCAGGGCAGGGCGAAGTGGTCGTTGCCGGCGGCACCGAATCGATGAGCATGGTGCCCATGGGCGGCAACAAGGTTGCTCCCAATCCCTGGCTCATGGACAACTACCCGGACGCGTACCTTGGCATGGGACTCACCGCGGAAAATCTCGCCAAGAAATATGGCATCACGCGCGAGCAAGCCGACGAGTTCTCCTACGCCAGCCATCAGAAAGCGATCGCTGCGATTGCTGCCGGGAAGTTCAAGGATGAAATCGTGGCGGTGGATGTGAGTTACAACGTCTTGGAAGCGAGTGCCAACGGTTCACCCAACGGCTCCCGCCCGAAGACGGTAAAAGCGAAATTCGATACGGACGAAGGCCCGCGTGCGGATACATCGGTGGAAATTTTGGGGAAGCTGAAACCTGCGTTTCATGTGCGGGGCGTCGTCACGGCGGGGACCAGCTCGCAAATGAGCGACGGCGCTGCCGCTGCAGTCGTGATGAGCGCCGAACGCGCCCGCTCGCTCGGATTGAAACCTCTCGCGCGATTTCTGGCTTTTGCCACCGCTGGCTGCCCGCCTGAAGAGATGGGCATCGGCCCGGTGTTTGCGATCCCGAAGGCGCTCAAGATTGCCGGTCTTACGCTCGATCAGATCGACGTGATCGAGTTGAACGAGGCGTTCGCCGCTCAAGCCCTCAGTGTGATCAAAGCGGCGGGCATTGATCCGGCGCGGGTGAATCCCAACGGCGGTGCGATCGCACTTGGCCATCCGCTCGGCTGCACCGGTGCAAAGCTCACCGCCACGATTTTGCGTGAACTCGAGCGCCGCAACGCGCGTTACGGAATGGTCACGATGTGCGTGGGCGGAGGCATGGGCGCCGCAGGGATCTTCGAGCGCGTCGCTTAGTTGCGTTCCCGAGCGGACGAAAAAGAGACTTGATCAGGTGGCAGCCGGCTGCTTCACGATCGCTGCCATCGCCAGCGCCGCGATGGCCCAGCTGAGCACTCCGCCGAGCAAATGCCCAATCGTGTAGTTCATCGGGAACCCGTACCAATTCCAGTATGGCATGTCGATGTAGATCTCTGCGAAAAGGCCGATCGCGATCACGATCATAATGCGAGTGCCGTACGAAGTGGCGCTTGCCGTCGCGGCGAGGATCCAGGCGATCATGAGTGCAGCCACAAGTCCAATTAGAAACTGATTCACCAGCAGCTTCCCGAATACGATGTCCTCTCCGCCGGGTTTGTAAACCACGATTCCGGTCGGCCCCTGCTTGAATTTCGCCAGATACCGCGACTCTTCGGTCGCCCGCTGCTCCTTCGACATCGTGGCAAGATTCGGCACGGGGAAAAGATAGATTCCCGGCTCCGGCATCGAATTCCGCATTGCCAGCATGACGGCGTCTTCGTTCGGGATCCCCCGAATTCCCACCTCCCCCAGTTTCGTGGTGGAATGCAGCAGCCCGCTCACGATAAAGACGAGCACGCCTCCGGCTAGGCCGGCCAGTATGATTTTCTTGCCCATTCGCGCCTCCGAGTAAAAGGCATTCCCACAGGAAGTTGCAGCATTTTTACTCGCGAACGGTCGTCGTTGTCAACGTAAGTTCGAGCGGAGCGTCCTCCGCGCTCGATTTTTCCACGATCGACAATCAGCTTTTTCAAATCGCGCTTCGCCTCCGTCAGGGCTTGTCCTCAAACGGTGTCGCCCGGCTCGGTATCGCTCCGCTCGCTCCCGCCGCCGTAGCCGCTGGCAGCAATGCCGCCAGCCGCTCCACGGCCGCGCTCAAGTCTGTTTTCAGCCGCTCCATCCTCTCCGGCTTCGGATTCCAAACCATGCAGCGCACCCCCGCGACGCGCTGCGGCCCCATCGAAAATCCCTTCAGCTCCAGCGTCCCGCCAATTTCTTCCCAAGACACGGTCACCTCGCGCCCCGTATCCGCCAAGATACGTCCCGTCAGCGTCCCGCCGTCGCGCAACTCGAGCCGGCACGCATCGCCTATCTTCCCAATCGCACCCGAATTGGCCAGCCACAGAGCGAGCTTTGTGGAATCGACGAAGTACTCATGCAGCTGTTCGTAAGTAAACGTCGCGGGCCTCATCACGAGCAGCGCTGCCTTCGCGCTCCCGAAATGATTCTCGAGATAGTATTTCAGTATCGCGAGCGACATCTTCCAGCCCGACACCACGCCCTCATACTCATCGTTCCACGCCGCATCTTCACGGAAACCGGAATTGACGAGTTGAATCCGCGTCGCGCCGCCGCGCCGCGCGATCTTTACCTCCAGAATTCCCGTGGGGCCGCCCTGCGGCGCCTCCCACTTCAGCACGAACAGTTTTCCCGGCGTCGCTTCCACCACTTTGTAGGGCAGCGCGAATCCAAACTCGTCGAAGAACCACGTCATCGTGCCGCCTGGCTTTGCTTCGCCCGACGCGCGGTCCACAAACCAGTGCGCGATTTTTTCCGGGTCGGCCCATGCCTCCCAGGCCTGCTGCGGCGTCGCCGTCGTTTCGATTTCCGCGCGAATGATGCGGCCCTGATGGTCGAATTTCGTTTCGTCTGTCATTCGGATTTCCCTCCGCCGTCGTGTTGTTCCGCCGCTTTCGGCGGAATCGGGTAACACCCAAGAATCAGTCGATAAGGCCGCCCGGCTCCCGCCGACCCATCCGCGTCTGCGAACGGCGACGCATAGCGTGCCACCACTTCCACAACCGCGCGCTGCAATTCGGCGGTAAATCGCGCCCGCTGCTCCGCGCTCTCAAAGCGCATTTCCGAATTGATCGAAAGAGTTGCCAGTCGCTTCGATTGCGCCCCGGCTTCGCGGGTCGCGCGGCCGAGTTCCGATTGCCCGAGGGACAGCAGCCCCAGCAAATAGGCCGCACTGAACGCGTCCTGAGCTTGCGCTTGCGGCACGCCGAGTCGTCCCAGCAATTCCGGCGAGAGAATGTAGCCGCGCGCCGTGGTGCGGAACCGGCGCTCGATCATGTTGCGCCGGCGCCGCTGCCCGGCGCGCTCGAGAAACTTCGCTCGCGCCAACTCGCGCACGTGATAGTTGATTTTTTGGCGGGGAAGGCGCAGTCGCCGCGCGAGCCCGGCCGCGGAATCCGGCTCGCGCAGCGCGTCGAGAATTCGCAGACGCAGGGGATGCAGCAGCGCCGTCGCTCGCGGCACCTCGGCCACAAAATCCCACGCGGGAGACTCGGGTCCAGCTTGGATTGCTAAGTTCACGGTCTTGATTTCACAATAGAAAATTATTATTGTCAAGACAAATAATATTGTCTATAACGCCGAGCCTGATGGCCGCAAATCTCACTGGCGCCGGCATCCCACCGGCTCAATTTCATTCTTTCCGGCTGGAGGAGGCCTGCGCGCATTGTCCGCACCCACGTTGCGAACCTGGCCCGTTTGCTCATCGCAACCGCCGAAATATTTGCCGCCTGTCCGGGTGTCCTATTGCGTCCAGCGCAAATGAGAGAGACAATCACTTTTTACCGACCCCCACTTTTCAGGAGGCAGCGCTCATCATGGCCACGGCACCGGCTTCTCAACTTCTCAATCGCGGCGGATCCTTTCTAATCACCTCCGTTGCTCCCGAAGATGTTTTTACGCCCGCCGATCTCACCGACGACCAGCGCCTGATCGGCCAGACGGCCGAAGAATTCGTGCAGAAGGAAGTCCTGCCCAACGTTCCCGATCTGGAAGCCCACAAAGAGGGCTTGATGGCACAAATGCTCAAGAAGGCCGGCGAGATTGGCCTTCTCGGCGGCGCGATTCCCGAGGAATACGGCGGCTCGGGACTCGACAAGATCTCCGCGACCGTCCTCGCGGAAAAATTGTCCGGCTACGCTTCATTCGCCGTTTCGCACGGCGGCCACGCAGGCATTGGCACGATCCCGATCGTGTATTTCGGCACGGAGGCGCAAAAGAAAAAATATCTGCCGCGGATCGCTTCGGGCGAACTTCTCTCCTGCTACTGTCTCTCCGAGCCGCAGGCCGGCTCCGATTCGCTCGCTGCGCGCACTCGCGCCGTGCTTTCGCCCGACGGCAAGAACTGGATTCTGAACGGCCAGAAAATGTGGATCACCAACGGCGGATTCGCCGACGTGTACGTCGTCTTCGCCAAAGTGGACGGCGAAAAATTCTCCTGCTTCATCGTCGAACGCGGCACGCCGGGCTTCTCCGCCGGCGCCGAAGAAAAGAAAATGGGTATCAAGGGCAGCTCCACGACGCCCATCTTTTTCGAAAACTCGCCGGTGCCGAAAGAAAACCTCTTGCACGATATCGGGCGCGGCCACATCGTCGCGTTCAACACCCTCAACGTAGGCCGTTTCTCGCTCGGCGCCTACTGCCTTGGCGGGGCGAAGGAGGTCCTGAGAGCTTCCTCGAAGTATTCGAAAGAGCGCACCGCTTTCGGCAAATCGCTCAAGGATTTCGGCCTGATCAAAACGAAGCTCGGCGAAATGGCCATCCGCATCTACGCCGTCGAATCCATGATTTACCGCTCAGCGGGAATGATCGAAGCGGCCGTATCGACTCCGACGCCCGGCACGGACAAGACCCAGCAGGCCATGCAGGTCCTCGAGGAATACGCGATCGAAAGCTCCATCAGCAAAGTGATGGGCAGCGAAACTGTCGATTACTGCGTCGATGAAGGCGTCCAGATTTTCGGCGGCTACGGATTTCACGAGGACTATCCCGTGGCGCGTGCGTATCGCGACAGCCGCGTGAACCGCATCTTTGAAGGCACCAACGAAATCAACCGCATGCTCATCATCCAGATGCTGATGAAGCGCGCCACCGCCGGGATCGTTCCGCTCATTCCGGCAGCGATGAAACTGGCCGAAGAAGTTCTGGCCGGTCCGTCGTTCGAAGGGGCCCCCACCGGCGCTTTTGCCGAAGAAGAGCGCTCGCTTGCGCAGGCCAAGAAGATCTTTCTGCTCGCTTCCGGCACCGCGCTGCAGAAATTCCGCGAGGCTCTCGCCGAACAGCAGGAAATCGTCGCCTCGCTCGCGAATATCGTGATGGACATCTATGCCATGGAATCTTCGCTCCGCCGCGCCCAGAAAGCGGCCGCCAAGCGAGGTGAATCCGCCAGCGTGATGGGCGATGCCGCGCGTGCGTTCATCTACGACGCGATGGATCGCATCGAAAAAGAAGCTCGCACCGCGCTTGCGGCCACTGCCGATGGCGACACGCTCGTCACCCAGCTCGCCGTCCTGCGCCGCTTCGCCAAGCACAATCCAATCGACACAATCGCGATCCGCCGTCGCGTAGCCGACGCGGTCCTCGTACAAGATCGCTACCCCTTCGAAGGCCGCTAGCACCAGCTCCTTCAAGGGCCGCAACCAAATATTCTTCCAGTAGGGGCGGGTTTAAGACCCGCCCGCGTTAGCTACAAGCGCCACCTATGGTGTTCACTGAAGCTGCGCAACTTATCACCGCGCTGCTGACGGCGCGATAAATCATCAATTCACCCGCTGAAGCCGCAACAAGCCCGCACCAAATCGAAACAGGCGAAACAAAAAGAAAACCACGTCATTCAGCCAAAAAACGGCGCCAATTCTCGTCTGCCGCATCTCGCAGTACTCGAAGTACCTGCTTACGCTCCGCGCGGAATTTGTTTTCCGTTTTTGCCTGTACCTTATTTCTACAGGGTTTCCTAACCGCATTACGCGTCAGCTACTTACACCCGGCGTCATTTGGGTGTCCCCGTGCATCTAAACAGGCGAGTACAGGTGAGGCCTAATGAAAATGCTTTTGGGGAAGTTGAAAACATTCGTTGTTGGCATCGTTGAAAAAGCGAAAGTGCGCAAAGGGTTGTTGGCGGGCATCGCATTGGCCTTTGTTTTCCAGCTCTACTTCGTCCGTGAGCTTCTCGCGGCGGAACTGCTTTTCGGTCTTGGTTTTGGGGTGCTGCTGGTTCTCGGCGGAGTTGCGTATCTCGTTGGCTCGCTCGGCGAACGCGGACTCGATTTCGCAGAAATCGGAGTTCGCGCCATTGGCCGCGGTTTCAGCAGCCTGGAAGAAATTAGTAGAAAGCCATTCCGCCATCCACGTTCAGAGTCTGCCCAGTAATCGCGCTCGATTGACCCGAAACCAAAAATAGGGCCGCAGAGGCAATCTCTTCCGCCGTCTGCGGCCGCCCCTGCAGAATCGTTTCCAGCATCTGCTTCAACATGTGGTCCGGTTCTGCTTGAAAATACTCCACCAGCCGCCGCCCCAGTTCCTGCGACATTTTCGTCTCCGTCACGGGGCCCGGACTGATCGCGTTCACGCGCACTCCTTTCCGCGCGCCTTCCGCAGCAAGCGTGTGCGTTAAGCCCATCAAACCTGCCTTCGACGCCGCGTAGGGCCCGTTCAACTGAAATGCTGCCTTGGCCGCAATGCTCGTGATATTCAGAATCGATCCGGACTTTCGTTCGTACATCTCCGGCAGCACCAGCCGCGACAGCAAGAAAGGCCCGCGCAGATTTACGGCGATCACCTCGTCCCATTCGCGCGCCGATATTTTTTCCGCCGGCATTACCGGCCCGTATATCCCCGCGTTATTCACCAGTATGTGAATCGCGCCGAATCTCTCTCTCGCCGCGCGAACGATCCGCTCGCAGTCTGCCTCTTGCGACACGTCCGCCACCACGGCCACCGCTTCGCCGCCCTGCTCCCGAATCTCCCCGGCAACCTGCTTCACTTCATCCTCACTCCGGGCCGTCACAACCACTGCTGCTCCTTCGTTCGCAAATCTCCGGGCGATCGCCCGCCCGATCCCTCGCCCGCCGCCGGTCACCACCGCCACCTGCCCCTTCAAAATCATCGCCATCGGCGTCTTTCCTCCTAATCGCGCCCGCGAGAATACCACCGAACCTATCGCTACCGCGGGTAGCCACGGCGAGGGCCCCCTCGTCGTGGGCCTTCCCCCGACAATCACCGCCCTCTTCAAAGTTTTCACACCAAACCCAACCAGACAAATCGCTCGCAACGTGCTAGGGTTATTGAGCATGATGAAGACGAAACGATCGGGTGGGCAGGCGGAAGCGGCCAATAAAAGGCTGAAAGGCTTCCCGCACGCATCTTCGTCTGGCTTGTCCCCGGAAACACTCTCTCGTGTTGCGCAATTTCAAATCGGGACACCGTTATTAGAATTCCGCGTAAGTGACAGAAAACATTGGCCAGACATCATTTCTAATCGAGACGAAAACGCCATTTGTAACTCCGTTTTTCGATGGCATTCACAACACGCCTCCCGTCCGCTCGAACTGGCGGTAAGCCGGTGCTTCGGGTAAAATATGAGCCTGCGGAGAGCGAATTGACGTTAACGAACATTCAGGGTGCCAACGGCGCGAAAACACTGGTGCGGGTCAGGCCCCGCGGATTCTGCGCCGGAGTCGTACGGGCCGTTGATATTGTCGAGCTCGCGCTGGAAGCCTATGGCCGGCCGGTGTACGTCCACCATGAGATCGTTCACAACCGCTACGTTGTGGACCAGCTACGGCGCCGCGGTGCGATTTTCGTCGAGTCGATCGAGGAAGTTCCCGAAGGCGCCGTGCTCGTCTTTAGCGCCCACGGCGTTCCGCCGCGCGTGCGCCTTGAGGCTCAGGAGCGCCGGCTGCGCGTCATTGACGCCACGTGCCCGCTCGTCACCAAGGTCCATCTCGAAGCGCTGAAATTCGCCCGTGAGGGCCGTACGCTCATTTTGATCGGCCATCGCGACCATCAGGAAATCGTTGGAACCTCTGGTGAAGCCCCGGACCAGACGGTCATCGTCGGAAGCGTCGAAGAAGTGGACGAGCTGGAAGTTCCCGATCCGGACCGCCTCGCATTTCTTACGCAGACCACGCTCTCACTATATGACACGCAGGAAATCGTCGCGCGTCTGCGCCATCGGTTCCCGACGATCGTCGGACCCGCTTCGGACGACATCTGCTACGCAACGCAAAATCGCCAGGAAGCCGTCGAGGCTCTTACGCGCGAAGTGGAATTGATCCTGGTCGTGGGGTCGGCGAACAGCTCGAATTCGAACCGCCTCGTGGAAGTGGCCAAGCGCGCCGGAGTAGCGGCCCGCCTGATTGAAGACGCAAACGACATCGAAGAATCCTGGGTCGCCGGAGTAAAAACGCTCGGCCTCACGGCGGGAGCTTCCGCGCCGGAAATTCTGGTCGAACAGGTGAGCCAGCGCCTGGCAAAGTTTGGTTTCACGAACGAGCGCGATCTGGATTTGATTCGCGAAGACGTGCGCTTCACCCTGCCGCCCGAACTTGCGGCGCGACAGAGCGCGCACTAATTGCAATTCGGCCAGGGAGTCAAAAAATACTAGGAGCCAATGAGTGGCGGTTAAGGTAGTCCGCCAGCCGAATAAAATAGCGCTGCTGGGAGCGCCCACCAGCGCCGCCGCGATGTCAGCGGGACACGAAGGCGCTCCTGCGGCACTCCGCTCCGCCGGGTTGATCGACCGTCTCCGTGCCGTCGGCTACGAAGTGAATGACCTCGGCGACGATCCTCCCCAGCTTTACCAGCCGGACAATGAGAGTCCCCGCGCGCGAAATCTTCCGCGAGTGGTCGCTGCCCTGGAAGCCTTGAAACCGCGCGTCGAACAGGCTGTGAAGTCCTCCGCTCTCCCGATCATTCTGAGCGGCGATTGTTCCATCGCTCTTGCGACCGTTGCGGGCGCGCGCCGCTATTTCCGCAACGTCAGCATGATTTACATGGATCGCGACGCCGACTTGAACACGCCGGCAACCACTCCTTCCGGATGCGTTGACGGTATGGTTGTCTCTCACCTGACCGGAGCCGGCGCCGCGGAGATGGTGCGTTTCTGGGGCGAGCCGCCGCTTGTGCGCGAGCCGGACCTCGCACTCTTCGGCGTTGCTCGTCTGGATCCTCCCGAGGAGCAGTTGCTTAAGAAATCTCCGCTGCGCTGTTATCACGCGGCGGACATTCAGCGCATGGGTGCGGCGGCTGCGGCACAGGCTGCGGTGGAACGCATTCACGCGAATGGTTACGAATTTATTCTGCACTTCGACGTGGATGTGATCGCCGATTTTCCAGCGACAAATTATCCGGGGACGGGCGGCCTGAGCCTCGACGAAGTCCGCGAGGCGCTGGAAGTTTTCGCAACGCAGAAGCATCTCGCCGCGATTGAAGTAACTGCCTACAATCCGGCGAAGGATCCGGATGGAAGCGGCGCCAAGCTCATCATCGACCTTCTCACCGGTGTTCTCGAGAAGCGGCTCGATACTCTTAAGGCAGCCGCGGCTGCTGCCGCTCCGGCTCCCGCGAAGGCTTCTGCGCCGGCTGCCGTTCCCGCGCAATCGGCCGCCGCTGCTCCGGCGGCGCCGACAGGTTCCTCTGCGGCTCCTTCAGAGTCCGCCGCCACGGCGATCCCTCCGCCAGTCGCGTCCGGCGAGGCGTGGTCGTCCGACTTACTCGAAGATGAACCTGTTGCCACACCGGACGACGCAAGTTCCGGCTCGCGTGAATCTTCCGGAGAGCCCTCTGGGGAAGAGGAAGAGTCTCCATCCTAGCGGACTCCGTTTCTCCCGCGGTCCGCGCGTTTGACCATTTCGAACCAGCCCATGGCTTCTAAACTTTCCGTAATCATCTTCGACATCGACGGCGTTCTGGTGGACACGCTCGGTTCCTTCCAGCGCACCACGCTCGAAACGGTGCGCCTGCTTACATCCAAACGCGTCACTCGTTCCGAGCTTCACCGCTGGAAGAATCGGCCCGGCTACAACGACGACTGGAAGCTTTCGCACGAGTGGGTTCACCAGCTCGGCGGCGATTTCAGCTACGAGGAAGTGAAGCACCGCTTCCAAGAAATCTACTGGGGCACGAACGATAGGGGAAATGTCCGCGGCGAGAAGTGGCTGTTATCGCCCGCGAGCCTGAACCGGCTGGCAAAGTTTGCTCCGCTCGCGGTCTTCACCGGCCGCATCTACCGCGAACTCGACTACACGCTCGACCGCTGGAAGGTCCGAACATTCTTTAGTCGAATCGTAACTGCCGAAGACGTAGCAAAAACCAAGCCCGATCCTGAGGGGCTCATCCGAATTCTCGCCGGCCGCAACCCCTCGGCTGCCCTCTACATCGGCGACAACATCGACGACGCCCTGGCGGCGAAAGCGGCGAAGATCCCATTCGTCGGGGTGCTCCCACGCAGAAGTCCGGAGCGCCGCCACCGTGGTACTCGACTGAAAGAGCTGGGCGCTCTGACTATCCTCGGCGACATCAGCGAGTTAGAAGGCTGGCTCCGGAAATACATCCGATCCGGCAAGCGGTCCAAAACCTCTCTCCCACGCGCGACATAGGACTATCTGGTAGTACCGAAAAGGACACCAGTACCATTGTACGCAGCACCCCTAAACCCCATATTTACATGTAGAGGCGGGGCTTTCGCTGCCCCACATGGTTGCCATGACTAACGCCAACACACGAACTGCGGCTGCTCGAGCCTTCGTACGCAGCCTCAATATCCTGCTCAAGTTCGCGCGGATGTACGACTTCGGGCATCCTCGCACCAAAAAGCAGTACGAAACGGCTTGGAGCGAGCTGCAATCCGCACTCGGCTCGGACAATGAAGCCGGCGTGTTGTTGTCAGTCTCTGGCGACCAGCTCTTGCTCGACGGCATGGCACTGGAATCCGCTGCGGCAGAGAAAAGCTTTGCGCGGATGCTGTCTGGAGCGGGAATCGCAAGTATTCACTTTTCGCCGAAAGTCACTCAGGCAAGCCTGGCGCGCTTTGTGCGTGGATTCCCGACGGGAACCGGCGCCAAGCCGTCGCAGCTTGTTGAGCAATTGAAAGCGGCTCTGCAGGGCGATCCGCACATTCACGTCAACGAAGTCTGTTTCGTCCCCGCGGATTCCGCTATCGCGAAGTCGTCCGTTGCAGCGCACATTACGGCGCGCACTCTCGGACTGGATTCCGCAGCAGCCAATGAACTCTTCAACGACCCCGAAAAACTTCTACAACTCATCGTCGCGGCCGAAGGCACAAAAGGCTCGGGCGGTCCCGGATCGGGCCATGGTGGTCCTGGCGGCGGTTCGGGAAGCGGCTCTGGACCGGGCGGCTGGGGTGACGGTGGAAGCGGCGGGCCTGGCTACGGCGAAGGACTCGGCCCTGGACCGGGAGGCGCAGGCTCAGGATTTCACGCAGGCGGCTCTGGAGTAGGCGGCAACGATGCGAACGACGGTTCGCACGGAGGCGCTACGGTTTCTGGCCCAGTGAGCCCTGCGGGCGGCGCTGGAGCGGGTGGAGACGCAGGAACGTGGAATATTATCGGCGGAAGCGGTAGCGGCGGTTCCCGGCTTGACCCGAACGCGGGTGGTTTTTGGCTAAACAGCGACGGATCGAGTGGAACAGGACCCGGGGCCGGCGAAAGCGCTGGCGGCGGAATTTCCGGAGCGACATCTGGAATTGGCAGTGGCCCAAGCGGAATCGGCGGCGCAGGCGGTGGATATTCGGGCGCAGCTCCTATGACAGGTTCGCCAGCCGGGTCGGGCAGCGGCGGCGGCTCGGGCGACGCTGGAACTTGGAACGTCGTGGGCGGCAGTGGTCAGGGAGCCCCGATCGATCCAAACGCGGGCGGCTTCTGGCTCAACAAGGATGATTCGGCTGGATCCGGCGGCAGCCATGCTGGCGGCACGGGCAGAGGACCCTCTGGCGGGAGTTCCGCGCCGGGCGGCAATGCGGGGGGATTTTTGGGCGGGACCGGCGCGGGTTCAGGAGTCGGCGGCGGTTCGAGCGCGCGCATTTGGAGAGTTCCCCCTGGCGCGAGTACTGCGCCGGATGCGGGCGCGCCGGGCCGTTGGGCCAACGCCACGTCGGGCATTCGAGTAGGGCGATCATCGCGCGCGGCGAGCGGTCCGGGATCGATGGCGGTTGAAACCGGATTGATGACGCTCCAAGAAGACGAGCTGCAGGGAATTTTGCAGGTGCTCGCGCAGATTGCCCGCACCGGCGACGGCGTGAAGGACAAATTGGACCCGAACGCTTTTCAATCGCGGCTTTCCACCCTCCCCCGGCGCGCGCGGTTCACCATCAGCCAGGCGCTCTCGGCTCTAGCAGCACAGGCGCCCACGGAATCTTCGGACAGGCCGACGCTTCTGAAACTTGCCGAGCACATCGCCATTCGCTTCGCTCTGGAGAGCTACGAGCGCGGCGACATTGAAGTAAATTCCGTGCGCCAGTTGCTCGACGAGATGAACACCGAACTCGACGGACTACGCAAGATCATGGGCGTGTATGAAGAGAAAATGTCCCGCGCGGGAATTGAAGTTCAGTCCCACGTGGAACTGCTCGCGCAACAGTTCTGGACGGAAGTACCGGAAGATAAAAAGAAATCGGTGCTCGAATCAGGCGACGCGTGGTGCGTTCCCGCAGCGAAAGTGCGCGAATATGTGGAGGGTTTGCAGGCGCGTGGGGAATCGGACGCTGCGATCAGCGTCTTGCGCAAATACGCGGACTGCGTCACAAGCAAGGTAACCCAGCCTCGCCGGCAAGCCGCCATGGGATTGGCCGAGCTCGCTGCGCTCTATGCGAAGACGGAAGAACGCCTGCTGATGGATGTGATCCGCCAAGTCGGCGTCCAGCTTACCGAAGAGCGCGACTCAGAAATGCAGAGTCTCGTGGGCGCGGCGTTCGTACGTCTTTCTCAAGAAGCAACGAAGATCCGGTCGTTCGCTGCGATTCAACGCTCGGTGGAACTGATCGAGTACGTGGAGACGGAACGCCCGGGGGTTGGCAAGAATCTGCGGCCGAGGATTGCCATCGAGAGCCGCCTGCCTGAGTTTATCGACGAAGCGCTGAAGACCGGGCAAGTGCAGAGCGGCTTCGCCGATTTGCTTCGCCGTATGCCCGAGCCCGCATCGGAGCAACTCGCGATCCGGTTTAGCCGCGCAGGCTTCCGGGAAGATTGCGAACTTCTGGTGTCGATGATGAGTCTTCTCGGACCGGAAGGCCTGGAACATCTGCGCAAACAATTGCGAGGCGGGAGCCCGCACGAAGCAATCGACACGATCGGGATTCTCGCCCGGATCGATCTGGAGATGCTGGAGCAGGTGCTGCCCGATCGAATGAAGGAATGGAAGCGAACGGCGCACGATCGAGTGGTACGTCAGATTTCAGGCAGCGGCGCGAGCGAACGGGGCCGCCTGCTGCTTCAGGTATTCGATAATCTGGATGCATTGATCCGGCCGCTGGCGATCGACGAGATCGGCATGAGCGGCGAGCAAACTGCCGACATGCGGCTGCTGCGTCTGGCTGAAGGCGATTTGCCGAGCGGCGGTACGGAGTACCTGCGCCTGAAGGCGATCGAGGCGCTCGGCCGTCTCCGGACCGCCGGCGCGGAGTCTGTGCTGCGAAAGGTGTCCGAAGCGCGCAAGGCGTGGCGCTGGGCGAACCCCAGCGAGCTGCGAGTAGTCGCCGCGCAAGCGATGGAGAAGATCGATCCCGAATGGGTGCGCAGCTTTATACCGAAGAGCGGCTTGAGCGTCGCAGAATTCTCGATCGAACCGCTCGACGCCGATCCCGAATCGTCGGCGATCCGGCAACGCCGCTACGCGCGCTTGCGCCTGGAGCACCCGGTGGCCGCAACGACGACGAGCTTGAAGGACAACTGCAATATGGAGATTCCGGAGATGACGCTGGGCGGCGGAGTCGCCGTCTGCGAGCAAAGCCTACATCCGGGCAGCATCGTTGGCGTGAAGATGAACACTGCGTCAAAATCGGTGAAGGCGCAGATGATCGTGCGCGACGCGAATACGCAAGCGAGAGCATTCGAAGTGGTGGATATGGACCTGGAAGAACGCGCGAAATTGCGCAAGCTGCTGGTACAGCTGGGCAACGTGCAGAAACAGTCCACGCCGAAGGAGCGCAGCAAGCGGACGACCCGTACGATCCTTTCCACACCGGTCTAGATCTTCTGGCGTGCGCGGCGTGCATGCAGCCAGCGCCAATCTCTTCGCGGTTTCGCTTTCCCGAGCCCGACTTCGACATTCCTTGAACGTAACGAACCCAGTCTGACTGCAGCGGCGCACAATCCCGCTGCAATCGAGATGCTTAGGAAGAATGCCTGAGCGAACTCCAGCCGCAGCGCAAGCCATGAAGTCAAAACCAGCATTGCCGTCAGCCCGTAGCAGGTGACCGCAACCCTGCGCGCCGCCCAGCCGCGCGCGAGCAATAGGTCATAAAAGTGGTTCCGGTCCCCATGAATAGGCGATCGTCGCTGCCGCAAACGGCGGAGCACCGCGAGGGACGCGTCCACCAGGGGAACCGCAGCAATTAACAGCGGGAAAAGGAGCGGCGATTTCGCCGGGCCGCTGACGCGATAGAGATCGAGCCCCAGGAATGCGATCGAGTAGCCGAGAACCACGCTGCCGGAATCGTGAGAAATTACCTTTTTAGAGTCTTCGAAAAATTGGGCATATCGAGTCGCGTCGAACTCGTCCTCTACTGCCTCCAGCAGCGCCAGAACCTGCCGCTGGCCTTCCCGAACTAGCACCGCCAGCGCGCGCAACCGTGCCACGCAAGACGCATCTTTCCGCTTGACAGGGTTCACCGCTCCGCTCCATAGTTCCTTTCAATAAAGTTTAATAAATTTAAGGAGCGGGGTCGGCCTTGCGGTTGGAAGCGTGCTTGCAAGTCTCGCTCGAACGCCAGGGGCGCAGTCGGTTCGCCGCGCGCACCATGGAATTATCATCGCTTCGAACCCGTGCTATCTTCTCACCGCTTCCAGAAATCGCCTCCGTTTCACAGCCATTCTTTCCGGGGAGGGAATGCAAATGCGAATGAAGGTATGGATTGCCATCGCGATCTTGTGCGCGATGCTCGGCTACTCCGTAGCGGCGCAGGAAATCACCGGCACGATTTCCGGCACGGTCACCGATGATTCAGGTGGCGTCGTCTCGGAAGCAGCCGTCACGCTGACATCGGCTCGCACCGGCGCTACGCACACCACCTCGACAACCGCTGCCGGCATCTTCTTCTTCAATAATCTTCCGATCGGCGAATACCAATTGAGCGTGCACAAGCCCGGGTTCAAAGACTATCAACTCAACGCGATTCAGCTGCACGTGGACGACAAGCTCAATTTCCCCATCGTCCTCAAACTCGGTGCGGTGGCCGAAAAAATTGTCGTCTCTGCGGAGGCCTCTCAGCTGCAGACCGAATCGGCCGAAGTCTCCAATCTCGTCGGCACCAAGCAGATGCTGGCACTGCCCTTGAATGGGCGTGATTTCAATCAGCTGGTCGAACTGGTTCCCGGCATAGCGCCGGACAATGGTTCGGTCGGCGGCGGCACAGGACTCTTCAGCGATACCTCCGTCTCGATCGACGGGAACGAGTCCAATTCAAACCTGTTCCTGATCGACGGCGAATACGACATGGACAGCGGAGGCAACGGCAACCTGCTCGTCACTCCTTCCGTGGACGCGATCGAAGAATTCAAGATTCTCCGCAACAACTACAGCGCCGAATTCGGGGGAGCCACGGGCGGAATCGTCAACGTGATCACAAAGTCCGGCGGACAAACATTCCACGGCAGTGTCTTCGAGTTCTTCCGCAACGACGATCTGGATGCCAACAATTTCTTCCTCAACAACAGCGGCCAGCCGAAGCCCGAATTGCGGCTCAACAATTTCGGCTTCACCGGCGGCGGCCCCATCTGGATTCCCAAGCACTACAACACCGAACGCAAGAGCGACTTTTTCTTCTACTCGTTCGAAGAGCGCCGCCAGATCAGTGGCAATATTCTACAGGCGATCGTCCCATCGCAGCGCCAGCGCAACGGCCTGCTCGTGCCACCGTGCGGGGAAATCACGCAGCCTTCGCCTCCCACGCCGCCGATACCCTGCGACAACGCTCTCCCTGTCGATCCGAACGAATCGCCGATCACCAACGAACCGAATCTTCCCGGCGCTACAGCCACTACTCCGTCGCCCTCAATCAATTCGAACTCCGTCGCATTCATGAATCGAATGTTGCTCCCGAATGCGAATGCTTCCAACGGTTTCAATTTCATTACCAGCGCTCCCCAGGGCACCTTCGACCATCAGAACCTCATCCGCTGGGATCACTATTTTGGCTCGAAGCACGTTCTCACCATGCGCTACGTCGATATCGTGCAGACCCTTACGAATATCAACGACCAGCTCTTCGGCCTCGGCGACGCGTTTCCGAACGTCAGCCAGGATTGGCACTGGCTCGGCACCAACGTCATCCTCAAGTTGACGAGCACTCTCTCGCCGCGCCTCATCAACGACTTCCAATTCGGCTATTCCAACAACAATCTTCGCTATGCGACGGCAGCGAGCTCCGATCCCGCTCTCTCCGGCCGCCAGGGATTTGACTTCAGCGAGCTGTTCCCCGAAACCAGCGGTTCGTTTCCTTCGCTCACGCAGATCGAGCAATTCACCGATGTGAGCCAGGGCACCGCGCTCGTTCAGAACACGCAGCCGTTCTCCAATCGCACCGACAACTTCCAATACAAGGACGACCTCACCTACTCGTTCGGCAAGCACAACTTGAAAATGGGTGCATACTTCCGCTTCAACCGCAAGCGCGAGCCTGCCAACGGCGGAGGGAACTTCACGGCCGGCACGTTCTCCTTCGGGACATTCAACGACTTCCTGCTCGGCAACATCGATACCTATTCCGAAGAGCAGACACAGAACCCGGTGAACGATCGCGAGCATGATTTCGCCGTGTACGCGCAGGACACCTGGAAGCTGGCACCCAAGCTGACGCTCGATCTCGGATTGCGATACCAGATCCTGGCGCAGGTCTATTCGGCTACGAGGAACATCGCGAACTTCCGCCCGGACGCGTACGCGCAACCGAGCGACGCCTGCATCGCAGCCTTTCAGGATTCCGGGCTGATCGATCCCGAGCTGTGCCCGCTCAACAACGGCATCGTGACGCCCGGAATGCCGGGAATAAACCGCTCGACGCTCAACAACTACTACGGCGATTGGGAGCCCCGCATTGGTGTCGCGTATCAGCCGAAGAATTGGCTCGTTGTCCGCTCGGGATTCGGCATCTTCGGCGGGCGCGACGCGGCCTCGCAAACCAGTTCGCTCGGGCAACAACCTCCGTTCGATTTGATTCCGGCGCTTCGAGGTGTCACGTACGCGGATCTCGCGCCGTTCGATCCCGAGACGCCCCAGCCACCGCTGAACCTGCGCGCCCAGAGCCAGTTCTACAAGACGCCGACGAGCTATCAGTACAATCTCACCACGCAGTATTTGCTATCGAAGAACACGACTCTCGACGTGGCCTACGTGGGCAGCCATGAGATTCATATCGGGCGCAATCGCAATATCAACCAGGTGCCCGACGAAGACCGGCTCGACGTGGCCGAAGGAAATATCAACGCAGACACCGTTCGCCCGTTCATCGGCTACAGCATCATCAACATGAACGAGCGCGAGGGTTCGGCCAGCTACAACAGCCTGCAGATCTTCTTCAACCAGCGAGTGGCTCACGGCGTGCAGTTCCAGGCCGCCTACACGTTTAGCAAAAACCTGAGCGACACGATCAACCAGGACACGGAAGCCAGCACGGGGCCGATTCAGAACGCGTTTGACACTCGCTCCGAGCGGGGCTTGACGAATCAGGATCAGACTCACTCCTTCGTGGCCAACTTCATCTGGCAGCTTCCGTTCTTCGAGCACTCGGAAAACGCCTATCTGAAGAACGCACTCGGTGGCTGGCAAGTCGTAGGAATCACCACGTTCCGTTCGGGTTTGCCGAACAACATTTGTCTCGATGCGGACATCGCCGGCACGGGCGACGGCCCGGGCGTTTACGAATGCCAGCGCCCCGATCAAATCGGCAATCCGAATCTCTCGCGGGGAAGCCGTACGATCAATCAGTATTTCAATACGGCCGCGTTCGTGGAGCCTGCGTTGGGGACCTTCGGAGACGCGACGCGCAATGTGGTCCGCGGTCCGGGCATCAACAACTGGGATCTCTCGGTGTTCAAGAATTTCAACGTGCCGTGGTTCGGGCGGCATTCGGGCTGGCTGGCCGATGAGAGCGCCGTGCTGCAATTCCGCGCCGAGTTTTTCAACGCCTGGAATCACACGCAGTTCAACGGCATCAACGTAGGGTTCGAGACGGGCGGCGGAGCCGGAGCGCCTTCGGGAACGGATGCGGGATTTGGCTCGGTGACCGGCGCGCGCGATCCGCGCGAGATTCAGTTCGGCCTGAAGCTCACCTTCTAATCGTTCGACACGAACCGCGCAAGCAGTTTTTCCGCTCCGCCGCTCGAGATCTGCTTACGCGGATTTCAGGAATTTTTCGACTTCGCGCCGCGAGGGCATCGAGGGCTGAGCGCCCTTGCGCGTCACGGAAATTGCCGCCACCGCCGCTGCGAAGCGAGCCGCTTCGAGCGGCGCCTTGCCGGCCATCAGGCTCACGGCGAACCCCGCGTTGAACGCATCTCCTGCCGCCGTGGTGTCCACGGCTTTTACGTGAAACGCCGGCGCCATTTCGCGAATTCCGCCTGCGGTTGCGATGAACGCGCCCTGCTCGCCCATTTTGATCACGACGTTCTTCGGGCCTCGCGCCATCAGTAATTCCGCGCAGCGCGCCGCCGTGGCGGGCGTCACCGGCTCATCGTGTGCGAGGCCGCAGAGAACGCGCGTCTCGCTTTCGTTCGGCGTGATCCACGTGGTGCTGCGCAGCAGATCCGCGGGCAATTCGCGCGCGGGAGCGGGATCGAGCATGAGCGGAATGTTGTTTTTGCGCGCGAAGCCGGCCAGCGCGGCCATCGCGTCGAGCGGAATTTCGAGTTGCGCCAGAATCATTCCCGCCTTTCGCAGGAGCGCTACATTCTTGTTCACGTCGCGGCCGGTGACTTTTCCGTTCGCGCCCGGCACCGCAACGATATTGTTCTGCCCGTCGCTGCCGATATTGATGAGCGCGACGCCGGAGGATCCCTTCGCGGTTTCCACCGCGCGGACATCGACGCCTGCTTTGCGGAGCGCCTGCTTCAATCCGGGGCCGAATTCGTCGTCGCCGACTTTTGCGATCATACTGACGGGATGGCCGAGCTTCGCCACGGCGACGGCCTGGTTGGCGCCTTTGCCACCGTGAAAGGTGGCGAAATCGATTCCCGTCAAGGTTTCGCCGGGCAGCGGCACGCGCTCGGCCGTTGCGACCAAATCGAAGTTCACGCTGCCCATTACGACGATTGGTTTTGACATTCGGCCTCTGGGCGGGAAGGAAATTTGAAATTTGAAGTGCGCGGTGGGTGGATCGGCTGGTAGCCGGTGGTCGAGAGGGCACGGTCCGCCACGGCCGATCTGCGACATGACATGCCCCTACTGTCGAAGCGCGGAGGCGTGCCTATCGGAAGATTATTTTCGCGCATGTTACTTTTTCCACCAGGGAATGTCTGCCACGTAGGGGCGCCGGGCGGCGATGAAGTCGGCAATTTCTGCGAGGCGGGCTGCGTCGGTCATGCGGCCGGTGTAGCAGTGCGGTTCGCCGACGCCGTATTCGAAGAAGCCTTCGTAGTGGGGGTTCTCAGTTGTCTTCATCCACTCTTCGAGTTCGCGCACGGCGACGTTCAACTGATAGGTGTCCATCGTTCCGATGTAGATGTGAACTTTATCGACGAGCTTGGGGCCGAGCGTGGCCCAGTTGCGCTTCAGGTATTCGAGCAGGTCGAAATGGTCTTTCCAGTATTGCGCGACTTCCGGATTGATCTCGCCGGTGCGCTTGTTGAAGAGCGGCTCGAAGTAGCCATCCTTGCCGAGCGGGCCAAAGACAGCCGACCAGATGTCGATCTGCTCGCCGGAGCGGCCGTGGGTGCCGTTGACGAGTTCGAGGTGGTTGCGCTGTTCGGAGGTGAGGATGATGCGCTCGTCGGTGAACAGGGAATTGACGGTGGGTTCGCGGCGCCATTCGTACTGCTTGTAGAAAGCGTTCGTGTCCTTGTAAATGTTGATGCCTTCGACGTTGGTGAACGTGATGGGGTCGGGGCAATAGCACCAGGTGCCGCCGAAGAAGTCCGGGTGGAAAAATTGCAGAGCGAGTGCTTCCCAACCGCCGGTTGAGCCGCCCGCGAGAATGCGCGCGTAAGGCTCGCGGATCGCTCGAAAGCGCTTTTCGATTTCCGGAATCAGCTCCTGCATCACGGAGTCGCCGTACGGGCCGACGTTGACGGAATTGACGGCGTAGGAGTCGTCGAAGTAGGGATTGGGGTGCTGCAACGTGACGACGAGCATTCTTGGGAAATTGTCGGCCGTCCACGCCTGGTAAAGCTCGTAGCCGCGCTTCACAAATCGTGCGCGCGGTCCGGCCTTTTTCAACTCGTCCTCGGCAGGCGCATCGGTGCGGAAGCCCATCGGTGCGGATAGCTCGAAATGCCCCTGTTCGTAGATGACGGGATAGCTGATCGTCTCGCGGGCGTAGTCTTTCGGCAGCAGGACGGTGGCGCCGACGTAGATGGGGCGGCCCCAGAATTTTGTGAGCGACGGGCTTTGAATCTTGAAGCGCTTGACCCATTCGGTATCCGCCGGCGGGGCGACGGAAGGGATCACTTCGGAAGCGACCAGAAGCTGCGTCTCGCCGGCAGCCGGGTTCGAGTCGATGTGAATTTTAACCACCGGGCTCTTCAGGTTTCCGGGCGAGATATTCCACTGCTGGCCTTCCCACTGGTCATCGTGCAACCAGACGACGTGGCCATCGGCGCGCTTGAATTCAGAGTAGATGTTGATCACGGCCTGGACGAAATAGTCGCCGGGCGGAATGTCGCTGAGCGATTCGATGGGCGAGCCCAGATCGGTCGCATCGATCACGGCAGCGTCTCCTGGAGCGAGGTTCTCGATGTCGCGCCCGAACAGGGGTACACCCATCCGCCCAATCTGGAGGCGGGGTTCGGGGCCGCCCGTCTTGGCGAGCATCAGGAATACCCTGCCCGTGATCGGTCCCGAGTGCACCGAAGCTGGGAAGGATATCTGGAACCGGAGGTGCGGGGCCTGGGCGGAAGCGCTGCCCGCTGCCAGTAGGAGTGAGAACGCTAGCGCGGCGATTCCAGTTCGCTTGATCATGGATTGAGCCTTTCCGAGAGAGTCTTGCCGGGCCAGCAAACGGCTATAGGAGCCGAACCACAAGGTGTGGTGGTGGCGAAGAGCTGTGTACGAGAGATGCAAAGATCGCTGTTTACAGTAGATTAGAAATGACGTCGGAGTCATGTTTTCAACGGCTTACGGGGAATTCTAATCGCGGTACCGTAGATTAGAATTGGCGGGTATTGTGCCGTCGCTGCCGTCCTCTTGCCCGTGTTTGCGGTCATTTCCATAATCTCTGCGCGACGGTAGCAGAGTCGGAAAGCGGTTTCAACCGGTTGTTGGTGTGAAAAACGTGGAAGGGGAGCTATCGTTTTTAGATTCATGGCTTGAGGAAGGCAAGTCGTTATACAATAGCACTCGAGAGAGAAGTTCAACCGATAACCCGGCCTCGATTGCAATCTCCCGAGCTACGGCTCAGAAACAAATCAACGAGAGGAAAAACAGTGAAAAAGAGACTTATTACGTTCGCATTGTGTTTGGCAGTGGCTTCACCGCTCTTCGCTCAAAAGAAAGAAGATGAGCGGCTCAACAAATCAGCAGACGCGATGCAAGCGATCCTTGCGGGCGACAAAGGCCTGCCGACCAGCATCCTCGACAAGGCAGACTGCATCGTAGTTTTCCCCAGCGTCAAGAAAATAGCGATCGGGATTGGCGGTAGCTATGGCCGCGGTGTGATGGTTTGCCGGGGCGGTGCAAAGATGGACGGCAGTTGGGGCGCTCCGGCAATGTACAAGCTGGATCAGGGCAGCATCGGCGTGCAGCTTGGATCGACGGCAACCGATTTCGTATTGGTGGTGATGAATCAGCGTGGCGCCGAGCAGATACTGAACGGGAAGACGAAGCTCGGAGCGAATGCTGCTGCGGCTGCGGGTCCCACGGGCGCTGCTGCGAACGGCTACAACGCCGACGCGATGAAGGTGGACGTGTTGACCTACTCGCGGACGAAGGGATTATTTGCCGGAGTGTCGCTGGAAGGCGCGTCGATGGATACGGACGACGACGCGAACAAGGCGGTTTACGGCAAGGCGATTACGGCGAAGGAAGTGATTGAGGGCGGGACGGCAACTCCGGCGGCAGGCAAGGCGCTGGTCGATTTGCTCGACAAGACGTCGCCGGCCAAGAAGTAATATTCGCAACGGAACGCGCGTAGCTGGAGGCGAGACGCAGTTGAGCCGGATGAGTGATCCGGCACGCTGACTGCGTCTCGTTTCTATTTCAGGGCGGTGCTGCTCAGGCTTTCCACAGCTGACCTCGACCTTTTCGGTTTCCATGACTCCTCCACGACTGATGTTGCAGCAAGCGATTTGATAAGATAGGTTTACGAAACGGGGCCCGGGTGGCGGAATGGCATACGCGGGGGACTTAAAATCCCCTGACGCTAACGCGTCGTGTGGGTTCGACCCCCACCCCGGGCACACTGGAAACTTCGCGAGACGATGGGCGAAAAGAACAAGGTCTTCTCTACAGTGGATGAGGCGGTTCGGGATATTCCCGATGGCGCGACGATCATGTTTGGCGGATTTGGCGGCGCCGGATTCCCCAACAATTTGATTCAGGGGCTGGCACGGCAGGGCGCTCGCAACCTGAAAGTGATCAGCAACAATTGCGGGACGGGCGACGGCGAGCTGGGATTCCTGTTCAAGAACCGGCAGATCAGCCGGGTGATCGCTGCGTTTCCAGGGCCGGGCGCCAAATATTTCCACGAACAATTCGATGCCGGGGAGATCGAGCTGGAGCTCGTGCCGCAGGGAATTTTGTGCGAACGGATGCGGGCCTTCGGCGCGGGGATCCCGGCGTTCTATTCGCCGGTGGGCGTAGGAACGGATATCGCCGCGCGGAAAGAGGAGCGCGTGATTCGCGGCCGGCGGTACATTCTGGAGGATGCGCTGGGGGCGGATTTTGCGTTCATCAAGGCGTATCGCGCAGACCGCATGGGGAATCTGGTGTATCGCAAGACGGCGCGGAATTTCAATCCGATTATGGCGACGGCGGCGAAGACGGCGATTGTGGAAGTGGATGAGATTGTGGAGACCGGGGCGCTGGATCCGGAGATGATCGTGACGCCTTCGATTTACGTGGACCGGATCGTAGAAGCGAAAGGCGTGCGGTTTGTCTAAAGTGCGGCTCACGCGCGAACAGATTGCGGAGCGGGCGGCGCTGGAATTGCCGGACGGCGCGTATGTGAATCTCGGGTGGGGAATTCCGAATCTCATCGCTGCGTACGTTCCGCCCGAGGTGACGGTGTACTTTCACAGCGAGAACGGAATTCTGGGAATGGGGCCGCGCGCGAAACCGGGTGAGGAAGATTACGACCTGGTGGATGCGATGAAGGTGCCGGTGACGCTGATGCCGGGCGCATCGTATTTTTCGCAAGTGGAAGCGCACGTGATGACGCGCGGCGGGCATCTCGATATCTGCATTCTCGGCGGGATGCAGGTGTCCGAGCGCGGCGATTTGGCGAACTGGCGCGTGCCGGGAGCGAAGGGCGCGGGGAATATCGGAGGGGCGATGGATATTTCGGTGGGAGCGGAGCGATTGATCGTGGCGATGGAGCACAACGCGAAAGATGGCTCGCCGAAAATCGTTACGCGCTGCACATATCCGCTGACGGCGATCGAGTGCGTGAATACGATCGTGACGGACCTGGCGGTGATCGATGTGCTTCCGGAGGGGCTCGTGCTGCGCGAAGTGGCGCCGGGATTCACGCCGGAGGATGTGCAGAAATTTACGGAGCCGAAACTGCGTTATGCGGGGAAGGTGCGGGAGATGGCGCTGCGGAGGCGATGAGATGATGAATGCGCGGGCGACGTGGGGCGGCTGCTTTCCGTTGTATGATTTTGGCCAAGGACTTTTCTGACGGCTAACGGCACAAACGAGCAGGGGCGGCCCATTACCTACTGGATTGGCGAGGGCGGCGGATGGCTGCTCCGGCATGTGGTGAGCGGGCTTGCGGCGACGGGCATTACGCCGAACATGTTCACGTTTCTCGGGCTAGGCGTGAATTCGTGGGCGGCGGTGATGTTCGCGATGGGGCGCTTTCGCGCGGCCGCGGCGATTTTGTTCTTGGCGGGATTTCTGGACATGGCGGACGGGCAGGTGGCGCGGCGCGTGGGGCGTGTGACGGCGTTTGGCGCGTTCCTCGATTCGACGCTGGACCGTTACTCGGATCTGGCGCTCTATATGGGGCTGGTAGTGCACTACACGCTGATTGGGCGGCCTTTTTACATGATGCTGGCGGCGGTGGCGATGGCGAGTTCCTTCATGGTGAGCTACTCGCGCGCGCGGGCGGAATCGGTGATTCCCTCGTGCAAAGTGGGATTCATGGAGCGGCCGGAGCGGTTGGTGCTGCTGATCATGGGCGGAGTGTTTTTGCGGATGGCGCCGGTGCTGTGGGTGATTGCGGGGATTTCAACTCTGACGGTGATTCATCGCGTGGTTTACACGTGGCAAGAGCTTCGCGCCGGACGGACGTTGCCGGAAGCGAACGCGACGCAGCTTTCCTGAACTTTCGATTTACTTCAGCGAATCCTCGACGGGCTTAGCGACGATTTCCTGCACGCGCTGGCGAAGTGCTTCCACATCGGTGCGCTCGATTTTCGTGGTGTCGATGGTGTCGTGCAGGTACACGATGATTTTTCCGGGATGGAGCATCCAGTGGCCGGTGCGGAAGAATTCATAGGAGCCAACGATGCTCATGGGGACGATCGGCGCGCCGAATTTCTGCGCCATGCTAAAGGTTCCTTTTTTGAACGGCTGGACGTGGCCGTCGCGAGTGCGCGAGCCTTCGGCGAAAGCGATCAGGCTGACGCCGGAAGCGATAGCTTGCTTCGCGTGCTCCGTCATGACTTCGAGGCCTTCGCGGCTCGGCTTATCGGGCACCGGGACATTGCCGAAGCGGCCCATCAGCCAGCCGTAGATGGGAATCTTGAAATGCGATTCGAGCTCGAAGCCGCGGACGAACTGCGGAATGGCGGAGTAGATCACGAAGGGGTCGAAGAGATTGACGTGGTTGCAGATGAAAATGCTGGTTCGGGCGGGATCGAAGCCCGGAGAGCGGACGACTTCGAACTGCACGCCGGCGAGACGAAGGATATTGCGGAAGAAGGCGCGCTGGGGCCAGTCGTTTTTGCGCGGATCGATGAAGATGCCGAGGAAAACGAGGAATGTGCAGACGACGACGAAATGGAGTCCGCTGGCGGCCCACAGAAGCGCGGAACGAACCGTGAGCCAGGCTTGCTTCATACGATCGCGTCTAGCGCGGCGGGAAGAATTTCGAGCGATTTGCATTGGAGGCGGAGAATTTCGCCGTCAATCATGACATTGGTGGGGCCGGTGAGTTCGAGATCGATCCGCTGGACGGGGGCGCGGGAGGCGCGCGGATCGTCGATGTGCGTGCCGGAGAAGAGGCGCGGAAGCATTTTGACGAGGCCGAAGCGGCTGATGGGGCCCCAGCGGACGTATTCGATCTGGGCGTCGGTTGGGTCGGCTTTCGGCGCGATCATCATTTTGCCGCCGGTGAATTTGCTGTTGCTAAACGAAAGAAAGAGCGCGGGGCGGCGATCCCACTCGGCGGAATCATTCAGGCGATGGGGAAACGCGGCGTGGTGGAGGCCGGCGAGGCGGATAAAAACGCCGACGATGTATCCGAGTTCGCCCCAGCGCTTGAAGCGGCGGTTGACGAGTTCGCCGACGTCGGCGGGAAAACCGAGGCTGACGAGATTCAAGTAGTAGAGCTCGCCCCCGGAATGGCGGAGGCGGATTACGTCGCAAGGGCGGCGGGTACCTTTTTTGAGAGCTTCGATGGTGTGCTCGACGCCGCGCGTGGTGAAATCTTTCAGGAACGAATTGCCGGTGCCGAGCGGGAGAAAGCCGAGAGACGGGCGTCCGCCGGAAAGAGCTTCGGGGAAGAGGCCGTTGACGATTTCGTAAGCGGTGCCATCGCCTCCGACGGCGAGAAAGTGGCGGATGCCTTGCGCGTAGGCGGCGCGGGCGAACTCGGTGGCTTGACCTGCGCGAGTGGTGTTGGCGACGTCAAGATCGACGCCGGCGCTACGGACGCGGTCGAGAGCGGCAGGGGCGAGGCGGCCGCACTTTCCTCCGCCTGCCGCGGGATTCACGATCGCGAGGAAGCGCGAAGTCACTTCTTAGTATCCTCGGCGAGAATGCGGCGCGCAAAAATCACAGCACCACCACTGCGGAGCGATCTAGAGCGTCTCGGATCTGGGTGGCGAGATCGGCGCGCTTGATTTTCAGGGAGGCGGTGAGCGGAAAGTCGCGATCCGAGACGAGATAGCCGCTGATGCGCTTGTAGTTGAGCAAGCGGCGATTGCGTTCGGCAATTTCGGCGATGAGATCATTCGTCACCGGCTTGCCCGGCTCGGGATGAATGACCAAAACGAGCTTTTCACCGATCATCGTGCGCGCCGGCCAGAGGTAGTTGGCGGCGAAAACGCAGAATTCCTTTACGGGGAGGCCTTCGAAAACTGTTTCGACGTCTTCGGGGTAAATATTTTTCCCCTCTTCGGTGACGATCATGTTTTTCTTGCGGCCAAAGAGCCGGAGGTGACCGTCGCGATCGATGCGGCCTAAATCGCCGGTGATGAGCCAGCCATCGCGGATCGTTTCGGCGGTCATTTCGGGATCGTCGAGATAGTGCGACATCACGGTCCTGCTACGGACGGCGACTTCACCGATGCCGTCCGCGTCGGCGCCTACAATTCTGACTTCCATGCCGGGGAGCGGTTTCCCCACGGTATCGGCGCGGAACGGCTTGAAATCGTTGAGGGTGATGGCTGTGCCGGCCTCGGTGCAACCGTAACCGTTGCCGACCGGAATGCCCAGATCGTAGAAGAATTGAAGCGTTGCGGGCTCTGTGAACGCGCCGCCCACGAAAAGCGCGCGCAACTCGCCGCCGAACGCTTCGTGGACCTGGCCGAGGAGCGCGCGGCTGAGTTTCAGATTCGAGCGGCGGCGGGTGGCGGCGCGGTTGGTTGCAATCAGCGCTTGTAGAATTCTTCGGCGGCCACCCGGAAGTTCCGCGAAGCGCTGGCGCAGGCCTCGTTCGAGATTTTTCAGCACCATGGGCACGAGGCTCATGTAGGTGATTTTGTAGCGGGTGAAGGCCTCGCGAATATATTCGGGGCGCAGGGTCCGCAAGTGCACCACCGTGGCGCCGCAGGTGAACGGGCCGATGAAGCCGACCATGAAGTCGATGGCGTGGTTCGTCGGCAGGATACTGAGGTAGCGGACGCCGGGCCAGAACGGGTAGAGCGCCGTGAGCGCCATGCACTGCTCGAGATAGTTTTCGTGGGTGAGGACGCAGCCCTTCGGACGGCCTCCCGTGCCCGACGAGTAAACGATACAGGCGGGATCCTTTCGAGCGCGCGCGATAAACGATGGCTCACTTGATCCGCGAAAGTCTTCCCATCGCTGCGCGCCCCGAAGATCCGCATCTTTCGGGGCTTCAGTTACGAGGATGACGCGCATGGCGCGCGTCGAAAATTCTTGCGCTTTCGAGATGGCTTGCCAGAGGTGATATTCGACGATGAGGAATTCGGCCTGTGAGTGGGCCAGGAGCTGAAGCTGCTCGCCAGGAGTGAGCTTGTAGTCGAGTGGTACGAGGACGCCACCGCAGAAAAAAATAGCGTACGCCGAAATCAGCCATTTGGACTGATTCGTCATGATGATGGCGGCGCGTGTGCCGCTTTTGAATCCGGAGTCTTGGAGACCGCGCGCAAGAGGAAGGGCAGCTTCCTTGAACTGGCGGTACGTCAGGCGTGCGTTTTCGCGCTCGCGGTCCGCTTCGATCAGGCAGATTTCGTTCGGCCAGCGCTCAATTCCCGCACGCAAGGCTTCGCCCAGTGATTGAAATTGCCGGAGGTCAAGCATCAGAGGCGCGACTGGATGCGCTCGGCGAGAGTGCGAAAGTCGCTTACGCCCTGGAGCTCGTAATCGGGGAGCTCGATGCGGAAATGCTGCTCGATGCGGGTGAGGAGATCGAGGGCCTGTAGGCTGTTGATACCGAGCTTGGTGAAGAAATCGTCGTCCGGATTCAACTGAGCGAGCGGAATCTTGAAATGCTCGGACGCGAGGCGGAGAACTTCGTCGGTTGTAGTCTGCAGTGTGCTCATATCTGGCTATCTTGCCACAAATGCGCCTCGATTCGCTGGCGCGGCCGAATCTGCGCTAGGGCAGATACGGCTGCGCGTCGGTGCTTTCGACGAATTTCCGCAGGCCCGCCTCGACGGCTGGGCGCGTGAAGAGATCGCAGAAGATACCGACCTCTTGCCGCAGCTCTTCGTACGGTATCGGCTTAATAAATTGTTTTGCGGCGGCTGCCGTGGCGCGATCGAATTTTCGCACCTGTGCGGCGGTTGCGCGCGCCACTCGAAGGGCGTCGCCTTCCGCAGTTACCTGGCTGACCAGCCCCGCTGCCTGAGCTTTTGTGGCGTTGATGCTGCGGCCGGTGAGCAACAGATCGCGGACGATTCCGTTGCCGACGTCGCGCTTGAGTCTTGGAATTCCGCCGAAGCTGGGGATCAGGCCGAGGCGCAACTCGGGAAAGCAGAAGCGCGTCATTTTGTCGGCGACGATCAGGTCGCAGAGGAGCGCGAGCTCGAATCCACCTCCAAATGTGACGCCGTGGACGGCGGCGATCGTGACGAGAGGCGCGGCGTCAATCAAATTTCCGACGTGATGAATCCGCTCGACAAACTCGCGGACGCCGGCCACACGCTCGGCCGGCGGGAGCGCCTGCGAGCGATGATACAGCTCGCGCAAATCGGCCCCAGCGCAAAAGCCTTCCGAGCGCGCGCTCGATAGAATCAGCGCATGACAATCCTTTTGCAGCGATGCAAGGACGCTGGTGAATTGCTCGAGTTCGGCGAGGGTCGATGAACCGATCTCATTGCATGGCGCGCGGTCGAGAACGAGCTCGATCACGCCATCCGTCACTTGCCACGAGAGTGTCTTACCGTGGTAATTCTTCATGCGCTCTTCTTTTGGAACAGTTGCTCGATCTCCGCAGCGAATCGCGCGACGATTGCATCACGCTTGAGCTTGCCATTGGCCGTCAGCATGCCATTCTCGATGGTCAATGGCTCGGGCACAACATGAAAAGCGCGAATGGTTTTGTAGTGCGGCAGGCCGGCATTGGCGGCGTCGAGAGCGGCCTGAACACGCTCCGGGGTAAGGCCATTGGATGATTGCGCGGTGAGGAGCGCCGCAAGGAAGCTGCGCTGATTGCCGACGAGAACCACTTGCGCTGCCTCGGGAAGGCGGCGGGC
>JBOGNA010000179.1:0-36301 GCA_050746925.1 Candidatus Acidiferrales bacterium
TGCAGCGCGGAGCTGAGCAGCACCGGGAAGATGCGTTTCGCGAGGACGGCTTCGCGCAGGCCTTTCTTCAAATCATCGATGGGCAGCGTGCCTTCGTCGAAAAACTCCTGCATCAGCGCGTCGTCGCCTTCGGCAACGAGTTCGACGAGCGCTTCGTGCGCCGCCTTCGCTTCCTCGGCGAGGTCGGCGGGTATCTCTTCCACTTTGGCTTTGCCGTCACCATCGGGCGTGTAGGTAAGCGCTTTCATCGCGATGAGGTCCACCACGCCCCGGAAACTTTTTTCCGCGCCGATGGGCAATTCGATCGGTACAACTCCGCGCCCAAACACATGCTGGAGCGATTCGAGCGAGCGCTCGAAGCTCGCCAGCTCGCGGTCCATCCAGTTGATGACGAAGGCGCGCGGCTGGTCGTACTCGGTGGCGTAGTCCCACACTTTCTCGGTGACCACCTGAACGCCGGCGGCCGCATCCACGAGAATCAGGGAGGCGTCGGCGGCAATGAGGGAAGATTTCGTTTCGTTGATGAAGGTGGAATAGCCGGGCGTATCGAGGAAATTGAGTTTTGTTTTTTCGGGCTGGCCGGGCGCCTGCCATTCGGCGTAGGCGAGGCCGGTATTGATGGAAATCTTGCGCGCGATCTCTTCTTCGTCCCAATCGGTGATCGTGGAACCGTCGGAGACCTTACCCAGGCGCGGCGTCATGCCCGCGGTGTAGAGCAACGACGACACGAGCTGGGTTTTCCCCGTGTCGCCGTGGCCTACAATGCCCACGTTGCGTATCCATTCGGTGTTGTAGGATTTCATGTTTCACCTCGGTTGGAGAGTTCGAAAATAGAAACTGGAAAAGTGAAAATGGGAACGTGCTTACGTGATCGGCGATTCGATCGCACGCTGAGCGGAGCCTGGGGTCTAAAAAGCGGGAGCAAGCTCCCGCACTTGAAAGAGTTTGGAACAGGCATTTCGTGGCGGGAAATTTTGAAGCGCAAATCCGAGCTGTGCGAAAAGGGAAACTTCACGACGCCGCCCCCCGGCGGATGCGCGTGACCCTGCGGAAGCGGGATGCTAGCACACGGATCGGTTTCAGTTCAACACGGGAGGCGGCTATGCGGGAAGCGGGTGGGGAGCGAAGATGGACCGAAGACTCAGGGGGAACCGTGAGGAACACGTGCGTGCAATGGATTGCAATTGGATTGGCGGCGATTGCTCTGGGCGGGTGCGGATCGAGGACTGAGATCACGCAGCAGGAGTTGATGAGGCGGACGCAGGAGCTGTTTGACGCGGTGGCGCCCGGCGACTCCACGCCGTGGAAGAAATATTTCGCCGAAGACTCGATGTATTTTGACGAGAAGGGCCGCAGCCTGAACAAGGCCGCGTTGCTGGCGGACTTGACGCCGATGCCGGCGGGATTTTCGGGCAGCATTCGGATCGCGAACGCGCAGAGCCATATCGAGGGAGACGTGGCGATTCTGAGCTACGACATGGACGAGAAGGAAACCATCTTCGGGCAGGAGATGACCGCGCGTTACCACGCGACCGACACATGGATTCGCCGCAATGGCAACTGGCAAATCGTGGCCGGCCAGGTGCTGCGCTACTACGAAGATCCTGCGCCGGGGCAAGCGGATGCGAAAACGCTCGCCGCTTACGCCGGCACCTACGAACTCGCTCCGGGAAACACGCTGACGATTTCGACGGACTCCGGGCAGCTCTACCGGCAGCGCGGCGAACGTCCCAAAGAGCAGCTGATTCCCGAAGCTGCGGATATTTTCTTTCGGAAGGGTGTAGAAGGGCGCATCTTGTTTCGCCGCACCAGCGGAGGGAAAGTGGAAGCGCTCATCGATCGACGAAATAACGAAGATGTCGTTTGGAGAAAATCGAGCTAGAGGCGCCATTTGGCTTGACTGCGATGGGGTGGTTGAAAAGCAGCAGCGGTGGTGATTGGCAGCCAGATTTCCGCTCTCTTCCGGAGCGTGTCTTTCGTTAGATGAGGGTCTCTATCTATCTGATTACAAGACTTTTATTCTGAGATTCCCACCATTCCTCGCCTTTGGCATTGCCCTTGCATTCTCTCTCTGCATGATTCGCTTCACACAGTCGGGCAAGAGCTTCAAAGACAACATCGGAGTCGGCAGCGAAGTCGATGGCGGACAGCGCGAGCCGGCCGGGAGGTCTCAGATGCGGTATCTAAAATATAGTCTGCTTCTTGGAATACTTGCTCTTTCGATGGGAACGGCAGCAAACGCGCAGGTTCGAGTGGCTGTGGGCGTGGGCCCGGTGGGAGTGGCGGTAGGCCCGGCGCCGGTTTGCACCTACGGCTACTACGGCTACTATCCGTATGCATGTGCGCCGTATGGATTCTATGGCCCTGACTATTTTGCGGGCGGACTCTTCATTGGCGCGGGCCCCTGGTATCACGGCGGATTCCGTGGCTATGGCCACCCGTTCTTCGGTCGGCCGGGTTGGGAACGTCCGGGTTTCGGCGGTGGTCGCCCCGGAGTCTGGCATGATCGCGCGGTCGTGCGCGGCGGCAGTGGATTCCGTGGCTCGAACGTAGTTCGCGGCGGCGGCGTGGTTCACAGTGGTGGCAGCTTCCACGGCGGCGCAGTGCGAGGCGGTGGCAGCGGCGGGTTCCACGGTGGCGCAGTGCGTGGTGGTGGCAGTGGCGGGTTCCACGGTGGTGGAGGCCATGGCGGCGGCCACCGGTAAACGCAGTTACTTCGCCTGAATACAAAAGGCTGGCAGGGACGACCTGCCAGCCTTTTTTTGTGTCCGCGATCTTAGATTTCGCAAAGTCGGCGAGCGCGCCCCATCCGCCGCAGCAAGCGCGAGATTAGAGCTGACCTTCGTCGGCTGAGGGGCCGTAAATCGAAGGCACCGGCACATTGTTGAGGCGCAAATAGACCGAAAGCTGGCCGCGGTGATGGATCACATGGTTCAGGACGAAGCCGCGAAGAGCCGCCGTGCGGGGAAGCGAGAAGATCGTTTTTCCGCCGGCCTGCAGGGTGAAAGTTTTCTGAAATTGTTCGTCGGTTGACTGAGCGATCGCGGCTCGAGCGGCGGCGACGTTCTTGTCGAAATCCTCGAGGAGCTGCTTCCGGGAAGACATCACGTTGGGCTGACGCGGAGGCGCTCCCGGCGGGCGGAAGTCGAGCGAATCGCGTTCCAGCGCGAGCGGAACCAGGCTCGGCAGTTCGGCGAGATGCCCGGCAAGGCGGCCGATGGTCATGGATTTATCGTGCGGCTTCCAATCGGTGTTGCCTTCGGGAACGCGCTCGAGAGTCTTCCGAGTGGTGACCATTTCGTGATCGAATTCGGGGAGAAATGCGTCGCGGATTGCCATGGTGCCTCCTGATTGGATGGAATGATTGTACGCCGAGATACTTGGATGAGCGAGTTGCGGGTAAGGATGCGGTGAAACGTTGCCAGGCTTAGGGAGCGATTGTGAAGGACTCGTCGGGATTGACGAAGCCGTAGGCCATTCTCGTGGTGTTGAAAGCAGCTGCCGGCGTGCCATTGCGATCGAGAAGGATTATGCCGCCGGTGGTGTGGGCTCGCTTGGCGAGTCTGAGGACGCAGGCGTTGGCGACGGCCTGAGAGTTGCTGGTGGCGTGTGGAGTAGCCGGCCTGCCCCATCCGATTTCCGAGCAGAGTCCAGCCGGCTTGGCAGAATTCGGATCTGCGACGGCGAGAAGATCGATCGCCATTTTTGCCATGACGATTTTCATGATGCCTTCGCCGTGCCCCGTGCAGGAAACCCCTCCCGCTTCCGCGTCGGCATAGCAGCCGCAGCCGATCAGCGGGGAATCGCCCACGCGGCCGGGAAATTTGCAGCACGTGCCGCCGGTGGAAGTCCCGGCGATTAGGTGGTTTTTCGAATCGAGCGCGACCGCGCCGACGGTGCCGAATTCATGGTCCACGTGATGTTCGGCCGCGTGAGAATCTTCGAGGCAGCGGCGCCAGGCGGAGCGCTCACGGTCGATCGTGAGATCCTCAGGCGCGCAGAGTGGGATGCCGTTCTCGACGGCGAATGTTTCAGCTCCCGAGGCGACAAGCATCATGTGTTCGCTCTTTTCAAGGATCCGGCGCGCCAAGCGAATCGGATTGCGAACCCGTTCGACGGCGGCTACGGCTCCAGCCTTCAGCGTTGCGCCGTCCATGACGATGGCATCGAGCTGAACGCGCCCATCGCGATTGAGATGCGAGCCGATGCCGGCGTCGAAGGTGGGGTCGTCTTCGAGAATCACGATGGCGGCTTCGACGGCGTCCACAGCCGCACCGCCCGCCGAGAGAATTTTCCAGCCTGCTTCGAGTGCGCGGCGAATCCCATTGCGGCAATCATCCACCGCTTCATCCAGGATATTCCAGGCGCCGCCGTGAACGATGAGGGAGGGCTTCAAGTGTGCCGGGACGCTAGAGATTGCCGTACAGCATCAAAGTGACGCTGAGGGCGATCAGGATTGGGCCAAGGAGAAACGCAAAACCGACTCCCAACAGAAAGCGCACGGCGTGCTTGCGTTTGGCTGCCGGTACCGCTGCGGGGAGGCCATGGACCGGTTCCTCCTGGCGCCGAAGAATCGAGCGGAACACTTTGATGTAGGCGGCCAGCCAGAATTTGATTTCGTGGCGCGATTGCCAGAGCAGGTCGAGTCCGGCACAAATCACAAGCGCACCGATGATTCCGAGAAGTTTCGGCATGGTTACCGCCCGCGCCCCGCAGTGCGCGAAAGAAAATGAGGGGATGCGGCAGGTGCGCCGCGAGAAATCTTCGCGTGAAGCGCCGCCGGAGCCGATGAAAGCTCAGGAACAGAAGCCGTTTCCGGCGCCACATCCTTCGTCTGTTTCCAGGTGTGGAGGATGCGATGAATGACGGTGATGTTGGGGCCAATCGCGAGAATCCAGAGCACCGGCGGCATCCGGTTCGCGAGCGCTCCGAGAATCATCAGCACGAGACGCTCGGGCCGGTCCCAGAATCCGACATCTTCTTTCGGAACGAGTGATTCCGCGCGGGCCTTCGCGTAGCTGACCATTACGGCGCCGGCCATCGCCGCACCCGCGAGGAACGCATAGCCGAAGCGATTCACACTCGCATAGTAAACGAGCAAGCCGAGGAAGAGGATCAAATCGGCGTAGCGGTCGAGAATCGAATCGAGGAAGCCGCCGAAAATTGAAACGCGATTTTGCAGGCGCGCCACCGGACCGTCGAGCAGATCGCACATCCCGGCGAGAATCATCATCCCACCGCCGGCGGCGAACCGTCCCTGTGCAAACAGGATTCCGGCCCAAAGATTCAGGCACAAGGCCGCCCAGGTGATGCAGTTGGGGGGGATGCCCGTCGGAGCGAGGACTCCTGCAAGCCGGTTGATAGGCCAGGAAAGATATCCGCCAATGGTGCGGCTCAACATGAAGCGCGGATCACCCAGTTATTCCTCGTCGTAAATCGTATTCAATCGGACGACTTCGTATTCTTTCAGGCCCGCCGGAGTCGTCACTTGCACTTCATCGCCGACTTTTTTGCCCAGCAAGGCGCGGCCGATCGGAGAACTGGTCGAAATCAGGCCGTTCGGAGCGTCGGCCTCTTCCACCGTCACCAGTTTGTACTCGATTTCTGCGCCCTTCGCAATGTCCAAGACGACGATTCGGGAACCGTAGGCGGCGCGATCCTTTGGCAGATTCGTGAGATTGAGCATCGAAAGGTCCGCCATGCGCTTGTGGAGCTGGGCGAGGCGCAAGGAGACGAAGGATTGGCGCTCCTTGGCGTACTTGTACTCGGCGTTTTCCGAGAGGTCGCCGTGCGCGCGAGCGACCTTGATCTCTTTCGGCAGCTCGTCGTGCAGTTCGTGTTCGAGCGCGGCGATCTCGTCCTTCAACTTCTTCTTAATTTTTTCGGCTAGATCGATCATTGAAGGCCGCCGGCGGCGCTGGGGAGCGCGTCGTGGTGTGGGCGAACTCCCTTTTCGTTTTGGCACGATTACACACTGATTATAGAGGATTTGCGCAGACGACCGCAAATCGGCTTGGCGGCGGTTCCTCGAATGGGCCGTGATGTCCGATCCGAGTCGGTCTAAATTCGATCGAGCGGCCGTGATACGATTTTGAGACTATGCGAACAATATTTCTTCTAATCTGCTCCAACATTTTCATGACGATTGCCTGGTACGGCCACCTGAAATACCGCAAGGCACCGCTTCTGGCTGTGATTGTAGTGAGCTGGCTGATTGCATTTTTCGAGTACTGCTTCCAGGTGCCGGCGAATCGGATCGGCTACGGTGAGTTCACCGCATTTCAACTGAAAATCATCCAGGAAGTGATCACGCTGTGTGTGTTTGTCGTGTTTGCGTGGTTCTATCTCGGCGAAGGAGTCAGGTGGAATCACGTCGTTTCGTTCCTGTTCCTGATCGGGGCAGTGACATTCGCGTTCTGGGGGAGGCTGTAACCGTCAGGACGCCTGGCCGATCGATTGACCGATGAATGTGCCTCACGCGGACCGGATGTTCGCTGAGACTTTCGCAAGATTGAGATAGAATAAGCGGCTTGTCAGTTGCGAAAAATTGCCGCCGTTGCGGGTGACGCGGGAATTTGGGGGCGTTGATGATCGTTGGTGTTCCGCGTGAGACTTTTCCAGGCGAGCGGCGCGTGGCGATGGTCCCCTCCGTGGTGGCGATGCTGGCGAAATCCGGACTGGATGTGATCGTGCAAGCGGGCGCGGGACTCGAAGCGGGCTATCCAGACGCGGATTACGTAGCCAAAGGCGCGAAGATCGTTGCAGACCGAGCGGAAGTATTTCGCGCAGCCGATATCATCATACAAGTGCTCGCGCACGGCTCCAACGACAAGACCGGCAAAGCGGACCTGCCACTTTTCCGGCGCGATCAGTTGCTGATTGGATTCCTTCGGCCGCTGGGCGAACTCCAAACCATTCAAGAAATCGCAGCTACGGGAGTGACGTCGTTTGCGGTGGAGCTGATACCGCGGACGACCCGCGCACAAGCTATGGACGCGCTCTCGTCCATGGGCACAATCTGCGGCTACAAAGCGGTGCTGATTGCCGCGGACACGCTGCCTCGAATTCTTCCGATGCTGACGACTGCGGCGGGAACAATTACGCCGGCGCGCGTTCTCGTCATTGGCGCGGGGGTTGCCGGACTACAAGCGATTGCCACGGCGCGACGGCTTGGCGCGGTGACGTCCGCGTACGACATGCGTCCAGCGGCCAAAGAGCAGGTGCAAAGCTTGGGCGGGCGGTTCGTCGAATTGCCAATTGAAGCAAAAGACGCCCAGGATGCGGGCGGGTACGCGAAAGCGCAGGACGAAGATTTCTACAGAAAGCAACGCGAGTTGCTCGGCCGCGTGGTAGCGGAGAGCGACGTGGTGATCACCGCAGCGGTGATTCCCGGCAAGAAGTCTCCGGTATTGGTGACGAGCGACATGGTGGCGCGCATGGCGCCCGGCTCGGTGATTGTCGATCTCGCGTCGGAGCGCGGCGGGAATTGCGAATTGACGCGGGCCGGCGAGAACGTAGTTTCGAATGGCGTGACAATCATCGGCCGGATCAATCTGGCGAGCACCGTACCCTACCACGCGAGCCAGATGTACGCTCGGAACATTGCCGCGTTCCTGCAATACCTGGTTCCGAGCGGAAAACTCCAGTTCAAACTGGACGATGAAATCATCCGCAGCACGCTGCTGACGCGAGGCGGCGAAATCGAGAACGAGCGAGTGCGTGAATTCCTGAAGCTGCCGCCGCTTGCGACGTCGAACAAGGGAGGAAGCTGATGGTGCAGTCGGACCTGCTCACCGACCTTTACGTGTTCATCCTCGCCGGCTTCATCGGGTTTGAAGTCATCCGGCGCGTCTCGCCGCTGCTCCACACGCCGCTGATGTCGTTGACGAATGCGCTCGACGCGATTGCCGTGGTCGGCGCGATCATTCTGGCGGGTGAAGGCAAAAGCACTCTCGCAACGATTCTGGGTACGGTCGCGATCGTTGCGGCGACGAGCAATATCGTGGGCGGCTTCCTGATTACCGACCGAATGTTGAAAATGTTCAAAACGAGCCGGCCCACGAAACCATGACATCTTTCGCGGGTTCCGACCACGTCATTCAAATCACCTACCTGATCGCAGCTATTCTTTTCATTCTCTCGCTGAAATGGATGAGTTCGCCCAGCACGGCGCGGCACGGAGTATGGGCCGGTGAAGTGGGCATGTTGCTTGCCGTTGTCGGCACGCTGCTCCATGGCGGAATCGTGGATTACCGCTGGATCGCGATCGGTCTCGTACTCGGCTCGATCATCGGCGTGCCGCTCGGCATGGTGCACATGACGGCCGTCCCGCAGCGAACGGCGCTCAGCCACGCATTCGGCGCTCTCTGCGTAACGCTGGTAGGCACGTCGGAATTTTACTTGCGCGCGCCGAATGTGCCTCCGTTCATGATGGCCGTTCTGTCCGCGGAAGTGATTCTCGGTTCGCTCACGTTTACCGGCAGCCTGATGGCGGCGGGGAAGCTCGAGGAAGTGCTGCCCCAGCGGCCAATTACCTATCGCGGACAGAATCTTGTCAATTTGTCGGTGCTGGGGATTGCGATTGTTGCAGCGGCTTTGCTGGTGAAGCACCCCGAGCATATGCATCTTTTTCCGGCCATTCTGGGGATTTCGCTGCTCTTCGGCGTGCTGATGATCGTTCCGATCGGCGGCGCGGATATGCCCACGGTGATGTCGCTGCTGAATTCCTACGCCGGACTCTCGGCCGCTGCGATGGGATTTGTGCTCGATAGCAAACTGCTGATCATTGCCGGCGCACTCGACGGAGCTTCCGGTTTCATCCTGTCCGTAAATATGTCGAAGGCTATGAACCGCTCGTTTTCAAACGTGTTGTTCGGTGCTTTCGGGCAGGACCAGGCAGTGAAAAGCGCGGGCGGGCAGGAAGCAAAGCCGGTCCGCAGCGCGACTTCCGAAGAAGCGGCCGCAATTCTGGGCGCAGCAAGCAAAGTGGTGATCGTCCCGGGCTACGGTATGGCTGTGGCACAGGCCCAGCACAAAGTCCGCGAGCTGTACGATGCTCTGACGAAGCGCGGCGTGGACGTGAAATTTGGAATTCACCCGGTGGCCGGGCGCATGCCGGGGCACATGAATGTCCTGCTGGCGGAAGCGGACATCCCCTACGACAAACTGCTCGATATGGACGACATCAATCCCGATTTTCCCCAAACGGATGTGGCGCTCGTGATTGGCGCGAACGACGTGACGAACCCCGCCGCCCGCAACGAGCCGAACAGCCCAATCTACGGCATGCCGATTCTGGATGTGGACAAGGCGCGCACCGTCATGGTGATCAAGCGCGGAATGAGCCCGGGATTTGCGGGAATCGATAATCCTCTCTACTATCTCGACAGAACGCTCATGCTCTTCGGCGATGCGAAGTCGTTCGTGGGGGACATCGTCAGGGAATTGGGCGGCGGCGGCCACAGCTAGTTGCTACGGTTTTTGCCCGGCCTGTTCGGCTATCTGATTTAACTTCATAATACAAAGTACTTGACATATCAGAATAGTTTGTACAATCTAGTTTTGCGGCGGCTAAAACTGTGTCTCGATTTCAAGGAGAGCTTCCTCATGGGAAAGCGCATCGCCGCGATCGGTCTCATCTTCGTTTGCACCGCAATTGCCTGGGGCATTCTCGCCAGCACGATTTTCTACCGAACGTATTCTTCCGACTCCGAACTCAGAGGGAAGGTGGCCTCCTCCTGGGGCGCGCCGCAGGAGCAAGCGCCTCCTACCGCGACGTACAAGATCGGAGCGTTTCGGCAGATTCCTGTGATTAAGGATGGGCAGGAAATTCTTCACACCGTCGATGATCGGAGCATTGTCTCGCTCACACCACAAAAGAGCCGGGTCAGCGCGAGGTTGCACGCCGACTACCGCCGGAAGGGTCTGCTGTGGTACAGCACGTATCAAGTGCAGTTTGCGGGCACGTACGAGTTCGTGAATGACAGCGATCAGCCACGCGAAGTGACCTTCTCGCTTCATTTACCCGCCGAGCAGGCGATCTACGATGACGTCGTGTTCACCGTGAATGGGCAGGCCCTCGCACTCGAGAACGCGAAGTCCGAGACGTACGGCAACGCGCAGGTGCAGCCGCATCAGACGGCGGCGCTCAATGTTGGCTACCGGTCGCAAGGTCTCGATCGCTGGCAATACAGTTTTGGCGACGACGTAAGCCAGGTTCGGGACTTCGAGCTGCGGCTCACGACGGACTTCAAGGGCTTCGATTTTCCAGAGAACACTCTTTCGCCCACGCAGGAAAATCCGGCAGGGAACGGCTTCGAGCTCGTATGGAGCTACAAGAGTCTCATGTCCGGTTACAAGCTCGGTCTGGCGTTGCCGCAGAAGCTGCAGCCGGGGCCGCTGGCGGGACGAATCAGCGCCTTCGCGCCCGTGTCGCTCCTGTTCTTCTTCTTCGTGCTGTTCGTACTGACGACGATTCGGGGCATCGAAATCCACCCAATGAACTATTTCTTTCTGGCAGGCGCGTTTTTCTCGTTCCACCTGCTGATGGCCTACCTCGTGGATCACATCTCGATTCACCTCGCGTTTGCGATCTGCTCGGCGCTATCGGTGTTCCTGCTGGTGAGTTATCTGCGGCTCGTGGCAGGAATGCAATTCGCGGCTTTCGAGGCGGGGCTGGCTCAGGTGATCTACCTGATCCTGTTCTCCTACGCCTTCTTCTTTGAAGGATTCACGGGGCTCGCGATCACCATCGGAGCGATTCTCACGCTCTTCGTCGCGATGCAATTGACCGGCCGGGTGCGCTGGGCGGAAAAATTCGCAAGCCAACCGGCGCGCGGATAGGCCGCGCGCGTTTCTGCTATTGAACTATCACTTTCACGGTCGAACTTTTCGAGGTGCCGTTCCCGTCTTCGGCAGTCAGTGTGTACTCCGTCGTCTTGCTCGGAGTCACTTCGAGGCAGCGGCTGAAAGACGGCCACACAGCCTTCGATTGCGGCTCGAGCTTGACCGTCTTCGCGTTCGAAACGCCGTAGCAAAGTTGCACAGCTTGGCCGTGCTTCACGATGCCGGGCATCGCGTAGAAATTCAGAATCTTGAACTCGTTTCCGCCCAGCTGCTCGACGGTACGCGCATCATCGGAACGCCTACGAGCGGCCTCGGCCTCGGCGGCGCGCTGCTCCATCTCGCGATTTTGTTCCCGGCGAAAGTAAAGTGTCCCCGCTGCATACAGCAGCGCGAAAATCAGCAGCGTCGAAGTGTAGAGCAGCGGATTGCGAAAACCGGAAAGTGGTTTGCGGTTCGGGTCAGCCGGCATCGTTATTGCCACTACAGCTGAGTATAACCGATGTGAAGAATTCGCAGCTCAGGGCGAGCCATGCTTCCGAGCTCGAAGCGATTCCAACCGCCGCAATTCACTCTGGCCATGCCTGGTGTCCGTTTTCGTCGTACCAAGTTTCCTTCAACGTCTGGCCCGTAAACTGGAGGACCGCGAAACCGTTAAGAACGCGCTGCGGATCATTCGGATCGTTAGCCGTATTTTTCTCGAACCAAAGCACCCGCCCGTTATTCGCGAGGATCGAGGCGTTTCCATACGGAAGAGCGCCATGGCCGATGCATCGACACAGAGTCGATACTCCGGCCGGCGAGTTATATATGACGCCCGCATGAACGTGTCCCCAGTACCAAACTTGCGGCGCCGTACCCGCCGGGAATACGCTCATCACCTGTGTCCATAGCGGCTGTTGGGTGCCGCCATCTTCCGATAGACCGTTGTGGTGAGTGAGGATCACGATCTTCTTCCACGTTTTCGCCATGCTCGCGAGGAATGGCAATTGAATTTGCGAATCGAGCGTTCCGTCCATGTACAAGCCGTCGGGATCGGAAAAGTAAGCCGAATCCAATCCCACAATGATCCAGTTGGCGTTTTCGAGGGCGAAAAAGCTGCGTTGTTGCTGAATGCTGAAAACGGGGCTTGTGAGAGCCTCTTGAAAGTAGGGAACAGCGCCCGGATACATCTCATGATTGGAGTTCAAGGTTAACGCTCCAACCGAGCCCGCTGGCCAGAGCGACACCAAATTCCCTAGCTCGCTGCTATTGGTTCCAGCGTAGTAAACGTCGCCCAGGTGGATTGTGACGTGAGGATTGAACGGCGGAATCAACTTCCGAATTTTGGTGCTGGCAGCGGGCGTGGTGCCGCCCCAATCGCCGGTTCCAAAATCGCCTGCGAGAACGATCGTCGCGGTGTCAGGAATCGGGATTGGTTTCGGGATTGCCGTTCCGAACGGATTCGGCCTCTTCAACACAAGATTCTCGATCCAGATGACACCGGCCTCGAACCATCCGGGATCCAGCTCCTGAAACTTGCCAGCTCCCCAGATGTTGCCTCCGGAATCCACGTGGACGCCTGCGCTGATGTTGACGCTTTGCTGGGCGGCGAGTGCATCGACCGCCGCGAACGTCCTTTCTTGGTCGTTGGTTACCACGCACTGTGCCAATAGTAGTTCTCTGCGGACGCGGGGATCGTATGGGACGCGGCGCTGCTGCAGAAAGGTCTTCAATTGTCCGTAGGCGCGATCCATGTGCGGCTGGATGCGGCTCTGTTCGGCCGGCGAGAGATTGTTCCAAGCCGTCTTGAATCGATTCGCGAGCTTCGGATCGACACTCATGGATGCCCCATCCTGAAATTCGAGATAGAAAAAGCTCGCGCCTCGGTCGCCGAAGTTAGAGATTCGCGTCCGGCCGCGCGCCGGTGATTCCTTCGGCCACCAGCTCGGAGAGGGCGGAAATGGTGGCGGTCGGATTTGCTCCCACGGCCGTCGGCACGATCGCCCCGTCGGCGACGTACAGTTGCCGGTACCCAAAAACTTGTCCGAACGTATCCAAGTCAGCGCTCGTCACGCCGTTCGAGGCATCGTTCGCGAGAATGCAGCCGCCGAGCGCGTGGACCGTGACGTTCTTGCGGATCGGCCAGTCCCATGTGGGGAGCGGGGTAACAAAAGCTGCTCCAACGGCGCGCGAAAATTCCTTGCCTGCCTCCAGGATTGCCTTGTAGAGAGCCAGGCTGTCTTTGTATGGCCAGTCGATCGAGAGTTGGTGATTCTCGTCCAGGGTCATTACGCCGTTTGATTTGTCGAGTCCCATGCACAGCAACACACAGGTTCGAAACGAGACGTCATTCGCGAGCAGGTCGTCCAGCGCCCACCCAATCGAACCTAGTGATTTCCTGCCGGTCAGACGATGATATAAATCGCGCAAAAGGTGGCGCAATGGGCGCAGGTAAAGGAAGCCGGGCTTTGCTCCTTCGGCAAACCACGCCAGAATATTTCCGTAGGACGCGTCCTGCAGCATGAACGCGTGCTCGCGATTGAAGTCCTTGAATAAATTATAGTCCGTGCGCTGGGTAATCACGGGGCCGTAGTTCGGGTCGGCGGGCAGCTTGCTGCCGAAGACGAAGCTCAAGAAATCGCCATTGCCGGAGAAACCGTGCCCGATTTTGTCGCTGATTCGCGGAAGCGTTCGGAAATGTTCCTTGCAGCGCAGAAGCATCTCGGTTGACCCAAGCGCTCCCGAAGAAACGACAACGCGCTTCGTAAACGCGGATCGCTCCTCGCTAATGCCGCCCGAGAGTTCGCGGTAGTAGACGCGATATCCACTCGTTCCATCCGCGCCGGGATCGTCGGCCCCCGCTGCGTTTACGGGCACGATTTTCAGCGCGAGATGTTCGGTGAGGACCTCGGCCTGGTAGCGGTGCTCGGCGACGAACAGATAGTTCAAATCCAGAGTGTTCTTCGAATGATAGTTGCAGCCAATGTCGCACTCGGCGCAATAGACGCAGGAGGTTTGCAGCACACCGTAACGATTCTTTGCCTGCTCGCCGATCTCCAGCGGCATTTTGAAATCATTGCCGAAGAAAACGTTGATATCCACCAGCTCGGAATCCCTGCCATGTTTCTTGGCCGCCTCTGCGAAGAGTTTCTGCCGGGTCACCTGACGGCGCGGATCGTCGTTGACGGGAATGGGCCGTGAGCCAAGGACTTCCTTCGCGACGGCGTAGTAGGGAAGCAGCTTGTTTCGCTTGCAGGTGTCCGGCCAGCGGCCATCGAACACTTCATCGGGCGGAATCATGAACACATTGGCGTAGATCAGCGAGCCGCCGCCCAATCCCGCTCCCATCACTACGTCCATGTGCTTGTAGTTCCGCACGTCGAAAATCCCGTGTGATTCCTCACCGCGATCGATCAGCCTGCGGACGTGGTGCGGGCGTCGAACTCGTTCTTCGGAGAGTGCCCAGAAATTGTGCGCGAAATCGTGCGGCTTTCTCGGAAACGATCCCATCGGGTATCGCTTGCCGCGCTCGAGGATGAGCACGCGGCCCCGGTCCCATTTCTTGGCCAGCCGGCATCCCGTGATCGCGCCGCCAAAACCGGTGCCGATTACGATCGCTTCGTAGTTCTTTTCCATGTAACGGGCCTCCCGCGAAGTCGCTTTCGGCTGCGAGAACGCATGCGTGCGGTAAAAGAATCAACGATGAGAGTGCTGCCCGTGGCTATTACCGATGCTTACAGGATTGCTTGCGCTGCGGCCCGGCCGGTGTCGACGGCGCCTTCCATGAATCCCTGGTCGTCGGCTATATGCTCGCCCGCAAAATAGACTCGCCCGAAGGGACGTGCAAGAATCTCGCGCACTGTAAACCACTGCCCGGGACGGTAAAAGCCGTAGGCTCCTTGCGTGTACTTGTTGGCTTGCCAGGGCTGCCGCTTGATGTCGAGGATTCGAAACTTCACTCCAGGGAAAATGTCCCCGATGTTTTGTTGCAATCTCTCCATCAAATGGCGTTTTGAGTACGCAGCAAGGTCATCTGCCTTGTCGCCGATAGCATAGCTGCAAAGAATGCCTCGCTTGTCGCGCTTTCCATCCGGCCCGATCGGTTCCAGCTGCCCCATTGTTGCGTCAAAGAGAAAATCCGAAGTCGTATCGGTAAAACACGAAAATCGCTTGTACTTCTTCTTCCAGAAACGCGTATCGCAGAGAATCGCCGTCTTCATGATCCGCGCATACTGAAGCTGCTTGGCCGAATCCCATTGCTCGTCGGGAAGCCCCGGGCGAAACTTTATTTTCGTGAGAGCGCGCGCCGGCACCGTGCAGATGCAGTACTTCGCGTGGAAAGGCGTACGCCTGCCGGTGGTATGGACGATAACGCTTTTGAGGGGGTCGGTCTGATCAATCTTCCAGACGCGGCGTGAGATTAGAATTTTGCCGCCCCCTGCTACGATCTTTTTCTTAAGGGCTTTCGGCAGCTCCTCGTTTCCACCAACGATTTTCTTGTCCATCTCGTCGGATGCGTTGCTTTCGAAGTACTCGGCCGCAGCCGAGTATCCGCCGGATTGCCGAATCGTTTCGCCAAAGTCCGTGCTGTCCATCAAGTCTCTCCTCTGGAGTTCGCTTTCTACGAATCCTGCGTCGCGCAGGATCGTCCACCAGTCCTTTCGATCGAGGATCTCCCGCTGTGCAGGTATCCAATGCTTGCTGGCTTCGTTGAGTTTGTTGTACGCATCCCTGGAACGCTTTGTAAATGGTGATTTGCCGGCCTTATATTTCTTCTTCTCCGGCTTTCCTTTATTAACGAAGAAGAAATCGAATCGATGGCGCATGGTTTCCAAGCCGAGTTCGTCGCATAGAGCGAGCATCGCTTCGTGGCCATCCCCGATCCATTCGCCGCCCAGCTCGCAGACAAGCCCGGGCGCCTTCTTGAACCGGAACGAATACACCCGCCCGTTCGTGAAGTCTTGCGCTTCGAGAACCGTGACCTTCCATTTGTGTTTGGTGAGTTCGTAAGCAGCAGCGAGCCCGGAAAGTCCGGCTCCGATCACGATGCAGCTTTTCGGGTTAACACTTTTCGCCACGAATCCCTCCCGCTTACTTTCCGAGCGCGTAGTTGACGAAGTCCTTCAGCGCGTAGCACGCGCCGATCTTCGGCTGCCAGTTCGGATCGAGATTCATGAACGAATTATTGTCGCCCCAGAGCAAGCCGAGGAACACCTCCGCTACGATTCGACCTCCGACAGGTCCCAGCCGCGGCGTCGTAATCGGAAGATTTTCTTTCACCGGAATCCGGACTGACTCCTTGTAGTGCATCGCTTCAGCCAGAATGTAGGTCCAAAGCGGGCAGTTATCGGCGAAAATTTCGTCCACATCGACGGCTGTTTTCTGTTTTCCCGGCTTATCGATGCCCTGGCCGATCAGAATTTCTTTATCGTCGAGGGGCCGCAGGCCCATCGATCGAGCGATCACCTGCCCGGACGGCAGGCCCAGCCGATACGCGCGTATGAGATTCCGCTGGGCCAGCGAATCGGGAGGATCGTTCGGATCCACCACCGAAGCGGGCAGCCCCGCAAGCGGGTTCACGATGGAAGTGTCGATGCGGTAGGCGAACTGCAGTCGTTTTTTCTTGATTGACTCTGATCCGTCGTAGGCGCGGACGTCGATATCGATAAAGCGTCCCCAGTCGATTCCCCAGTTGCGGTTCATCTCACGGAAGCCCGTGAGACCCTCGAATAGTTTTTCCTTTGGTACGGGGAATATCGGAAGCAGCGTATCGTCATTCAGGCGATAGCCCGGCCGAATCATCGAATGGCCCAGCCGGTAAGCCGCGACGGAAAATTCCACCGGCATGAAGATATCGTTTCTCCAATGAAAGTACTTGAGCTTTCCCGGGTCGTACTGATTTCCCGTTTTCAAATCGTTGATCACGCTGGAATGAACGATCCGTGGCAGGAAGTCGTTGAGGACCACGTATTCGTAGTGAAATCGCACGAATTGCTGCACTTCGGAAAAGTCCCAGTCCGGATTCTCCAGAACCACGCGATTGTGGAAACGGTGGAACAGGCCCTGCAGCTGCGAAACGATGGCATTCTCGTCGTTCCGGGAGTCGCCAATCAACGCGCGCCGCGGCTTCGAATGTTTCGGATCCTGCGGGGGTGCGCCGTGCGGCTGCACCACGTTGCGCGGCAAGTCGGTCATTCCATTTTTCAATTGGTCGCCGAGAAGGAAGAGTTTGTCGCCGTCGTACATGTACGGCTGGTCGTTGGGCCCGCGGCCGTACACGTTGTCGAGGTCCAGCGCCGGGCTTCGGAAATCGGTCAGCGCGTCTGGATCGTCCTGCTTTTGCAGGCTGCTCGAGGGATCGAACGTAATGTCGTGATCGATGAACTGCCCGAAGTACGTGTAGAGAGCCGGGATGCCGCTCTCCTCGTCGTCTTGTCCGTCCTTCGGGGCATCGAAGGTGTTGGACATCTTCGCGCCCAGCTTCCCGAGATTCCGCATGTTCGCTTCGTCACCGTGCCCATACTCGGCGGCAGGCAGGGAACGGAACATCCTGCCGAAGCGGCCTTGAAACAGCTCGGAACCCGAAGCTGTCGTGAGTCCACGCAAAGGTACGCCGTGCTTTCCACTCATGGGAGCGCCTCCTGTAGCAGAAGCCGTAAGTCAGCGAATCTAGGCAATGGTTGCCATCTTTCAGAGCTGCTGTGTTGGACGTCGTTAACGGTGAATTGACGGTTACCAGGTAGTAGTGCACTCAGGTGGCGAATCGTTTCAATGCAGGCGGACGCGCCGCATAACAGAGCACTCGAAAGGTTTGCATTGCCTGATCGTGCGGGCAGACTGGCTCGCCTCGCCCCGCAATCAGCGGTTCAGAAGGCGAAATAATGTAGTAACCGTAGCTCCTAAGTCAAGTAGTGACTTAAAGTCTTAACTGGTGGTTTTAGCTTAGGGAGAAAGCAAGGGCGGCGAGTTGGAATGTATGGCGGAGAGGGAGGGATTCTAGACCTCCGCTCCAAATCGCATTGCAAACAGGAAACCTAAATTGCTAACTCCTAAAATTTCAACGGATTGTTCATCGGCCATGTTGCGCCGCGTTGCGTCACGTTTTGCCGCGTACCGAAAAATCGTAACCGTCGTAACCGGCGATACCGCTCCCGCAAAAAAAGTAAAGCCGAATTCAACGCAGGAGTTCACCAATTGCGTGATCTTGGAAAGTATGGATGCCGTTCTCTTTGTTTCTCCGAAAGTATTCGCCTCTTCGCTCATTGTCGGGTTCGCGATTCCAAGCGTCAGCGATTTCCTGCACAGTTGGATATGCGGGTTCGGGATCATTTGAAGTCGCCAACAGCAAATCCAGTGGCACAGGCCCACCTTCGGAAAGGTGAGGCCAATCAATCAGGAGTGTCCCTTTGCAGTCAACCCGTCGCCGATCGTTTGCATTGTAGTGCTGCTCTCTCAAAACGCGCTCCGCCCAGCCGTCAAGTACCTCTTGCGGGACGTTACTCTGAGGATTTCGCAACAGCGCCACGCAACCGCCCCACTCCGCCGAAATACTAGGTTTTGGTGGCAGGGAGCAACGAGAAGGAACCTCGTTGTCTTCTGCCGACCAGAGCCACTCCGCTTCTGCTATGAGATCCGCTGGGGACGATACCTCGCGCTGGCACGGCACAATTATTGCTTGACCGAATTGGCCATCTGACAATTGGGAAAATACCATTGTAAATGTCTCGTTCTTCGATCGGCGACCATATTGAATCGGTGCCTGTACTCGCCATTTGCCGTTCATGTCCAAACGACAGCGTCTCCACGTCTCTCGGCCTCCACCTCGCCAATATAGAGAACCGATTACCAAGACTCCGACACTCAACGGCGCGTGCTTCAAATCCTCAATAGCCCAATACCAATCCGCGTCTGGTGATCCGAAGGGCCTGCCCCGCCGTTCCCAATGGTAATAGGCATGGACAGCGATTTCCGCTTCGGAGACACCCCGTCTCGCCGAGTACCCCCTTGATTGCAGTCTCTGTATCAACGAGTCAGGACCCGTCACAGCCACAGCCAGCGACGCAGGTCCGGGTACTGCGGGGTCGCCGCCGAACGTTATGCCACCGTACATTTGAAACCGCCAAATGGTCGCTTCAGGAACATCAGTGGCTTGCGCACCTTCGTAAGCGAATGTTCCGGCCCCCAGATTGGAGGATAGCCTGATAGGCGTTTTCCACCCTGAAAGCATCTGCGCAAAGAACGGCGCTCCAGCATCATTGAAAAGAGCCGCAATAGTACTGAATCCGGGCTTCAAGAGCACACCCCAGTGATGCCAAGCCAAAGCCTGCGCGATCATCGCGAACAGTTTTTCTAGTTTCCGACGGTCAAATGGAATTGTTGTCCCGCCGCTTGCGTCGTAACCTGCTGCCAGCTCCCGCTTCAGCCTGAGGTTTTTCTCAAGACGGCGGCGCACCAGCGTGTCCAGATTGACGGCGGCGTCAGAGTGCTTAGCTCCAAATCCGAGGACGACCATCAGATAATCTTCCAAATGGGACTTCTCGTTGTTACATCGTTGACAGGCAGGCACCTCTGGCAAGTTCCCCCGCTGCGGCTCCAAAAAGAACTTAGCAGCTATCACGTGGTCGTCGGTGGTCGCGGGCGCTCCGCAGTAAACGCAAGGCAGCCCGCGGAAACTGTTTCTCATCCCAAGGCCTCTCGACTTGAAGTGTATCAGCACTACGCTAGACGAGTGAAAAACGAAGCTGTAGAATCGCATATTGATGGGCAGGGCGCAGGAATGGCCCATTGAGGGATGAGTCAGAGCGGTATTATCAAGCCTTGGGCATCGAAAACTATCCCGACCAACTTGAGCCAGAGAATCAGGACGCGGTGATCTGGCGCTTCATCAACATGGGCAAATTCCGCGACCTGATGACGACGGCGGAGCTTTATTTCTGCCGCGCCGATTTGTTCTCGGACGAGCGGGAAGGATTGCCGCCGGAAGAATACCTCGCGACTTTTGGACTAAATCCGTACGACGTAAATGACAGACGGGAGCTACTTAACCACATCGGTTCTGACGCGCAGTTCCGCGAAGGCTTCTACGTCAATTGCTGGTACCTGTTCCGCGAAGAGACGTCTCCGATGTGGAAAGAGTATGGCAGCGAAGGCGTAGCGATTGCTTCCCGCTATCGGCTTCTCAAATCCGCGCTGAACTCGCTGAGTGACCGGGCGTACATCGGGCTAGTCGGGTACGGGGCACAACACCTCATAGGCAAACGCGCGAATTTGTTTAGATACATCACAACGAAGCGGATCAAATACGCCTACGAGCAGGAAGTCAGGGCATTCTTGTGGATCATGGACCCGCGCGCAGGAATCAACCGACACTATGATGAAAATAATCGGGTTCATCCCGTTCCCCTTACGCCGCCTCCAGATTATGTGTCCAAGGGCGAGCGTCGAAAGGTTGATTTGGAAACACTCGTAACCGAGGTCGTGGTGTCACCTTGGGCGTCTTCAACCGCCGTGGATGAAATACGCCGAGTAGTCGGGGACGCGGGGTACAAAATCCCAGTCCTGCAATCAGGGCTGGCTCGCTACGCAACCCTCCTCCCCTAAGGGCCTGCCTAATGGCTGCGAGAGGCGTGAGAGCCGTCTACCGGGGACGAAGTCGCACGACCAGCCCGTACCAGCAGAAAATCACGTCAGCAGCTCTCCGGGGAAGAGAAACCCGACTGGTCCATCCCCCATTTGCGCCCCGATATATCGTTTCACGATATGTTTTGGCTAGCTTCTCTCTCAACTCTGTTCACAATGTGATGGGAAAATTCTGGCGGAGAGGGGGGGATTCGAACCCCCGACACCCTTTTGGGGTGTAACTGCTTAGCAGGCAGCCCTGTTCGGCCACTCCAGCACCTCTCCGTGGTAATTCGAGTGGTTGGCGCGACGGCCTGCGCCGTTAGTATAGCATCAAGCTACTTTCCGGAAGGAATCGCGCGGAAGCGGACGAACATCATCACGCCCATCGTGTTCGAGCCGTAAATCGGATTCAGAAACGCCGGCTTCGTGTACAGCGTGTATTGCCCGCCGAAAGCGCTCGCAACGTGCGGAATGAAATTGAATTTGCGGTCGTAGCCGAAGGTGTACGCCTGCACCCGCGCCAGAAAATGCTCGTCGAATTCCGGCGGCAGCGGATTTTCGCCCAGCAGCAATTCATTCGACCGGTCCACATTCTCGAGCCGCGTCCAGGCGTAGTTGTGCTTCGCAAAGCGCACCGTGCTTTCCGCCAGGTAGCTGTTGAACGCCTGTCCATCGGGAGTGTCGCGATTGCGCCCCCAAAGCAGCATCGTTGACCAATTGCCATTTGCGAACGGCCGGTTGTAGGTCACTGACGCCGTCATCCGCAGCGTGTCTCCTGCGGGAAAGAGCTGCTCGGGGCCTTTCAATCGCGCGATCGAATATTGCCCGCTCCAATTCGGCGAAGGATTCACCGTTAACCGCGCCGACCAGGAATCCATCGCCCCTGAATCGATGTTCCACCGGTATTCGTCCGGTTCGCGGCCGTGGAAGGCCGAGGCCTCGATGCGCGCAATCTTGTACGTCAGTCCGAGCGTCACCACGTCGTTCGCAATGTGCGTTGAATCCTGCAGGTGATGTCCGAGCGGCGCCAGATCATCTTCACTCGCGGAAGTGCGGTGCGCGAATGCCGTGGGTCCCATAGCCGGATCGCCCACCGGCGCGCCGTAAAAAGAAAGCAGCGTATTCGCGCCGATCTTCCAATCGTAAAGCAGCGCCAGCTCCATGAAGAAATCGTGGGGATGCTGTCCATCGACGATCGGATTTCCGTACGCAGTCTCGCCCACCTGGAAAAGTTCCGGATAGCGGCGCCCGCTGATCGTCGCCGGGTCGAGGCTCAGCATCATGCGTCCGGTGAACGTGCCTGGTCCAATCGACCGCTGCACCATCGGCATCAGCCAGCTCGTACCGAACACCTTGTCTCCGCCGCGCGGCCCTGTCTGCTGCTGAGCATTCACGAATCCGACTCCGTGAAACATCAGCATCCAGGCGCCCGTCTGTTTCATGAGCATGTCGTGAGGAGTGGAATCCGGCTCGGCGCTTGTTCCGGAGCTTCCGTGCATCAGAATTGCGTCGATAAACGATACCGGGGTGCCCATGTTCATGCCCGCCATCGAATGCGATGCACCGTGTTGCATGTTTTGACGCGTCGCTAACGCCTCCTCAATCGGCGGGGCGACCAACCTCACGCACGCGCAGCAATCCGTTGACTCGCACAGTCGGCCGGGAATCTCTCCTGCCAGCACGGGCGCAACGAAAAGAAATGCGCCCACCAAAATCGAAATTTTGCGAGAAGAGATGGCTGCTCCTTCAGTGACTCTGATTAGACTCGCGGGTGCGCAGAAACGTTGTCACGACTTCGCTGCCTCGGCTCACAAGTTCGGCTTCGCGGGCGGATCCTGCACCGTAGCGGCGCGGTCCTCGATCGTCGCGCGCAGCACGCCGGTCTCGTCCGTGTAAAAATTCAGGTAGCCGAAATTTCCCGGACGTGCCACCAGAGTGTAGCTCTTCACGCGGCCCTCGGAGTCCGGCTTCCCAGGCGTGTATTGCAACGTGTAATGGCCGAGCTGCGCCTTTTGCGCCGCTCCCCGTGCCGTATCTCCAAGAGCTTCGAGCGAAGCGGGAAACGCCGCTTCCGATGATTCGTAGTGGGCGAGCGATTCCTGAATCGTGGCCAGCGCGTCGCGCGCGCGCGTTTCCGATTCCACCTTCGATCCCGACAAGCGCCACGGCACGGCAAACCACCCCACCGCGCCGAGGGTAATTAGCAGAATCCCGCATGCGATGACGATTCGTTTCGCACCGGATTTTTTCTGGGGCGGGGCCGATTCATCGAAGCCGGCCGCCGGCGCAGCCGTCAAATCGGCGCCGCAATACGGGCAGATTTCGCTCGCCGAATTAATCGGCTGTTCGCATTCCCGGCAGGCGTACATCGCGCTTCAATCTTAGCAGGAACCAAGATGAAAGCTGTCGTGGAGACGGGAGGTTGACTCTGTCATTCTGAGCGAAGCGAAGAATCTCAACTGTAAATGCTCGCCACTATTTGGGACGGCAAGCCTCCCGACCCGCCGTCGAACCTCACTTGAATTCGTTCTTGTACACCACCCCGTCTTTCATCACGAATTTCACGTTAAGAAGTTCGTCGATATTCGCAAGCGGATCGCCCGGCACGGCAATGATGTCGGCGAGCTTTCCGGCTTCCACAGTGCCGGAGCGGTCGCTCCATCCCAACATTTCCGCCGCGACGGTCGTGCCCGAGCGGATCGCCTGCATCGGCGTCATCCCGTACTCCACATAGTAGTGAAATTCCCGCGCTTCATTCAGGTCCGGGTCGGTCCACGGAAATCCGCCCGCATCGGTGCCCATCACAATCTTCACGCCCTTCTTCACGCCCAGCCCAAACGCCTTTTTCTCCAAATCGACCATCGGTTTCCAATTTCCGCCGCGTCCCGGCGCCACGTACGCTCCCACCATCACCGTCGGGCACCAGTAGGCGCCCTGCTTTACGGCTTGATCGAGCAGCGCTTCCGTGAATCCGTCGCCGTGCTCGATGGAATCGACGCCCGCTCGCAGCGACGCCGCAATCCCATCCGAGCCGATCGAGTGCGCCGCCACCTTGTGGCCCAGCCGGTGCGTCTCCTCCACAATCGCCTTTGCCTCTTCGTCCGTGAAATTCACGTGGCTGTGCAACACGCCATCGGGTCCGAAATAATACGCGCGGTCCGAATAATATTTAATCCAATCCGCGCCGTGCGAAATCTGTTCGCGCACAGCCAGCCGCGCGTTGTCCACGCCATCCACAAACTGCACTCCGTGCGGCACTTCGATTTCCCACGAATAGCCGAGCAGCGGGTACATGCCCGTCGGCGTCATAGCTCGCGTGGACACGATCATGTGCGGCCCCGGAATTTCGCCGCGGTTGATCGCCGTCTTCACGTCCACATCCGCGTACATCGCGCCTTCGGTTTCCAAGTCTCGCAAAGTCGTAAAACCGTTGTCGAGCGCGATCTTCGCATTCCGCGCCGCCAGGATCGCGCGATAGGGAATCGATTGCTTCAGCAACTGTTCGTCGTAGTCCGCGGCCGTCACGTCGCCCTGCAGCAGCACGTGCGTGTGCGCATCCGTCAATCCGGAAAGCACGGTCGCGTGCGAAAGATCGATCACCTCCACGCCCGCAGGCGCGCTGCCGCCCGGCGTCACCGACACGATCTTGCCGTCTTCGACCACGATCATCGCGTTCGATATCGGCTGATCGCTCTTGCCGTCGATCAACTTCCCGGCTCGCACGGCGATCCGTTTGGACGCCTGCTTCGGCGCCTGGGCATTCAGTGAAAGGCAACACAGCACAACGGCGGCAAACACTGCGGCACGACGCACCATCGATCCTCCCAGGCAAAATCAAGTTTGGGTATTTCGCGTGCGACTATAGGCGAACTCGCATTGCCATTACAAGTTCGCCGTCCTAGGGTGCAACCTGCGCTCTGGATTCAGGTATCATTCCCTCCGAGAGGCATCTCCCCGACCGATGCCGGCCGACGACACTCTTCGATTCTCTGCGGCGCTTGCCGCCGTTGCCACGCGGTGCTGGCAGAGGGCTGCTCCGCCCGCCGAATGGAGCATCACGCGCCAGCAATTTCAGCGCGCGCTCGAGCGGAGCGCTTCCTATCGTTTCCCGAATTCTCTGCCCGACGAGCGCATCGTCGCCGGCTATCTCGAAAGCCTCCACCTCAGCGACCTCGCGCTCGCCTGCGCGTGCAGCGCCGGAGATCCCGCAGCGTGGGAATTTTTCGTCGATCGCTTTCGCCCCGAGCTGTACCGCTCCGCGCGCGTGATTCTGGCCAAATCGCCCGCCGCTGACGCAGATGCGCGCGAACTCGCCGATTCACTCTTCGCCGATCTCTACGGCCTGCGGGAATCTTCCGACGGATTCCGTCGCTCTCTCTTCGAGTATTTCCACGGCCGCAGCAAATTAACCACCTGGCTGCACGCGCTCCTGGCGCAGCGCCACGTCGATCAGCTCCGTCGCGGACAAAAAACACAGTCGCTCGACGATTCCGTCGGCGATTCCGGAGGAATCGCGGATACGCTCGAATCGAAAAACGCGCCGCCCGATCCCGAGCGGGACGCTTACCTCGCGATGCTGCAAGCCGCGCTTACCCGCGAGCTCGCAGCAATCGCTCCGCGCGATCGCCTCCGCCTTGCCTACTACTACGTGGAGGATCTTACGCTCGCGGAGATCGGCCGGCTTCTCGGCGAGCACGAGGCCACCGTCTCGCGCAAGCTCGAACGCACGCGTGCCGATTTGCGCCATTCGGTGGAGGCAACGCTTCGCGAGGAAAAGAAGTTGAGCGACGCCCAGTTGCGGGCTTGTTTCGAATATGCGCGCCAGCAGTGGCCGTTCGATCTCTCTCGCGCGCTTTCGGCTCGCGACTGAAGTTTTTTGCAAGATTCGCGGCCTCGGCCGTTCAAAGGAAGGAGAATAGCGTCATGGCTTCGCAGGAACACGAAAAGGCGATGGACGGCCTCCTACGGCGAAGCCTCGCGCGCGACGCCGCTTCGCAGGCGGATTGTCCGAATGCCGAGTTGCTCGCGGCGTACTACGAGCGCTCGCTGGGCGCTGATGAAATCGCCGAATACGAACTGCACTTCTCGCAATGCTCGCGTTGCCGGGAACAGCTCGCCGCGATGGTCCGCGCAGGCGCCGAAATTGAATCCGAAGCGGATCGCGTCCTCGAGCCCGTTCTCGTTTCCGCACCCGCGATCGAAGCGCGATCGGCCGCAGCTCCCGTAGCCGCGCAGGCAGCGAAGCCAGTCAAATCGCCTCCGCAAACGCAGCCGCAACCGACGCGCACGGGCCTTGATCTCCGCTGGCTGCTTCCGGTTGCCGCCGCGTTCATCCTCACGGCCCTTGTATATTTCCGCCTCAGTTCGCAGCACACACAAGTCGCTCTGAATCACGAGCTCAATGTGCCGAACCAGCCGGCGCCGACTCAGAATCCGCCGCAATACGATCTCGCCCCGCAATCCGCGGCCGAGCCCACTGCGAGCGCCCCGGCGAAGAAAACATCGCGCTCTGATTCCGCTGCGCCCCGCACCGCCGGAGCGCCTCCGGCAGCGACCCCGGCGCGTCCCCAGTTCAACGGGGCAGTTTCGGCGCGCGCAGGCGCGCGGTCAACTACCCGCGGCGTCGCAGCGGCGAATTCCGCGCCCGCCGCCGTGCGGCCGCCCGTTTCCGCGTCCGCTGAAGCGCGCAAATCGCAAGCTCCTGCCGAGCAAGTGCTCGCGAAGAATGAAGCCGCTGCGGAGCCGGCTCCCGCTGCTCCTGCACCGGAACTCAATCCGGCGCTGGCGGATTCCGTGACGACGATGAATGCCGACCAATCCGTCGCAGCCCCAGCTCCTCCTCCGCCGGCCGAAGCGGGTCACGGCGTAGGGTCGGCCACGAGCTCACGATTGCAGTTCCACGGTTTGACGGCGATGAACTCCAAAGCCAAGGCAAAGACTGTCAAGGAGAGCGCCGCTGTCATCATCGTCCTGACTTCCGCTCCGAACGTGATATACCGCATCGTTCCGGGAGGTTACGTCGAACTCTCAGAAGACGCGGGCGCTTCCTGGCAGCGCCAGCTCCTCGATGCCTCCGCCGAATTTGCCGCCGGGTCGAGCGCCACGCCGCAAATCTGCTGGCTCGTCGGCCGGGCGGGAGTCATCTACCGTACGGAAGACGGAACGAGCTGGAAGAAGCTTCCCTCGCCCGCCGCCGCTGATTTCGTCGCTGTCGCTGCAAAAGACTCACTTTCCGCGTCCGTAACCGCGAGCGACGGCCGCATCTGGAGCACCGTTGACGCCGGTGAAACCTGGAATCCGGCGAAATAGCCGCGAATTTCGTGCAAGCTTTTCGATCTCAATCGTTCAAACGGCAGGAGAATTCTCAGCCGAGGGAGACAGCCCATGTCCATGCCGATGCCCATGCTTTCAAACAAAGCCTTCCGTGCCGGATTGGCAATCGCGGCGCTGGCAACCCTGTCGCTCGCCGGTAGTTCGCGCAGCAGTTTCGCAGCGCAGAACGAAAAGGACGAGACCGCGCGCAAACAGCCCGCTACGACCACGGAAAAAGACCAGGTCGATCTCGCCGTCACCGTTTACAATTCGAACGTCGCGCTCGTGCGCGACGTCCGCCAGATTCACCTCCCGACCGGAACCTTTCCGCTGCATTTTGAAGACGTCGCCGCCTCGATCAATCCCGCCACGGTTCACTTCCGCTCTCTCGTGGATCCTTCGAAGTTAAATGTCATCGAGCAGAATTACGAATACGATCTTCTCGACACGCAAAAGCTCCTGCAAAAATATGTCGGCAAGGAAGTAACGCTGGTGCGCGCCGAAAGAGATGCCGGCTCCACACGATGGGTCGAGACGAAGGCGCTTCTGCTCGCGAACAACGGCGGCCCGGTGTGGAAAATCGGCAACGAGATCGTCACCGGCATGGCCGTCGATTCCTACCGCTTTCCCGACCTGCCGGAAAATCTTTATAGCCGCCCCACGCTCGTCTGGACGCTCGAAAATCGCGGCGCCGATTCGCAGCGCGTCGAAGCGTCTTACCTGACCAGCAATATGAATTGGAACGCCGATTACGTCCTCACCGTAGGTCGCGACGAAAAATCCGCCGACCTTGATGGCTGGGTCACGCTCGTCAACAACAGCGGCGTAACCTACTCGAACGCCAAGCTCCAATTGGTCGCGGGCCAGTTGAATCGTGTCGAGCGGACGATGCCGATGGCGAGGGCTGAAATGATGATGAAGTCGGACGTCGCGGCCGCGCCTCAGTTCGGCCAGGAAGCGTTTTCCGAATATCACCTCTACACGCTTGGCCGCCGCACTTCGATTCAGAACAACGAATCGAAGCAGATCAGCCTGCTCACCGGCAGCGGCGTCCCGGTCGAAAAGTTTCTCCTCGTCGAAGGCCAGCAATACTGGTTCCGCAATCCCCAGGGAATCGGCAACCCCATCTCACAGCCGGTGAAAGTCTATTACCGCTTCAAGAATGAAGAGAAAGGCGGACTCGGAATGCCGCTGCCGGCGGGAACCGTGCGCGTGTATCAGGCGGATGCAAAAGGAGGAGTGCAATTCGTCGGTGAAGACCGCATCGACCACACGCCCAAAGACGAGACGCTGAAGATTCACGTGGGCGACGCGTTCGACGTGGTCTGCGAGCGCAAGGAAACGGACTACAAAAAAATCTCCAGCAATTCCGCCGAGCTCGCCTACGCGATCACGCTGCGAAACCATAAAGACGCGCCGGTGAGAGTGGAAGTCCGCGAGCCGATCGGCGGCGATTGGGAAGTGCTTACCTCGAATTTCAAGTGGACGAAGCTCGATTCCTCAACGGTTGGTTTTTCGATTCCCGTGGAGAAAGACGCAGCGGCGACGCTTGAATACCGCGTGCGTGTGAAGTGGTAGAGCGGCGGGAGAGCGACGGAGGGAGCGGCAGGAGAACGATCAGCGTTTGCAGCAAGTCTTCTTCTGATCGACCAGCTCCAGCTCTTTCGCAAAAATCCGGTTTGATGGAAATTGCGCGGAAAGATCGGCAAGTAGCACTCGCGCTTTTTCCGGCTGCTTTTCGCGCTCGTACGCCAGCGCGAGCATGATTTTCGCGAACGGGCTCAAGTAGCGGCCGTGGTCCGCCGCGGTCTGCATCAACTGGATTCCTTTCAGCCGGTCGCCGTGCACTCCGCCGAACCACAAAAACGCGCGCTTGTAACTCGGCAGGCATCCGATCACGTAATTCGCCATCCCCAGTGCCACATACGCGTCCTGTGAAGAAGGGTCGATCGCCAGCACCGCGTTGGCTTCCTGCTCGCCCTGCTTCATGAAGCTCAGCGCCAGCATCTGCTTCTTCTGGATGAAAGCGTTGTAGTTCGACTCCATTCCGTCGGCAATCGTCAGTACGAGCAGACCCTGAATGTCGCGCGGATCGCTCTTCACACGCTTCTTGGCCATATCGCGCGACTGGTGCACCGTATTTTCAAACGGCATGTTGCGATTCTGCGCGGGAGTGCCGTCGATGCCGCCGAGAAACCGGTCATCGTTCAAAAAAAACTCCGATGTCAAAATGCCTTTCGTGTCGAACTGCTGATAGAGGTAGCTCGCCGCTTCGGCGGCTTTTCCCATCGGGTCTTCAGGCCGCGCCTTTTGATACTCGAGAAATTCCGCCCGCGCGCCGTTGAAGTCCAATTCGTAAAGCTTCTTGAATCCTTTATCGAGTAGAAGCGCGGTGGGATCCGCTTCGATCACGGGCTCGCGGTTCGCGCTCGGTTGCTCCTGGGCGTTCGCGCGATGGACAGGGCATAGCGCTGCCAAAAGACATAGCGCGACACCTTGGCTCACTCGCGATCTAGAAATCGATTGCAAGATTCTCCGTACTCGCGCGGCGCTGCCCGTTGCCCAACCGGCGTTAGGTGCTAGTATATTGGAACCCATCCAGATTCGTGTGGTTGTATCTGCACCGGTATTCGAAAATGTCATCGTCTTAGAGGTTCTTCAGAAAGAATTCGGTGATCCGCTCGAACAGCTGAATCCGGGCCGCCCGGTCTCCAATCGGATGCCCGCGGCCGGGGAAGATCATCAACGCAGAAGGATAGGTGCCGTTCTCGATCATCTGGTTGAGCACTTCGGAGGTATTCGCGAAATGAACGTTATCGTCGCCGGTGCCGTGCGCGAGCAGAAGCTGGCCTTTTAGCTTGGCGGAATCGTTTCCGGGTGAAGCCTGCTTGTAACCTTCCGGATTGTCCTTCGGCAGGCCCATGTATCGCTCAGTGTAAATCGTATCGTAAAGCCGCCAGTCGCTCACCGGCGCCACTGCCACGCCCGCTTTGAATACGTCCGCGGCGTTGAACATCGCGTTGAGCGTCATGAACCCGCCGTAACTCCATCCCCAGATGCCGACGCGGGAACCGTCCACGTACGGCAGCGATTTTAAATACTTCACGCCGCTCACCTGGTCTTCGAGCTCCACCTTGCCGAGTCGGTGATAGAGGGGCGTTTCGAAGACATGTCCTCGGTTGTAAGAGCCGCGATTATCGAGCGTGAAGATGATGTAGCCCTTTTCGGACATCAGGTCGAGCCACAGCGCTTCGACGTCACCCCAAAGATCGCGCACATTCTGCGCTTGGGGCCCTCCGTACACATTGACCAGAACCGGATACTTGCGCGACGGATCAAAATTCGGCGGCTTGATCATCACTCCATACAGTTTCGTTCCATCATCGGCCGATACATTCACGAACTCAGCGGGCGAGAGATGATATTCGGCGAGCTCGGCAACTTTATTCTCGTCGATCGCAGCGACGCGCTTTCCGTCGATCCGATCCAGATCCCGGCGTGGCGGTGTCCGCAGTGTCGAGAAAGCATCGACAAACCCGGAGCTATCGGGCGCGAACGTCGGTTGATGGGTTCCTGCGTCGCGAGTGATCCGCGTCACGCTCTTGTCGCGCATCGAGACCCGGTACACCTGTGTTTCTACGACCTTGTCCTTGTTCGAAATAAAATAGATGCAGTCGTGCGCTTCATCCACCTGCGGATGGCTCGAAGTGCCCGGTCCGAACGCGCCCGTTCCGTTGATGCCCCAGTCGCCGCTCGTCACCTGTGCAAGTTCTTTGCCGGAGAGATCGTAAACGTAGTAATGGCGGAAGCCGGTGCGTTCGCTCGACCAGAGGAATCGCCTGCCATCCGCAAAGAAGTAGAGGTCGTCGCTCAGGTTGATCCAGTATTTGTCCGCTTCCGTCAGAATCGTTCGCGATGCGCCCGAAGCGGCGTCGGCAAAAAGAAGCTCGAGCTTGTCCTGCGCGCGATTGATCCTCTGAATCGCCACTTGCCGGCTATCCGGCAGCCAGTTCACGCGCGCGAGATAGACATCCGTGTTCGAACCGGTATCCATCCATTTCGTTTCGCCGCCCGTCACGCCCACCACGCCGACGTGCACGATCGGATTCGGCTCACCGGCTTGCGGGAATCGCGTGTACTGCATCGCGCCCGTCACCGAACTCATGTCCATGATCGGATAGCGCGTCACGGGCCGCTCGTCCATTTCGTAGTAGGCGAGCTTGGTCGAATCGGGCGACCACCAGTAAGCCGTCGAAGCGCTCAATTCCTCCGGATATACCCAATCGAGCTTCCCCTTCAGAATTTCTTCGCTCCCGCCCGTCGTCAGCGCTTTCGCGTCGTTGCTCACGATGTTGACGACCCACAGATTCGCACCCGCAACATAGCTCACCCATCTCCCGTCGGGTGAGAACTTCGGATCTTCGATGTCAGCATCCTCGTTACCGGTGACGAGGACCTTTGGCTTCATCGTCGCCAAATCGAGCAGCACCAGTTCGCTGCTACCCGCAAACAGAATCTCCTTGCCGTCAGGTGCCCATATGTAATTTTCCGCAGCCACCCGCCCCAGCCCGGTCGCCTGCGTCGTCGCCTGCTTTTCCGGTTGCATCACCCGTGCAAGCGTTGCCGCGCCGACTAGAACCTTGCGTTCGCCGGTCGCCGCATCCATCGTCCACAGTTCGACCGCCGCGTCCGGACCGCCGCCATTGCGCGTGAGGTATGAAATCCGCTTACTGTCCGGCGCCCATTCGATCCCTTGCGTCAGGTGCCCGCTCAAACTCGGCGCGCTATAAATACGTTCTACGGTCAAATTCTTTGCCGCCGCAGTGGCGGTTTGAGCGGTGGCCTGCGAAGCCAAGAATCCAATGCCGATTGCGATGAATAGTGCTGACCAGCTGAAAGCGCGTGAGACCCGGGGCATTCCTGCCTCCTTGAGAAAGTGGGAGAGTGTACCGCGTTTGCATTTCAAGAGACTAGCCGCCCGGCACGCTAAGAGTTGTATCGGACATTGGGCTAGACCTTGGGCTGGACGAGGTTGATGAGGTTGCCGCAGGTGTCTTCAAAAAGGACAGCCGTGATCGGGCCCATGTTTTTCGGCTCGCCGCGAAACATGACGCCGAGCGATCTCAACCGCTGGTACTCGGATTGTATGTTGGAAGTGAGAAATGCGGTGGCGGGAATCCCGGCATCGAACAGCGCCTTCTGATAAGCCGCCGCAGGCGCAAATCCCATCGGCTCGAGCACCAGCTCCACTCCCTCAGCACCCTCGGGAGCCGTCACGGTCAACCATCGAAACGGCCCCATCGGGATATCGTTCTTTTTCACAAAGCCGAGGATCGTGGTGTAGAAGCGAAGCGCGTCGTCCTGGGTTTGAACCATCACGCTGGCCAGCCTGATCTGCATGAAAGCCTCCGATGATTCCGGTTGCAAGAGTGGTTCGACGTTTCCAAAGCACGATCGGTTCATCCCATTCAGCGAGCTCGTGACGATCGCAACGAACGCATCAAAACCATCTCCGCGGGGTCGCAATTCTAGTATGATTGCCTCTTCCTTGGGCCATCGCCATTCAATTCGGGGACTCAAACTCAACCCTGCCGGCGCTGCGATCGAACTCGTTCATGCATTTCCAGAACTTTCACCTTCGGAACTTTGATCTGTTGGAATCGGATGTCTAGGGGAAACGATGCGATCGACGGCGGCCGACGAATTTCGCGACCTACAGACCCTCGTACAGCAGAGCGGTCTATTGGCAAAGCAGCCGGCGTATTACGCCCGCAAAATAATTCTCAACCTGATCCTGCTCGTCATCGCCTTTCTGCTGATATATCGGTTTCAGAATCCCTGGGCGGAACTCTGCAACGCCGCTTTCCTCGCCTTCGTTTTCGCTCAGCTTGGTTTCATCGTTCATGACGCCGGTCATCAGGAAATCTTCAAAGGGCCGGCTGGCAATGAGGCGCTCGGTCTTCTTCATTCGAATCTCTTGCTCGGATTCAGCTATAGCTGGTGGCTCGACAAGCACCATCGCCATCATCGCACTCCCAACCACGTCACCGTGGACCCCGACATCGACATTATTCCCTTTGCATTCTCAAAGGAGCAAGCTGCCGGAAAGCGCGGACTCGCGCGCCTCTCGGTGCGCTACCAGCATTTCTGTTTTTTCCCCCTCTCTTTGCTCGAAGCGTTCGTGTTGAAGTACAACAGCATTCGCTTCCTCCAGCAACACAAGGTCAAGCATCGCAAAATGGAAGTGCTCCTCCTCCTCCTGCACTGCGGCTGGTACTTCGGGCTGCTCTTTTTCTTGTTGGGCGTACCATACGCGATTCTGTTCGCAATCGTGCATCAGGCATTCCTCGGACTCTTCTTAACCTTGATCTTTGCTCCCAACCATCAAGGCATGCCTCTGCTCGAGGGCGACACGGCCGTCAACTTCCTGCGCGAGCAGGTGCTCACGAGTCGCAACATCAAGTGGCGCCCGGGAATCGATTACTGCATGGGCGGGTTATCCTGCCAGATTGAGCACCATCTCTTTCCGACGATGCCGGCGAATAAACTGCGACAGGTTCAAGAAATCGTCAGATCCTATTGCCACTCGCATGACGTTCCATACTACGAAGCTTCCTTGTTTCAGTCCTACCGTGAGATCTATCAGAATTTACGAGATGTCAGTTTGCTCGCGAGCGCAGAGCCGCAAGCCGATACAGCCGCAGATTAAGCGCGCTTTCGATTGCGCAATTCCCGCCCCCCCGGCCTCGCCTACTTCTTCGGCTGCAACTCGGGAGGAATGGAGTTCAGGAAGTCTGCGCTGTCCCACGACACCGACGAAATCCACCAGCGATTGCCCGCGAAGTAGAGCTGGTACACGTTCACGCCGCGCGTGTAATCCTTTCCCGTCGAGGACAGCTTTCCTTCGTAGCTGCTAAACACGGTTGCGACGTTACCGAACCGATGAATGTCGTGGACCAGTTCGCGCTCGATGAAGCCATCTTTGACAAAATGCGCATCAACTGTGTCGGCATATTCCTGCGCCGTAGGCGACCAGATCGTCAGCGCGCCGCTTTTCTCATCTTTGTATGGCGAAAAGGACAGCGCGTGCGGATCGTACAAACTGAGATCGCGCGACCACTGTCGGGGCGCGCCGACGCCGCCGGAGATGCAGTCGTAATCCGCTTTCACAATCGCCTCAATCGTGCTGACGTCTTCCGGGCGCGCCGGAATTACTTCGATTTTCACATGCGGCTTGGAATCGGCGGCAGCCGATGCAGTCGCGGGCGCCGCTGGCAACGGCAACGATGCCTGGCCGAAAACGTAGCGCCATCCCGACGGCGTTCGCACGTAGGTGTCGCTGAACCAGAGCGTCCACTCAAATGGCTTTCCTCCGTCCACACCTTTTCCCCACAACTTCGCCGTGACGACGGCCGTGTCGCCCCAGACGCGAACCTTTTGTTCCAGCTCTTCCTGATGCTCGTAGGTGATTCGCCCGCTGCGGGCTTCCTTCAGTAGATCCGCCTTCGTGCTAAGAGATCCGTCTCCATCCACCAGGATGAAATCGTCGGCGAGGATGCGGCCCATCGTGGCTGCATCGTTTGCTTTTACAGCAGCCTGGTACTGCGTATCGAGCGCCGCGACGGTCTTTGCTTCGTCGGCAGAATTCGCCCTCGCGTCGTTTGAAAAACAGAGCAACAAAAATGTAGCCACGGTCGCCAAAACGAATTTGATTTTCATCGCATCTCCTGGAAACTCTGCAGTTGCCGGATGCTAGCACAGCAGAAAGGAAGCGAGGTACTTAGTCCCCCTCTCCTACACAGCAGCTCTTCGAGCGTTGGCCCGATAGGTGTTGCTAAATCCCGATGTCACTATCCATCTCAAAATGAGGCCGCCGAGCGGGTTGCTGGCGATGACATCTACCACCTAAATCCATCCTGTCGATCGCCACTAGTTTGGCCGGATTCAGCACTCGGGTGGCTCGGCTTCACAATTGCCTCCGAGTCGCCGATTAGACGTGTGGCATGTGCCTGCTCCAATTGGCGCTCGCCTGTGCTTCTTCTCCTTGACAATCTAGGAGTCAGTGGCCTATATTCCTAGGCGCTCTAGGAGAGAGCGACCACCCATGAATAAGCAGCTCGATCTTCTGCAGGGCACCCTCGACATGTTGATCCTGAAGGCGGTGTCGCTCGGCCCGCTGCACGGATACGGCATTCTGCTGCGCATCCAGCAAATTTCTAAAGATCGGCTGGAAATTCAGCAAGGCTCGCTCTATCCGGCGCTCTATCGGCTGGAGCATCAAGGCTGGATCGCCAGCGCGTGGGGCGAATCCGAGAACAAGCGGAAGGCGAAGTTCTATCGTCTAACCGCGACAGGGAAGCGCCGATTGCAAATGGAAGCGGAGACGTGGAAGAGCATGTCGGACGTCATCGCGGGGATATTGCGGACAACGCCGGAGGAAATATGACGCTCTGGAGCCGATTCCAATCGTGGTTGCGTGCAACTTTCGGACGCGCGCGGATGGAAAGCGAGATGGAGGCGGAGCTTCGGTTTCACATGGAGACGTACGCCGAAGATCTGGTGCGCGGCGGGGTGCCACGCGAAGATGCAAAGCGCCGGGCGAGAGTAGAATTCGGCGGAGTGGAGCGAGCGAAAGAAGAATGCCGCGATGCGCGCGGAGTGAACCTGGCAGAGTCCGCCGCGCAGGATTTGCGGTACGGCTTGCGGATGCTTCGAAAGTCGCCCGGATTCACCGCGGTCGCGGTGTTGACGATCGCGATCGGCATCGGAGCGACGACGGCGATTTTCAGTATCGTCGAAGCCACGCTGCTCCATCCGCTGCCCTACCCGCATCCGGAACAGCTGGTAAATATCGAGGACGATCTTCCCGGCGTGGGCGCGACGAACGTGGGGCTTTCGGTGCCCGAGTGGCACGATTTTCAGCGCTCCGGGATTTTTCAATATGTTTCGGCGATCGGAGGCGGGGACGTCAACCTGACGGGCTCGTCGCAGCCGACGCGCATTCGCTTTTTGAACGTGCCGCCGAATTATTTTGCGCTGCTGGGAGTGAAAGCGCAGTTGGGCCGTGCATTTAATCCCGAAGACCAAACGCCGGGCTTCAATCTGGAAGCGATTATCAGCGACGGGCTATGGAAGCGGGCGTTCGCGTCCGATCCGGCGATTCTTGGCAAAAGCTTGCGGCTCGACAATGACCTGTATCGGGTGGTGGGTGTGATGCCGGCGCGTTTTCACGACCCGGGGCGAACCACGGAAGAGCGGAACACCGAAATCTGGCTGGCGTCGGGTTTTGCGGCGCCGCCCGCTCCACCTCCGACGCGCAACACCCGATTGCTCCAGACCGCGATCGCACGAATGAGTCCCGGATTGACGATTGCGGCGGCGCAAAGCCGGGTGGACGCGCTCGTTGCCGCGCTGCAAAAAGAATTTCCGGCGGACTATCCGGCGCAAAGTTCGTGGAAGGTGCGGCTCGTCCCACTGAAGGAGATCGTGGTGGGCGACGTTCGCCAATCGCTGATGCTGCTGCTGGGAGCGGTGGGATTGGTGC
>JBOGNA010000180.1:0-92915 GCA_050746925.1 Candidatus Acidiferrales bacterium
TTCTTCAGCCGCCCGGTAATGCGCCAGTTGCCGCTGGAATCGACTTCGCCTTGATCGCCCGTGTGAAACCAGCGGCCTTCGAGAGCTTTTGCTGTTGCTTCAGGCCGTTGCCAATAGCCGGCGAAAATATTCGGGCCGCGAACGAGGATTTCGCCGTTTTCGGCGAGAGACATTTCAATTCCAGGGATCGCGGGGCCGACGCATCCGGGTTCGACGCGGGTTGGATCGTCCATCGTGCAAATGGCGGTGGTTTCCGTAAGGCCGTAAACCTGGAGAACGGGAATCCCAATCATCATGAAGAATCGCTGCGTACTGGCGGCGAGCGGCGCAGAGCCGCAGATCAAGGCTCTCAAGTTGGCGCCAATCGTCTTGCGAATCGTGGGGAACATGAACGCGTTCGCGAGACGAAGCCAGATCGCGTCGGTGAATGTGCCTTGTTTCCTTTGGCGCCGACCAAAGGCGTCCCGCGCGCGAAAAAACACTTTGGCCGCGAATCCACCTCGTGTCTGAACTGCTTCTTCGATTTTCGTGCGCACGCGCTCGAGAAGCGTCGGGACGTTCAAGAAATAGTCCGGTGCGGCAAGTTTCATCTCATCGGATAGCTTCGAAAGGTCGGTAGAAAGCGTGAGCACGCTGTTTCGCGAAAGGGCAGTGAGGAGAAGAATCCAAGATGCTGCGAAGCAAAACGGGGCGTAGTGGAAGATTCGCTCAGGCTCCGGGCCTCGCTTCTTTACCTCCGCCATCAGGTCATCGAGGCGCGCGCCCGTGCGCTGGAGCATGAAATTCAGGTTGCCAGCACTCAGCACAACGCCCTTGGGTTCGCCGGAAGTGCCCGATGTATAGATGATCACCAACGGATCGGAAGCTGCGTGGCTGAGAGGCGGAGTGGGCGCTGATTGTTCTTCGGCGAATATCGCATCCAGCAGCGAGATTTTCGGCGCGCCGGGCCAGAGCTTCTGAATTTCGGCGGCAAGCGGAGCATCCGGACAGCAGATGCGCACCGGCGTCGAGTCTTTGAGCATGGCGACCAGCTCTGACGGCGCTTGCCGCGCGTACAGCGGAACCACGATGATGCCTTCGGCCATCATGGCGAGATCGAGCGCCGCCCATCGAATGCTGTTGGGAGCAAGCAAGGCGCAGCGATCGCCCTTTGTCATTCCGCGGGCGACGAGAAACTTGCGGGCTTGCTCGACGAGCGCGAGCAGCTCGCCTCCCGAGACCGATAGAATCTTTCCGTCGCGCACTTCGGCGAGGACGGACGAACTCGCCGCTTTGCGAAGCCCGTCAAAAATGTTCTCGAGAAACGTCATCGTCAGGCGGCCTCACCGCCCAACTGCTGCGTCAGGAGCCGGCGGCGCCTTCCGGAAACCACGCCAAATACCGTGGAGGCCGGAAACAGCAGAAACGGATACACGAGGCCGGCCAGGCCGGAGTATTTCACGCCTCCTATCAAAGCGACGGCGAAGGAGATTGCTCCGACGCAGACGTTGATCACGCAGTTTCCGATGCTCGTGCGCGTTTCAAAGATTTCGAGGCGCGTCAGGCCGAGGGCTTTTCGCAGACCATATGCATGGAGAAACATCAGAGTGAAAATCACAAACAACGCCACATACCCGCCGCTATAAACGAGCATCAGCTTCGGCACTTGCTCCTGCAAAATCACGGGATGAACGGTCCCGTTGGCGAGGGTGACTTCCGGGGGAATTCCCATCCAGACGTTGACGAGGAGCGTGAACAGGAATTTCAGCGGGTAGATGTAGAACAGGACCATGAAGAGCAGCGTGGCATTGAGAAGGATGGTCCAGGTGTCCTGCAAGCCATAGCGGCGAAAGAAAATGTATTGTTGAAACCAGATCAGCATCAGCAGTACGAAGCAGATCGCGAACGCGAAAAAGCCGTGCATCGTCTGCTGAAGTTCGCCGAACGTCTTGGGGACTTCGAGGGATACGATGAGAAGGGTGACGGCGAAGCCGAAGACGGCGTCGCTGAGGCTTTCGAAGCGGGTGATCTCCGCGCCTCGCCACTCGAAGCCCTCTTTCAGGCCGATGTGTTTTTCCGCCAGCTTCTTTCGTAGCATTGTGATTGTTTGGAGTTCCGCTATGCCGTAACCGCGCCGCTTCGCTCTTCGAGCAGGCGCAAGAGGCCGGAGCCGAGCGGCGGGAGGTAGTCCTCCCAGCTGAGCACGCCCTGGCGCACGGGAAATTCAGGGAATCGCCGCGCGACCTGTTCTTCGAAATAGACGCCCATGCGCGCCATCAATTGCAGATTGCGTGCGACGGTCCGCGGCATGGCATCGCGGATTTCAGCGGCCTGCGCGTCCAGCGTGTGAAGTGCCGCGACGATTCTATCCGCGAGATCGGGATCATCGACGCGCATCAACAAATGTTCGTGACCGCGCTCGCGCATGAGATTGCGAATGCGCTCGTCCATCGTGACGCCAGCGGAGGGCACGCCGGCAGGCATCGAGGTGACAATTGCGTGATAGCGCGACGAGAGAATGCGGTCGCTCGCGCGCAGGATGCTCACTAGCTGGTACATGTCGTACTTGTCGGACGCGAAGACAGGAGCGCCGCCGAGCTTTTCCGCGACGCGCGCGCAGGCATCCAGGTCGAGCATTTCCATACCGATCATGACGGGAAACACGCGCCGCGATTTGCGATAGGCGTCAATCCCGGCAGCCATCGCCGACAAATATTTATCGTACGATGCGTCCACGGCCGAGCCGGAGCGATGAAAGTAGATCGTCCGGTAATAACTCTTCGCGTATGCGCCTGTGACGGAATGCGCCGCCCACTTCGCGAGCGAAGCTTTCACGGGCCACCAGAAGGGGTTGATCGGGCAGACGGCGAGAACCGGCGTGGTGCCGTCCCATCCGGCATCGCGCAATGCCTTGCGGCCGTACGCGGGGCCGAGCGGCTCAAAGGTCCAGGCAGTGTCCGTGCCGAGTTCGGTGGGGACGCCGAGCTTGCCGAGAACTTCCTGCGATTCGATGTTGCGGGTGATGACCAGCGAGTCGCTGCAGTAGCGTTTGCACATTTTCTGCAGAAGCGGGTCCATCTGCCCGGCTTCGGCGCCGAACGCGACGCTCAGCTTGTTCTGCGCGGACGCGATACCAAGCGAGCCGATCATCATGGTGGTGAGCGCGTTGGCGAATTTGCTTTTGAACATCGAGCCTTCGCAGGCGACGACGCCGTCGTTCTTGCGCACCTCGGAATGAAGGAATGGCGGATAGACGTCCGGAAGGTGGACCTGCTTTGCGTCGCCGAAGTAGCCTCGCGTCAAATCGAAATTCTGGGTCATCATGCTCAGATCCAGATTTTCAGCGCCCAGAATCCGGCGCACCTGCCGCAGCATTTCCTCGACGCGAACGTCGGAACCGGTGTTGCGCGTTCCGTTGTAACCGGCGAAAAGCAGTTTGAGCTTTGTTCCGGGTTTCCAGGGCTGTCCTGCGCCGAGAATCCATTCGAGCTTGTTCAGCTCGATGAGGCTGCTCACCCAGGCTTCGAGGACGAAATCCATCATGGGCGGACACCCTGCGATGCGCCGACGGCTCCGGCGGCTGAGGCCGACGGCCAGTCGCGATACTTGTACACGAAGTGAGTCTCGCGGCTGAACTGCAGCAGCGGGAAACAGTATTGCGAGAAGGGCACTGGCTTTCGGCCCATTTCAGCGACCGCGCGGGAGTTGTCGAACACCGTGTCCCAGACGAGGTAGGGTAGAAAAACTTTCATGAGCGTCGCCAGGCCGCCGATTTTACCGGCTCGCCCCGCGAGGGCGTTGACCATTTTCGACGACGGCGTTTCGAGCTTCGGCACGAACACGGGGCCGCGCTTGCCCTGGGCTTTCGAAAGCGCGTCGGTGAGCTGCACGAATGTTTCGGAATCGACGCCGGAAGACAGGTGATAGATCTCATGCGCCGGATTTTCCTTCTGGTGCAGATTGGCGATTGCGTCGGCGACGAAATCGACTGGCACGATATCGATTCGATCGGTGGAGCGGAAGGGCAGCGCTGGCAGGCCGGCGAGAAAGACGAACGCGCGGACCATGTCGAACTGGTTTGTCTCGGGCCGGCGGCTGTCGCCGAGCACGATGCTGGGTCGAAAGATGGTGCGCGGCACGTCGGGAAGAAGCTGACGAACCATGTGCTCACAGAATTTTTTGGTGCGTGCGTAGGGATCGTAGTCGGACCGGTTCCAATCGATCGAAGTGTCTTCCTGCACCACTTCATCGGCGCGCTGGCCGCAGACGGCAACGGTGCTTACGTGGCTGAAGCGACGGAGGCCGTGATCGTCGCGGGCGCGCTGCGCGAGCTGGATGACTTCGAGAGTGCCGCGGAGGTTGACGTTGAGGCAGCTCTTTTCGGATTTGCGGTTGAGCGAAGCCGCGCAGTGAATCACGGAATCGGTGGTGCGGACCAGGCGCCGGTAATCGTCGTCGGAGAGGCCGAAGTGGGAATCCGTGAGATCGCCGAGAAAGATTTGGATATTCGAATTGAGGTGCTGCTCGAAGCGGGCGAAATCCATGTGCAACTGCAGGGAGCGCCAGACGCGCTCGCGCGCCTCCTGCGCGTCGCGCGCGCGCACCAGCAGATTCAGCGGCTGGGAATCATCCGCGAGGAGATTCGACGCGACGTGCGCACCGATGTAGCCGGTGGAACCGGTCAGGAGGATCGCCACAGTGATTGGATGTCAGGTCGTCGTAGCCGGAGACGAGCCCGCCGCCCCCGCGGCGGTGGCTTCGTGATGTCCCGCCAGCGCCACGCTGCGCGCCGGGCGGGATTCCAGAGGACGACCCTCGATGAGAGGATAACACCACTTTCGCAGGGCCGGAATGTGCACGTTGATCCAGTAGTCCCACCAATCGAGGCCGCGAGCGTCAAATCCGAAATCGGCGCGTTCGGCGGGCGGCAGGGCCGCGCTGAGCTGTTCGACGTGGAGGGCTTCGAAGACGTGATCGTTGTGCAGAATGAAGGGCTCGAAGAGCGAGACGAGTTTGATCACTTTGTCGAGGTCGCGCTCGCGGCGGGCGAGCGGCGGCTTGGCGGCGAAGGGCTCGACGGTGCGATTGATCGCCTGGACGAGAGCTTTCTGCGCGGGCGCGGAAAGTTTCTGATAGCGCGATTTTGAAACGGGAATCGCGTCGAATTTCAGGCGGAGGCGGTGCTCGATGCCGTTTTGCGCACGATAGTACTTGCGGTGGCCGAGGCCCGTGAGCTCGATCGAGCGGCGCATGTCGCATGGATTGGTGACGGACGTAGCGAGTTGATAGACGCGCTCGTGGCGGCGGGCGACGAGCGCGGCGGCAATCAGGGTCATGCCGCGGCAGACGAGATCGACGGGAATCAGGTCGAGGCACTTGCTTTCGGTGGTGGGGAGTTGGCGGAAGAATGTGCCGAGCAGGTAGGAGAGCGATGCAGATGTGTTGATGCCCTCGTTCCAGCCGAGGAACGGTTTTTCGACGGAGGTTTCGACAATCGCGGGGCGGACGACGGCGATTGCGGCATTCGGCTGCGCGTCGAGAAAATTGCGAATCAGCGATTCGGAGAGGCTCTTCGTGAATGTGTAGGTGTTGGGCCAGCCGAGCTGGCTGGCGCGCTCGGTGGCGGCTTCGGTGAGAGCCTGGCGAAGCCAGCGGACGCGATTTTTCCGAATTTGGTTTTCGAGCGCGGCACCGCTGAGGCCTTTGGCCGCGTGTTCTTTTTGGAGGGCTTGTCCGCGGAGCTCGGCGGTGACTTCGGCGGACTCCGCGCGCGCTTCGGTATCGCGGATGAGCGCTTCGAGCGACTGCCATTCCTCTTCGGCGTCGTAATCGGCAAGGCCAACCGGCGTGTAATTCTTCGGCAGGTCTTCGAGGACGCGACCATCGCGGCGGCCGATTACGTAGCACGTCGAAAGATGCAGGAGCGCCGCGTGGTTCGATTCGCGAATGAATTCGAGCGTGTGGGCCGTGGAGCGGACGTTGGTGGCGAGCGCGTCGCGAAGATCGGGATTAAAGTCCGTGAGGCCGGAGCTGTTCACGATTACGTCGAGCGAGCCTGCCAGACGGCGATGCACTTCGGGTGCGAGGCCGAGGCCGGGTTTGGTAACGTCGCCCTCGACCACTTCGATCCGTTCGCGCAGGAATTCTCCGAATTGAGCGCCGTGGCGGTCGGCGAGTCGCTCGAAGACCGGCGATTCTTCCACCACGCGGCGAAAGCGGTCGAGCGCGGTGGTGGTTTTGTTGCGGCGCACCAGCAGAAAGATTTTGCCCAGCTCGGGAAGATCGGTGAGGAGGCTTGCGAGCCACACTTTGCCGATGAAGCCGGTGGCGCCGATGAGAAGGATGTGCTTGCCGCGGAGCGCCTCGCGCACTGAGAGTGAATTTCCGTTGTGTGCGGCGCCGTTCTGCGCCGCGAAATGGACCACGGGAACGGGAACCTTCGGCGAAAGCCGTTGCGCGGATTGAATCGCGGCGTCCACGATTTCGGGGCTCTTTGTGAAGCCCAGGCTGCGAAGCAGAATCGCGCGCGAGACCTGGCCGTTGGGCTGGCGCCCGGTGAGTTTTGCGAAGGCGCCGCGCGGGCGGACCACCGGATCGAGCAGGCGGCCGGTGGCAAGGCCGTCGCGAAAATCGAGGCGGTTGCAGAGGATCCGATCGACGCCGAGATGCTTCGCGAGCGGGCGCATGATGTGATCAAGTCCCTGGCTGACGAGCACTACCTCTGCGCCGGAAGCGATGACTTCGTTGAGTTGCGCGACGCCCGCGGGCTTCAGGCGCGGTTGCAGGAAATATTGGAAAAACTCTTCGCCGAGAAGGTCGAGGCGATCACGGCTGACCCCGCGTAGAACGGTGTGAAGCAGGCGCGTGGCGAACACTCGATTGGTGGCGTAGAGAAACGGGCGGGCGATCGCGAGGATGCCCATCGTGCCACGGCGCGCCCAGCGTTCAACGAAGGTCTGCGCGTTCCAGGTGAAGAAGCCGACCGGCCGCACGGCCGTGAGATTCAGAAGGCTGCCTTCGACGCGCCAATAGACAGGTTCGCGCGAAGCCCGCGATTCTTCGCGGGCGCGATTGGAGGTTGGCGAAATTGGGTCGATAGACTTAGACGGCGGCATTTATGCGATCTGCAGATAAATATGAATGGAACCTAAAAACTAGCACGCTAGCGCCCTTCAATCAAGCATACGCAGACGGCATATAAGGACCCACGCGAGGGGAGGGGCTCAACGTGGCTAGCGGCTGGGGCGCGAAGATTCGTTATTCAGCATGCTTTGGCGCTGGCCCAAGCCACGCGAGTTCGGCGTTTCTTGCAGCAATATGGATGAAGGCATTCCAGTCGTGCACAAAAAAGCGGTAGCACCAGACACCTACAGGAAATTTGGCCGAGAGCTCGGGTAGGGATGAAAGATGATCCGGTTTTGCGGGGTCTCCGGGGGCGGAGTAGCTATTGGTCGGCCGGGTAGCGCCCGATAAAAGAATCGGACACGTGCCAAGCCCAAAGCAAAAACGGGGCTTTAATCGTTTTTCTCGAACGGGTTGGTATCAGCAGGATAGTGATCTACGGGAACTCTTCCCGTTCCTCCGCACCCATCGCAAGTGTCGCCGGCTCGTCGCCCCGTTCCGTGGCAACGTTCACATTGCTTTTCTGTAGGGGCTTCGTTCGCCATATTTATCTCCTGTCGTCTCAGTGGCGCGCGTGTTTGTATTCTCCGAAATGCTCGTCACCGTTCACATGAGGTGTGCATTGTCGTTCCGGGATTCGTGGAGGCTATCGTTCGCGGCTTGCGTCGCGTATCGAAAGTGTTTCACAAACCAACGAACCATTGCCGCGCCCATCCCAATGAGCGGTACCACGACACCTAACAGCGTAAGAAGCGGTGCGTTCCGTTTTAGAAAGGATGAATCACCTGCGTAAATGGTAGTGCCTGCAAGCCATTCACTCCAGGGCATAAAATACAAGACGGCCAAGATTGCGAAGCCGAGACAGGCTATGAGAACCTTCGCGCGCTTCGGAGATGCCATAAACAAGGCGAACATAATTAGAGTGCAGGCAACCATAGAAAGCATCATGGATGCCGTAGTGCGAAACCCTGGCCCGGCAAACGTAACTCCGTGCGCATTCAGATCAGTTAGCACTAGATTTGAAAGCGCATCGACGTCTGTGCGTGATTGCCCGCCCACTGCTACCTCTCGTCGATAATCAGAAAGGTCAATACGAACGGACGATATTGGGGCGTCTGAAAACCTATATACGTACTGAATGGAATATGCGATCTCCGGCGCACTGGCCAATTGAGCCACTGACATGTCTTGCGTCAATTCAACGTTTGAGTGGCCATTCCCTACGTCCAGATACTCTATAGGAGTTTGATATTTTGGTGCGAAGCTCGCGTTTGAACTCTTGATTAGCTCCCTAACCCTTGCGAGTATAGCGGCCAGATCGGTGTATGACAGTCGAACAGCCGACGATTCATCGTTCCGCGCAAAAGTTTGGGCGTCCAGTCCTGACAACGCTAGTAACACCAAAAACAACGCTCTTACAAAAGTGTGGTTCAACGAACGCATACGCACAGAGGGCTATGGTAAGTATGTATAAGTGTCGTGTCAACTGAACGCCACATTCGACTGTACGGCGCTGGGTTTTATGGTTTGCGCATGCTAACTCTTTCACGAGTGGGCCAACGGATGCCGCGTCTTCCGACCCCACCCGAGACGCACGAGTCGCACACCAACCGTGCCTACTGTGCTGGTGTTTTGCGGGGCGACGATTTTGGTGCGGATACCGTGGGCGGAGTGGGATATCGGAAGCGGAACTCGTCGCCGGCCGGGCCCGCCACCGGGCGGGTGTTGTAGTCGAGCAAGTATTCGAGATGCGCTTTGTCCTCGGGATACTCCATTCCGGCCGGGTACGGGTAGGGAACTAATGTGTGGAAGGGCAGCGGCGTAACGGTGTCGCCGTGGGCGGCATAGAAGTCCATGTCTTTGGCGAAGCCGTCGGCGTAGAAGAAGTAGTCGCGCTTCCAGCCTTCGGGAAGATCGGGCAGATGCGTGGCATCGAAATCGACGGAGACTTCATCGCCCGATCCGTAGATGACATATTTTTCGTCGATCTTGCGAACGAGGTCGGTGACGTCGCCGTAGCGCGTGTAGTTGCCGATCTGTCGCGTGTAGGGGCCGGTGGCGCTTACTTGCTCGTAGATATAGCTGAGATCATTGATGGGATTGCCTTCGACGACGCGCGGGTAGCCGCGGAAATCGAGCCGCGCCGAAGCCAGGGGCACCTCGGTGACCGTGAACGGAATATTGCGCGCGGAATTATCGACGCGAATGCGGTCCCAATAAATTTTCAGATTCGTGGTGATGCGGATGAAGCGGCTGCCGGCAGGAAGCTTGCCGGTGAGATCGACGACCATGGTGCGCGAAAGGCCGGCGGGGAAGCCCATATCGTTGACGATGCGAACCCATTTCGCGGAATCGTCGAGCATCTCGACGTACGGCGGAATCGGCTCGATGCCTGCTTGCCAGGCGGCGTACATCGAATTGGCGCTGAAATAATCGGTGAAGCCGTCCATCAAGAGGCGTATCGGGCGGTCGGCATTCCACGGGCCGAGATCGAGTTCGATCGTGTGCATCCCGGCAAAGCCGGCATAAGGCGCGTCGGGGAAATTCGTGACGTACTTGCGGTCGCGGTCGCGAAGTAGCGGTAGTAAATCGCGATTCTTGTCATCCCACGCGCCGGCCGGCGGATGCGCGTCCTGGCTGGCGATCACCTTGAATAGAGGAAACGGCGGGCTGCTGAGGAAGCGTTCGTTGGGATAGACCTCGACGTCTTCGGGATGATCGATGGCGAGTAGGCGCGTCTGATCGAGGTAATCGAGCTCTTCCATAGGCTCGAGCATTTTGAAACTGATCAAGCCGTCGCGCGGCTGCACCTGATAACCGGCCACTTTGAAATATTCGTCGGGATCGGGTGTGTTGTGCTGGTTGGGGCCGGTCCAGTGGCCCACGATTCCCGGGCCGATCATGTCCGCGAGAAATTCGTATTTCTCGCCGTTCCACACGAAAACAATCGGGCAGGAGCTGCCTCGGCGATCGATTTCGGCGACCTGCTCATTTTTCTTCGCGGGAATTTGCATTTCGTCCTGCAAGACGCCCGTGGGCCAGAGCAGTCGAACGACTTCCGCTTCGCGCTCGAAGCCCAGGCCTGCGACGATGTCCGTAGGACCCTGGCCGAGATAGCCGGATGCGCCGGTGATTTCCCATTTTTGTTGCAGGGCGCCGGCGGAAAGATCCACCTTCGTGCCGATTCCGGTTTTGTTGTCGTGCTCGCCTTTGAATGCCAGGCGCAGCCAGTTGTAGCGGTTGCCACCGGTATTTTTCAAGAGCACCGGCGGCAGATTGTTCTGCGTGATCAGGAGATCGACGGCGCCGTCTCCGTCGAAATCGAAGGCGATCACGCCCCGCGGATCGTGAAGGACGACTTTGTCGAGTCCGGTTTCGGCGGTGACGTCGCGGAAACCCGCGGGGCCTTCATTGCGAAGCAGGACGATGCGGCCCTCGCCGGAGAAGGTGTCGCCCACGGCGACGAGGTCGATCCAGCCGTCGTTGTCGTAGTCGAACGCAACGACGCCCCAGGCGCGCATGAATTCAGAATCCGGCAGAGCGACGCGCTCGAACGATTTTCCATTCACGTTGCGCCACAGGCTCAATCCTGGCGGCGCCCAGTGCGTGAACGCCAGATCCATCCAACCGTCTTTATCGAAATCGAGCGCGACGACGCCTGCCGTGGACGAGGGCATGTCTGACCCCCACGGGGTAGTAGCGCGGAATGCGCCTTCGCGCTGATTTAGGAACGCGACGGGCTGCTTCTGCCAGCCGGTTACGACGAAATCGATGGCGCGGTCGTTGTTGAGATCGCTGCCGAGGGCGCCGACGGATGGCGCAGTCCCAGCGAGAGCGGATTCGTTCGTCCAGTCGGTGAAAGTGCCATTGCCATTGTTGCGCCAAAGAATATTTCCGGGCGGCGTGGCGTCGGTGGGGAACGCAAACGGCTGACCGGGATTTTCGAGAGGGAAGTCGTTGAAGCGCGTGACGTAGAGATCGAGGTCGCCATCGTGATCGTAGTCGATGAACGCGAGGCCGAGCGCCAGGCCGTCCGTCTGGATGCCGGCAGCTTCGGTGACGTCCTTAAACGTGCCTTTGCCTTCGTTGTGATACAGAACGACGCGGCCGTTGAAACTGACGGCGAGATCGGGCTTGCCGTCGTTGTCGTAGTCGCCGACGGCGCAGCCCATTCCTTCGCCGCTCATTTCCAGGCCGGCAGACTTGGTGACGTTGGCGAATTTGCCGCCGCCGAGATTTCGGTAGAGCGCGGCGTTTCCTTTTCCATCCGCGTTGACGAGGAAGATGTCGGGCTTGCCGTCGCCGTCGTAATCGATGATGCAGGCGCCGCTGCCCAGGAAACTGGCCACTGTGCGCGGTTCGGCCGCTTCGGGCTCTGCAATTTCATCCACCGAAGGCTTTGAACGGGCGCTCGCGGGTTTCACGGCGGCCTTTCGCGTCGCGGGTTTCACGGCGGCCTTTCGCGTCGCGGGCTGCGCGGGCAAGCCCGCGAGCGAACTGACGTTAGTGAAATGGACTGGGACCAGCGGCGGCACCGGCTCCGGCGCCGGGCGCATCAGCTCGGCGAGCGAATATTTTCCCTGCTCGCCGTAGATGAAGCTCATAGGCTTGCCGAGTTTTTCGGCGGTGAGATGCTGGAAGCGTTCGAGGTGCTCGATGGCGCGTGCATCGTCGTTCTTGCGGCGGTAAGCCTGCGCGAGGCCGAACTCGGCGGAAACCTGAAACGGATTCAACTTCAGCGCGCCGTCGAAGGCGGCGATGGCTTTGTCGTAATCCAGCTGCTGCGAGTAAATGAGGCCGAGGAAATATTGCGCGTCGGCGTCGGCGGGATCGAGTGCGGCGGCTTTCTGGAAATTCTCGATGGCGGCTTCAGGCTGCCCGGCGGATTTCGCGAGCAGGCCGAGGTTGTACCAAGCGCGCGGATTTTTCGGGTCGCGCTCGGCGGATTTCTGGAGGATTTGCTGGGCGTCGTCGAGGCGCTGCATATTCAGGAAGGCGATGCCCACGTTGACGCAGCCGACGTCGGAATCCTGGTCGAGAATGCAGGCGCGCTGGAATTTTCCGAGGGCATCTTCGAAGTGCTGGCGGTTCATCAGCGCGACGCCGTAATTATTTTCGCGGATGATTTCGGCGTGAGGGTCTTGGGCTTGTGAGGCGCTTGTCGGGCCTGGCCTCGCGACGCGATGATGAGAGCGGGGCTGCTGTGGTTGTTGGGCCAGGCCAGTGAGCGCGAGAGCCAGGACGGCGGCAGGGACAGCCCATCGAGCTATGCGTGCTGCCAGAGTGGATTTTCGGCCTGCGGTCACGAGATTCATATTAGTCGAGAAATGGTGAAGTGCAAGGGGCGGCATGCCGGTGCGTGGAAAGCGAAACACAGAGAACGCAGAGGATGCACGGAGGCCACGAAGAAAGAGCGAATTCTCCCACTTGCCCTCCTTTGCGTTTAGGGAAATGAGATGGCCGCGACAAGCACCGTTCCGTCTGTCAGCGTTTGGTGAGCGGCTTAGACGCGATTATGCCTGAGCCTTCCTTCACCGTGATGACCTGGTCGGCGGCAACCTTCAGAATTTCTTCAGTTTCGCCGCTGGGCCAATGAATCACGATCTTAAAGACGCTGGCAAAGTTTCCTAAACCAAACGTAAGGACGAGTTCGCTCGAAGAAAGGTAACTTCCGCCGCTCGTAAGTGTTTTCAGTTGAGTTTCGCCGCCAACTATCGCGGAGGTACCGCTCATTTGTACCCCGACACCGTTTCCATACTCGATATAAACCGAAGCACCGAGGCCGTCGCGATTCGATTTTGTGCCGACGAGCTTGATGCGAAGGCTGTGATTTGTGGCGCCGGTGTTCTTGAAAAGAGCGACCGGCCCGCCGTTCGTCGAGACGAGGACGTCGAGGGCGCCGTCATTGTTGATGTCGCCGTAGGCGGCGCCGCGGGCTACGCGCGGCGCGCCGAACGCGCGGCCCATCGAATCGGTGATTTCGGTGAATTTTCCCGCGCCCAGGTTACGGAACAGATGCGGCGGTTCCGCATATTTCACGCGCGGCTGAACGCGTTCGATGGCGTCTTCGATGTGGCCGTTGGCGATGTAAATGTCGGGCCAGCCGTCGAGATCGTAATCGAAGAAGAAGCAGCCGAAGCCGAGGGTGAGGAGAGTGGCGCGGCCGATGTCGGAGTGTGGCGCTTCGTCAACGAAGAGGCCGTTGCGCTCGTTGTGGTAGAAGGCGAGCATCTGATTCGAAAAATTCGTGACGATCAGGCTGGGGTAGCCGGAGCGATCGTAATCGGCGGCAGCGACGCCCATACCCGCGCGGGCGATTCCGTCTTCGCTGTAGGCAACGCCGGAAGGAACCGCTTTTTCGGTGAATGTGCCGTTGCCATTGTTTATGTAGAGCTTGTTGGGCTGCGTGTCGTTGCTGATGAAAATGTCGGGCCAGCCGTCCTGGTTTGCGTCGAGGATGGCGATGCCCAGGCTTTTGGAAGTGGGATCGGCAAGGCCGGCTTTTTGTGTGGCGTCTTCGAACGTGCCGTCACCGCGATTGTGCCAAAGGCGGACGGATGTGCCTTTGTAGGATTCAGGCGTGCAATAGGACTTCGTTTTGCCGTCGAGCGCGCAGTAGATGTCCGTTTCAGGCGACCACTGGACGTAATTGGCGACGACGAGATCGAGATGTCCGTCGCGATCGTAATCCACCCACGCAGCGCCCGTGCTGAATTCGTGGGGGCCGGAGAGGCCGGACTTCTGTGTGACGTCGGTGAAGGTGCCGTTGCCATTGTTGTGGAAGAGCCGGCTTTGGCCGAGCGCGGTGATGAAGATGTCGTCGAAGCCGTCATTGTCGTAATCGCCGATCGCCACGCCCATACCCATCATTTCTACGGCGAGTCCCGCTTGCTTGGTGACGTCGGTGAATGTGCCGTCGTGATTGTTGTGATGGAGAGCCAGCGTGGTTCGGCGCTTTACGTGGCCGGGCCAGTCGGTGCCGTTGACCAGGAGGATGTCCTGGTAGCCGTCGTTGTCGTAGTCGATGAAGGCGACGCCTGAGCCCATTGTTTCAGGGAGCCATTTTTTGCCTGAGGCGGCGTTGTTGTGGGTGAAGTGGATTCCCGCTGCACGGGTGATGTCTTCGAAATGGATTGAGGGTGCGGGTGGTTGGGAGGGCTTTTGTGATCGGGCAGTGGGAAGGATTGCGAGTGCGAAGGTTAGGAAAAGCGCACAGGCAGGAGCGCCCGCGCCACTAAAGCCTGCGGAACGTGAAGTCATTCGCCAGAGCCTTTCGCTGCAGATGGTGGAGCCGATGCGAGTTTGTGTGCTGGACCGTTTGCATTTCTTTTCTGGACCGATGGCGCCGAAACGAGCTTCTCGGAGACGTGCTCGTGGATTGGCTGGCGCTCGAGATTGTCGTCGGGATGATTGCGGCGGTAGGGGCCGGTCAGGGTTTGGGCGGCTTCGTCGGCTTTGAAGCGCAGGTAGCGCTTTTGGAATTCGGCGGCGCGATCCGGCTGGCCGACGCCGGTGTAGCAGAGCATGAGATTGTAGTTGGCTTCGAGGTCTTCCGGGTCGATCGCCAGCGTGGACTGAAATTCGGCGATTGCGTCCGAGTAGCGGCGCTGAAGGAACAGGATGCGGCCGAGATCGTCGTGGACGACTCGATCGCGCGGATATTGCTGGATGACGGTGCGCAGGTGCTGGGCTGCTTCGTTGAATTGACCTTCGTTGCGCAGAACGCGCGCGTAGAAATAGTGGGCGCGGGCGAGATCGGGCTTCAACGCCAGGGCGCGATCGAGGACTTCTTTGGCGGCCGCCATGTTGCCTTCCTGCACGCGGGCGCGTCCCAGATTCACCCAACCATCGGGATTCTTCGGATCGATTTCCGTGGTTCTTGCGAACGCCGCAGCGGCACCCGTGAGATCTCCTTGCAGGAAAAGGCCGATGCCGTAATCGTTCCAACGCATCCAGTCATCGGGCTTCAGTTGCACGGAGGGAGCAGGCTCGGGAGATTTTGCGGGGAGGACGTTGAGATCGATCGCATTTTGCGCGACGACGACGATCGGGAGAACTGGAATGCCTTTTGCGCCGCCGGGAACTTTCGTCGGGTCTCCGGTAAAGAGCCAGTGGCGATCGTCGAAATCAGGGGTGGTGGCGCTATTTTGCTGCGCGGGGTCGTGGATTGATGCAAACGAGAATTGCGTGTTGTACCAAGAGAATTTCCGGTAGTTCAGTTTTGCGACGACGTGAACGCGAGCGCCCGCGTCGGGCGGAATCTGAATTCGGAAATGAGCGGTGTCCGCGGCGCCGGGCGGGATGAGGTGGGCATAGACGGTAGCGCGGGCGGCCCAGGCATTGCGTTTGTTGATGGCGTTGCCGTGCGAATCAATCAGGAGCGATCGATAGAAATGCGCGCCAGGATCGACGGGGCCTTTGCCCGCGTCGGCTGCGCGGCCGCTCCAGAAAATTACGCGGCCTTTGTCGTCAGTGGCGGAGAGTTCAAGCCAGCAATCGAAGGCGTCCACAGTGCCGCCGGGAAAGAAGTGGCCCATCTTGCGGGTGCGGACGACGACATCGAGGCGATAAGTGCTGCCCCGCCGGACCGCGGCCGGGGCGCGGTCGAGAGGCGCTGTGAGCCGGTTGATCGGAGTGGCCGATTCCGCGCCGGGCGCAGCGACCGGCAGAGACGAGGCAGATTCTTCACCGACGGCGAATGTGGTCTCGATGCCGGGAGCAGAGGGAACGGCAGACGCGAGCTCGGTTGGTTCGCTCGACTTGGACTTTTTCTCGAGCGCTTCCGGCGAGATTGCGAAGATATCGACGCTCAGTTCCTTGTCGGTGAGGAATTGTGTGGTCTCCGAGAGCTGCTTGGCGTCGTCGTTGACGAATGGGAGCGCGGTATTCGCTGCCGGGAAACGGTGAGAGTGCACCGAACCTGCGATGGCGCCTGCGTCTGCCGATCTTTCTGCGGGCATATGGCAATCGGGGCAGGCCATCGGTTTCGCGGGATAGTAGAACGAGCGGGCACCCTGCCAGCCGACGCCGCTGGCTTGCCAGTTGTCGTAATCGTTGAAGCCGCGGGTCCAGCGGTAGTGGTTCACCGGGATGTCGAGATGGACCTTGTGGCACGTCGAACAGAATTCGGCGGTCTGCGTGCGCATGAAGGGCTTCAGGAAGACGCGCCGGTGCGGCTCGGGATTCAGCTCGGTCAGGTAATCGTGGACGCGGCGAACGAACGGATTCTTGCTGGCGGCGAGTTTGTGCAGCGCTGGATATTCGAGTTCAAAGTCGGCCTGGCCCATCGTGCTCTTCACTTGCGCGATCGAGTGGCACATCATGCAGCCGAGGCCGGCCTGAGCGGGCGGCGTGTTCTCGATTTCGCGGACGGGGCGGTCGAACATCCCACTGTAGAGAAGGGCCGGATCGTGGCAGCCGGCGCACCATTTCGAGGGCTTTACGCCCACCACGTCCTGCATGTATTCGATGCTCTTGCGATACCAGGGGTTATTGAACGATGAAAAGTGGTGGGCGGAGCTTTGCCATTGCTTGTAGATATCGGAGTGGCACCGCTCGCAGCTCTGCGATTCCATAAAATAAGAGGACGGAATTGGACCGTGATGCAGCGTTTGCGCGGAGCTGGGGAAGAACGGTCCGGATGGCCCGTCGCCTTCGCTGTCCATCGAGGCGGGAGCGATGGCGGGATTTTTGATGCGGTGGTTGCGCTCCCAGGGGGCGGTGCGGAGCCAATGGGCACCTGCGGTGAGCGCAACGGCTGCGATGAGAAAGAGAGTGCAGCGAGCGAGGGTGGCAATGGCGGGGCGCCGCGGGCTTGCGCCGGCGAGGAAACCGTGACGGCCAGCCCAGGAGGCTGCGAGCAGCGCGCCGCCTGCCAGGCATGAGGCAATGTGGGCGTACAGGAGCGGCCACTCGTTGCGGCGGGTGCCCATGTAGATCAGAACGGCGCCGAGCACGCCGCCGAGCGCAACCAACAGCCAGGCGATTCTTGCGGCGGGGGGCGCTTCGCGGAGAAGTTTTCGCAGCGTGAAGACCAGGACGATTAGGAGGGCTACGCCGCCGAGGACATGGAGGATGACCGCCGCAAAGTATGGAATGCTGGCGCTGGGCCAAGCGTAAACGTAGGCGGCGGTGAGGAAGAGGAGCGCGAGCAGCGTGGGTACAGCGCGTTTCATGCGAGCCTTAGCGGGCCGGGCAGTCGTTTGCGCACAGAGAATAAGCGATTTATCGGCAAGGAGGCGTGCATTTTCGTTCGGCAGAGGGGGGTGGGCAATAATGCTTTTATATTAGGCGGCGAGAGGCGGGAAGTGCTGCGGAGGTGGGTTGGGCTGATGTTTCGCAATCTTTGCGTGATAGACTGCGCGCGCTTTATCGAGGAGCCGGGGGTACGCGGAGGGCCGAGTGGACGAGATTGTGTACGGGTCGTTGATTGGAATGGCGGAGCAGGTGCGCGCGGGAGAAGTTTCACCGGTGGAGCTGGTGGATGCGCATCTGGCGCGAATCGAGCGGTTGAATCCGAAGCTCAATGCGTTCGTGAGCGTCGATGCCGAACGAGCGCGCGCGCGTGCAAAGGCCGCAGAGGCGGCTGCGAGCCCACCGGGAGGGAAGAACGCGCTCGGGTCGCTGCATGGCGTGCCGATTTCGATCAAGAGCTCGATCGACGTGGCGGGGCTGCCGTGCGAGTGCGGGAGCGTGCTGCGAAAGGGAAACGTGCCGGACGCAGATGCTCCCCTCGTGGCGCGTTTGCGCGGAGCGGGCGCGATCATTCTGGGAAACACCAACGCGCCGGAATTTTTGATGGCCTATGAGACGAACAATTCGATCTACGGGCGCACGAATAACCCGTGGGATCTTGCGAGAACGGCGGGCGGATCGAGCGGCGGCGAATCGGCAGCCATTGCGGCGGGATGCTCCGCGGGCGGAGTGGGTAGCGATGGCGGCGGGTCGATTCGAATCCCGGCGCATTTTACCGGAATTTGCGGGCTGAAGCCCACGCCGGGGCGGATTCCATCCACCGGGCATTTCCCCGGATCGGCAGGGCCGTTCGCATATCTGGGAGTGCTGGGGCCCATGGCGAGGACGGTGCGCGACGTCGAGCGCATGTTTGAAGTGATGGCCGGGCCCGACCCCGGCGATCCATCTTCCGCGCCCGTGGCGCTGCGGCGATGGAAGGACGAGGAAATTCGAAGGCTGCGCGTGGCGTTCTTTGAGGATGACGGAACGACACCCGTGACCAAGGAGACGGCGCAAGCCGTGCGCGCCGCGGCCGGTGCGTTGCGCGATCAGGGGTTTGAGGTGGAGGAGTGGCGGCCGGAGAATCTGGATCGCATATGGCAATACTGGTGGAATCTTTTCGGGCGCGCGGGGCAAATGGCTTTTTCGCCCATGCTGGACGGGCAGGATGAGCGGATCAGCCCGCTGCTGCGGGAGTTTCGAGCGCGGGTTGCGTCGGACGGGCCGTTGAGCGCGAGCGAGCTGCTGAATACATTGTTGGGGCGCGACGTGCTGCGGAACGCGTTTCTCGCGAAGATGGAGAAGTTTCCGATCCTGCTGTGCCCGGCTTGCGCGGTGCCTGCGTTCGTACACGGCGAGCGCGAGTGGAACGTTGGCGGCAAGACCGTGGAGTATTTGAAAGCGATGAGCTATTCGCAGTGGTTCAATTTGCTGGGGAATCCCGCCGCCGTGGTGCCGGTTGGGAAGTCGCCGGAGGGATTGCCGATCGGGGTGCAGGTGGTGGGGCGCCCGTGGGAAGAGGAAGCGGTGCTAGCCGTTGCGGCGAAGATCGAGGACGCTTGCGGGGGTTTTCGGCGGCCTCCTATCTAACCCGAAAACCCTGGACCACAGATGAACGCTCATAGACGGAGACGAGACCAGATTCGACGGCTGGTACTATTTTGCTCGTTTTGCTTTGCCGCCGTGTTTGCCACTGCATCGGATGATGCGTTGATCCCTGCTCTCGGGGATTCCCCGAATCTCCACCCAGTATTCTTCTAGTACGTCGTTATCGATTTCGATTGTTCCGGGATAAAGCCGATCCCCGCCGCGCTTTTTGCAGCCTGAAAACCAATACTGCGCGCCGGTTTCGCAGTCGAAGTAGTTTGCCTTGAATCCCCGTCCGGCGAGAGTTTGAAATCGGCGTCCACGATAATAAACCGACTGGCCGGACTGAGAGAACTCGACGCGCCCGATCCGAGCTGGGCCACTGATGCCGTCGATGCTCTTCGATTCGATATACATGACGCGGGGCTTCACGCTGGTGATTCTAACTCACAACCGAGGCCCGCGAAAAGCTACGCGGTGGCGTGCGCGATTAGCAAGATCGCGAGGATGTAAAAGACAAACATTAGCGCGAGATACGATTGGGCCTTTCGGTTGGCTCCCGCGAATTCCTTCCAGGCAAAAATCCCCCAGAGAGCGGCGACCATCGGAGCAGACTGGCCGATGGAATAGGAGATTGCGACGCCGGTTTGCGTGGACGCGACGAGGTCGAACACGAGGCCAGTGGACCAGATCGCGCCGCCGATGAGGCCGAGGAGGTGGCCATGCACAGGACCGTTGAAAAATCCGCCGAAGGCGACCGGTTCTCCTACGAGCGGGTGTTTCATGAAATAGAAATTCCAGAGGAAACAGGAGAGCAGCGCTCCAAGGCAGAGGAAAACGCTGACGCTGTAAGGTCCGAGCGTATTGCCGTGTGTCATCGCGTGGGTGGAAAAGGGAGCCCAGGTGCTCATCAGGATACCTGAGACGACGCAGGTGATCAGGCCTTTGCGCGAGACAGTCTTGTTCGCGCTGAGCTCTCCATACGCTTTGCCGTCGAGGATCACAGCGAGAACGCCGCAAGCGAGGCCGGCGCTGATCATCATCACGTTTCCCTTGGGCTGGAGGATGTAACTTAGAATCGTGCCGAGAACGAGCGCGATTCCGATCGCCACGGGGAACGCCGTAGCCAGGCCCACCATGTCGATCCCGGCGACGAGAAGAAGATTGGCGAGGTTGAAAATCACGCCGGCAAGAAGCACGCGGTAGATATTCGCGGTGTCGGCGGAGTGCACGTTGTTCAAAAAGCTCTGTGCATTGCCGCCGATGCTGCCCATCGTGAGCGCGTAAATGAGCGCCGCCAGAAAGATTCCGATGGCGTAGTCCCAGTAGAAGAGCTCGAAGCGGTAGTTCTTCACGCCTTTGTAGGTGTTGGCCCAGGATCCCCAGCAGATCGAAGCGGTGAGCATCATCGCCAGGGCGACGCCAAATGTTTGCGGTGTGAACATGTAGCTCCTCTCGGTGTTACGGAATCAGCGCCGCACGAATCAATCCCATCAATCCCAAAAGAACGGCTAGAATGCCGGCGCGCCGGCCGGGCTATTCGACTTGATGAAAGCGATCACCTCATCGCGGTTGGACATCGCCCGGGCGCCGACTTTCAGGCAGCAGAGAGCTGCGCAGGCATTCGCAAAAAGGCCGACCTTCTGCTGGTCCCATCCTTGCAAGAGGCCGTAGGAAAGGCCGCCCATGAATGCGTCGCCTGCTCCCGTGGTGTCAACGGCCTTGATTTTGAATCCCGGGACATGAACCTTGCTCTGCGGCGTGGCAATCAAGCAGCCCTCAGGGCCCATGGTGATGGCGACGAGTTTAGGACCGAGATCGAGAAGCTTGCCTGCCATTTTTTCGTAGTCGCCTTCGCCCGTCAGTTCTTTCGCAGCGGCTTTGCACGGCTTAAGGACATCCACGAGCTTGAGAGCGGCGACAAGTTCTTCCTGCGTTCCGAGGTTCGCTTGCGCGAAGAAGCTGGGTGAAACGTCGAGATCGAAAATGACGCGGACACTCGCCTGCTTCGCGAGTTTCATCGCCTGCTTTACGGGCACGATCGGGAGCTGTGAGGCTTCCGTGTGGAAGTGTTTCGCGGACTTGATGTGCGCAGCGAAGCGGTTATCAACCTGGAAGCAGGTGATTTTACCGGTGACGTTGGGAAACATGTAAATGCAGCGCTCGCCATCGACGTCAACGGGGATCCATGTGAGCGACGACATTTCGCCCTTCACGACTTCGATACCGGAGAGGTCCATTCCGTCGTCGGAGAACGCTTTCTTGATGATGCGGCCGTTTTCGTCGTCGCCAATCAAGCCGAGCCAGCCGGTGCTGGCGCCCAGGCGCGCTACTTGCGTGAGATTGTTTGCGGTAACGCCCCCGGCGTGAATTTCCATCCGCGTGGCGTTGATCTTCTCCTCGGGGCCGAGGAGTCTGGGGACGATTGCGAAGTAGTCCACCGTGCAGCTTCCGATTCCCACTACGTCAACACTCTTAGCCATGCGTATCCTCGGTTGCCGGAAATTAGTGCGCTGCCGGGTGTGCGCCCGGCGTGGGCCGGGTCATCAGTTCGACGAACATCTTGTCGAACTTCTCGAGATTCAATTCGAGCGGAACGTGGACCAGCTGCTCGCCGAGGCCGGGTTGCGTGCCCGCGACCCAAACGAGCGTGTTGCCGTATCCGGCGCCGTGCGAGTAGTCGATGTCCATGTAGAGCTCGGTTTCTTTCGTGATGATGCTCGGATCAAGCCATGCTGCCGCGGCCAGCTCGTCCCAGCGGAATTCTTCGTCGGCGTATTTTGCCAGATATTGGGCCGCGGGATTGGGCGATTTCGCGATTTCAGCGATCATTGATTTCTTAAGCCATGTTTTGATCGAGATATCGACGGTGGTATCGGTGATTTTGCGCCACGGCGCGGTGTAAACCATGTGAACGGCTTCGGGATCCCACCAGAAGTTGAATTCGCGGCGGTTTTCGGTGGCGTCATTGCCGGAAACCACCGGCGCGATGCTGCCGCCCATCACCACGAGTTCCTGCGCGAGATCGGAAACAGCGGGATCGATGCTAATGGCCTGAGCGATGTTCGTCAGCGGGCCGCCCGCGTAAATCGTCACCTCGTGCGGATACTTGTGGACCATGCGAATGATGAAGTGCGCCGCATCCTCGGTGGAAGGCTTGGTGGTCGGATTGCCTTCGACGAGCGCCGGGACTTCGAAGGGGCCGTGGTAAACGCCGCGTTGCCCGTCTCCGAGAGGCACTTTATTCCACGCGCCCTTGTATGAGACTTTGCCGTAGAGCTTCTCCCAGCGAAGAATCATTTCTTCGCGGTTGATGAGGGGGAACACAGCGCCTGGAACTACGGGAATGTCGGTGCGGCCGACGATTTCGAGCATGCGAAGGGTGTGGGCTACTTCCTCGTCGCGCCACATATCTCCGCTGACCACGGTGATGCCGAGCGTTTCGACCTCGGGCGATTGCAGAAAAACGAGGATGGATTGCTGGTCCGTGGTCGCAGGGCCGCGAGCGTCTTGATCGATGATCACCTTGCGCTTGGTTTGCGCGCCGGCTGAGAAGGCGAAGCTTAGGATTACCAGGACAGAGAAGACGGGCCGGAGATGCATTTTGCTGTAAGGCTCCTTGCGCACCGGTTGCGCGAAATCCATAGAACAAATCAGCCTGTGCTGACTACTTCGCATTTGCCGCCAAATGCGCGCCGGGAGTGGGAGCCGACATCAAGCCGATGAACATTTTGTCGAACTTCGCGAGATCGAGCTCCTGCGGCACGTTCACAAGCTGCTCGCCCAGCCCCGGCTGATTTCCTGGGGCCCAGACGAGCGTATTTCCATAGCCCGGTCCATGCGAGTAGTCCATGTCCATGTAAAGCTGATCTTGCTTGGTGATGATGCTGGGATCGAGCCACGCTGCTGCGGCAAGCTCATCCCAGCGGTATTCATCGTCGGCATGTTTCGCGATATATTGCGCTGCTGCGTTCGAGGATTTTCCGATTTCAGCGATCATGGCTTTGTCCATTCTCGTTTTGATCGAAATATCGACCGTCGTGATCGTGATTTTGTGCCAGCCCGGAGCGGTGAGCGTCATGTGCACCGACTCGGGGTCCCACCAGAAATTGAACTCCCGGCGGTTGGTAGTGGCCCACGGATAGGGAACTTTCGGAGCGATCGATCCGCCCATGATGACGAGTTCCTGCGCCAGGTCGGGAACCGCCGGATCGATGCTGATGGCTTGCGCGATATCGGTCAGCGGGCCGCCGGCGTAGAGCGTCACCTCATGCGGGTATTTGTGAAGCATGCGAATGATGAAGTGCGCGGCGTCTTCCTCGATCGGTTTTGTGGTGGGATTTCCTTCTTTCAGATCGGGAATTTCGTAGGGGCCGTGAAAGGTGCCGCGCTGGCCGTCGCCGATGGGCTGCTTGTTCCACGCTCCCTGGTAGCGGACCTTGCCGTAAAGCCCTTCCCAGCGCTCGATCAATTCCATGCGATTGATCAGAGGATAGACGGCGCCGGGGACGACGGGAACGTCCGTGCGACCGACGATTTCGAGCATGCGCAAAGTGTGGGCCATTTCTTCGTCGCGCCACATATCTCCGCTGACCACGGTGATGCCGAGCGTTTCGACTTCCGGCGATTGCAGGAACACGAGAATGGATTGCTGATCGGTGGTCGCGGGTCCGCGGGCATCCTGATCGATGATCACCTTGCGCTTGGATTGAGCGCCGCCGGGCAACGCGAACAGCACCAGAAGGCTCGCTAACACGAGAGATTTGAAGTGCATGTTTCTTGGAACTCCTTGGGGGCCTGGAGGATCGATGGGGAACAAATGTTGCGATTGCTGGACGGTACTTCGGTTGAGAAAATTCATCGTGGGCAAGCGGTGTTTATAGTTTGCGGTTAGATGCGAGTCAAGGGAAAACGAGAAAGCGCGCGGATTTCATTGGCCTTGCTCCGCGCCGCGTTAAGTGCAGATGTTATAATTTCGCGGTGATGCGCCGAGCGAAAATGCGTGTTGTGTCGGTTTGGAACATCTCGCAGGGACGCACTGCGTTCATCCTAGTTCTCACCGCCCTTCTCGTTCACCTTCCTGGATTCTCCCCGATTGTATTGGCGCGACAGGCCGCAGGGCCTCAACTTGAAAATCTGAAGCAACAAGCCCGTGCCGCTGTCGCGAGCGGGCGATGGGACGTGGCCGTCGATTTCTACGGAAAGGCAGTCGATCTCGCTCCAAAGGAGCTGGATCTGCGGGTGGAGCTCGCGGCTGTGCTGACCAAGGCGGGGCGTCCGGCGGATTCCATCGCGATGTTTCAGGAGGCGCTTCGCATCTCCCCACGGAACTTGCCTGCGAAAATCGGGCTGGCACAAGCGTATCGGAGTATCCCGAATTATGAGGAGGCGAGGCGCGTTCTCGAGGGAGCGGCGCAGGCGTATCCGAAATCGGCGCTGCCGCTGGCGGAGTGGGGCGACCTTGAGCTTCAGCTACAAACATACGACGCGGCAATCGGGCACTTGAAGGCGGCTGTCGCGCTGGCCCCCACAAGCGTGGAAACGCGAAACCTTCTTGCGGCGGCTTACAAGGCGAAAGGCGACCAGGAAAGCGCGCTGGCCGAGCTCGCGAAAGTGCTGAAGCGCGATCCGGATAACGCGCTCGCACTTTTCCTCCGCGCGGAAATTTATTCAGACCGAAACCAGGACGATCTCGCGCTGGCGGATGCGCAAAAAGTGGTCGAGCTCCAGCCGCAGAACGCGAGTGGCAGAGTGCTGCTCGGAAAGATCCTGCTGCGCGCGCCGGAGGGGATGGCTCCGGAGCAGACGGCGAAGCGCTGCAGCGACGCCGTGGCAGCGCTCGAGCCTGTCGCCGCTGCGAAAGATAAAGATTCACAGACGTTGTTCCTCCTCTCGCGCGCGTACCGGTGCGCGGGGCGGCTGGAGGATGCAGAGCGTGTGTCTGCTGAGTTTGAAGCCGCTTCCCAGAAAGAACGAAGCACGAAGGAGAACGAAGCGCAGGCCATGCATCTGGTGCAGCAAGCGGACGAAGCGGCGCTAAAGAACGATTTTGCGGGTGCGATCGACCTTCTTCAGCAGGCCCTTGCCAAAGATCCCAATAGCGGCGCCGCTTACTCGATGATGGCGAAGCTTTATTATTCGGCGGGCGACACCGATCGAGCGAGCGATGCGATCGGGAAAGCGCTCGAGCGCGGTCCGCATCAGCCGGACTTTCTGTACGTGCAGGGGAAGATTTTCGAGAAGCAGGGGAAGCTCGATGAAGCGCTGGCGTCGTTCGAGCAGACGACGCTGATCAATCCGAAGGAATCGGACGCTTTCTTCGAAATGGGTGCGATTTACCAGCAGAAAAACGATCGGACGCGTGCCGCGGCGGCATACAAGAAGGCTGTGGAGCTTGCGCCCGAAGATCCGGACTACCGCCGGGCGCTGGCTTCGGTGACGGGCGGCCGGCCAACTTCGCACTAGGCTCGATTGCGCCGCGCGGTTACTGGTGCGCCTGCGCCGCCGGTGTCGGACGCATCATCAAATCCATAAACAAATTATCGAGTTTCTGCGTATCCACTTCTTCGAGGATGTGAACTTTCTGCTCGCCCAGTCCCGGCTGGCTGCCTTCCGCCCAGACGAGCGTGTCTCCGTAGCTGGCGCCGCGGTCGAGCGAAATGTCCATATAGAGTAGTATTTCCTTCGTGATGATGCTCGGGTCGAGCCAGGCTTCAGCGGCGAGTTCGTCCCACATATAGCCGCCATGGCCGTACTTTCCCACATACTGCGCAGCCGGCGAATTTGATTTCCGAAGCTCTTCGAGCATCGCTTTTGTCAAATTCGTCTTGATCGAGATATCGATCGTGGTGACGGTAATCTTCGGCCAGGGAGCGCGAAACACCATTCGCGTCGCTTCCGGATCCCACCAGCAATTGAAGCCGCGGCGCGGCGCCTGGTAAAACTCGGCGTCAGCGGTGCCGGGGCTGATGACCGGCCCCATGAACACGAGTTCCTGCGCGAGCTTCGGGAGCTCCGGGTCGAGCGCGATCGCGAGCGCTAGATTCGTCAATGGCCCGCCGGCGTAGATCGTAATTTCGTGCGGATACTTGCGGACCATGCGGATCAGGAAATGCGCGGCGTCTTCGCTCGAAGCCTTTGTGGTGGGTGCTCCCTCGATCAGCGGTGGAATCGCGTACGGATCGGGCCGGTAGCCGGGATTCCACGCGCCTTTATAAACCACCTTGCCGTAGAGCGCTTCCCAGCGCGCTTCATCCTCACGCGAATTCACCAGCGGAAAAATCGTGCCGGGGACCACCGGAATATCGGTGCGGCCGATGATCTCAAGAGTGCGAAGTGTGTGGGCCACCTCTTCGTCGCGCCACTGGTCGCCGCTGACCACGGTGATGCCGAGAACTTCCGTTTGCGGAGATTGGATCAGTAAGAGGATCGATTGCTGGTCGGTGGTGGCGGGACCGCGCGCGTCCTGGTCGATGATGACCTTGCGCTTCGATTGTGCAGCGGCCGAAGCCGCTGCCACAGTTGCGGCTGAAGCGATGACGACCAACAGGGAAATCATTCGGATCGATCGCGGCACGTGTATCGCTCCTCGTTATGGGAATGCTCTCGAACGCTGCCCGCAGCGGTGATCTGGCTTATTTCGCCGCGCGCGCGGGACCGATCATCAGCTCGATAAACTCTTTGTAGAATTTTTCCTTGTCGAGGTTTTCCTGAACTACTACTTTCTGCTCGCCAAGGCCGGGCTGGCTTCCTTCGACCCACACCAGCGTGTCACCGTACGACGGCCCGTGATCGACGGAAACATCCATATACAAATTCACAGTCCGGTTGATGATGCTCGGGTCAAGCCATGCGACGGCGGCCAGTTCATCCCACAGGTAACCGGTCTGCGCGTATTTCGCAACGTATCGTGCGGACGGCGTCGAGGCCTTCGCGATTTCCGCAATCAGTTCCTTGCTCATGTTTGTTTTTACGGAAATATCCACGGTGGTGACGATGATTCGCGGCCACGGCGAATGGAATACTTTGTAGGACGATTCGGGATCGAGCCAGAAGTTAAACTCACGCCGCGGCGTAGTCGCAAACTCCGGATCGTCCGTCTCCGGATGAATGCCTCCTCCCATGATGATCAATTCCTTCGCCAGCGACGCGAATTCGGGATCGATCATCTGTGCGAGCGCCAGGTTCATGAGCGGACCGCCCGCATAAATCGTCACCTGATGCGGATACATTCGCACCATGCGAATCAGGAAATGCGCGGCGTCTTCATCGGAAGGCTTGGTTGTGGGAGCGCCTTCGGGCAGGGGCGGGATTTCGAAGGGGCCGTGGACAGGCTTTCCGTAGTTCCACGCGCCTTGGTAGACCACCTTCCCATACAGCTTTTCCCAACGCGCCGTGGATTCCTTGCTGTTCACGATCGGGAAGACGGCGCCCGGCACCACCGGGATGTCGGTACGGCCGATGATCTCGAGCAATCGCAACGTGTGCTGCACTTCTTCGTCGCGCCAAGCGTCACCTGTGACGACGGTGATGCCAAGCACCTCGGCCTTCGGTGAATTCACGATGGCCAGAACAGCTTGCATGTCCGTGCCGCCGGGGCCGGCGCAGTCCTGGTCGATGATCACTTTGCTCTTTTCCTGAGCCGCCAATGGAAATGCGATCGCGGCAAATGCAGCCAGAACCGCCAGTGATAGGCCGTACTTCCCGGTTCTCGTCATTCGACTTCCTTCCTGTTTTGCTTTCTATCGCTAGTACATAATCGTGCGCGTCAGATGGTGGGGCCAAGTCGTCGTATGGTAGTGCGTCCAGAGCCGCGCATCAATCTGTGGAATAATGATCTGCCGGTCTGGAGTCCTAATCTTGTTGATTTCTTCGCGCAGCAAGGCCGTTGAGTAGATGCTATGCGCGCGAATCTCAACTTCCTGAGTGGAGTTGCGCGGCACCAACTGATACGTATCGATCGCGTGTTCCAGCGCGGGGGAGTAACTCGTGATTCCCAGCAGGCGGAGTGCCACCGGAACGATATAGTCCGCGAAGGTCGTCATCTTGGCGACGTCGCCCAATTGAAAGTGGCCGGATTGGTGGAGAGTGGTGTAGACAAACCAGAGGCCGAGCTGCGCCAGCTTGTAAATCTTGATTTCATGACCGTCGTACGGGCTCACGTCGTTGAAGCGCGGAAATTCCTTCGCCATGCGCTCCACCAGTCCGTTCCCGTTGTCATAGAGCTTCGGCGGGCAAGACTTGATAAAGTTACGAAACCGGCCGCTGTACTTTGCCTTCAACACTCCTCCCACCTGGTGCCAGACCTCGATCTTCTCGTCGAGCATGGGCATTTCCATATTGCCGGCGAAGATTTTTTCCATCTCGAGGCGCGTGACTTCGGCGAGGTAGCTCCCGTCAAGGATGGGGATACCATCGTTCATCGCTCGTTTGAGGCACGCGAACATCGCGTCTGAATCGGACCAATGCTGGCCTTCGTAATCGATTTGGAATTTAACGTGAGTGGAAAAATTGGTGAACGCCGTGTCAATCGTGTTCGCCACCATGATCAGATCGATGATGTCGTTCGGATCGCTGGCCTTTACTCCGCTGGGAAGCTCGTACTGCGGCATGGGCAACTCTTCGTAAGCCATCCACCCGGCAACTTCGATGATTTTGTCAACGTGCGTGAAGACGTCGCGAGAGTTCTCGATTGCGGGACGAAGACTTTCCAGCACCGGACTGCCAATAGGCTCGGGCCATCGAAGGGAGGCAGCGCCATTTCTGGAGCGCGCCGCGTGGGGGAACGCGGCCGTTTCCATGCTGCACGCGAGGACGCTCGGGGAAGACAGATGTTTCAGAAAATCGCGCCGGCTGGTCATTGCTCTCCTTAACGGCTCTCCCCAACGGCTCTCTCGGCGGCTCTCCCGTTCGACGGCATCAATACATGATTGTTTGCGTCAGATGATGAGGCCACGCCGTGGTGTGGTAGTGCGACCAGAGCCTGGCATCGAGTTGTGGAATGATAATTTGCTCGCCGTCCGTCCGGATCTTGTTGATCTCTTCCGTCAGCAGAGCCGTGGCATACAGTGTGTGCGCGCGAATCTCGATCTCCCGGGTGGAATCTCGCGGGATGAGCTGATATGAATTGATCGCCTGCTCGAGCGCAGGCGAGTAGCTCGTGATCCCGAGCAGCCGCAACGCTACCGGCACGATGTAGTCCGCGAAGGCTGTCATTTTGGCGATGTCCTTCAGCGGGAATACTCCGGCGGAACGAAGTCCCGTGTAGATGCCCCAGAAACCAAGTTGAGCCAGCTTGTAGAACTTGATTTCGTGGTCTTCAAACACGCTCACGTCGTTGAACCGCGGGAATTCCGTCACCAGCCGCTCCACCAGGCCTTTCCCATTGTCGAAAAGTTTCGGTGGGCAAGACTTGATAAAGTTGTGGAAATACCCGTCGTAGCGCGCGGCCAGGACTTTCCCGACCTCGTGGAAGTCCTCGATCTTCTCGTCGAGCATGGGGATTTGAATGTTGCCCGCGAAAATCTTTTCCATCTGCGCGCGCGTAATCGTGGCCAGGAACTTGCCGTCGAGAATCGGAATACCGTCGTCCATGGCCCGCTTCAGGCATGCCACCATCGCGTCGGAATCCGATCGCATCTGTCCCTGGTACGCCACTTGAAACTTTACGTGCGATCGGAAATCGGTGAATGCGGAGTTGATCGTAGTGGACACCATGATGAAGTCCATGGCCACGGTCGGATCTGAGGCGAGGCCGTAGGGCACGCTTAGCAGCGGCATGGGCAGCTCTTCATAGGCCATCCAGCCCGCGACTTCGACGATCTTGTTCTCGTGGGTGTGGACGTCTTTGGAATGCTCGATTACGGGACGGAGGCTATCGAGCACAGGGCTGCCGATCTCTTTCGGCCATCGTATTTGCTTCGTGACTGTCGCCTGTGATGGGAATGCCGGGCGCAGGAGCCTCGGGCCGGCAACTGCGGCAATGGGAAGCGCAGAAACGCTCTTCAGGAAATTGCGCCTGCTTGATTCCATGGAAAGCCCCCGGGCAGAAACTCAGTACATGATCGTCTTGGTCAGATGGTGCGGCCAGAAAGTAGTGTGATAGGGCATCCAGAGGCGCGCATCGATCTGTGGAATGATGATCTGCTTGTCGGCGGGCCGGATCTTGTTCACTTCTTCGCGCAGTAAGGCCGTGGCGTAAATGCAATGCGCTCGAATCTCCACTTCCTGCGGGCTGTCGCGCGGGATCAACTGATAGCTGTTGATTGCGTGCTCCAGCGCTGGTGAATAGCTGGTGATTCCGAGAAGGCGAAGCGCCACCGGAACGATGTAGTCGGCAAACGCGGTCATCGCACCGATATCGTCCAGCTGAAACTTGCCTTGCGGGTGCAGGCTCGAATAGACGAACCAGATGCCGAGTTGCGGGAGCTTGTAGAGCTTGATCTCGTGGCCGTCGTACGGGCTCACATCGTTGAAGCGCGGGAATTCCACCACCAGACGGTCGATGATGCCCTTGCCGTTGTCGTAGAGCCGCGGCGGGCAGGACTGGATGAAATTCGAGAAGCGCCCTTTGTATTTCTCGGCGAGCACCGGACCCACCTGGTGGAGCACAGCGAGCTTTTCGTCGAGCATCGGCATTTCAATGTTGCCGGAGAAAATCTCATTCAGTTGTTCGCGCGTGATTTTGGCGAGGAAGTTGCCGTCGAGAATCGGGACGCCTTTATCCATCGCCCGCTTCAGGCAGGCGAATTCGGCCTCGGAATCCGACCAATGCTGCCCGGCATATTCGGTGGTGAATTTCACGTGGGTCGTGAAATCGGTGAAGGCCGTATCGATCACGTCGGCCACCATGATGAAGTCGATGGTTTCATTCGGATCGTTCACGCCGACGCCCGCCGGCAGGTGATACTCGGGCATGGGCAGCTCTTCGTAGGCCATCCAGCCGGCCACTTCGGCGATCTTGTCCACATGGGTGTGGACGTCGCGCGAATTTTCAATCACGGGGCGAAGACTATCGAGCACGGGGCTGCCGATCGGTTTCGGCCAGCGCAGAGGTCTGTCGGGTTTCACGCCATCGAGATTACCACTGGAGGGAGTGGCACCGGCAGCGAGCCGGAGGGGATTCCCTCCGGCTGCTGCCAGCACTACGGAACTTCCAAGTCCTTGCAGAAACCGCCTTCGTCCACCCGGGCCTAAGGTCATCAGAAGATGAACTTGACTCCTGCCTGGAACGCAAACGGTGTGCTGCCCGGAGCGATCTGATTGACGGCGCGGAAGCCGCCCGCAACCTTTGCAGCCGCCAGTGTAGCCGGTGTGAATGGAGTGCAATCCCACCCGAACTCTGGGCGCTTAGTGCAATTCGGTGCATAGTCCACGTTGGCATTGGTGTCGGGGTTCGAATACACATTGCCGCGGTTCGTCAGGTTGAAAAAGTCGCCCGACAACAGTACGTGGTACCGGTCGGACAGCTTGAAGTCCTTCTGAAGGCGGGCATCCAATTCGACAAATCCCGGTTGGTCGGCTACATACCGGCCAAGGAGAATCGTCTTTCCCCCTGCGGTTGTGAAGGACGGGCGGTCGTTATTGTGCGAGAAGCCAGAATTGGCCACGCCGTCTCCGTTGATGTCTCCACTGAAAGCTCCGAAAGGAGCTCCTGGATCACCAACCAGATAGAGCGGGAACGGCACACCGGAATGAGCGATGAGCGTGCTGCTGACGGTGAAGCCCATCGGGAGCTCGTACACTCCACCGGCCTTGAACTGGTGCTTGATATCCAGTCCATTGCGGCCATAGTCCAGGTTGATGTTGAACGGGTCCTGCTGGCCGAAGTAGGTGTCCGTATCGCGCTCGCTCGCTCCGTTGTCCTTGTTTTGCGACCAGATGTAGTTGGTGAACAGCTGGAAATGATTCGTGAAGCGCTTTGTCAGATTGAAAACGCCCGACAGATAGTTGCCGTGCGCATAGCTCGCCGTGATGTTGGTGCTGGAGGCGAGCGTGTCGTCAAGCACGCCCGTCAGGATGGCGCGACCGAACTGGTCCGTTCCGTCGGTCGTGAAGTTCCGATACCAGGCCTCTTCCGAGCCGTAACCTCCCGTTCGCAGGTGCTGAGAATTGGCCCATGCAAACGAGAGCGTTGCAGTCCAGGAGCGTGCGAACGTGTGTTCGACGCTTGCCGTGAGATTGGAAATGCGGGGATTCTTGAAATTCGGATCGACGATATTGGGCCCCGGGCATCCATAAATCACGTCGTTCGCTGGATCCGGCGTGTCGCAAAGCTGGCCAATTCCCAACGACGTGGAACTCGGGAACAGATAGGGGAACTGTGGGGGAGGAATACAGCTCGGGCCGCTGAAGCAGAACAAACCGACCGTCTTTCCGCCACCTCCGGTCGGCAGGAAGATCGTGGGAATCTGAGCGTAGTAAAAGCCCCACGCCGCGCGGACGACTGTTGGCGCGTCGTTCGAACCGACATTCCAGGCAAATCCTACGCGCGGCCCCCACTGTGTCCAATCGTTGGGCATATGTTGAGGTATCGGGATCGTGTGTGTGTTCGCGCCGGTCCCGACGTAGGTTTCCTCGCCCGGGAATGGTGTTTGGAAGGACGGGTTGCGAGTCCCATCCCAGCGAAGTCCGTAAGTGATCGTCAAGCGGGGAGTGATCTGCCACTTGTCCTGCACATAGAGTCCGACGCCGGTCTGGTAAGCCGGCTTGAGCGACCCTGCTTGCAACAACGGGACGCTATTCAAACCGAGGTTCTGAATGAACCCGAACGGAGACGCGTTGTTGAAGTCATCAACGGTTCCGAAGTCGTACTGACCGGTGGACCATCCCACGAACGCGTCGTTGCTGTCGCGGAAAGTATCGACGTCGCCGCCGAACTTGATGTCGTGCTTGCCGAAGGAGTACGCGAAATTGTCGCCAATCTGGAATTTGGCGTTCGTGCCCGTAATCGGCAAATAGTAACGTTCGCCGAACAGTGCCGGCCCAACCAGAATCGTTGGCTCACCGGGTCCGTTCGGATTGCGATTGCGCGTTTCGCGCTGATAGCTGAAGCGAACTTCGTTTACCTTGCGGCCCATTACGGTATTGAGAGCAAACACGCTCGCGACGCCCTGGTTGACGAAGTTCTCCGTGCCACCGAAAGCGATCGGCGTTTCGTTTTGGCCAAGGCCGCCGGTAAATCCGCTCGTATGGTTTCGAGTGAAATAGGAGCGAATGCTAAAGTGATTTGCCGGGTTAATCTGGAAATCGTAGTGGCCGAGAATCGTGAACAAATTCTGAAACTGATTGTTCGCCCCGTTGAAATCTCCCAAGCTGTTCACACCAAAGCAGGCGTTCAGGAACGAATCGCCAGCCGAGGGAGTGCCGCAGGAAGTGGGGAGGGCGAAGCCAGCGGTGCCCGCTGATCCCGGGGCAGGAATCTGACCCGGCAAGCAAGTTCCCGGTCCGGGGCCGCCTGCCGGTCGGATTGCGGATACCACACCCGCTGCGATCGTGCAATTCGCGAACACGGGCCCCGTCGCTTCCGACAAGCTGTCGGCGCAATCCGCAGCCGAACCCGAGCCGCAGAAGTTCGTGACGAGCGGGCCATTCTCCCGCTGAATATCCGTCGAGAGGAACAGGAACTGCCGATCCTTACTGATCGGGAAACCCACGGAACCGCCGACCTGATTTTGATTATCGATGTTAGGCGGGTTGCCGACGCCATCGTTTGCCGTCAAGCCGCTTCCGCGATAGTACTCGTGCGCTTCGCCGTGCAATTCGTTCGTGCCGGACTTGGTAACCACGTTAATCAAGCCGCCCGTTGCGCGGCCGAATTCAGGCGCGAAGCCGTTGGTCACAACCTGGAATTCCTGCACGGACTCGAGCGGCACAGTGAAGTTCTTCGTTTCGAGAGAGCCGAAGAATTCGCCGAAGAAGTTGTTGAAGCTGTCCTGGCCGTCGATCACGAGGCCGGCGTAGTCGCTCTGCTGGCCGCCGAGGCGGATGCCGCCGCGCAAGCCCGGAACGACCTGTGCCGACGAACTCAACTCCGCTAGGTCGCGATAGTCGCGGCCGGAGAGGGGCAGGTTTTCGATGTTCTTTTGGTTGATGATCTGGTTGATGCCCGCGGTCGAGGTGTCCACCGCGCCGGCCTCCGCCGCAGTCACCGTCACGGACTGCGTCTGGCCCTTCACCGGTAGCGTCACGTCCAGGCTCAGGCTCCCGCCGATTTCCACGGTGATGTCCGTCAGGGTGATGCTGGCGAAGCCCGAGGCTTCGGCCTTGATCTCGAACACGCCGGGCAGCAACTGGGCAAAATCATAGGTGCCCGAAGCGTCCGTAGTTTGCTCCCGCTTGTAGCCCGTCGAGTTGTTCGAAACGGTCACCTTCGCGCCCGGTACGAGCGCGTGCGACGAGTCATACACAAAGCCGCGGATTTCGCCGCGCTGCAGGTTCTGCGCGTTTGCGCTGTTGCTCGCCAAGAGCGAGGCCGCCAGCACGAAAGCCAAGAACGCAATCTTCCAAATCTTCATTTTCACTCCCCCCATTTCATCGTGTCGTTCTACTTCGCAAAGCGTCCAGCCAGAAATTGGAAACACCCCTACTTACCTTGAACCCGTGAAATAAATAGCTGTATGAACCGTTCCGAATCCACGCCGGTGCAAACCTGCACGTTCGGCGTCACTTTCTCGAGTCCTTCGATGATGTAGCGATCCCCGTGCAGCACATTCTTCTCGATCTCGTTGCGACGGTTCGCCACCGTCTCGCCGCGCGAATACTCCCCGCGCGTTTCCACATCCACGTGCATTGCTTCCGTCTTCATGATCGTCGGGTCAATCGCCGTGCCGATCGCCAGAGAATCGTACATCGGCGAGCCGGGCGAGCCGAATTTTTCCGAAAGATCCACCAGAAACGTGTTCACCTGGACCATGAAATCGTTTTCCGGGCCATGAGTCGCCGCCAGTTGTGCGAGATGCTTGCGCGTGAAGAGCGTCTTGTTGCCCACGTCAAGCCCCGCCATCGTGAGCGGCCATCCGGCTTGAAATACGATTTGCGCTGCTTCGGGATCGTTGTAGATGTTGGCTTCCGCCGCGGCATTCACGTTGCCGCCGGAAATCGAGCCGCCCATCACGATCACTTCTTTCACCAGCGGCACAATCGAGGGATCCTTCAGCACGGCGAGCGCGATATTCGTTTCTGGCCCGATTGGCAAGAGCGTTATTTCGTGCGGATATTGGTGCACCATCTGAATGATCAGGTCGGGGCCAAATCGGGCGTCGGCTTTGCATTTGCTTGCGGGCAACTCCACATTTCCGAGTCCGTTTTTGCCGTGCCAGAACTCCGCGGTGATCAGCTTTTGAAACAGCGGATGCTGGGCGCCGCCGGCCACCGGAATGTCGCAGCGATTCGCCAGCGAAACCATTCGCAGCGCGTTTTCGAGCCCCTGCGCTAGAACCACATTCCCGGGAACCACCGTCAGCGCCCGCACATCCAGTTCCGGCGAGTTCAGCGCCAGCATGATGGCAACCGCATCGTCCGTTCCGGGATCCGTATCGATGATCACTTTCTTCGGCGCGGTGGGAGCCACTGGACCAGCAGCCCAGGTACTAGCCGTGCAGATACCAAGGAGTCCGATAATCGCGCCCAGCGCAACGGCGCGCACCTTCGTTCCCAATAGATCCGCTCGGTTTGCAGTACTCAACATTGCTTCCCGTTGAAAATTGAAGGGGAGAAAATCAAACCCTGAACGGACGGGACTGACGCGTCCGCTACGATGATCGTCGCTCACTATCGGCTTCCCACCCCTGGTGCCGAATCGGACGCAAGGCTATGCCCACGTCCGCGTAGTGTCAAGATAAAATTGAGGTTGCGGGAGAATTTTCCACAGCCATTCGTTACAAGAAACCGGCACCGTATGAAATTTAATACGTATCTCAAACCTACGGATAAGTGCCGTTCCGGTAATTTCCACTCAGCGAAATCGACAAAATTCAGCAGCGATGGACGGCCCCCATTCTCGATGAGCCAGCTCGGAACATGCGCATGCTAGAATCTGTCCCGGAATGGTTCAGAATAGGCTCCGGCTCCGGTCCTGGTTCCTTATCGCCGCCGCAACCCTGCTTCTAACGACATGCGATCTCTCCGCAAGCCTGATCGGTCGGCGCCTCGGCCTGACGCAACAGTCGCAACACCCGCAAAAGCCGGAATCCGATCAAAGGGAACCGCTTCGCCACCGCCCGAACCTCTCGAACCCCTACGGCGTGCAGTTTCGTGACGTCACTTCCCAGGCGGGTATCCACTTTCATCACGAACGCGCGCAATCACCGAAGCGCATGTATCCCGAGACGATGGGCGCCGGCGTGGCCTGGATCGATTACAACCAGGATGGCTACATGGACGCGTTCTTCGTGAACAGCGGCTACACGCCGCTTTTTCATCCCGCTCAGCCTCCGCAGCCAGCGCTTTATCGTAACAACCGCGACGGCACTTTCACCGACGTGACCGCCCAAAGCAAAATCCACTCCGACGGCACTTTCTTCTTCGGCGTAGCCGTCGGCGACTACGACAACGACGGCTTCCCGGACATCTATATGACCGGCTATCGCCACTCGGTGCTGCTCCACAATAACGGCGACGGCACATTTACCGACGTCACGGAAAAAGCGGGCGTCGGTGATGACGGCAACTGGGGCACGGCCGCCGCGTGGTTCGATTACGATCGCGACGGCCTTCTCGATCTCCTCGTCGTCAATTATGTGAATTACGACATGGACCATCCCGTCACCTGCGGCGACTTCCGGCCCGGCTACAAAGATATTCCCCAGGTAAGCTCCTACTGCCATCCGGACAATTTTTCCGGCACCTCGCCGCGCCTCTACCACAATAATGGCGACGGCACCTTCACCGACGTCACCGAAAAAGCCGGCCTGCTGAACAAGGATGGCAAAAGTCTCGCCCTAGTCACGGTCGATCTAAACAACGACGGCTGGCCCGACATCTTCATCGCCAACGACACGCAGCGAAATTTTCTCTACATCAATAAAGGGGACGGCACATTCAAGGACGCATCTTATTCCTCCGGAGCAGGCTTCAGCGAAGACGGACGTCCCGAAGCCGGTATGAGCGCCGACGCGGCCGATGTCACCAACAACAGCCTGCCGTATCTTTTCGTCAGCCATCTCGATTACGAGCTCGATCGGCTCTATCGCAATAATGGCGATGGCACGTTCACCGACGCTACGATCGCTTCGGGCATCGGCCAGTCGAATCTCTTGAATAGCGCTTTCGGCGCGCGCTTTTTTGATTTTGACAACGACGGCTGGCGCGATCTGCTCGTCATCAACGGCCACATCCTCGACAACATCTCTGTCTATCATCCCGAAGTCGCCTACGAAGAAGAGAAAAAGCTCTACCGCAACACGGGCCAGGGCAATTTTGTGGACGCCACAAAATCGCAAGGCCCCGATTTTCGCACGCCGCGCGTCGGCCGCGGCCTCGCCGTCGGCGATTACGACAACGATGGCTGGCAGGATTTCCTCGTCAACAACAATGGAGAAGACGCGCAGCTGTTTCACAATGAAGGCGCCAGCTCGCCCGCCGCGAAAGATAATCACTGGCTCGTCGTCCAGCTCGTCGGCACGAAAAGCAACCGCGATGGCAACGGCGCTCATCTGAAACTCGTTGCGGGCGATTTCAAAAGCTACGACCAGACCAAGGGCGGCATGAGCTACTGCTCCGCGCAGGATCCCCGCATCTTCTTCGGTCTCGGCACCCACACCCGAGTGGACTCGCTCGAAATCTGGTGGCCCAGCGGACTCAAGGAAACGGTGACGAATCTTCCCGTGGACATGTTCCTCCGCATCGAAGAAGGCAAAGGCTCAGCAAAAGCCTTCCGCTATCCCGCCGTGGAACGCCACGCCAAGTAGCACGCCGAGCTCTTCCAGTGGCACAGGCACTCTTGCTCGCCCTGACGCAGCAAGGGCCTGTGCGCCTTCGACGTTGCCGTCATTTCAAATTTCCAATTTCAAATTTGAAATCCGCCGCCAGTGGCACAGGCACTCATGCTTGTGTGCCTTTGAGTAGCACAGGCAATCCTGCCTGTGCCCCAAGGCCCTAGCACCCGGGGCTCTCAAAGTAGCAACCCTCCACGCCGCAGGTCTGTTTCTCTTCTCCTCGCTTCCGCTACCGCCCCGAACAGGCGAAACCTGCCGCCCCTTAAGAATAGGACTCCAGTCCACCTAGCTTTTTCTGTCCCTTGGTACAGCTAGCCCGCCGCCGCGCCGCCACGTAACCTATCTCTCATCGTATGCCACTCGTTCGCGCAGTCCATTCGTGTTCGATTCGCTTCTGGCGCGCCCGCAATCTTCCGGCGCTTCTCGCGCTCCTTGCACTCGTCTGCCTCACGAGTTGCGCCGGTCTAACCGGAAGCAGCTCCGGCAAAGGTGGAGACGGCGGCGGCGGTGGTACCTCGACTGTGCCACCTGTTCCCGCAAGTCTCGAGGCCACGGCAGGCAACGCCCAGGTAAGCCTCACCTGGAACGCCAGCACCGGCGCGACGAGCTATCACGTAAGGCGCTCCACCACGAGCGTCGGCCCCTACGCGCAAGTCTCCGCCCCCATGTTTGCGAGCTTCACCGACACAGGTCTCGCGAACGGCACGAAATATTTCTACGTAGTCTCGGCACTGAACTCAGCCGGTGAAAGCGCGAACTCCGCACAAGCGAGCGCCACTCCCGCGGAACCGACTGCGATTCCCCCCGCCCCGGCGGGCCTCGCAGCCACCGCTGGAAACGCGCAAATCAGTCTCAGCTGGAATCCGAGCACCGGCGCGACGAGCTATCACTTGAAACGCTCCACCACGAGCGGCGGTCCGTTCACCCAGATCTCCGCGCCCACCTCAACCGGCTTCACCGACACGGGGCTCGCGAACGGCACCAAATATTTCTACGTAGTCTCGGCAGTGAACTCCGCCGGAGAAAGCGCGAACTCCGCGCAAGCGAGCGCCACGCCTGCCGCGCCACTCGCGCCGCCCGCCATGCCCACCGGCCTCGCAGCCACCGCCGGCAACGCGCAGGTAAGCCTCACATGGAATGCAACGGCAGGCGCGACCAGCTACCACGTAAAGCGCTCGACCACGAGCGGCGGTCCTTACACCCAGGTTTCCGCGCCCACATCCGCCAGCTTCACCGACACAGGTCTCGCGAACGGCACAAAATATTTCTACGTAGTCTCGGCAGTGAACTCTGCCGGTGAAAGCGCGAACTCCGCGCAGGTCAGCGCAACGCCGGTGAATCCCGTCTCCGCGTCCATCCAGGTGAATGTGGACGCGCTCAGCGATCGACACGCCATCAGCCCGTACGTGTACGGCGTGAACTTCCCATCGAACGGCGCTTACATCACCGATAGCGGCGCCACGCTCATCCGCTGGGGCGGCAATGCGTCCACCCGCTACAACTGGAAGAATTTCGATACCAGCGCCGCGTCCGATTGGTACTTCTCCAATCGCAGCTTCGGAAATTCCGGCGATCCGCTCTACAACGACTCCACCCAATTCGTTACCAACGTAGCCGCGGCCGGCGGGTATCCGATCATGACGATCGGAATGCTTCCCTGGGCGGCCAAGGACGCATCCAGCTACAGCTTCTCGATTTCCAAATACGGCGCGCAGTGCGCCACGAATCCGTATAGCGCCGATGACGGCAACGGCGTGAAATCCGACTGCTCGACCAACGTCACCGGCAACGATCCCCACGACGCGAATATCCCGCTCCTCGATGGACCGCCCGCAAGCGGCGATCCGGCCGGCAGCGTCTATCGCAACGAATGGATCACCGCGCTCAGCTCTGCCTACCCCGCGAGCCGCCCGCATTTCTACGATATGGACAACGAGATCGATATCTGGAGCGGCACGCACCGCGACGTGCATCCTGCGCCCTCCGGTTACAACGAGCTGCGAGACACCTATCTCCGCATCGCTCGCGGCGTGCAGGCCTGGGACCCGCAGGCCGTCCGCTTCGGCCCGGTCAGCTGCTGCTGGTGGTTTTACTGGAATGGCGCGAACGGCAACGACAAAGCCGCGCATGGTGGCGTCGATTTTCTGCCCTGGTGGCTCAACGAAGTTTACTGGTCCGATCAAATCGCCGGTGCGCGGTCCGTGGACGCTCTCGATATCCACGCCTATCCGGACCAGCCCGACAATTTCTCCAGTTTCACCACCGCACAGAAGCAGGCCGCCGCTGTGCGCATCTTCCGCGATTATTGGGATCCAACCTACACGAGCGAATCGAGCGACATCAACCAGCCCTGGGCCACGCAGACGCAGCCGCTCAAGACCATCGCATTTCGCATCCCGCGCGTGCGCGCGATGCTGAACATGATCTATCCCGGTACGCCGCTGAGCATCACCGAATGGAACGCGGCCTTCGCGGGTGAATCCGATTTCTCTACGGCCCTCGCCGATGCCGATGCGTTCGGAGTCTTCGGCCGCGAGCGCGTCACCTACGCCGCCCGCTGGACGGCTGCCGACTCGTCCACTCCCGCTTACCAGGCGCTCAAGCTCTTCCGAAACTACGACGGACATCACAGCGCGTTCGGCGTCACGTCCATCTCCGCAACTCACGATGCGGACCCGAATCTCTTTAGCGTGTACGCGGCGCTTTCTGCATCGGGCACGTCGATGACCCTGCTCGTCATCAACAAGGACCCGGCAAACACGGCCAACGTCGGATTCACGCTCGCGAACTTCACTCCCTCCGCGAGCCAGGCTTTCACTCTCTCGAAATCATCGCCGAACGCGATTGTCGCCTCGGCGAGCCAGCCGTGGAGCTCCGTGCAATCCTTCGCGCCATATTCGGCCACGCTGCTTGTAGTGGCGGGCAAGCTCAGCAAGACTCCTGCTGCCGAATGGGATTTGAATCCTGACGCGATTCAGGCTGCGGCGAACAGCACCATCACGCTCGCGCCAAAAATCCTTTCGTCCAGCGGCGCAAGCGTCATGCTCCAGTCCGCGCAATTCGATTCCGGCTCCTCCGCCGGCGGCACGGTCTCGATCACCTCGTCGCAACTCACTTCGACAAGCGATGGCGCGGTCACAATTACGAGCGGCTCAACGCCCGGCTTCTATCACTTCACCGTCACGGCGCAAGACAGCGCGGGTGTGGCGCAGAAGCAAGGCGGATGGCTGGTCGTAGGAAATCCCGCAGCCACGCTCGCGAAGACCGGCGACAACCAAACCGGCGGCGTTGGCAAGATGCTTCAGCTGAACGTCACGCTGAATCCGGGTTCCTCGGGCGGCACCAACTCCGGTGCCAGCATCCTGTTCTCAACGGACGCAGGCACGTTCAGCAGCGCCACGCGCCAGATCGTCACCACGAACAGCTCCGGGGTCGCCGCAATCACGCTCACGCTTCCCTCGAACGGCGCCACCATTCACGTCACCGCCGAAGGCCCCTTCGGCCTCGGCCACCCCGTTGCCACGTTCACCGAAATCGCCCAATAAGCCGCTCCCGAAAAACGAGCAAGACCTCGCAAACCACAACCGCCACCGATGCACTTCCGTAACGCCGGCGTCCCGCCGGCTCTTCTGACTTCCACCAGTGAGCGCCAGCGCGCCCTGAAAGCCGGTGCGTTGAAATACACTCCGTGATTTAATCCCACTCATGCAAACCAGAATTGCTCTCGCAACAATTCTCCTGCTCTCGATTCCCGCCGCAACCATCGCGCCACCGCAAGCGCCGCCCAAGAGCGATCCCTGGAAAGCGATCGATGTCGCCACCACCGCCAGCTTCCGCGGCCTCAGCGCCCCCACAGGCGAAATCATGTGGGCCAGCGGCACGGGCGGCACCGTAATCCGCACCACAGACAACGGCGCCACGTGGTCCGTTCGCACGGTCGCTGGCGCCGAGAAGCTCGACTTCCGCGGCATCCAGGCCTTCGACGCCTTCACTGCCGTGATCATGGGCTCCGGCAACGCCGAAGACGGGCAGGCCCGCATCTATCGCACCACCGACGGCGGTGAGAATTGGAAAATCGTGTACGAGCAGAAAACGCGAGGGATCTTCTTCGACGCAATCGCCTTCTGGGACGCGCAACACGGAATCGTGGTCAGCGATCCAGTCGAAGGACGCTTCGCGCTGTTCTCAACCGAAGATGGCGGCGCAACGTGGAGCCAAATTCCACCTGCAAACGTGCCCGCGGCGCTCGCGAACGAAGGCGCGTTCGCTGCCAGCAATTCCTGTCTCACGGTCGAGGGCGCGGGCAATGTGTGGTTCGTCACGGGCGGAGCGGCCGTCGCGCGCGTGTTTCGCTCGAGCGATCGCGGAAAATCCTGGCAGGTGGCGGAAACTCCGCTGCGTCCGCCGAACGCCAGCTCCGGCTTGTTCTCGATCGCATTTCGCGACGCGAACAACGGCATCGCGGTCGGCGGCGACTACGCGCATCCGTCCGATTCGCCCGGCCCCGTAATTTTCCTCTCGAGCGACGGCGGCGCCACCTGGCGCGATGGCGGCCCAACCAATCCACCCGGCCTGTTTCTTTCTTCGGTGATCTACAAGCCCGCGGCTGCGAACACAAAATCCAGGACGGCGGAAGCCGTTGCAGCGGGAACGGGCGGAATCATTTCCACGCAGCCCGGCGGAAAATGGATCCGCGACAGCGAGCGCAACGTAAACGCTGTGGCATTTCCCACGCACAACACCGGCTGGGCCGTCGGTCCAAAGGGAACCGTGCTTCGCAGAAACAAATAGTGCTCGAGGTCGTCAAGGCTTCGCCGGATAGATTTTCAGCTCGTCCCAGCCGCTACCTTCTTTGTCTGTCTCACGCGCGAAACGCACGCCTACCAGTTCGGCGAGCGTCACTTCCGAAGTCGTATAGATTTTGCAGCCGGTCATCAAGTGGCCGCCGATCATCGTGCCCTGGCCTGTCGAGATCGAAAGGTGGATGTGCTCGCCGCCTTCTTCCACTGTGCCGGTGATGGAAACAATTTCGAAGTGGCCGGTGTGAATGTGCGCTTCCGGCTGATTCGCGTAGCGGATCGATGCCTGCGTCAGGCTTCCTACCGAACTGAGCAGCACTGCCGCCTGGATGTGATTTTGATTTACGTACGCGCGAATCGATCCCAGCAGATCGTCACCCGGCCGCAGCCGCACCACGTGGATCCGCATGTGCTCGGTCGAAATCGCTTCGTGATGCTCCGCCAGTTGCTTCGACCAATCCGCCGGAAGCGCGGGAGCTTCGGGCGCATTCTCGAGCGTGCGGCTTTCGGGCACCGGCTCGGCGATCGGAGCGCGGTACTGCGGCGGAACCGGTTTCTGCGCGGCGGCGCTCATCGCCATCGCCGCGAGAAGCAACGGAATCAAAATCGCCCTCATGAATTTCTCCTGGATTGAAAGTGCGTGATCGTGGGAAGAGATGATCGGCGCCGCGAAACGATTCCGCAAATCATTTTCCGCTCGCCTCATAAATCACGAGGCGGGCGACCGGAACGCCGTCCTGTTCTTGTTCGGGAGCATAGATACGGTGGGTTTCCGTGTCCACCGCGATGCTGTGAACGGCGTGCGCGACGCTCACATCTCCGAGTTTGCGGTAGTGGTCGGGATCCTTCTCTTCGAAGACGGAAATTGCGCCGCTGTAGCACGCCACGTAGATTCGCTTAAGACCGGGATCGAATTTCACTACGTCGGCGCCGTCGGCTATCGGCAGATATGCGATCGGTTCGTTTTTTTCCAAATCGAACACGGTCAGGAGTGAATTTTGTTCGCAGGAAAGGAACGCGCGACGGTGCTCGGAATCGAGCGCCATCCCGTGATTGCCTCTGCATTTTCCCACCGGATTCATGCCGACCACCGAATCCGTAGCTGGATCGATCGTCGCCAGAATGTTCTGGTCCTGCAAGTTCACATAGATTTTCTTTCCGACCGGATCGTATTGCGGCATGCCCGTTTCGCTGTCGAAGCGAAGAGTCTTGACGATTTCATCGCGCGTCACATCGACGATCGCAACGGCCTTGGCGATTTCGTCCGATACGTAGAGCTTGTGAAACGGCGCGGCATACGCGCTGCCGTCGGGTTTCGATTCGGTGGGGATTTTCTTGATCACCTGCAGCGTCGCGAGGTCGATCACCCCGATCTTGTCTTCGTGCCAGTCCGAGGTGTACAACTTTTTCAAATCCGGAACGTATTCGACGCCTTCGATTCCCGGCAAATCCTCGATTGTTTTCACCACCTTGTTCATGCGCAGGTCCAAGACGTAGAGAATTCCCGGTCCCAGATGCGTTACGAAGAGGTAGTGATCGTCGTAGTCGATGGTGAGGTAATCGAAGCGCAGCCCGGACGGGCCGGGAAGTTCGATCGCAGCGAGCCGCTTCAGTTCGCCTGCGAAGAGCCGCGCGACGCACGCAAGCAAAACGATCGTCACTATCGCAGCAGCGGCGAATCGCGCGCGAGATTTGCGGTCGATCGTGTTCATGCGGACTAGCTCTTTACCACACCGATTGCGACGAGATCATTTCCGTGCTGTTCGAGAGCGATGCGCGGGAGCGGACGAGGAGGAGGGCCGGCGAGCACGGAGCCGTCCGCCACCGAATATACGCCTCCGTGGCACGGACAGACGATCCGATTTTCTTCGGGCCGGTAGAAGACCGGGCAGGACGTGTGCGTGCAGATGCGGCTGTACGCTACGTAGGCAGTCTCGGCGGGGCGCAGCAGGATGCAGGGTTCGATGTCGGTGGGATAGGTGAAAATCTTCGAGCCGCCGACGGGGATTTCGCCTGCCTGCGCGACGACGCGAGCCGGATACGCCTTCGAGCAACCGTTCGCGAGAGCGAGCGCCGCGCCGGCGCCGGCTGCGAGGGTTCCGATCGCGATCACCCGGTTGAATTCGCGCCGCGAGAGCGCGTGCGCGCATTCGTGTGCAGCGATTTTCGCGTCGGGGGTGTTCGGAGCGTTTTTCATTTTCGGCGGGATTCTACTATCCAGCGAGGTGGCCCATCTGAAGGCGCGTGTGCAGGACGCGAAGAATATCGTCGAGCCCGACCATCCCGACGATACGACCTTCAGAAATGACCGGCATCTGGTTCACATCGTTCGAGCGCATGCGTTGCAGAATCGCGAGCACCGGCTCATCGGGCGCGGCGGAGTGCATGTGGTCGAGCGGTTGCATCGCGGCTTGGATCGAGGTGTTGGTCCATTCATCGTGAGGGACGGTACGTGCGACGTCGAGAGAAATGAGCCCGACGGGCGTGCCCGCGCCGGTGACGATGTGGAAGCGCGCGCCGGTGCGCAGCACCTCGTGGACGTATTCATCGATCGACATGTCGCGCGTGACCGTGGGAACGTCGTGCGTCATCACGTCGCTCGTGCGCACGCCCGCGAGCGTATTCTGTACGGCCACCTGCGCGTAGCTTTCCTGCGCGGCGCTCAGGAGGAACCAGCCGATGAAAGCAGTCCACAGCCCGCCCACCCAGTTGCCGGTAAGAGCCTGCCACGCGCCGAAGATAATCATCGCGTAGGCGAAAACCTTGCCGGTGACCGAAGCGATCTGCGTGGCGCGCTGGAAATTCTTGGTTACGCCCCAGGCAATTCCGCGCAGGATGCGTCCGCCGTCGAGCGGAAATCCCGGCACGAGATTGAAGACGGCGAGCACGACGTTGATTTCCCAGAGCCACTTCGTGGATGCGCCTACCAGATCGTCGCCGTGGAAGAAGCGGCCGACGAGAAAAAAGCCTCCGGCCAGGACCAAGCTCGAGAGCGGCCCGGCAATCGCGATATTGAATTCCTGCTTCGGATTGTCCGGCTCGCGGCTGATGCTGGAAAGCCCGCCGAAGATGAACAGCGTGATCGCCTGCACCGGAATCTTGTAAAGCTTCGCGACAATGCTGTGGCTCAGTTCGTGAAACACAACGGAGCCGAAAAAAAGCGCGCTCGTGATGATGCCGAGAAGCCAGTATTGCTGCGGAGACCAACCGGGATGTTCGGACGTGAATTGATTGCGAAGCGTGAAAGTGATCAGGGCGAAGATGATGAACCAGCTGGCGTGGAGGTAGATGGGAATGCCGATGATGCGGCCGAGCAGGATGCCGGAGGAAGGCCGTCCCGGCGGTTCCTGGGTGCGGACATTCGTTTCGTTGGGTTCAGTGGAGGGCATGCGGTTTCGAGTCGCCTCGCTCGTCGCATCCTTATCATAGAACCGACGGGCGCGGTGGAGCAAATCGGAGGTGGCGGAAGTGAAAGCGCTCTGAATCGACATGGCAAACGGGGGATGTGGAAAAGGGGCGTTTTTGGATTCTGAATACCCCGATTTACCGTAGATTAGAAATGGTGTCTGTCTCATGTTTTCAATCACTTACGAGGGTTTCTAATCGCGGTACCGTAGATTAGGCTTGTCTGTGGAAATCCCGTGGTTTTCGCGTGCCGGGGAGTGCCCAATCCGGCGCGGCCCGGCTGGGTCATGGTAGCGGTCGATTGTTTTGATTTTTTCGTCATATGAAAGCGGGCGATGGTAGCCCGGATTGTGGCGAGTGGGAATACGAGGAACTACTTACGGTCTGTGGAAGGTGTGGAAATTTTAGGGAGCGGGCGCGGGGAGGAATTTCAAATTTGAAATTGGAAATTTGAAATGAAGGCAACGTCAACAGCGCCGGCAAGATGCCGGCGGTACAGAATCGACGGCACGGAATCGACGGCGGAGGCAGAAGAGCCGGGTGGCTGCGGAACGCGCCGGGTGGGATTTCAAATTCGAAATTTGAAATGAAGACGAATTCAGAGGCGCCGGCAGGTGGCGCGGCCAGGGGTACGGGATTGACGGGAACGTCAAAAGAGCCGGCGAGACGCCGGCGTTATGAGGCGGGGGCCGCCGGCTGGTGGCTTGGCCCGGCGCGAGTGGCTGGCGGAATTCGATGCGGCGGTATCGAAGTCACGTTTGCCAATTCGCGCAGAGCCAAGCCACCCGCAAGGGTCTTGCCGGCAGTACCTCCCGGTTGGTTGAATTTCTTCCTTGCCCGCCATATCGGGCGTGGGGAAGACCAGCCGGGAATTTTTTGGTGGTTCGTGATCGGCGGGTGGGCGTGGTGAGAGGTCGATAGGTGATCGTAGCTTGGGTGGACTGATGCGTTCGCGTTTGAACGTGGGGGGTGGATGGCGCGGGGTTGCATGTCGATCGAGAGGGCACGGCATGCCGTGCCCCTACTGGAGGCCGGCTGGGTTTGGGGGTTGTGGTGAGGAGCGAAGCTTCGCATGCGATTCACGCGGGCGGGTCTTAGACCCGCCCCTACTGGCAGGTTCATCATTTTGCGGCTCGGGGAGATGGGGTGTCGGTTGCTGCGCCGACGGATTTCAGGACGTCGTTGGTGAAGAAGAATTTGCCGTCGGTTGGGACCATCATGATCTGGACTCGGTCGGAGAGGCGCTGGGCGACGGTGTATTGAACGAGGAGCGGATTCGTCTTGAGCGCGGCGGCCTGGAGCTGAAGCTGTTCGGCCTCGGCTTGCGAGGTGACGCGGATGTTGTGAGCTTCAGCATCGGCGAGCAGGTTGCGGTGCTCTTCTTCGGCTTTTGAGTCGATTAGTTTCGCCTGGGCGGCGGCTTCGGCGTTTTTCACTACGAGAACGTTTTGAGTTTCGGCGAGGAGGCGGTTGCGCTCGGCGTCGGCTTTGGATTCGATCACTTTCGCCTGCCCGGTGGCTTCGGCGGTTTTCACCTGCACGGTGGCTTCGGCTTCGGCGTTTTGAATTGTGGCTTCCTTGCGGGCTTCCGCTTCCAGGCGCGACTGCTCGATCTGCTTTTGCTTTAGCGGCAGGGTGTACTGCATCGAATCGGACTCGGCTTTGGCCATCAGGACGCGGGATTGGGCGTCGGCTTCGGCGTGCTTGATCTGGCGGACCTTCGCGGCGTCGGCTTGCGATTCGGCGATCTTCACTTTTTTCTGCTCGATTTCGGCATCGACAGAGGTGCGGTCGTCTTCCTGTTCTTTTTCAAGCAGCCCCTCGAGGCCTCGCGCGTACTCTTCCGGCAGCTCGACTTTTCGCAGCAGGACTTCTTTTACGATGATGGCGTCGTCACCGAGGCGGGCGGTGATGGCTTCGGTGGCTTTCTGGCGAAACTCGCCGCGCTTGGTGGAGAAGAGGTCGCGAACGATGTAATTCGGGCCGAGATCGCGAAAGGTGCTCGAGACGACGGGCTCGACGATTTCGGTGTCTATCGGTTGAGGGAGATTGGCCTGCACGTAGGCGAGGCGAGTGGGATCGATGCGGTAGCGGACGGTGACGGCGAGTCCGACGGAAAGACCTTCGCGGGCTTCGACTTTCAGGACTTCGAGCTTTTCCTGGGGAGCGGCGACCGCGGCGGTGGAGAAGACGTGGTCGCGGACGTCGTAGAGGACGGCGCGCTCGGTGAGCGGGAAGATCAGGTGCGTGCCGGGGTAGAGGGTGCCGGGGCGGACGCCGGAAATCTGGCTGACGCGGACGGCGGCCTGGCCGTCGGGAACGACGACGAGGCTTTTGGCGGCGAGCGAAGAGAGGGCGGCGAAGGCGACGAGCTTGGCGGCGAGGGTCCAGCGGACCGGGCGGCGAGGGGCGGTTCGCGGCGGTTGTGAGAGGAGAGTGGGTGGCGGGGCGGCAGCGGGCTCGCCGGTTCCGGGCGCGCCGGCGTCGGTGGGGCGGTCGTTGCGGCGGAGGATGCGGCCGAGTTCGAAGGAGAGATAGATGTCGTAGGCGACGGTGCCGATGGCGCCGGCGAGGAAGCTGAAACTGACGATGAACAGCAAGAACCTGAGGAACACCATGGTGTCCTCCTTTTCCCAAGGGACGAGCTTTTCGCTCGTTCGAAACTTTGGTTACTGCTTGCGGCCCGGGCGGTATTGCTTGTTGCTCGCGCTTTGGGTGGCCGGAGCACAGGCCCTTCCTACGTCAGGGTGAACATGAGTGCCTGTGCCACTTGTAACTTTGCGTCAGGCGGCGCGCTTGTGGCCGGAGAACGCCGCTGGTACGAGCGCGGGTCCGGGCGCGGCTAGCTCCGTTGCGTCGATATCGGCGGCGATCACCGGCTGGCGCGGCGGCATCATTTTCAGCAGGCCGCTGAGCGCGAACCATTCGAGAGAGAGTGCGATGCCGAGCGAGACGACGATTGCGGCGCTGACGCCTGCGAAATCGAGTAGGGCTTCCATGGCGGCTCCTTATGAATGGCTGGTGCAGCGTAGTAATGCAGGGCAGGGGCCAGAGATCGAGAGCGCGGAAACAGGGCGTTTAGAGGTGATTCGATGGATGGGGATTGTGGGGGAATGTGGACGGCGTGGTGGCGGGTAGTCGTTGGGGGGGAGCAGAAGGCGCGGGATGGCATTTCAAATTTGAAATTGGAAATTTGAAATAGGGCAAAGGCAAAGGCGGCGGCAGGATGCCGGCCCGCCGGCAAGCGGCGCGGCAAGCGGTACGAAGGGCTAGAGGCAAAGGCCACGGCAATGGCAGAAGCGAAGGCAGCGGCAAGGCAACGGCGAAGCAACGGCAACGGCGAAAACGAAGGGCACCCGCCTGAAGGCGGCCGCTACAAAGGCAGGGACGGGAGGTGAGATTTGTGGTTGTGCTAAGATGCCGGATTACGAACGGCGGACGGCACACGTTGCGGATGCGGACTTCTGGGCGAGTCTTCTTTTTGGTTCACGCGCTGGTATTTTCTTCGGTGGTTTTCGGTACGGCTCCTGGTGTGCAGGGACAATCGGTTGGTGGTGCAGGTGTGCAGAGTGCTGCGCCGGGAGCGGGGCAGGGCGCGTTGGCGGTGGAATGGAGTGGTGGAGTGAATGCGCTGGCTGAGAAAATCGCGAGGGTGGTGAAGCCGGCGCGGGCGATTTCGCTCGAGGTGAAGAATATTTCGTCGGTTGCGCCGGGGGATGTGGACGCGATTCGCAAGGCGCTCGAAGCGGAATTACGGGGGCGGGGATTGCGGGTAGGGGCGGGAGGAGAGACCGACGTGGCGGTTACGCTTTCCGAAAATTTTGCTGGATACGTTTGGGTGGCTGAATTTCGCCGGAACGACAAAGAGGATAGCGCTCCAAGAATCGCGATCGTTGCGGTTACGAAAGCGGCGGGTGGTTCCGCGAAAGAAACAAACGAATCGCTTGTTCTTGCGAAGCGATTGATTTGGGCGCAGCCGACAGAATTCCTGGATTTCCTGGTGACCGAAAGGCCGACGACGGTGATGGCATCGAGTCTCCTGGTGCTCGAGCCGGACCGGCTTGTGTACTACCGATCGACGACTTTGCAGTGGCAGGAGTGGAAGGCGATTCCGTTTCCGCATGTCGGCAATGGAAACCGCATCTTTCACGGCAGGATTAATATTGGTTTCCAGAAAGTGTGGGGGCCGGGAGGCGAATGCTCCGGCGATTTGGGCGATCCGGACAAGGTTACGTGCTCGCCAAAGATAACGATGCTCGTCGGGGCGCACGTGGGCGTCAAAATTCCCGATCGCGAAACATATCAAGTTGAGATTCTTTCGGAAAGATGCGGAGACAAGTCGGTGGCATTGGCCAGCGGCAACGGAGATTGGACCCAGCCAGACTTGTTGCAGGGTTATCTGTTCACCGACGTCGTGCTGCCCGATACAGCGCCTGTCGGCGGCCCAGTTGAATTCGAAGGACCGATCCAGTCCATGCAAGCAGACGACCGAGAGAGCCTGCGAGTCGTGGTGCACAACCTGAAAACGGGCAACTACGAGGGATATATTGTTACGGCGACTTGCAGCCAGTAGCGCGGGGCTGGCGATATTGCTGGCGGCGCTGCCGGTGGAGACGGCGCGGCGGCCGCGGTATGGGGGGACGCTGCGCGTGGAGGTGGGGGCGGCGGTGACGTCCGTTGATCCGGCGGTGGCGGCGGCGAACGCTGAGGAAGACGCGGCGAAGTGGGAGATTGAATCGCTGATTTATGACACGCGCGAGGCGGACGGCGCGTTTCATGGGGCGGGGGCGTTTCATGTGACGGCGTTTGAGTCGGGGAAGCGGGCGGTGCTGACGGCTACGGAGGATTACCGGCTGGGGCGGCCGTTTGTGGATGCGATCGAGATTGCGATGGGGCGCACGGCGCGGGAGCGGATTGTTGACCTGGAATTAAACAAGACGGATTTTGCGGAGATTCCGGCGGAGGATGCGCGGAGGGCGGCGGAGCGCGGGGTGCGGGTGAGCCGGTCGCAGCCGGATGAGCTGCTGGCGCTCGTTTTTGCCGGCGGCTCGGAGCCGGACCGGGGAGCGCCGGTGGATGCGCGGGTGCGGGAGGCGATTGTGCTCTCGATCGATCGCGCGGCGATCGTGAATTTTATTTTGCAGAAAGAGGGCGAGGCGGCCGGGGGGCTGCTGCCGCAGTGGTCGAGCGGGACGGCGTTTCTGTTTTCGACAGCGGCGGATGCGGCGCATGCGAAGGAACTCTCGGCGCAAATCGTTCCGGCGGCGAAAATCGTGTTGGGATATGATTTTGGCGATTCGCTCGAGCAGGCGGTGGCGGAGCGGATTGCGGTGAACGCGAGGGAAGCGGGGCTTCAGGTGAGCTCGCAGGCGATTCGCTCGCCGGCGAGCGTCGATGCGAGGATTATTCGGCTGCGCATGAAGTCGAAGCTGCCGGGCGCGGCGCTTGAAAATTTCGTCGATACGCTCGGGCGGTTCACGAAGATCGACGAGCCTGCGATGGCGGATTCGGCGTCGCCGCAAGAGATCTACGAGCACGAGCGGCTGATCGTGAGCAGCTTTCGAGTGGTGCCGTTGGTTTGGTTGCCACGGGTGTATGGCTTGAGCGCGCGCGTGAGGGATTGGACTCCGCCGGGTACGGGTGAAGCGTGGCCGCTGGCGGATGTATGGCTGGATGGGCCGCAGGATGCAGCGGCTGAAGAAGGAAAAAAGTGACGTTCCGCACCAAACTTTTCTGGATTTTCACGCTGGCGCTCGTGGTGTCGGTGGGGCTGGTGGCGGCGGCGGTGACAGAAGTGACGCGGCGCGCGTTCAACGAGATGAACGGGCAGCATTCCGACGCGCTGGTGGCGCAGTTCCAGCGGGAATTCGCGCAGCGGAGCGACGACGTGGTCCATCGCGTGCAGGGGATCGCCGATGCGGAAGGCACTGTGCGGATGGCGATCGATTTGAGCCGGCCGAAAGGCGACGTTTCGGTTTATGTGAACGATGCGGCGGGGGTGGCGAAAGCTCATCAGCTGGATTTTCTGGATTTCATCAGCAACGACGGGTCGATTATTTCGTCGGCGGAATGGCCGGCGCGATTCGGTTACAAGATCGATTGGGTGCTGCAGCCGGAGGATTGGGCGGCGCGCGGATCGTTCTTGATGAAGACGGATACGCAGGAAGGGCCGGCTCTGGCGCTGATGTCGGTATCGCGGGTGCGGGTGGGCGACAAGGATCTTTACATTGTGGGCGGCGAGCGATTGGGGCGGGAATTTTTGGCGTCGCTGGTGCTACCGGCGGGAATGCGCGCGCTGCTGTATTTGAATCTCGATCCCGCATTTCAAGCGGCGGACCTGATCGATTCGACCGGGCCGGCGGGACAGGCGGAGCGGTTTTCGTCGATCATCGAAAAGGAGCGGCAGCAGCCGGGCGAGCAGATCGCAAAAATTAATTGGACATCAGATGCGGCGAGCGGGGAGGTATTTCACGCGCTGCCTCTGCTGGGGCGGCAGCAGGAGTTGCTGGGAATCCTGCTGATCGGAAATTCGCAGCATGACGTGGTGATGCTCCAGCGGCAGATCATGTTGCTGTCGGTGGGAGTAGTAGCGATCGGAATTTTGATCGGGGCGCTGCTGGGATGGTGGGGCGCGGCGGGAGTGACGCGGCCGGTGCGAAAGCTGGCCGAGGGCGCGCGGGAAGTGGCGGGAGGAAACTGGAACGCGCGCGTAAATGTGCGCGGGCGAAATGAGATCGGGCAGCTGGCGACGGCGTTCAATCAAATGACGCAGCAATTGGTGGAGCAGCGGGAAAGATTGTTGCAAGCGGAGCGCGTGGCTGCGTGGCGCGAAGTGGCGCGGCGGCTGGCGCACGAGCTGAAGAATCCGCTATTCCCGTTGCAGACGACGGTCGAGAACTTGCAGCGGGCGAAGGAGCAGAGCCCGGGCGAATTCGAGGAAGTGTTTCAGGAATCGACCGGGATCCTGCTGGCGGAAATCGAGAACCTAAAAAATATCGTGGGGCGGTTCAGCGATTTCGCGCGAATGCCGCAGCCGGAACTGGGCAATGTGCAGCTGAATGAAGTGGTGCGCGGCGTGGTGAAACTATTCGAGGCACAATTCGGCGCCGTAGGACGGCCGCCGATCACGCCCGAGCTGCACCTGGACGAACACCTGCCGGTGATTCAGGCGGACGGGCCGCTGCTGCATCGCGCGCTGGAAAATTTGATATTGAATGCGATGGACGCGATGCCTTCGGGCGGCGTGCTGATGCTGCGGACGTCGCCAAAAGAAGGCGGCGTGCATCTGGAAGTGTCCGACACGGGCGCGGGGCTGACGCCGGAAGAATGCGAGCGGCTGTTCACGCCGTATTACACGACGAAGCAGCACGGCACCGGACTGGGCCTAGCGATCGTGCAATCGGTGGTAAGCGATCACGGCGGACGCATTACGGTTGAGAGTGAGACGGGCGTCGGCACGTCATTCCACATCGAACTTCCGATTCACCCGCCGCGGCGGTCGGTGAGCATTCCGATTTCCTTCGAGTACGAAAAAGAAAAAGAGAAAGTGAATGCGAAGGAACCGGAAACCGAGAAGCACAAGCAAGAGGCGTAGCCGCCGTGCCGCCGAAAGCTCATATCCTGATTATCGATGACGACGCGAATACGCTTGCGTCGCTCGCCCGCGCATTCCGATTGGCCAATCACGAAGCGACTGTTTCCGACAATGCCGCGCGCGCGTTGGAGCTTGCGAAGGCGGAGCGATTCGATCTGATTCTTTCGGACGTGGTGATGCCGGGAAAAGACGGGATCGCGCTGCTCGAAGAATTGAAGGGGGCGGGCGTCGTGGCGCCGGTGGTGATGATGTCGGGCCAGGCGACGATTGAAATGGCGGTGAAAGCGACGCGGCTGGGCGCAATCGATTTTCTCGAGAAGCCGGTGACGACGGACAAGCTGCTGTTGACGGTGGAGAACGCGCTGCGGCTGCGGCACCTGGAAGACGAGAACCGCGATTTGAAGCGGCGGCTGGGACGGCATTACAGCGTGTGGGCGAGCGGGGCGATGCGCGAGGTGATGGCGCAGGTGGAAACGGTGGCGGCGAGCGAGACGAGGGTGTGCGTTCGCGGCGAGACGGGCACGGGGAAAGAATTGATCGCGCGGACGCTGCACGAGAAGAGCGGGCGGAGGGACGGGCCGTTCGTTTCGCTGAATTGCGCGGCAATTCCGGCGGAGCTGATGGAATCGGAAATTTTCGGGCATGAGAAGGGATCGTTCACGGGCGCGGCGGGGCGGCACATCGGGAAATTCGAGCAGGCGCACGGCGGGACGCTGTTTCTGGACGAGATCGGCGACATGCCGATTGCGATGCAGGCGAAGCTGCTGCGCGTGCTGGAAGAGGGCGAGATCGAGCGGGTGGGCGGGGACAAGCCGATCGCGGTGGACGTGCGCGTGGTGGTGGCGACGCACCGGAACCTCGAGGAGCAGGTGCGGCAGGGGGCGTTTCGCGAGGATTTATATCACCGCGTATTCGTGTTTCCGATCGTGTTGCCGCCGTTGCGCGAACGTCGCGAGGACATTCGCGTGCTCGCCGAGCATTTCGTGCGGCAGCTGACGGAGCAGAACAACTGGAAGCAGAAGAATTTTTCGCACGAGGCGATTGAGGAGTTGGAGCGTTATAGCTGGCCCGGAAATGTGCGCGAGTTGCGCAATGTGGTGGAACGGGTACTGCTGTTGGCACCGGGCGATGAAGTGGATGCAGGAACCGTGGTGCGGGCGCTGCCGCGAGCGGGGCCAGCGACTTCACATGGGGCGAGTGATGCTGGATTGGCTGCGACGGGGCCGCTGGCTCAGCGCGTGGAAGCGTTTGAACGCGAAACGCTACTTGCGGAGCTGAAGCGGAATCATCACCACATGACGAATACGGCGCGGGCTCTCGGTCTCGAGCGCAGCCATCTTTACAAGAAATGCCAGCAACTGGGGATCGACCTGCGAGCAGTACGGCAGACGGATTGACGATTGCAACAGCTAGGGAACCTTAAGCGTTGCTGTGGTAGAGCCTACTTGTTCACTGATGTTGTCTCTCACAACGAATCGTATCGTGTACTCGCCAGCAGGGAGGTCGATCGAGCCAGGAGATACAGCACCCTGAGATTTCAGCGCGGCAATCTCGTCGGGCTTGAGATGACCTTCCAGATTCTGAGAAAAACCTCCGGCGGGCGAGCCGTCAGGGGTTCTCGCCACGGCGGCGAAGTCGAGGCTGACGTGGTTGTTCTCCGATTCATCGAGGGTCGTGGCGCCCGGAGGAAGGATGAATATGAACCCGGCCCATTTTTTGCCCTCCGCTTCTGTAATAGTGGTCAGCCGAACTGTTAGAGGTAGCGCGGTGAAATCTAGAGGTGATGTGAGCGCCAGCTCCATATCCTCTTTTCGAGTGAGAATCGGATCCCGCGGGCCGCTAACGAAGTAGCCGGACCGAGTTCGAACCCTCATGTCCGGGCGATCAACTTTCACGGCGAGCTTTCGCCAACCGGGCTTCGAGCCGGCCGAGGTTTCGTAGAAACCGAGCAGGTAATAATCACTCAGATCATCTGCCGCTGCGGCAAGACAGCCGTCAGCGGTAGTCTGGCGGTCGCAGAGCCTGCCTCCAGTAGATTCGGCAAACGATTCCAGGTTTGAGACATTTGAATGTGCTTCAAAATGTTGAGGCAGCGGCCGCCCAACACTTGCGGATACGTATGCGGGATTGAGGAGATCCTCAACGTCTAGGGGGTAGACAGAGATATTCGCACGGATCAACGCGCGCCACGTATTTTCATACGCTGGCAACAGCCCTCGCTCGGAGGAGCTGAATTGCGCTCCCCCCTCGATCTGAAAAGGGAAGCCTCCCCCGGTGGCCCAAATCAATGACTTCCGGCCCGCGATTCCCGAAAACGCTTCGCCGATTTCGCGCAACGCTTCGAGAGTCAACCAACTGCGCTGCCTTATATCAGCAGAACGCTTCGCCATCGAGAACTGAAGAAAATGCCGCCTGCCATTCAACGCTGCTTGAGTGGTTCTTTCGGACTTGCTGTGCCAACCGTGGACACCAAGAAACATAGAGTCAAGCGGGTTCGTTTCAGGGACATCTTTCGGTGATCGCTGTCCTTTGACATTCGCCAACGCTTCGGCCAGTAGAGCCGGGTTCGTCGTGAAGTCGTGGACGAGCCGAACACCATATGAATCGAAGGCCACAAGGCAAACCGGTTCCACGAAACTCACGGATGAAGTGAAAAACTTCATTAGTTCTTTACGTCCGGTCATTTGTTCCGAAACCGAGTTATTCAAGAAATCAAGAACGAGGATCGCGGAGTGATCGGGGTTCCTTTCCAGATTGCTCGTGACCGCGTTTGTCCGGGACGGGGTCTGCTCGATGGAGGGTGCGCCCGGCTGGATATGGTGAAAGAACGCAATTTTCCGACGCTGGCCATTTTCGAGAACCGTGAAATCGTTTTGATTGAGGTTTAAAACGTGGGCGCCGTGGCGGTTGGTCACCACCACGGGGACACGGACCAACTCGCTGCGGACAGAAATACCGACCTTTTCCTGCGGCTGCGATTGCGTTTGTGCAGAGGTAACAACGGCAGTCGACAACACCGCGGCCGCGAAGGTAGTGGTCTTGACTATTCCTCGTATATTAATGGACATCACCCTTTGGACGAATGGATGTTATCCGCGGGAATCGGGGTTGTATAGAGGTCGTCGCCCAGGGTGTCCGAATACACAGAAATCTATCTGACTGGCGGCGAGAGTGGGAGTTTGAGCTCGAGACCATCGGCTTTTGGAAGATCGAGCGAGAGCCAGCGAGCGATGGATGGGGCGATGTCGATCAGGCGGGCGTTCTCGATTTTCGCGTGGCCGATCGAAGGGCCGTAGATCAGCAAAGAGGAGCGCATTTCGGGACGGTCGGGAAAATATCCGTGCGTGCCGCCCTGCGTGGAGGGTTCGGTGAATTTTCCGGAATATTCGTTCGTGAAACGAGTGCCTTCGGGCGCTTCGATCGCCAGAAAGGCAGCCGGATCGCCACCCATGGCGACAATCTCGTCATGGGAAGCGACGCGGCGGATGCCGCTGCCATCTTTGCCGGCGAGAGGCGTGAATAGATCGACGAGAGCGCGGCGGGTTGCGTCGTCGCTCGCGTCGCGGACATATATATAGGCCGAGCCGCCGTTCGAAATGAGACAGGCTTTCCATGCCGTCACTCGCTTATTCGCATCGAGGGTAATCAGGTCGTAATCGTGAAGCAGCGTGCCGGGACGAACGACTGTGGTGACGGAAGCGAAACCGTGATCGGAGAGGACGACCAGCACCGCGGCGTTCCAGATGCCGGCTTTCTTTGCCTGGGCGATTACGCGGGCCACCTGCGCATCGGCGACTTCGCTAGCAGCCAGCGCTTCCCGGCTGAAAGGGCCGTGCTCGTGTTCGGCTTCATCCAGCATCGCGAGGTGAAGAAGGAGCAGATTCGGATGGAGTGTGTCGATCGCGTAGGTCGCGATGTCCGTGAGAGCACTATCGGCCGGCTCCGGCGTCATGCTGGCGAAAAAATCGGGCGATTCTGACGCGACATCGCCGAGAACTCCGGGCGTGGAGAGAGCGCGAAGAAGCTTCAGGTCTTCGGGGATATTGGCGCGCCAGTATTCGGGGACGTTGATGTCCGCCTGCGCGCCGACGGTGACCGGCCAGTGAATCAACGCTGTCCGCAGGCCGCGCCGATGAGCGAGTTGCCAAAGAGTAGGCACCTTGATGTCTTCCTCGTACCAACGATAGCCGCCGGAATTTTGCTGGAACGGGTCCCACGCGGGATTGGTGACGATGCCGTGCGTTCCTGGATTGACGCCGGTCACCATCGTGGTGTGCGAAGGATAAGTGACGCTGGGCATCACGGGCAGGACGCCGTCGCTAGATGCGCCGTGGCGAACGAGTTCGCGGAGCGTGGGGACTTTCAGGCCGTGGGCGTCGGGCTCGGTGTAGGTTTGCGGCTTCATTCCGTCGATGGTGATTACGATGACGTGCTGGATGGGGCCGGGGGCGCCGGATTGCGAGCTGCGAGGGCGGGCAACGACTGCGAATGCTACGATCGGTAGAATCAGAAAGAGCGCCGCAAGCCCTCGTCGCATGAAAGGCCTCCTGAAAGCTTCGTTGGGTATTCTATCCGTTAAGTTATGTGATTTATAAGTGCGGGAGTATTACGGCGCCATTACAGCGCAGCTAGGGTGCAATCGTTGGCGCGACTGCGCGCGTCGTGCGAAAATTCAATCGGACATGGAAAATCCAGGCGCATGGTGGGCGGCCGGGAGCGTTTTGGCCTCGGTCGGAACGTTGTCATGGGGCGCAGTGGCACCCGGGGCGCAATTGTTCGGCCCCACGATTCGGCGAACCGGCGATGCTGCGACGTTGGCGCTCACGTTCGATGATGGGCCAAATCCTGCCATCACGCCGGGATTGCTTGCACTGCTCGAACGCTACGACGCGAAGGCAACTTTTTTCTTGATTGGCGGGCGCGTGCGAGCATTTCCCGGCCTTGCGCGAGAGATCGCTGAACGCGGACACGCGATCGGGAATCACACGGAGACGCACCAGGCGCTCACATTTTTGAGCGCTGGCGCGATTGCCGATGAGCTGGCTCGTTGCGAGGAAGCGATCGAAACAGCGACCGCACGGCGGCCGCTCGGGATGCGTCCGCCATGGGGATTTCGCGGGCCGCAGCTTCGGAGCGTGCTTCGCGCGCGCGGCGATGAGCGCGTGATGATGTGGTCCGTGGCGGCTGTTGATTGGAAGGTGCAAGCCGCGGAGAAAGTGATTGAGCGCTTGCGCCGTGCCGGGGGAGGAGATATCGTCCTGATGCACGATGGCGATCATCGAGTGGCGGAGGGCGATCGCCGTCACACGGTAGCGGCGCTGGAATATTGGCTGCCGCGGTGGAAGGACGCAGGGCTGCGATTCGTAACGCTGGACGAGATGCCCGGCAAGAAATAGAGCGGGCGGGAAGATCCCACGATGGACGAGAGACAGTTCTACGACGAGAAGGAAGAAACCAAGCAGATTCCGCTCGTCTGCCCGCACTGCCGCCAGGAGAATACGTTTCCGGTGCGCTGGATGGTGCGGACGAAGAAAGCGCAGCCGCCGAAGGGCGGGAATGAAGAAGATCGCGCGAAGTATGCGAAGGCGCGGTCGTATATGGTGCGCGTGGATAATATGGTTGCCTGCCGGAACATCAAGTGCCGGAAGCGATTCGATTTGAGCGGCCAGACGGTATTCTTGATTTAAGAGCTGCCGCTCGCGGGTGAATTCCGTTCGTCAGATTTCGGGATACATTTCGAAGAAGGCATCCAGAGATTGGCGAAGGGTTTTTTCGATTTCTTCTTTGCTTCCTTCGATCAGGTGCATGGTTACGCGGCCGGCGCGGCCGTTCTTCAGCTTTACATTTGCTTCGCTCACTTCGTCCAACTCTTCGGCAGGGAATAGCCGCATTCCATAAACGAGCGCGAGTTTCGCCATCGGGAGTGCTCCTCGATCGATGCGATCGGTTGCTATTTGTACAGTGCGATGTGTCCGTGGCAGCCTATCCGGACGGGCGCTGCGAAGTAAATAGCCAAGCGCGCGCAGAAGGTGGCGGCGGGGCTAGCTCTTGTGGGACAGGGTTGGAGAGGCTGTTGCGGCGGGTTCGCCATCGAGAACTTCGCGGATTTTCTGCGCGAGATCCTTCAAATTGAACGGCTTTTGCAGGAACGCGACGTCGCCTTCGAGAACTCCGTGGCGGAAGATGCTGTCGTCGGTGTAGCCGGAAATATAGAGCACTCTCAAATCGGGGCGAGCGGCGGAGAGCTGCGTAACCAGTTCACGCCCGCTTAAGCGCGGCATCACGACGTCGGTGACGAGAATGTGAATGGGGCCGGGATGGGCAGCGGCGGTGTCCAGCGCTTGAATTCCATCGGGCGCGTCGAGTACGCGGTAACCGGACTTGCCCAGGTAATCGCGAACCAGTTCGCGGACGCTTTCTTCGTCTTCTACAAAGAGAACCGTTTCGTTTCCGCGAGCAGGACCGGTCTGAGCCTTTTCGGCGACGACATGATCGACGTTTGCGGTGACCTGCGGCAGATAAATCTTGAACGTGGTGCCATGGTCGAGTTCGCTGTAAACCCAGATAAAACCGCCGCTCTGTTTCACAACGCCGTACACGGTGGCGAGGCCGAGACCGGTGCCTTTGCCGTGACCTTTTGTAGTGAAGAAGGGCTCGAAGATTCGGGCCTGCGTGCCGGCGTCCATGCCGCAGCCGGTGTCGGTGACGATCAGCATCACGTAGCTGCCGGCTTCCATCGCGGGGTGCTGGGACGCGGACACGCGATCGAGCTCGACATTAGAAGTTTCGATCGTCAGGCGGCCGCCATCCGGCATGGCATCGCGGGCGTTGACGACGAGATTGAGCAGCACCTGTTCCATCTGGCCGGGATCGGCCTTGACGGGAGCAAGCTTCGAGCCGGGCAGAAACGCGAGGTCGATGTTTTCGCCGATCACGCGCGCGAACATTTTGATCATGCCTGCGACGACGTCATTCAGATCGATGATCTTGGGCTGCAGCACCTGCTTCCGGCTGAACGCCAGGAGCTGGCGCGTGAGTGTAGCGGCGCGGTCGGTGGCGCCCTGGATCTGCTCGAGGTTGTGACGCGCCGGAGAGGAGTCCTGAATCCGGTCGAGCAGCATTTCGGCGTGGCCCTTCACGATCATCAGTAGGTTGTTGAAATCGTGGGCAACTCCTCCGGCGAGTTCGCCCACCGCCTGCATCTTCTGCGAAACGCGAAGCTGGTCGGCGAGATGCTTGCGGTCGGTAATATCGAGCGCGACACCGATGACGCCGAGGAGTTGCCCGTCGCTGCTCTTCAGCGGCTGCACGTGCGAATCGAAGACGTGCTTCTGCCAGTCGAGTTCGAATGTGACGCTTTGCCCGGCAAGCGCCTTGCGATGCGCGGCGATGGGAACGAATTCGGGATCGTCCGTGTGGAAATACTCGTAGAGTGATTTCCCAGCCATCTCGTCCGAGTGAAGCCCGAGAACTTCGAGGCCGGCACCCATGCCGGATGTGAAGCGCAGCTCGGCGTCGGTAGTCCAGAGCACGGCCGGCATTTTCTCCATCAGCACGTCCAGGCGCGTGCGGCCTTCAAAGCGGTCGAGCTGCGTGCGTTCGAGGTCTTCGAGCATGGCGTTGATCGCATTGCCGAGGTAGCCGATTTCATCGTGTCCGGTGACGGTGAGGCGCGCGGAAAGATCGCCGCTCGCGCCGATGTGAGTGATGTCGTCGGTGAGGGTGGCGATGCGGGAGAGGACGGCGCGTTCCAGAAGATAGAGAGTCACCGCACCAAACACGAGACCGGCCGCGATCAGCAGCAGCAAGAATTGCAGCAAACTGGCATGGCCCTGTTGAGATATTTTTCGCGGAAGCAACACGCGCAGGACGAGCGCCGGCTTCCCGTAGATGTCTTTCAGGTCTTCGTAGGCGGCAAGCGAGGAGTCGTCGTACACGTTTGTGACGACCGGACGCTGCGAGGAAATCGAAGATACTGCCCGGCGGAAATCGGGACGGAGCCCGGTCGCGTCGAGCCGCTCGATCTCGATGGGCATGTGCATCATTTCGCTGAGCCGCAAAATTTCGTCGCTATCGAGATAGCGCCCCATGATCATCGTGCCCATGATGGGCCCTTCGTAATTGCTCGTAACCACCGGGCGGGAATCGATCAAAACCGGACCGGCCGGAAGCATCAGAATCCCCGCCACTTTGCCGGATTCGTCTTTGTGGGTTACCAGCGGCGATCCCGGCTTCAAGTGTTCCTCGAGGCCCCGTGGAAGCTGCGCCTCTTCGAGCCGCACGAGGCTGAAGCCTTTGGAGAATACCTTGTGGCCGGAAGCGTCGAGGATGACGACGAAATTTACTTTGAGCTGCATGAACGTCGAAGTGGGGTATTCGGTCTTTACGTAGGTCGGATTTTTCCCATGCAGGTAGGCGTAGGTTTGATCCCAGGCGGCGTACTCGCTCGTGGTCCGTCCCAGAGTATCCAGCTCGTTGGAAAGCGCGCTTGAGGCTCGGCCCAGGTTCTGGCCGGCGAAATCTTCCTCGATGTTGGTGAAGCCGTTCATCAGGACGAACCAGGAGACGGCAAAAAGGCCGCCAACCAGGCCGATCATTGCAAGCAATACGATGGCAAGGGTCTTCCCACGGAGAGAGGACAAGAACCGCAGCGGCGCGGGTGTGAGTGGTCCCAAGGCAGTACCTATGTGGCGCATTTTCAGTATAGCGGCTAGCGGCGGCTGGCGAGGGGGAGGGTGTCCTAGTCGTACACGGCGGGGCCGGAATCGATACTGGTCTTGGCGAGGCAGTAATTAAGTCGTATGCTGTGGAGCATCTAACGGCTCGAAACAGGCATCCCTTTTGAAGGACATTGGGGAGGGAATTCATGCGAAACCTTCGGCTTCCTTTGCTATGGGCAGGATGCCTGGCTGCGGCGCTGGCGCTTGGGTGTCCTGTAATCGCCCAGCAGGACGGGCCGATGCCGCCGGTCGAACGGCAGGCTCCCGCTCAGCCGGTACCCCCCGCGGCTCAGCAGCCCGCGCCAGCCCCTCCGGCAGCGCCGGTTGCGGCCAGTCCGAATGCAACCACGCCGGCCGATCCGGCGGCGGCGCCTGCGGTTCCGACCGCGCCGAAACCAGGCGCAAAAGTGGAAATTCCCACCGGTACGCGCATTCCGCTCGTACTGCACAACGGGATATCCACGCACAGCACGAAAGTGGGGGATCCGGTTTATTTCGAGACGCTGTTCCCTATTATGATCGATGGACGCGTGGCGATTCCGGCGGGATCCTATGTGAGCGGGGAAGTGACGGAATCGAAGCGGCCGGGACGCGTGAAGGGGCGCGGCGAGCTGATGATCAAGCTGAACACGCTGATTCTGACGAACGGCTACATGGTAAATCTGAACGCCGTGCCGCACAGTGCCGGGACGGGCGGCGGTGAAACGGTGGACAACGAAGGCAAAGTGATCGGCGATTCCGACAAAGCATCGGACGTAGGGACGATCGCGAAAACCACCGCGGCAGGTGCGGGAATCGGATCAATTGCCACTCGCAGCGCCGCGGGAGCGGGAATCGGCGCGGGTGTGGGCGCAGCGGCGGGACTGATGGCCGTGTTGCTTTCGCGCGGACCGGAAGCGGAATTGCCTCGCGGCACTACCGTGGATGTGATGTTGAATCGGCCGATACTTCTCGATGCGGATAAAGATCAGTTCACCGGACCGGGCCAGGCGTCCACTTTGGCCGGGCCGCCGAATCGCGAACCGACGCGCAGCAAGATTCCCTTCTAATCGAATCTCATAATTTCAAATTGTGCTTAGGAATTCGCTGAGGCGGATTGCGTTGAGCGGAGTTTCGCTTCGCCGAAGCGCAGCGGAGAAAACCTGTTGATATTGAGCGAAGGCGCCTTGCCGAGAACCAAATCGCATAGCACGCGTGCGGTCGCGGGTGCGAGCAGAATCCCGTTGCGATAGTGGCCGGTGGCGATGTGGAAGCCGCGAATATCCGTGGGGCCGAGGATCGGAAGATTGTCCGGCGTCCCCGGGCGTAATCCGGCCCAGGAATCGATCAGCTGCGCGGTTGCGAGCGCGGGGACGAGCTCCAGGATGCCGTCGAGAATTTTCTGAACTCCTGCCGGCGTCACATGCTTATCAAAGCCGGCGTCTTCGAGCGTGCTTCCCGCGACGATTCGGCCATCGGGTCGCGGAACCAAGTAGGCTTTGCTGGAGCGTAGCGTCCTCGTGATCGCCGCGCCTTTCGGCTGCAGCGCCAGCATCTGCCCGCGAATGGGGCGGGTTGGCGCGTAACGAGCGAGCCAGTCGATTCCACCAGTGAAGCAGCCGGCCGCTACGATCACACACTTGGCGTTGATCGTGCCACCGCCGGCAATCACACCGGTGCAATGATTTCCATCGAGCTGCACCGAGGTGACCCCGGAATCTGCAAGAATTTCTACGCCTCGCCGTTGCGCAGCTGCCAGCACTGCCTGGGTCAACAATCGAGGATCGATCGTCGCCTCTTCGGGGAGCCATGCTGCTGCCCGCGCCGCGGAGCCAATTGACGGCTCGGCTTTTCGCGCCGCATCGAGAGTCACCGCCTCAATGGCAATTCCCAGAGTGCGGAATTCGGCCACCATTTTGTCGCGCTCCGCTTCGCCGTGCGGCGCGGTAAAAATCTCAATCGTGCCGTTACGAGCGAACGCAGTGCGTTTCGCGGAGAGTTCCTCTACGGTGGCCACAAACGCCGGGTACAGCCGCATGCTTTCTTTCGCGAGAGGAACGAGCGGATTCGCGTCGGGCGAGTCGGGACCGGGCGATAGCATTCCGGCAGCGGCCCAGGAAGCTTCCAGGCCAGGCTGTTGCCTATCGAGGACAATCACGTCGAGTTTTTCGGCGGCGAGCTCGAAAGCGATCGAGGCGCCGATGATTCCGCCGCCGATGATGGCAACGTCCGCTACTTTCACACGGTCATCTTAGCAAAAGGCAGAGCACGACGCGTCGATCGACGCCCGGCCGCCATGGCTTCAGCGATGCAGGCTAGAGGGAATTCACTAATTCGACGGAGAGGAGCCGCGCTTTCTGCGCGAGATTTTTGGCACGCGCGAGATCGCCTTCTTTCGAAGCATCGCGCGATTGGTCCAAAAAGCTTTTGATCTTATCGACTAGATCGGATTGCTGAGCGTTCAGCCGTTTGCCATTAGTCTGCTGGAGATTGCTCTCTGCGACACCGACATCTTCGGCCGTCCCGCGCCGATAATTGGCCTTGTCATTCTCGGAAAGCTGCGGCGAGATTTGCAGCGCCGGTGGACGCGCGTGGTCCTCTGCGGCTGCCACGGGTTCGGGCGCGGGCTTTTGCGGCTTCGGAGCAGGCTTCGTCGCAGGAGCGATGATCGGCGGAGGCGCCGTTGTTGCCGCCGGGATCTCGGGAGGAGGCGCCTGCGATGCTACGGGAGGCATCGCGGTGGTGTCCGGAGCCGTCGTCGAGGGCGGCGGAGTCTCAATCGCCGCTGACGACGGCGCGGTGCTGACAGGCGCAGCGGCTTGTACTTTTTTTTGACCGCACCCGCTTAGGATGAACGGAAGTCCGCACGCCAGCAGCGCCGCGAGAGTACGAGCGTCGATTTTACGGCTGGGCATTGATCTTTTTGTCTTCGGCGAAGGGCGTGCTGAAATCGCGAACCTTTCCGGCCGTCATTTCAACCGACCGGGCCAGCGGCAGCTCGACACGGAAAGTGGTTCCGCGCCCAATCTCCGAATCGAATTCTATCTGACCGTTGTGCAGTTGCACAAACCGAAACGTATTGGCGAGTCCGATGCCGGAACCTCCCGGCCGCGTGGTGAAGAAGAGCTGAAAGATTTTTTTCTGGTCCTCGAGCGAAATTCCTTTGCCGGAATCGGCCACGGAAATCACTGCGGATTCGCCGCTGCGCCGCAGACCAATCGTGATACGCCCGCCCGCCGGGGTAAACTCGGAAGCATTCAGCACCAGATTCAGCATGGCCTGATGGATCAGCTGGCGGTCGACGAGGACGCTCGGAAATTCCGACGGCAAATCCACCCGCAGGTCCAGCCCTGCTTTCGTGATGGAGGGGCGCGCCGCGTCGATCACGTCGTAGAGCAACGGCCGGATGTCCGTTTCTTCGAGTTTCAGTTCTACCGGCTTGGTGAAATTCAGGAATGTCTTCACGGCGCGATCGAGCCGGTCGATTTCGTTGTCGAGCATCTTCACCGCTTGCTGCGGCTCGGGATCGGTGGGCATATTGGCTTTCAGCACTTCCAGCCAGAGGCGCATGGAATTGAGCGGATTCTTGACTTCGTGCGCGACGCCCGCCGTGACGCGCCCGAGCGCCGCCAGCCGTTCCGATACCTGCAACTGATTTCCGATCCGCTCGATCGATTCCACGTCGCGGAGCGTGACCAGTGTACCCATCCGCGTGCCGTGCTCGCGGATTACTTGGGCGCTCACTCCGATGCGGTGCGGGCCGGGCCCCGCTTCGATGGCCAGTTCCACTCCTTCCGCCGGCTCGATCTCTTCACCCTTGATCTGGAGCACGCTTCGAATCGGATGGCCGGAAGGGAAAATTTCGCTTACGCGGCGTCCGCGAAGCTCAGAGGGCCGGCCGCCCAGGAACTTTTCGACCGAGGGGCTTACGAGAACGGCGCGGCCATCCGCGTTGAAGAGCAGCAGGCCATCCTCCAGGCCGCCCATCACTTGGTCGAGGTTTTCGCGCAGCGTGCTGAAAATCTCGCGCACGTCGCGCAACTGCTTTCCGATGCCAACGATCTTCGCACTGACCTTACCCAATTCGTCGGTGCGCTCAACGGGTTCCATGTCGAATTCACCCGCCGAGATGCGGTCGAGCTGCGCCGAGATGCGGTCGATCGGGGCGAGTGAAATGCGGGTGACGAAGAACGCAAGAAAAGTAGAAAGCAGGACGGAACCCAGCGCGTAGTATCCGGCCTTTTCGAGGCTCGGCGAAATTTCGTCGCGAATCAGCGCCGAGGAGAGTCCGATTCGGACGTCGCCAAATTTCGACGACCCCAGATTGAAGGGAAGTGAAAATTCGTACACTTGGGGCGGGCCGTAAAGCGTACGCAATTCCTGAAAAAATCCCTGATTGTGGACGAGCGATGAGATTGCCGGCCGCACCGCGACTTTCTCGCCACGCAGGCCGGAATCGCTCGAGATCAGCACGATGCCGTCGCGATCGCTGATGGTGATCTCGTAGATGGTTTTCGAATATCCCACCGCGGATTCCATCAGCGAGTTCATCGCGGCGCTATTGTCGATCGCTCGATGGACGTATTCGCGCAAATCAGCGGCGCTCGTCGAGGCTGGCGCATCGCCACGTTCGGCGGCTTCGGAGAGCGCGTTCTGGCAGGCGAGGAAAACTTGCTGTGCGACGAAACTAGCGCGGTCTTCCGACTGGCGAAGGACCTGCTTGGTGATCTGCCCGAGGTAGAGGCCGGAGACAACCGCGACGACCGCCAACACCAACAGCGAGATCGCGAGCGTAAACTTGGTTTTAAGGCTGAGCCGCATCTTTCCGCCCTGCCTCGTATTCTTTCAGCTTGTTGTGGAGGGTCTTCAGACTGATGCCGAGCAAATCCGCGGCGCGCGTCTTGTTCTGATTGGTGGCAGCGAGAGTTTGAATGATCAGTTCGCGTTCCACGGCGTCAACGGTGGTGCCGATCGGGAAGCGCATCCCGCCAAGACCGGAGGACATCGACGCAGGCGCGCGGCCGAAATCCGAAGGCAAATGCTGGCGGGTGATGGTGCTGCGGTCAGAGGCGATGGCGGAGCGCTCGAGCACGTTGCGCAGTTCGCGCACGTTGCCCGGCCAGGGATACGACTTGAACATTTCCATCACGTCGGCGCCGACGCCCGAAACCGTTTTGCCGTGCTTTTCCGAGATTTCCGCGAGTAGTCGCTCGACGAGCGGTTGCAGGTCGTCTTTGTGTTCGCGCAGCGGCGGCAGGTGAATGTGAAACACGTTCAGCCGGAAATAGAGGTCGCGCCGCAATTCGCCATCGGCAACGGCCTGTTCGGGATTCTTGTTCGTGGCGGCCAGAACTCGGACGTCCACGGGCGTTTCCACCTTGCTCCCGAGCCGGCGCACCTTGTGATCTTCCAGGACGCGCAGAAGCTTTGCCTGCGTGGGAGCGGGCATTTCGCCGATTTCGTCGAGCAGCAGCGTGCCGCCATCGGCGAGTTCGAAGCATCCGATGCGGCGTTCGGCGGCGCCGGTGAACGCGCCCTTTTCGTGACCGAAAATTTCGCTCTCCATCAGCGATTCGGGAATCGCGGAGCAATTGATCGCGATGAACGGCTTGTCGGAGCGCGGCGAAAGCATGTGAATGGAGCGCGCCACCATTTCTTTTCCGGAGCCGGTCTCGCCGGTGATCAGGACGGAGGCTGTTGAGGGGGCGGCGATTTCCACCTGATGCATCACGTCGCGCATCTCGCGGGACGAGCCCACTAGCACGCCAAGCTTGCCCGCGTCGCGCAATTCCTTCGTGAGCGCGGCGACTGCTTTTTGGTCGCGGACCCGACCTAACGCTCGGTCGAGCAGCGCGCGCAACACCGGCGGCTTCAACGGCTTTTCGATGTACCAGAAGGCGCCGACTTCGATGGCCTGCACCACGCGCTCATCGCTGCCGCGGCCGGTAATGATGATCACAGGGATGCGCTGGATTTCATCGCCCAGGTGTTTCAGCAGGTCAAGGCCGTTCATGCCGGGCAATTCGACGTCGGCAAGAATCACGCTGGGGGCGAATTCGGGAAACTTCGCCAGCGCTTCTTCTCCGCTTCCGACGCCCAGAACTTCGCAATCCCACTTGCGCAGGAGAGCTTCGTAGCCTTTGCGGGCGTTGTCTTCGTCTTCGACGATCAGGATGCGCTGAAGAGGTTGATTTTCTGGCGGCATCGTTGAATCGAGCGTACCAGCACTTCCGGAGAAAACCAAGTTCTCGACGAAAGAGGCTTGGGCTGCTGAATTCAGGATGGAGGAACGTCGCGAGAATATCGGCGGAGAATCACCCCGCGCGCTGTTCGGCGCACGGAGTGATCCCCGAGGATTCTGCCCGAGAGATGCGGCGAGCGTTACGTCCGGCCGAGATGAAGCGGCCGCGCGATCACCAGTTCCAGTTTCATACCCTTTGCGAGCGTGAATTCCTGGCCAAGACCGTAGGCGACCATGAACGCATTGGCCGCGGCAATCGCCGCGCCCATAGCGGCTTCTTTGTCTTTGCCGTTGGAAACGCCTGTCGCCGCACCAACGAAGGCGCCAGCGGCAGCGGCTTGCATCGCTTTATCGCGATTCACCGACGCGGCCTGGATTTCGCCTTCGTGGTCGTACGCCACGTGGATCGAATGAACTCCGGGAGCGTCAATCAATTGCGCGACGAGCGGCCGCCAGCCACGAGGCGTGCTGATATCGTCGAATGTGAGCCACATGCGAGCCCGTCCCGTCTTTCCGGCGGACTGCACTTTATCGATGTGGCCTCGGATCTGAAGACCCGAGGGGATCACGACGCCTTCGGCCGTGGTGATGGGTTCCAGGGTGGTCGCAACGAAGCGGCGCCCAGCTTTGTCTTCCTTTGTGCTGAGCGTGTCCTGCAACCCGACCAGCAGGCGCGTGCCCTGCGGCACCGGAGGACGCGCGTCCGCAGGCTCGTTCGATTCAGGCGTCTCGGCTGGCTGGTCCGGCGCCGGGGCAGACGTTTGCTCCGAGGGGCTGGGCGAAGCGGGTGGCTGGCTTGTTTCCTGTTCGGCATGCTGGCCGGATTGCTGGTTTCGCGCGAATGCGGGGAATCCGGCTGCGGCGAAAAATACCACGGCAGCCAGAAGCATTTTTGAGAACTTCATATGCTTCTCCTTGACTGATTTTGGCTTGCCGCCTTCGCCGGGAAGAGAAGACGTCTATCGGGAACTATACACTAGATGGCGCAGCGCAGCGGAAGGTGGCCTGGCCTCCCTAGGCAATCGGATAACGAGGGTGGCGCGAGAAATAGTTGTTTTTGAAGCGGTAGCCCTGAACTATAATCCGCCCGGTTACGCTGGCTTATTTCTGGTCAGGCCCCCTGGCTTACATGATTCGGGTAGAAACTCAGTGCGCTCTGTGCAGACGTATTTCCGCAGCGCACGAAACGGCGAAGGGCGTCGCCGCCAACCGCCGTATGCGAGACGGCCAAAGCGATCTTAGGAGGAGTAGATGAGAATTTTGATGCGGCTGGCACTGGTATTTTCCCTAGCACTCTTCCTAATCCCGCGCAGCTTTGCCGATGACAAAGACAAGAAAGACCAGCCCAAGACTCCGGACACGGTCGCTGCGGCACCAGCCACGCCTGACGCACTCGCTCCCGCCGAGAAACCGGCTCCGCCCGCCAAGCCCGCACCCGCGCCGCAGCGCGCTTCCAAGGGCGACGATTCCGAGAATGTTCCCAAGTGGATCCCGATGCCTGCCCTCGATGGCAATCCCGGCCTCTTCACCTTAGAAACCGGCGACCTGCTGCCAGCCGGCGCGGTCGATCTCTCGATCGGCGTGAACAAGTTCTCGCGCATGCCGGGCGATATCACCGTCCTTCAAACAGTTCCGTCGTTCGGCCTCGGCTTCAACCGCTGGATTTCCGTTTTCTTCCAGATGAACGCCGCCGAGCATATCCACGTCGATCAGCCGACGCTGCTCAGCCTGAGCGACACGACGCTGGCGAACGGACAATATCGAAATACGATCTACCGCTCGATCCTTCCGGGTACCGGCATCGCCCCGGCATACGTCGAGGACTATCCGTTCGCATCTCACAACGGCGGCGGCGTGGGTGAACTCGATCTCGGCTTCAAAATCGGCCTGCTCTCGGAAAAGCGCGGCAAGCCCTTCAGCCTTTCGCTCCGCAACGATTTCTTCATCCCCACGCAAACGGGACTCAGAGATCTGCTGACGAACGAAGTCCAGTACGGACGCTTCAACTACGGCATCGGCCTCGAAGCCAGCAAGACGATTCTGCATAACAGCATCGTGGTCACTTTCAACTGGTCCTACCGTTTCCGCCCGGATGAGAGTTTTGCGACCATCGATCTTCTGAATCTGCCCGGCCCCCAGATTGCCCCCACGCCAATCGCACCCGCCGTCCTGAAGCTGGCGGATGAAATGGGCGTAGGCGCCGGCATGCTGGTATTCCCCAACAAGCGCTTCCAGATTATTACGGAATATACGGGACTGATCTACGTCGGCAGCGGAATCCAGAATACGACTTTCGGCGGCCGCGATCCGGTGGATACCACCACCGGCGTGCGCCTCTATCCGGTGCGAAGAGTCGCGCTCGACATCGGCTACCGCTACTCGATGAGTCTGCTCAATCACCAGGATCGCAACGGCTTCATCATCAAGTTGGCCGGCGCATACTGGCCCGAAAAGCCGCGCGAGCCGGACGTTCTCTCCGCTTCGTGCTCGGCGGATAAATCTTCGGTGGTCGAAGGATCGAACGCCGCGGTGCAAACCACCGCGAGCGCCACTGACGGATGGGGACATCCGCTGACCTACACGTGGACCGCAAACGGCGGCAAGATCTCGAACGGCAGCAGCCCGTACGCGCGCTGGGATTCGGAAGGCGCAGCGCCCGGCAGCTATACGCTTTCTCTGCGCGTTGATGATGGAGCGGGCAAGACGGCGAGTTGTTCGGCTCCGGTGCGCGTCGATCCCAAGCCGAAGCCACCCGCGCCCACGATGTCCTGCTCTGCGGATCGATCCTCGGTGATGGCTGGCGAGCGCTCGCAGATCACAGCGACCGTGGATGATCGTTCCGCCACGCCGCTGAAGTACAGCTGGCAGGCAAACGGCGGCCAGCTGGTGAACGCGAGCGAATCGAGTCCGACGGTGCAGTTCGATACATCGGGGCTCGCTCCCGGAACGTACAGTGTGACCGGCCGTGTGGAGAACGGCGCAGGCGGCGCGGCGGATTGCTCTACTTCCGTTACCGTGCAACAGCCGCCGGCTCCGCCGACGGCCAGCAAGATCAGCGAGTGCTCGTTTGCCGTCGGCAGCGCTCGGGTGGATAATGTCTGCAAGCGTGTGCTGGACGACGCGGCCGTGCGGCTGCAGAGCGACCCGAAGGCAAAGGTGGTGCTCGTCGGATTTGCGGATCCGAAAGAACCGGGCGCTGCGAAGCTGGCCGAGCGGCGCTCCGATGCGGCGAAGAAATATCTAGGCGGAAAGCAGGGCGTCGATGCGGCTCGCATCGATGTTCGCTCGTCGAGCGGCACGGCAGGCGCGGGGAAAGAAAATCGGCGCGTCGAAGTAGTTTGGGTACCGGATGGCGCGAGTTACTGATTGAAGCGCTGAGGGAGAAGGAAGGCGTTGGACGTTGCGGAACTCGGGGAGACAGTGGCCGAAAGCCGCCGTGTGATTGGCCGATCGTGGTTGAGCCCGCATTCGTCTGAGCAACAATTGCAATGATCGCTTGGGGTAACCCCTTCCGTAGTACGCGGCGAAGAGTGTGTGTGCGCGCCGCGCTTCTGCTTGTTCTTTTCGCAATACTTGCCACGCCTGCAGTGCAATCCCAGACGTGGACTTCGCTCGGTCCCGACGGAGGCGACGCGAGAACGCTTGCCGTCGATCCATCGAACTCCAAAATCGTGTACCTCGGAACCACCGATGGCCACATCTTCGGCTCGCGCGACGGCGGGCGTCGCTGGCAGCTGCTAGGACTTGCAGGCTCGTCAACCAATTCCACGGTCACGGCAATCATCGTCGATCCCCGCGATTCGAATGTGCTTCTTGCCTCCACCTGGACGCGGGAGCGGAGCGGCGAAGGCGGGGGAATCTACCGCAGCAGCGACGCCGGAAGAACATGGCGTGCGTCGGGGCTCGCCGGCCACGCAGTGCGGGCGCTCGTGGCCGCTCCGTCCGATCCCGATGCGCTCGTTGCGGGCGCTCTCGATGGAGTGTTTCGCTCGCGCGATGGCGGCCAGAATTGGGAAATGATCACGCCTGCCAACGATCCCGAACTTCGAAATTTCGATTCTCTGGCCGTCGATCCGCGCGATCCGGAAATCATCTATGCCGGAACATTTCACCTTCCCTGGAAGACTACCGATGGCGGGCGCGACTGGGCCGCCATTCACGAGGGAATGATCGACGATTCCGACGTGCTGAGCCTCGCTGTAAATCCGTCGAACCCGGAACAGATATTCGCCAGCGCATGCTCGGGCATTTACCGCAGCGACGATGCCGGCGCGCGCTGGAAGAGAATTCAGGGGATTCCCGATTCCTCGCGCCGCACGCTCGTGATTCGCTTCGATCCCGGAAATCCAAAAACGCTGTACGCCGGCACCACGGAAGGCCTGTGGAAGTCCGCCGAAGGCGGCGCGCGCTGGCGCCGGGTTTCGCCGGCCGATTGGGTGATCAATTCGCTCGCAGTGATCCGGGCGGGCGATGGCGATTCGCGGACGATGATTGGCACCGAGCAGCAGGGCGTTCTGGTCAGCAGCGGGGCAAATGACAAATTTGAGCCTGCGAACGACGGCTTCGCGCATCGCCGCGTCGTCGCGCTGACGCTGGATCGCGAGAACAGCGGCCGGCTGGGCGCCGTGCTGGCGAACGGCCTCGAACCGGTGGTCGTCACCGACGACGGCGGCACCACTTGGTTTCCGCTGGGTTCAGGTCTCGAAGCGGGCGGGTTGCGGCGCCTTTTCTCGACTCCGCATGGCTGGTGGATCGCAATCGCTTCCGGAGGGCTGATGCGGCTCGACCAAGCGACTGGCAAATGGCTCCGCGCCGGAATTCTGGCGGATCCAACTCCACTGGTGCGCGCAATGTCCGTCGCCTCTCACCGGCCAAAGGTTTCCGCGACGCCGTTCCGCGCCATCGTGAATGATATGGCGTTCAGTGCCGATCGATGGTTCGCCGCTACGGACAATGGACTCTTTTCATCAAGCGATGCCGGAGTCTCCTGGACGCCGCTGCCGTTCTCATCGCTGGCACTGCCTGTGAATTCCGTGCGTGCCTCTGCGGACGGCGAGAAAATTCGCCTCGTCTCCTCGCATGGCATGATTTTCTCCGGCGATGGCGGCAACTCGTGGCAGTGGCACGATCTGCCGTTTGAATCCTACGGCGCGCTACGCCTCGAAATAGTTGACGACTCCACTCTCCTCGCCACCTCACCCAGGGGGCTTTATGTCTCGCGCGATGCGGGGGAAACCTGGAGGAAAACGCAAGCCGGCCTTCCGGCCTCTCCGATCGGCGATGTCCTCGTCCGCCCCGGTTATTGGGCGGTGTCGATGGAGAAGGGCGGCATCTATCTCTCCCGCGACCGCGGAGCGAATTGGTCACGCGTCGGAAATCCTTCGGGCGCCGCGGAAGGCGATTCCTTTCCGGTGCTGGAAGCCGGCTATGCGACGGATCGGATCTATGCCGGCTCCTCCAACGAGAGCCTGTATCTGCTCGATCTATCTCAGCCGCCAGTCGTGGCGAACGGCCTCAGTTCCGGGCACTGAGGGCCTGTAGCAACTAAACACAGGGATTCGAGAACCACGAATTCCAAATTGGGCTTGTCACCCGGCCCGAACTTGCACAGCAAAGATACTGAGTTGTTTACGTAGAACCCGTATCTTTACGGACTTGTAAACTGACCCCTTTTGGAACTACAGTCCCCGCGCCTGTTTCCGGCACAAGCAGGTCAACCCCAATTACTGAAATAGAACTAAGAAGTCCCTAATTGGTGCTCGCCTTGCTCTTCAACACCGGAACGGGAATTTGTGCGGGGGGCACGGCCATGGCGAGCGGAGCCAGAGCACGCGTAGAAACTGGAGCGGGAGTGGCAGAAGCCATCGAACGTCCGATGACAGCGACAGTTCTAATCGTCGATGACGAAATCACTACGCGGGACCTGTGCCGCGACATCGCTGGCGAATCGGGCTTGCGCACTCGCACCGCCTCCACGTGCGAACAAGCGCTCGACATCCTCGAACAGTTTCCCATCGATATCGTCATCACCGATTTGAAAGTCCCGGAAATGGGCGGACTCGAGCTGCTCAAGCGCGTCAGGGAATCCCACGCTGATGTGCCGGTGATCGTCCTCACCCAATACGGCACGATTGAAAGCGCTGTCGAAGCCACTCGCATGGGCGCGGCGGATTACGTCACCAAGCCGTTTCATATTCCCGAGCTGCGGACCAAGCTGGATCGCGTGGTCCGGTCGCTCGAGCTCGACCAGGAAAATCGCGTCCTGCGCGAGCAGCTTCGCACGCGGCCTGGCTTCGCCGGCTTGATCGGTCTTTCGCCGAAGATGCAGCGCGTCTATAAGCTGATTGAAAAAGTAAGCCAGCACAATTATCCGGTGCTCATTCTCGGAGAGAGCGGCACGGGCAAGGAACTGGTCGCTCGCTCGATCCATTTCTCCGGGGTGCGACGCAACCGGCCATTCGCTCCCGTGGATTGCTCGGCGCTGGTTCCCACACTGATCGAATCCGAGCTGTTCGGATACGTGAAAGGCGCTTTCACGGGCGCGAACCATAACAAGCAGGGGTTGATGGAAGCCGCCGGCAACGGCACGCTGTTTCTCGATGAAATCGGAGATTTGCCCGTTGACCTGCAGGCGAAGCTGCTGCGCGCCCTGCAGGAAAAGGAAATTCGTCCGGTCGGCTCCACCGATCGGATCTCGATTTCCGTGCGCGTGATTGCGGCGACGAACCGCGACCTCGACGAAGCCGTACGGCAAGGAAAGTTCCGGCAGGATCTGTTTTTCCGCCTAAACGTAGTGCAAATCAAAATGCCGCCGCTGCGCGAACGCAAAGGCGATATTCCGCTGCTCGTGAATTCCTTCCTCGAGAAATTCACCGATACGGACGCTATTGCCCGCACGATCTCAGAAGATGCGATGACCCGGCTCATGGCCTACGATTGGCCGGGAAATGTCCGGGAGCTCGAGAACGCGATCGAGCGCGCGATTGCGCTTAGCTCTGGCCCTATCCTGCACGTCAACGATCTGCCCTCCAGCCTCCACTATGGCACCGGCGATCGATTGCCGCAGAATGATGAGCTCTTGCCGCTTGATGAGATGGAACGCCGCGCCATCCTGCGCGCCCTGCGCGAATCCGGCGGCGATAAGCTCGCCGCTGCGCGCCTGCTCGGCATCGGAAAGACCACTCTCTACCGCAAATTGAAGCAGTACGGTTCACTCGACCACCTCAAGAGCTAATCGCTTCACCTCCCGAACTCGCGGCCGCGTCTGTTTATCGCCCGCTCGTGCGTCTGGCCCTGGCAATTATCAGATAGGGAAGGGAATCGACTCTCGCGTCAAAGCGGGAATTAAATCGGCCGGCGTTTCAATTGGGTACGACGCAGGTTGTTGAAAACATTCTAATTCAATACTTTCCCTCATGGTCAGCGCAATGCACTAGCGACTGCATGGTGCCCAGCCAAATCTCCGCGCTTTACGTACGTCCCCTGCCATGGGCGCGTCGCGCACTCGATTATGCCGTCGCCCTGAGTGCCGCGCTCCTATGCAGTTACTGGATCGTGCAGGGGCGATGGTGAAGCGTCGATGCCAAGACGATTGAATTCCAGCCTCTCGGGAACGGGAAGCCTGCTCCGAGCCACGGGCAGTGTTCCTTCGCGACCGCAGGTTGAAATGATGGAGCTGTTCGACGGTGCCGCTTTCGGCTCCGTCTTCGACTCGAGCGGAGAAGCCTTGCTCGTGGTCGATCCGCGTGGACGTGTGCGGCGCTCGAACCGGCGCGCCGACGAAATGCTGAGAATCCAACATGACGGTCATGAACGCGCGAACCTCGCGCACCTATTGCTGGCTCCGGGAGCCTCCGAACTCGCCGAATGGTGTGCTGAGATTGAGGCCTCCGGCAGCGACGGCGCGGCCCCGGCTCCCCACACCAAGAATGGTCTGTTGGCCAATGGATTTCCGGTGCGCATCTCGTTGCGGAGCGTGCTGCCCGGTTCGGACGACCTTCTGCTCTGTCTGGAGGAAGGCTCGATGGTGCAGCGCGCCGAAGAGAGATCGCACCAGCTGGAAGCCGAACTCTCCAGCCTTCTCGACGCCCTGGAAGCGGGAGTGATTTTGTTCGACCCTTCGGGACGCGTTCGCTTCGCGAACGCTCGATTCGGGCAGCTGTTCGGGTTGAGTCTGCAAAGCACGCAGCACCTTCAAATGTTTGAGGATCTCGAAGCCCTTGTGGCGCAGCGCTTTCGCGACCCGCAGAGCTTTTCGTCTCCGTGGAAGATGTTCGCAGCGGGCGAAGAGACCCCCTCCCATGACGAGCTGGAAATGATGCGGCCGGCGCGCCGCGTTCTGGAGAGATTTTCGCGGCCGGTGCTGGGGCGCGATGGCCAGGCCGCCGGATGGCTGGAGCTGTATTACGACATCACCACGAAGCGGGAGATCCAGGCCAAGCTCCTGCAAACGGAAAAAATGGCCGCGCTCGGTCAGCTCGTCTCCGGTATCGCGCACGAACTCAACAATCCGCTTACCGCAATCATGGGTTACGCGCAGCTCTTACTCGGCCACGGTCTTGCAGCGCCACAGGAATCGGAGGCTGGCAAGGTATTTCAGGAAGCCGAGCGGGCGCGGCGCATCGTGAAAAATCTCTTGTACTTCGCGCGCGAAACCAAGCCCGAACGCAGCCGCGTGGATTTGAACGAAATCGTGGAACGAACGCTCGCCCTGCGTGGCTATGAATTGCGAGTGGAGAACATCGTGGTGGAGTGTGCTCTCGCCGACGGCTTGCCGGAGACGCTGGCCGATCCCTATCAACTTCAACAGGTTGTGTTAAACCTGCTGATCAACGCCGAGCAGGCTTTGCTCGAGAGTCGCGGGCAGGGACACGTATGGATTCGCACCCGAAGGGCTTCCAGCAGCAGAATCGCGGTTGAAGTCTCCGATGACGGTCCGGGGGTTCCTCCCAGCATCGCTTCGCGCATCTTCGATCCCTTTTTCACTACGAAGCCACCCGGTGTGGGCACTGGTCTCGGCCTCTCCATCGTGTACGGAATCGTCCAGCAGCACGGCGGGGAGGTGACTCTCGAAAGCCACCGAGGCGCAGGCGCGAAATTCGTTGTCGAGCTGCCCGTCGTCGCCGCACTCGCGGCAACCACCGTCGCGTCGGCTCCTGAAGCCTCGGCCAAACCGGCGAGCGGATCCACCGGCCGGATCCTGGTGGTGGAGGACGAAGCAACCGTGGCGCAATTGATCGTGGACGTTTTGTGCGAGGAGGGTCACGAAGCCGAAGCGGCGCTCGACAGTCAGGATGGGCTGACGAGGATTTCGCGTAGCCACTACGACCTGGTGATCTGCGATTTGCGTATGCCGCGCCTCGACGGCCCCGCATTCTACGAGGCGCTGGCCCGCTCGGGCAGCTCGGTGCAAAACAAGATCATTTTCATAACGGGCGACACACTGGCTCCACGCACTCTCGAGTTTCTCGAAACCCACAAGCTGCCGTATCTCGCCAAGCCGTTTCTCGTCGAGGAGTTGAAACTGGCGGTGCACCGAATGCTTGAGCGCAGCCACGTGAACACGGGCAAGAAAGGCGCGGCAGCCTCCGAGTCAAAGGTGACGGCCCAAAGCACCGCCTCCGGAGAGTAATCGGGATGAATGCGGGTGCAATTAGGATGGCTCTTTCAACGCAGTGCAGCGCTCTATTCGGAGTGGCCGACGCAATGCTCGCCGAACGCCTCAACCGCGAATTGGTGCGATACCCGGCAATCGGGCCCATCGATGTTGTCGCTGATCTTGCCGATTTGCGCCATCAACTCTCCGCCGTCTCCCCCCGCGTGATTTTGATCGACGAAGATATTCTTGCGAATATGCCGGTGATTGAGAGGCTGCGGCAATTGACGGAGCACGCGCCGGTGGTTTTGGTGGCGGCGGTTGGGCGGCAGGCGGAAATTGCGAAGCTGGTGGCGGAAGGCGATGTGGATTTTGTCGCGCGCGTGGGCGATTTTTCGGGGCTTGCCGCCAGCCTGGTGGCTCGTCGGCTGCGATGGGCGGCGCAATCGGAGACAGCCCTCGGCGCGCCCTGGGCCGGATTGCCGGCCGACACGGCTGAAATCTTCCGGCACGAAATCAATAATCCGCTCACCGGGATTCTCGGCAACGCGGAGCTCGTGCTGTCGCATCGCGACCGCCTGCCGCCCGCGGATTCGCAGCGCCTTCAAACGGTGGTCGATCTGGCGGTGCGCCTGCGCGAGACTACGCGGCGGTTGAGCAATGCGTGGGAAGCGTCGCAAGCGCGCTAAATACCGCGCCGCATCTATTTTCCCGCAATCACTTCGCGTCTGATTTTACCGCTGGGATTGCCGCTGCTGCTGCGCGCGCTTCTGCAAGCATCGTATCGAGATTCGAGCGCGTCAAAAGGTTGCCTCGGAGCACTACGCCCGCGATCTTCTGGGTGTTGCTGATGTCCTTCGTGGGATCTCTGTCGAGTAGAACCATGTCCGCCCGGCCGCCTTGAGAAATTGCGCCGGCATTTTTCTGCGCCAGGAATTCAGTCGGGTTGCTCGTGGCAGTGCGAAGCGCTTCGAGCGGCGTGAGCCCTGCTCCGACAAGCATTTGCAACTCGCGATGCAGGCTCGTGCCAACGAAAACGTAGCGATCGAGCGAGTCGCTTCCGGCGAGCAGGTGGACTCCGCCGCGATTCATTTCGCCTGTGAGCTTGCTGTCATTTTCGAATTGCGGCCGCCACCACGCTTCGGCGTCCTTGTCTTGCTGCGTGGGAGGTTTGGGCGCCCATTCTTTCCGCAGTGATTGCGGCAGGTAGGCGAGCGCCGGATCGTCCGGCGAATCTTCAGGGTGATGCGCGTTCTCCCAGATTGAGAAAAGCGTGGGCGTGACCCACGTGCCGTTGGATTTGAATGTCTGCCAGAGAGCGGCGGCTCTTTCCGGTGAAAAGGTGCGCCGCGCTTCTTCCGTCAGCGCATCGGCTGTCTTGTCGTCGTGCTTTTTTGCAGCTTCGAGATACTTCTGGCGGAGTTCCGATCCCTCACTCGAACAATCAAAGGCCAGAGAGCTGTACACGATGTGCTCGATGCTTTTCTGGCCAGCGTTCGAAGCTTCGGTGGCGTTTACTTCCGAAGGAATGTGGCCGGCGAACGAAATGCCGTCTTTTTTTGATTGCTCAGCAACCGCAAAGTAATTCTCGCGCGACAGCTCGATAATTTTGATGAAGTTCGCGCCGCGTTTCTGCAGGCTGTCCACCGCGGCTCGCGCTTCGCCGGGAGTGCCAACTCGCAAGACTGCCGGATCGGCGGGCGCCGTAGGAGCGCCTGCGCGCCGCGCGGGCAGAAGCATCGGCCCGGCAGCCACGATGCGCGGACCAATCAGCGTGCCGCTTTCGATCTCGCGTCGCCATTCTTCGAGAGCGTCGAGATCGCCACCCATATCGCGAATGCCTGTGATCCCGTTGGCAACGAGAAGCGGGATCAGCACATTTCTGGCCCAGGAGGGATTCGCGCTCACTCCTGCTATATGCGTGTGCATGTCCCACAGGCCGGGAATCAGGAATTTGCCGTGGCCATTGATGAGCTGCGCGCCTTTTGGAATCTGAACCGAGCCGCTCTTTGCGATCGTCGCGATCGTATCGCCCGAGACGATGACGGTGCGATCGGCGAGCGCCGGGCCGCCCGTGACGTCGATGACGGTGACGTGGTCGAGGACGAGCGGCTTCGGTTTGTCTGTTGCGGCGGCGAGCGAGCGAAGTGAGGTTAGTGAAATCGCCGCGAAGACTGCGAGAATGCACGCTATGGCGGTCAGAAATTTTTTTCGCGAAATGCGTGGATTTCCGGCTGCACCGCGCAAGATGGCCCGGCTCCGCAAAATTGATTTCATGGCGCTGTTAGACGTTAGTTCTTGTCTTTCAGGTAGCGATCAAACCATTCGACGGTGCGGCGGATGGCGTCGATTTGATTTTCGCGCTTGGCGAAACCGTGGCCTTCTGCGGGGTAGAAATGCGCGTCCACGGTTTTTCCGGAGTCTTTCAGAATCTGCACCACCTGCTCGGCCTCTTCTTTCGGGACGCGGATATCGTTTTCACCCTGAAGTACGAGCAGCGGAGCTTTCGCGTCGCGAATATATTTCAGCGGCGAATCTGCTTCGTAAATGGCGCGGTCTTTTTCCGGATCGCCGAGCAAGGATTTTTCGTACTCCTGCAGGCGCGGATCTTCGTGCTGCAGCATTGTGTACCAGTTGATGATGCCGTAGGACGAAACGCCTGCGGCCCACACGTCGGGAGTTTTGCCGATGGCCATGAGCGTCATGAATCCGCCGTAGGAACCGCCGGCGATGCCGATTTTCTTCGGATTGACGTAGCCGGTGGCTTCGAGGAATCTCGCGCCATACACTTCGTCCTGCAAATCGCCGCCGCCGAGATCTCTTGTGTTGGCCAGCTGAAACTCCATCCCGTAGCCCGTAGAACCGCGCGGATTCGGCGCGATGCAGACATAGCCGCGTGAAACGAGCGCGATGACGGTGCGGTTGAACGAATCTTGCGTCTGGCCCGTGGGGCCGCCGTGCGGGAGCACGATCGCGGGATTCGAGCCATCGCGCTTCAGATTGAACGGAATCCATGCGAAAGCGCTGATAGTTTTTCCGTCGAACGTCTTGTAGTGCACCAGAATCGAAGCCGGAATCTTCGCGGCGGTGAGGCTGGCGACCGCGGAAAAGCTCAGCTGTCGCGGCTGTTTTGCGGCGATGTCGTAAACCCAGAGATCGGCCGGCTGCGTCGAGCTTTGATGCGAGACGAGAAGGTGCGAGCCGTCCGGCGAAAACGATGTGGGGCTCGCCGGGTAGAGATTCAGTCCGGCGGGAATGTTGATTTTCGAGCCCGCCCGAGTTGCCGTGTCGGCGAGATAGGTGTTGCTGCGGCCGTCCGCATTGATGACGTACGTAAACTGTTTGCCGTCCGGCGAAAAATCGCCGGCGTTCGCTTCCCATTGCGTGTCGGTGACCCAGGTGAGCTGTTCGGTTGCGACGTCCACGAGCGCGACATTGGGGAACCCGCCGGGCCGGTCGGAATTGACGAGCAGCGTGCGCCCGTCGTGCGAGAGCGAAGAGACCGTGGTTCGGTGGTTGCCGTTGTGCGCGGTCAGGTTTTCGGCGGCGCCGGTGGCGACATCGATGCGATAGATGTCAGCATCGGTAAAATTGGCGTTGGCGCGAGACGCGTAAATTGTTTTTCCGTCGGGACTCCAGAAGGGGCTGGCCCAGTTGTGGTCTTTGGTCTTTTCTTGCGTCAGGTTGCGAGCTTCGCGCGTCTTCCAATCGAGAACGGCAAGATCGGTGGCCGCGGCCGTTTTCGGTTTGTAGGAGATCGCGAGGCGCGAACCGTCCGGAGACCAGACCGGACTCGTCTCGGACACATCCGGCGTATTCGTCAGATTGACGATTTCGCCGCCGTCACTCGGTATGGCGTAGAGGTCATACACTTCGCCGCCGCCTTTGTCGGCCTCGAAGACGATTCGTTTACCATCCGGCGACCAGGAAGCGTTCGATTGGCGATCGTCGGACTGGCTGAGCTGAATCGGCCAGCCGCCCCCGGCGTTGACCTTCCAGAGATTGTATCGGCCCGTGATATTGGTGGTAAAAGCGATCTCCTTCCCATCGGGCGACCACGCAGGACTGAAGATCCCGCGGGTGTAGAAGAGATCGTCGATGGGAACGGGCGCGGCGGCGGGCTCGGACTGGGAGACGAGGGACTTCGGGTCGGTGATTTCCCGGCTGTCGGGAGAATCCGATGCGAAGACTGCGAGAGCGAAGACAGAGAGTAGAGCGAAGCGGACGAAGTTCATTAGCGGCTCCCCGGGGACTCTGCGCTTGAAATCATTCACATCGAGCTCCGACTGGCGCCAAGCGGCTCCAAACCTCAGTCAGCGTTAACAGTCGATGCGGCTCGGCCGGGACAAACATCGCACGATGCGAGCCAGAATTCAAACGGGAGTTGTTGTGACCAATTGGAAGGGCTAGCGGCGGCGAAATTGCAAGGCGAGGGTGCCGGCTTGCCGCGGAGAATCGGCGAGAACGGCAAGGCGCTTTTCAGATGTGGGCGACATGCCGACGATGGGGCGATCACCGGCGGGACAGGGATTGCCGTCGTGTCCCGAGAGGAGATGTTTCAGGAGGGCGTCGATTTTCTGGTGCTCGGAGCGGGTGAGCTCGACGTCTTCGTGGAAGGAAAGATCCCGGGAGCGGCGGGTGTGTCGGGCGGAACGGAGCGCGGCGATCGCTTCGAGCTTGATACGGTTGAGCTCTTCGCACGACAGCTTGTGTGTCATGGGCGGCGGAATTTTACGATAGAGGGTCCGGGATGCAAGGGTACTTTGGTACTAAGGGATCGCGAGCGAAGCGCGAGAAGCGCGGTGGCAAGCGGCTGGCCGCCCGCTGAACGGCGAAGATAAGCTTCGCCGGGGGAGGCGGCATTTCCTCGTAAAGCCCTCCGGAACCCAGGCTGGGCGAGAGCTCTCGCACTCCAGGCATGGCTGGCCTTTACTTCGGGGGCGAGTTTACCTACCATGGCGTGCTGAATTGCTCCTGGAGGCGATTCAGCGTGCCGGCCCTGGCGGCACGCGCGCGAAATCATGCCACGATCTCCCCGAATTGTAGTGATTGAACCGAGCGGCGTGCGGCGCGATGTGCCGCTGAACGCGTCGCCATTCCGCATCGGTCGCCAGGCCGGGAACGAACTGACTCTCCGCGACAGCCGCATCAGCCGGCAACAGGCGCAAATTCTTTCCGTCAACGGCGGGTGGGTGCTCGAAGACATGGGCAGCCGGCACGGAACGTTTGTAAATGGCGAAAAGGTGCTGAAGCACGATCTGCAGCCGCGGGACAAGATCGACTTCGGCATGGCGGATTCCTACAAGCTGATCTACCTGGGTGAAGGCGCGACGATTGAAGAATTAGTGGAGAAGGTGGAAGGGCCGGCGCCTTCGGCGCCCGGTTCGCGCGAACTGCATCACCTGGGCGTGCTGCTCGACGTAGCGCGGACGCTCGGCACGGGACTTTCACTCGAAGACGTGCTGACGGCAGTAGTGGATGCCGCGATTCAGGTGACTCGGACCGAGCGTGGAGTGTTGCTGCTGGCGAATCCTGGCGGCGAGCTGCAGATGGTGGTGGCGCGCGACTCGCAAAAGGGGACGCTGCGTCCGGACCAGTTGAAAGTGTCGCAGAGCGTGGTGAAGCGGGTGGTGAACACGCGGCGCGAAATGATTGTGAGCGACACCGGAGACGAAGCGGGAGGAATGTCGCAGCAGGAAAGCGTGGCGCGGCTGGAGCTGCACACGATCGTGGCGATCCCTGTGGACAAGTTGCCGGTGATCGAGACGCTGGACGCGACGATATCGACGCGGCAGGGAGAGCTGCTGGGCGTCCTCTATATGGATAGCCACGTGCCGTCGAGCGCGTTCACGGACATGGATCGGGATGTGCTGATGACGCTGGCGCGCGAAGCGGCGACCGTAATCGAGAACGCGAGACTGTTCGCGTCGGCGCGCGCGAAAGCGCGGCTGGACCACGAAATCGAAATTGCGAGCGGGATTCAGAAAACACTGCTACCGAAGTCGATGCCGAATTTGCCGGATGTGGCGGTGGCGGCGTCCACGCTTTCGTGCCATTCGGTGGGCGGCGATTGCTTTGATGTGATTCAACTCGGAGGCGGGCGGCACGGATTTTTCGTCGGGGACGTCTCGGGAAAGGGCATTTCTGCAGCGCTGCTGGCGACGCTGCTGCAGGGCGTGTTTTTCACTACGGCGGCGATGGATATTTCGCTGCCCGGCGTTTTTTCCCGCGTAAACCAATACCTGTGCGAGCGGAGCGGCGAAGACCGTTATGCGACGGTGTTCTACGGGATTCTCGACAAGATGGGGCGATTCGAATATGTGAATGCCGGACACGTGCCTCCGCTGCTGCGCCGGAAATCGGGCGAGCTGGAAGGGCTGGGATCGGCGAATTTTCCGGTGGGAATGTTTCCGGAGGCGGAGTACCAGAGCGCGCGCGTGACGCTCGAGGCCGGAGATTATCTGGTGATCTACACGGACGGCGTGTCGGAAGCGGCGAATCCGCAGAACGAAATGTTTGAAGAGGCGCGGCTGCGCCGAATCATGGAAAGTTACACGGGCGAAGGTGTGGACGGCCTGGGCGAAGCGATCAAGGAAGGTATGAGGGCGTTCACGCAGGGCGCGGCGCAATCGGACGACATCACGATTCTCGTGGTGCAGTACAAGGGCAACCAGTAATGAAAGCTGCGAAAGCGAAGAAATCGTCGAGGCGTGGGGCTTCCGCGTTTCGGCCTGCGGGTGCGCCGGGGCTCGAAGGGCTCGAAAAGATCTTCGCGAAGCTCAGCCCGGAAGGCGAGCCCGGCGATCTCGCGGCAGAGATGGTGCGGGCGCTGGCAGTGCCGGGGCGCATTGAGGGAGCGCGACTCTGGAAGATGGTCGATGGCACGGCTGCGGTGTGGCAGGAAAGCGGGAGGCTTGCCGCTCCGGATGCAGCGAACATAAATCGATTGCTGAAGGGAAAGAGTTCGCCGGGCGCGAACGGCCACAGCAACGCATGGGCACTGGGCCGCGGCGACGCGCAGGTTGGAGTGCTGGAGATATCGTCAAAGGGGAAGTTGGACGACAAAACGCGCCGGTGGGTGGAGCTTTTCCGGCGGTACGCGGAAGTGGCGCTGGAGAGCAGCGAACGGCGCGAAGCGGTGATCGAGCTTTCGACGATCGTGGAAGCGACGAAGCTGCTGAATTCGACGCTCGATCTGGCGGAACTGCTGAATATCATTTTGAAGCTGACGATCCGGTATTCGGGCGCGGAACGCGGCACCGTGTTTCTGGTGGACCGGGAGAAGAAGGAGATCTGGTCGCTGGTCGGACTGGGACTCGAGCAGCACGAAATCCGACTGCCCATCACGAAGGGAATCGCGGGCTGGGTGGCGCAGCACGGTGAAATGGTGAACCTGGCGGACGCGTACGCCGATTCCCGGTTCGAGTCGGAAGTGGATTTGCGGCTGGGGTATCGGACGAAATCCCTTCTGTGCCTTCCGATTCGGAACAAGGATGGGGAAACGATCGGTGTGCTGCAGCTGCTGAATAAAAAGACGGGAATATTTTCGCGCGGGGACGAAAACATGCTGAGCGCGATTTCCGACCACGTGGCGCTGGCGCTCGAGAACGCGCAACTGCATCGCGAGATGGTCCACAAGCAGCGAATGGAACGCGACCTGGCGCTGGCGCGCAGCATTCAGATGGGGCTGCTGCCGGAAGCTCCGCCGCAACTGGTGGGATTCGACATTGCGGTGTCGAACCGAATGTCCCTCGAAGCGGGCGGCGACTACTACGATTTCATTCAGCTGGCGCCGGATACGATGCTGACGGTGGTGGCGGACGTCGAGGGCAAGGGCGTGGGCTCGGCGATGGTGATGGCGAATTTGCAGGCGACGCTGCACGCGCTGCTGGCACACCTGCATTCGCTCGAGCGGCTGGTGGAATCGCTGAACGACATGATGCTGGCCGATACGCGCGGGCAGAAGTACATGACGATGTTCCTGACGCTGCTCGATCAGCCGCACCGGACGCTGCACTACGTAAATGCGGGGCACGTGCCGCCGGCGGTGGTGCGCGCGAACGGGACGGTGGATTATCTGCGCGAAGGCGGCATGGTGGTGGGAATGTTTCCGGGCGTTCGATTCGATCGCGGGCACGTACGGTTGGAGAAGGGCGATATTTTTGTGGCGTGCACGGACGGGATTACGGAAGCGATGAACGCGCAGGACGATGAGTTCGGTTCACCCCGGCTGGCGGAGCTGGTGGCGCGCGAACGATCGCTGCCGGCAGCGGAGATCGTGCAGTCGGTGCTGACGGAAGTGGATCTGTTTTCACGCGGCGGGACGCATGAGGATGACCGCGTGATTTTGATTATGAAAGTCGTCTAAGGGTCGATTTTCCTTCCTTTTCCTCTCAGGTACTTCATGCGGCGTCCGCGAAGCTTTGCTCGTGATCTTCGAAAACGGGGACGAGTGGGAGCTGGGGATTTCTTGCCGGGCGGCTGTTGAATATAGTCGGCAAATTTCGACCGGCCTTTACAAATATCTTCTAAAACATGCCAAGAGAGGTGCGAATTTAACGGGATCACGAGCGATCGCCGTCTAGGCCATCCGATTGCTAAGGGTTAGCCCCGAGACGCCGATATCAAAGATGAAGGACGCAGCGCCGCGATTCGGGGGTGGGCCATCGCAAGTATCGCCATGCAGGCTGAACGTGCGGCGGTGGGAGCCGAGCGCCGGCGCCGCATGCGCACGAGGATGGGTCTGGCAGTCCGAATCGAAGGCGGACGGGGGACGCTGCAAGCGTTTGAGGATACCGGCAAGACTCTGGACGTCTCGCGCGACGGTTTGCTGGTAGCGACAACGATGGGCGGCTACTGGGTGGGTCAAATTCTGCAGGTCACCTGTCCATTTTGGAGCACTCCTGCAGCGATCAACACACGGCGCAGTGCGAGGGTAATTCGGGTTATTTTGCAGCCAAATTTCGCTCATGCCCTTGCGTTGCAGTTCTTAGACGGCGCCGGAGTGAATGGAGCGGGCGGAACGGACCGATTGATTTCAACGCCGTACGCGAGCCAGGTGCGGGTGTTGGGAGTGGAGTCCGATGCGCGGATGGCCCAAGCGACGACCACGCTGCTGACGCAAGATGGCTACCACGTGCTGTTCGTTTCGACGGCGCAACAGGCGCTGGACATCCTGAAAACGGAAACTCCGAGCGTGATTGTCGCCGAAACGGAAGGCGACGAAATTTCGGGGCACGATCTTTGCGCGATCGTAAAAACGAGCGAACGGCTGCAGCACATTCCGGTAATCCTGATGACCACCGCAGCGCTGCCTTCGGATTATTCAACTGGCCGCCGGCTCGGAGCTGTAGTGTGCATGACGAAGCCGTGCAAGCCGGCCCGCGTGCAGCAGGCTGTCCACCTGGTTGCACCGCCTCCTTCGCACCAGTCGGTGTACAGCGCGGCGTTCAACATGGGCACATTCGTCAGAACGTGCTAAATGCCGGTTGAAGAAATGAAGCCGGCGAGATTGCTTTCATCGATTTCTTTGTTGCGGAGGGACGCTTGTCACTAGAGCCGATTTCGCTGAGGCTGCAAGGACGCGAAGGCTGGATGCGGCCGGGAAGTTATCTGGTGGCGGTGCGCGCATTCTGGAATTTGCTTCAGAACCTCGACGTTGCGTTGTCGAGAGAGCCGCAGGGCAGCGTGGACTGGGAGATCAGCGCGTGCAAGCGATCGGGGCCGGCCGTGGTGGTTTTCATCGGGCATCTGCGCCGGCCGCCGAAGGATGTAGTGGGCGAAACCCGGCGAACGCTGCTCAACGGAATCCGCAAAATGTCCACATCCGACGAACGGCCGCACGGATTCACGGACTCGGCGCTGGACCAGCTGCGGGTGCTGGCAGAACAGCGGACGTCGATGGACGAAATCGCCATCGTAGTGGAGGAAGCGGAAGCGTTCGTGGAGTGGTCGTTCATCGAACGAGTCGAGCGAATGACGCACAACGACTACGAGGCGCTCAGCTCGGTGGTGGGGACACTGGAGTCGATTTCCGTAAGCAGGAACTCGCGCTTCAGCGTGCGCAGCGAAATCACGGGACATCCGGTGATGTGCCGGTTCAAGCGCAACCAGTTCACCGAGCAGGCGAAGGAATTTCTGGGCAAGCGCGTGGTGGTTTTTGGCAACCTGAAGAGCAACTACCTGGGCGAGCCGACGTTGATGCGCGTCACGGAGATGGAAGCGTGCCCGGAAGAAGAGAAATTGCCGAACATACCGCGCATGTCAGGCCGAATTCCGGCGCCGGCAGCAAGGCCGGCAAGCCGGGGCCAAACTTCAGGTGCGAGATATGCCAAATAAACTGCGCGCAATTTATTGGGACTCAACTGTTTTCTTGTGCTTCCTGAGGAAGCAGGAAGGCGAACGGCGGACGATCTGCGAGGATATTTTGCGTCACGCCCGCGAAGGGAAGATTTCGCTTTTTACTTCGTCATTCACGATCACCGAGGTGATCAAGCCGCTGCGAATGGAAACGACCGGGCCGCGTCCGCTATCGAGCGACGAGGTGGCCGACCTGCAGGGGATGTTTCACTGGCCGTGGGTGAAAAAAATCGCGCTGGATCATCGCGTGGCGCAGGACGCCGTAAATCTGGGGATCACCTACGCACTGTCGGCGGCCGATGCGATTCACGCTGCGTCGGCGATTGTGGCGAAAGTGGACGTCCTCCAGCAGTGGGAACGAAACGCGGGCCTCGAGAAAATCAGCCGGCTGATCCGGGTGGAGAATCCGCGGATGCTTACGTACGGTGTGACACACAGAGTTTCGGCGCGTGGGAACTTCTTCGAGAATCTGCATCGGGCGCGAACTGCCGGCGCGCGCTAACAAGATCACCGCGGTGAAAGCAATTCAGCGCATCCAGAGGAATCCGCAATAGCCTCGCCGATCGAATCGAGCGGAGGCACCCGGGCGTTCCGTTTCTTCTCGTCGAAGGCTAGGCACCCACCCAAGCCATGTCCACAAGGCCGGAAGAGATTCCGGCCCTTTTTTTCGCAGCGAAATTGAATTCTAGATGGGCGGATGTTTCAGGTGCCAGCCAGTGGCGTTCTGGTAGGCGCGGGCGAGGGCGAGCATTTCCGCATCGCCGTATAGGCTTCCGATAAACGAAAGACTTGTCGGATGGCCCTTCTCGTCGAATCCGTGCGGAAGCGCGACGCAAGGGTGTCCGGTGAGATTCGTGACGGCGCTATTGAGCGTGGCGACCGGATTGGGTGTGTAGTCGGCGTAGTCGAACGGCAGAAGGTACACATCCACCTTCGACATGATCTCAGCCATTTCGTGCATCAGAATCGTTCGCACGCGGTTGGCGTTGATGTATTCCACAGCCGGCAACAGGCGAAGATTGTTTTGGTCGAGGACGCGGTCCTGACGCACGAGGCCGGCCGGCTGAGTTTCGATGGGATCGCGCAGCGCGGCGTTTGCCTCTCCGTACATCACCATGGTGAAATCCATGTTGGCGTGTTCGGGCAGATCGATTTCGATCAGGTGGAAGCCCATGCCGCGGAATTTATCGAGCGCGGCCGCGTCATTTGCATCCACTTTCGGCGTCTGGCGCGTGTTTGAAAATGCGGACTTAAGATACCCGACGCGGAGTTTACGCACGTCGAAATTCGCGTCCCAATTGAATGGAATGTCCTGCACGGCGAGGTCGTGATCGTCGGGGCCGTTGATCGCAGCGAGAACGAGTGCGCAATCCTCGACGCCGCGGCACATCGGGCCGGTCTTGTCGAGGCTCCAGCTGAGAGTCATCACGCCGTAACGGCTGACGCGGCCGTAGGTGGGCCGAAAGCCGGTGACGCCGCAGATCGCTGAGGGCGCGACGATCGAGCCACCTGTCTCGGTGCCAACCGAGAATCCAACCATGCCCGCCGACGTGGCGGAGCCCGGTCCGGCGGAAGAGCCCTGCGAACCCATCGAGAGATCCCAGGGATTTTTTGTCTGTCCGGCGAACCAGATATCGTCGAGTGCGAGTTCACCGGTGGCGAGTTTTGCGATGAGCACGGCCCCGGCATCCGTAAGGCGCGAGACGACGGTGGCGCTGTGGTCGATCACTCGGGTCTTGAACGGAGCAGCGCCCCAGGTGGTGGGATAGTCCTTCTGCGACGCGAGATCTTTCACGCCCCACGGAATTCCGTGCAGAGGTCCGCGGTAGCGGCCGGCGGCGATTTCGGTGTCGGCTTCGCGAGCCTGGCGCATGGCGAGGTCGTCGGTGATCGTCACGGCGCAGAGAAGCTTGGGATTGTGTTTCTTCAGGCGCGCGAGATACATCTCGGTCAGCTCAACCGAGGTGACCTGCTTTGAGCGGATCAATTCGGCGAGCTCGGTCACCTGCCAGAAAGCAGCGTCCTCGAGATTTTTCGGACGCTCGACTTTCGGCGGCGCGCTCATCTGGATCGGACGCTTCGTGCGGTCGATTTTCGTGCCGGGTAGGATGGGATTGAAGTAGAGCGGCGGCGCGATGCTGTTGTCGAGCGGGATTTTTCGCAGCTCGGCGTAGTGGGCCAGATTCTTGTTTACACCGGCTAGCATTTTATCGAGCTGCGCGTCGGTGAATTCCAGTCCGGCGACCGCGGCGGCGTCGCGAAGCATGTCCTTCGTTATCGTGATTTTCGCGGCGACGTTCGATTGGGTGGCGGTTGTGACTGTTACGGCGTGGCCGGTCTTTTTTTCTGCGAGCTTGCCCCACAGGACACCAGGAAAAAGCGTGGACCCAAGGCCAAGACTCGAGAAGTAAGCGAGAAACGAACGGCGATCGTGACCGTGGTTCACAGAAATCTCCCTTGCGGCCGCCGGAGGGCCGGTGGATGGCTATTGTTGAGTGGCAGGCGTCCCGCCGAGCTTTTCTCCGATCACTTCGCCCGAAATGATGATTTCAACACGCCGGTTCTGCTGGCGGCCGGCGGCTGTATCGTTGGTTGCGACTGGATCGGATTTGCCGTAGCCGGTGGCGGTGATCGTGCCGGGATCGAGGCCTTGATTGACGAGGTAGGCGCGAACCGTGTCCGCTCGATTTTGAGAAAGCGTCAGGTTCACCGTATCGGTGCCAATGCTGTCCGTGTAGCCCTCGACGGCCAGCTTCAATCCGGGATGGGCGATCACGATTCCGCTCATCTTGGCGAGCGCTTCGCGAGCGTTGGACTTCAGATCGAATTTGCCGAAGTCAAACAGCACGTCCGCCATGTTCACTTTCAAACCGCGCGGCGTATCGGTGGTGGGAAGAATACGATTGAACATCTCCAGCAATTGCGCGCGGAGCTGTTCTTTTTCTTTCTCGGCTTTCGCGGCGGCGGCTTCGGCATCCGTGGCTTTCTGGCGCTCGAGCTCGGCGTTGAGGCGTTCCTGCTCCGCTTTTTGCTGCGCTTCTTGCGCCTTCATCTGGTCTTGCTGGGCCTGCAACTGGGCGGCATGTTGCGCGGCTTCCGCCTGGGCCTGGGCCTGCGCCGCCTGGGCGGCATCGCGCTCGGCTTTCAATTTTTGAATCTCCGCCTTGGCCTGGGCTTGCTTCGCGGCTTCGGCTTCGGCCTTGGCTTTTGCCTCGGCGGCAGCAGCAGCGGCCTTCTCTCGCGCAACTTTTTCGTCGTACTCGCTCTTGACGGCGATCGTGCGCGCATCCGCGGCATTCTGCACCGCATCGCGCGCGGCCTGGATCACCCGTTTCCGGTCGCCTTTGCGGGCGAACAGGCCTTCGGCGGTCGAAAGCGACGTTTGCGCCCGGCCAAAAGCTTCGGCGGCGAATTGCTGCGCGTTGGCCGCTTTCGCAATTTCCATCGCATTCCGCGCTTCGTCGAGCTCGAGCGGGGTCTTCGATTTGGACTTGGGATAGCGGGCGCTGGCGGAGGAAAAGTCGTAGTTGTAGATGCCTTTGTCGAGCGATTGATACTTCGCGGTGGCTTGTTCGATCGTGCCGACGGTGCCGGGAACAACCGTATTTTCGAGAACGACCGCATTGCTCGGCTGCGAAACGGCGAAGTAAGGCTCGGCGGTCACGATCAGGCCGAACGTCTGGAGAGATGTCGTCACGCTGATCTTTGACTTTTCTCCGTCGAGAAGTATTTCGCCCAGGTTGTTGGACTTGCCTTCCGGTGTGATGGCCCACAGAACAAACGTGAGATATTCAGGGCCGAAGAGCTGCGGAGGCGAAATTTTCTGGAAGTCCGCGTTGATCTGGATGCGGCCCTGCTTGCTTTCCACTTTGGCCGAGCCTCTGCCATTGGGCATGATCGGCGAGCCCCGAAAGCCGATCTGCGTGGAGCCGCCGCGGTGTTCGTAGTTGATAACGGTAATGGTGCGCGCCACCATCGTGACTTCGAACGAGGATTGGTTCTGCGGCGCGGCGGCCGAGCATGGCGCCCAGGCGGCGAGAACTGCCAGCAGAACGAGCGTCAGACACATCGGATGCTTCTTCATTTTTCGCCTCAGTTCTTCTAGCGCGCGATTCGAAAATTTCAGCGCGCGAGCGCTTGGTGGAATCGGTCCAGAAATCGTTGAGGATTGCCGCACGCTAGATAATACGAATTGGCGTAACAAATCAAGCCGTTCTTGATTCGGGATGCGAGCCGTGGATGGCGGAGTTGGGTAGAGTCGGACTCCGGAGACGCAATCTGGGAACCGAGTGGACAACTGTGGGGTGTCTCTGAGCGCCCCTCGGAAGGAAGCGTAGTCACATGCGGGTCATATATGTCAATTAAGC
>JBOGNA010000181.1:0-1496 GCA_050746925.1 Candidatus Acidiferrales bacterium
GCCAGTGATTGCCGAAGTCAGACGTCATTGAATACTCGTCCGTCAACGGCCCAAGGTTGCGCAGCGGCCACACGCGCCGCGTACCCGTGGAGACCACCATCAAATCGTAGCGCGCCCCGGGCGGCAGTACCGCGTCGCGATAGGCTTGTGGTTGGCGATCGAACAGTTCCTCGCTAATGACTGAGATCACCTTCACGTTCACTCCGGCTGCCTCGAGTTTCGGCAGGGCCTTTACGAGATTCACCGTGGAACTGGATCCTTGCACGATCACGTAACCGTGGCGCGGCTTGTCGGGCGCGAAATCGCGGATCACATACAAGCCCTTCGCCGCAGCACGCAGATCGGTGTCGGCGAACTGGCTGCGGTCGGCGACCGGGAAGTCGGGGCGTGCCACTTCGAGCGTGATAATGCCCACGTGCGGATCGCGTGCTGCGATTTCCGCCGCCGCGAAATAGCCAGGCGCGACATCGTTGTAGTCCCAGAAGCTCAGGTTGATCGCCTGACCGCGCGGGAAAAGCTTCCACACTTGCGGCGCGAAGATGCCGAAGTGTGTGCGCGCGTCAGCCGCTGTTTCCGGTCCGGAGTGTGCGGCCAGGATGTGCAGTACGCCCATGCGGAATTTGCTGTCCTTATTTTGCTGGCTCCAGACCCGCGCGGGCGTGTACATCAGCGGAGTGAACGCTCCGTACGTCCCACTCAGGGCCCAAACGCCCGCGAACCTTTCGGGATCGACGGAAGCGCTTTGACTCACCAGCCCGATCGCAGTGGAAACATTTCCAGCTTCCTGAATGGGCGCTTTCAATCGCGTGCCCAGCGGATTGCTCTTGGGATTGTAGTGTCCCCACAAACTGCCGTGCTCTACGTTGATTGACTCGGAAAGGTCGGCGGCCACCGTGAAGAAACGCCCTTCGGTGACGTAATTCATCCACTTGATGATTTCCGAAATTCCGCGGCGCGCTCCGGCCACCTCGCCCGGTTTCTTGAACAGCGAAATGCTGACTTGCTTCTCCGCCCCGGAAATCGCATTGCGAATCGAAACCTTCTGCGGCTCTTCCGGCAGCTTCGCGACGCGCAGCCGATCGTCAAGGAACGGATCGCTCGTGGCCGAGATGCGCAAATTCACGTCGTCGCGCACCGTGTCGCCGATTTCCACGAGGCGCTCGGCGAGTCGATCGCCCAATCCGTTCCGGTCGAGCAGCGACATCACGACGTCCATGTTGGTCTTGAACTGGATCAACCGCTCGCGCTGGTCGGTGACTGGGCCCTTGCGAATGCCTTCGAACTCCATGCCGTAGCGCTTCTCGAAGCTTTGTGCCAGCGCGAGAAAATACTCCGAGTTCATCTTCAGCGCGTAGGGATGGCTCGCGTAACTCACCAGTTGATCGGTGCCGGCGATTTTTCCGTCGGCGGCTGTGGGCCAGTAGCCCTTGATTGTTGTGCCGATCGCGGCGACCGGACGGCGATCCTGCGGATCCACCGCGTCCATCGCCTTCAGC
>JBOGNA010000182.1:0-13475 GCA_050746925.1 Candidatus Acidiferrales bacterium
GTCATATATGTCAATTAAGCGACTTGACATAAGTTGCGTACATGTCTTACGGTTTCTTTCAAATTCAGCGCAGTCGATGCAGAGCACGGCGTCGGGGCGGGAGTTTCGCGGCGATTTCGTTTTACACGTTTTGCGAATGCCGCCGGTCGAGGCCGGACGATAGGAGAGTTGCGATGCGAAAAAAAGTGGGTCTGGCGCTGGTTGTGATGTTGGCCGGCGCGGTTCCTTCGCTCTATTCCCAGGATCAGAAGGCCGAAATTCAGAAGAAGCTAGCCTCGCAGTTTGCGAAAACCAAGTTCGCCGCGGACATGTCGGACGTCGTCACGGCGGGTTCCGTTCTCGTGCTGCACAAAGATGGTCTGATGATGTGCAGTACGGAGGCAAGAACGGCCCCGCAAGTCACGTACAAGAACGGGTCGCTCTCCTTCGGCTTCGGGGCCAGCATGGCCTGGACCATGGCGCTGAGCACCGCAAATCAGCAGCCCAACAATATTGCGCAGCGCAAGTTTGTGGCGGGAGAAAAATTCTGGGTTACGGACTACAGCGTCAGGGACGACGGAGTCTATTTCCTGTTCTTCAGCGATCCGTTTGACGACGTTCGTTACCATACGCAATTGAAGGTCTTCTTTCCGAAGGGCAAGTTCCCCTCGACCGACGAGGTGATGAAGACGATCGCCGAGGTGATCACCGTTGACAACCCTCCTCCCGACAACCCGCCCGCCGACACGCAGCCGCCCAATCAGCCCGTAGCCGCTCCGGAATCCGCCGCGCCTCCCAAAACGATTGCCGTGGGACAGACTATCGATGAGGTCGTAGCCATCCTCGGGCAGCCGCAAAAAATCGTCGATCTGGGGAAGAAGGAGATGTACTTCTACCCGGACATGAAAGTGATCTTTGTGGACGGAAAAGTGTCCGACGTTCAATAGCCGGAATTGCGGAGTATCGCGAGCTTTTCACGAGCCGGGATTGTGCACGCTCCCGCCTGTGAACCGCGCCTAGGAGCCCGTGGAAGAGTAGTGCCGCGTGCCGAAATTCCAGAGCGAGATCGCCAGCGTGAGGAACACGACCGCGACCACCGGAACCAGCGGCGCGTATTCCGGTGTAACGGCCCGGCCGAGCAGCTTGACGCTCGGATAAAACGACGCGAGGCCGAACGGCACGATCCAGCAGAGGAAGAACTGCACGATCGGATTGTAAATCGAGAGCGGGTAGCGGCCGAAGGCGATCACGTTCCACACCGGCGGGTGAACTCCGATGCGATCTTCGAACCAGAATGAGACCGTGCTGAGCATCAGGAAAATCGAAATGTAAATGATGCCGGCGCAGATTCCGAAGAAGACCAGCATGCCGAGTTTTGCGGGCGTCCACACGATGCCGAGGCGCCGCGCGGCCCACACCATGCAGAAAATGCCCGTGGCTACTTCCTGAAACGACTCGATCCGAAAAGTCTCGAACAGCACCTGGAACAGCGAAGAAATCGGGCGCAGGAGAATTCGGTCGAATTTTCCTTCGATGATGTAGTTGTTGCCGAAATCGTAGAGGTTCATGCTGATCACGTTGAACAGGCCGTAGGGAACCAGCGCGAAGCCGTAGAGAAACAGCACCTCCTCAAACCGCCAGCCGCCCAGTTGCGGCGCTTTTTCAAACAGCACCACCACGAATGCGATCTGGAAAATCGTCGCCGCAAAGCTGGTGAGCAAGCTGACGACAAAATCGCCCCGGTAGCCGATGCGCACTTTCGCGTACTGCGAGAAGTAGTCGGCGAAGAGCAGCGAATGCCGCCGCGCTCCGGCCACAATCGCCGCGCCGCCGGTTTTCTCCTGCACGATGGCGCTGGTTGGCATCGAGCTCATTGGTTAGCCGCCGTGAATCGTGATTTTGCGCGAAGCCTGTTCCCACCAGAGGTGCGCGAGCATGAGCAGCGCCGCCACCCAGATCCATTGCGTTGCGAGCGCACGTAAGGCCGACGTGCGCTCGAGCTTTCCCAGGTAAATCTGCAACGGCACGTAGGCGATGTATTCAAACGGCAACCACGACATGATTTTCTGCGCCACCGCCGGAAAGAATGAAATCGGAATCAACAGGCCGGAGAGCATTTCGATCAACCAGTACTTCGCGCGAATCAGCGCCAGGATCGATTTCAGCGGGATCGCGCAGGTACCGATCATGAAATTGATCGCCGCCATCAGGAAAAAGCTGCCGAGTACGCCGACGAGGAACAACGCGAAATTCTCGCCTGACGCCGGCAGGTGCACCGGAAACACGAGCGCGACGAATACCGCCGTCGGTAGCGTCAACAGTCCCAGCCGAAAAGCCGATTCGCCCATCGCGCGGCAGATCCACATCCACTGGATCGACACCGGCTTGATCAGGTCCATCGCGATCTTGCCTTCGATCACCTCATACGCCATCTCCTGGTCGATCGTGTTCCAGTAGAACGAGCGAATCATCCAGCCGACGCTGACGTAGGTAATGATTTGCGGCAGGTTGTAACCGGCGATCGATTGCGTCGAGTGGAACACGGCGGTCCAGATGAAGTAGTACACCGTCACGTTCAGAAAGTAAGTGATGATGCCGGTGAAGTAGCGCAGCCGGAACGCGAGGATATTGACGAACCCGACGCGCGCAAACTCCGCGTACGGCACGAGCGCGTCCGCGAACCCGTTCATGCCGCGGCCTTCATACCGCAACCTCGGGCAGCGCTTCGCCCGCATAGATGCGCTTCACGATTTCCTCGATGGGTTCGTCCTCGATCAGCAGGTCGCGGACTTCCACCGCCGCGAGGATGCGGCGAATCAAATCGGCGGTGACGATTTTCACGCGGTCGAAGCGGATGCGATACGTGAGCTCGTCCACCTGTTCGACCTCGAAGCCGTCGCGCGCGAAGACTTCCAGGCACGCCACTTGCTCGCGGTCCTTCAGCGCGAATTTGATCTGCTTGGTGCGCAGCAGCTTCTGCTTCAGGTCGTAGAGGTGCCCGTCGAACAACACGCGCCCGTGGTCGATGATCATGATGCGGCGGCAAAGCTCTTCGATGTCGTCGAGATCGTGCGTGGTGAGCAAGATGGTGGTGTGAAATTCGCGATTGATGGCACGCAAAAAATGCCGGATGTGGTCCTTCGCCACCACGTCGAGCCCAATCGTCGGCTCGTCGAGAAACAGCAGCGGCGGATTGTGGAGCAGCGCCGCGGCCAGATCGCAGCGCATCCGTTCGCCGAGCGAAAGCTTGCGCACCGGCGTGTGCAGATAATCGCTGATGCCCAGAATCTCGTTGAAGCGCTCCATGCGCGCGTCGAAATCGCGTTGTGGCACATCGTAAATCCGCCGCAGCAGCTTGAACGATTCGATCACGGCAATGTCCCACCAGAGCTGCGTCCTCTGGCCGAACACGACGCCAATCGTTTTCACGTATTGGCGGCGTTGCCGGAAGGGAACGTACCCATTGACGCGGATTTCGCCGCTCGTCGGCACCAGGATGCCGGTGAGCATTTTGATCGTCGTGGATTTGCCGGCGCCGTTCGGGCCGATGTAGCCGACCATCTCGCCGCGTTCGATCGAGAAGCCCACGCGATCGACCGCTGTCACCGTCCGGTAGTCGCGCACGAAGAGATTTTGAATCGAGCCCCAGACGCCTTCGCGCCGCCGGAACGTGCGGAAGTGCTTGCACAGATCGTGGACGTGAATGAGAGAGTTGGCGCTCATGAATCTATGAATTCTAACATCGCAGGCAGCCGCGAGCCGCAAATGCATCGCCGCAGTCCGTGCAAAGAGCGCGCGGCACTGGCGTGAATTGCGGCTTCGCTACTCACCCATTACTTTGACGAGGATTCGCTTCGGGCGTAAGCCGTCGAGTTCGATGAAAAGCACAGTTTGATTGGGACCGAGGTCCAGGCGGCCTTCGGTGAACGCTACAATCGCCTGGTGGTGCAGCAGCAGGCTTTGGAAGTGGATGGCAGCATTGCTTTCAAACCGGCCTTTGTGCTTGAAGTCGTCGCGAGCGGGCGCGATTTCATTAAGCCAGGCATCGAGATCTTCGAGCAATCCGGGTTCGTTGTCGTTGACGATCACGGCGGCATTGGCATGGAGGGCTGAGACGAGGATGATGCCGTCGCGAAACGCGCTTTTCTCCATCGCGGCTTTGATTTGCGAGGTGAGGTCAAAGACCTCGCGCGCTTTCTTCGATTGGACGGTGATGGCTTCGTTGTAGATCTTCATGGGGGAGACGGAATGTCGATAGCGCTGGTTTTCGGGCCGGGCGCTGCTGATTCGGATTCGCTAGCCCTTGTGGCAAGTGGAACAGTGCTTGGCTTCGTAGTTCTCCATCGTCACTTCAAACATGTTGTTGCAGCCGATACAGACGCGATGGATTTTCGGGCCCGTTCCGGTTGAATGATGCCCGGAGTCTTGCCCGGCGGCGGCCGGAGCAGGCGTTTTCGTTTGTGCTTGCGGCGTTTCGCTCATGGGCTGCATTTTATCACGAAGCGCCAATCGCGGCGCAGGCCAGCCAGCAGCTCGGTGCAGAGCTGGGAGTCCGCCGCGATCGCGGACACTGCTGGCATCCAGTTTTTGGAATCGCGCATCTTTTCAGATACGCCCCAACACGGGCCAGGCGGCACTCCCGGCGGCCTTTCCGCAGGCAAGCTTTGGAAGGGTCTGTTACAATTTTGAGATTCTGGGGGGTAGGCTGCGCAGTCGCGTGGCCCAAGATGGCGGAAAACGGCAAGCGAAAATGGATCGTGCCGCTCCTGGCCGGGGTGCTGGGTGCGCTGATCCTCATCATTTTGCTGGCAAGCCGCGGCCAGGCGCCGGTGGTGCACTACGTGGCGATCGGGCACGAAAACCTGAGCGCGTCGATTGTGAGTAACGGCAAGGTTGAGCCCATCTCTCCCACGGTCGCGCGCGCGGAATTTCCCACCTTTGTCGAGAAAATCTCGGCCGTCGAAGGCCAGGCCGTCCATCGCGGACAGCTGATCTTGACTCTCAACGCGGCGGATGTTCGCGCTCAGCTTTCCCAAGCCCGCGCCGAATTGATTGCAGCGCAGACGGACCTGCGCAATGCGCGCGCCGGCGGCCCGCCCGACGAAGTAGCGCAGCTCGATGGCGACCTTGCGAAGGCCCGCGCGAATGTCGCCAATCTCGAACAAACGCAGAAAGCCCTCGAACAGCTTGCTGCCAAACAGGCCGCCACATTGAATGAAGTGGCGCAGAATCAGGCCGCGCTGACGCAAGCTCGCGCCACACTCGAAACTCTCCAGCAGAAGAAGGCGGCTCTCGCGCAGCGATCCTCTAGCGACGCGGAGCGTGCCGGTCTGCACGCCAAGCAAGCCCAGGATCAGGTGTTATCGGTCGAGGAAAAGGTTCGCTCGGCCACAGTGGTCGCGGCTGCCGACGGCACGCTGTATTCGCTGCCGGTTCGCGTGGGCGACTACGTGAAGGTGGGAGACCCGCTCGCCGAGATGGCGGATTTGAGCCGCGTGCGGGTCCGCGCGTTCGTGGACGAGCCGGATCTCGGGTCGCTCGAACCCAACCAGGTGGTGCAGATCTCCTGGGATGCGAAGCCGGGCCTCACCTGGCCGGGCCGCACCGAGCAGGTGCCCAAGCAAGTGGTGGCGCGCGGAACGCGCAGCGTGGGCGAAGTTCTCTGCTCGATCGACAATAGCAAGCTCGAGTTGCTGCCCAACGTCAATGTGGACGTGCACATTCTCGTGCGCGAACGGCCCAACGCGCTGGTGGTGCCGCGCGCGGCGGTTCGTTACGACAACGGGCAGCATTTCGTATTCGTTTATGGCGGCGACAAGATTCACCGGCGCGATATTTCAGTCGGAATCGCCAGTTCCCAGAAATATGAGGTTACCGGCGGCTTGCAGCAGGGCGACCGAGTGGTGCTGCCGGGCGATATGCAGGTGCTGCGAGACGGGATGGATGTTCGAGCCACGGAGGCCAAAAATAGTGCACCCGGCACCTAGAATCCTGCGGGCCGTTTTTCTGGCGGTTGCAATCCTAGTTGTCGGTGGAAGCGGAAGCGCGCCGGCGAAGGCCGTGCGGGCCGATGCGGCGTCGGTGATTCAGAACGCGATGCGGCAATTCAATGCGGGGAATTATTCGAGCGCGATTTCCACATTGCAGCCGGCGGTAACCCAGAATCCGAACAACGCGGAGCTCTATTATTGGCTCGGACGCAGCTACTACGAGCTGCGGGACTATGACAATGCGATCACGAACGGCGAGAAATCGGTCGAGCTCGATCCCAAGAATTCCAACTACCACTTGTGGCTGGGCCGCGCCTACGGTGGCAAAGCCGATCGCGAGCACAGCTTCTTCCTCGCCAAGAAGGTGAAAAAGGAATTCGACGACGCGGTAGCGGCGAACCCGTCGAACATTCCCGCGCGCCGCGATCTGGAAGAGTTCAACATCGACGCTCCGTGGATCGTCGGTGGCGACAAGAACGAGGCGAAAGCGCAGGTGGAAGCGATTGCGGCGCTCGACCCGGTGGAAGGCCATCTCGCCCGCGCCATTTACCTGGTCGAAGCGCAAAAGAAGCCGGAGGCTGCTGAGAGCGAATACCGGCTGGTGCTTGCCGCAAAGCCCAATCGCGTGGAGCCGTATTTCGAAGTGGCCACTTTCTTCGAAAAGCAGAATAAGCCGGCGGACATGAAGGCGGCGATCGACGCCGCGGCGCTGATCAGTGCCAACGACGCGCGGCTGGCCTTTTATCGCGGCGTGTACGGCGTGCTGGCGGGCACTGATCTCTCGCACGCCGAGCAGTATCTGAAGTCCTACCTCGCGAGCACGCCCGACCGCAGCGACTGGCCTTCGCACGCCTCCGCCCGCGAATGGCTCGGAAGGCTCTACGAATCGGAAGGGAAGCGCGTTGAGGCGGCCGAGCAGTATCGCGCCTCGCTGCAGCTCGATCCGGGGCGCAAAGAAGTGAAGACGCGGCTGGAACACCTCGAGAAACGATCCAAGTAACCGGCGCGCGCCCTAGGCGGAAGCGCGGACCGGCGTTAACGCATCCCAATCAACAGCGGTGGCGTGAATGTCATTCGTTCGAAACAAAGCGGCCTATTGGAACGAGACATGGCATCTAGCCATGCAGGCGCTTCGCGCCAATAAGCTGCGCGCCGCGTTGACCATGCTTGGCGTAATCATTGGAAGCGCCTGCATCGTGCTCGTCGTCACCGTCGCGCTCGCCGGGAAGCGCTACATCGTTGCGCAGATCGAAGGCGTCGGTTCCAACCTGATTTATGCCCAGGTTTTGCACACCGGCTCTACGCGCGTCTCGCTGGGCGATGAGATTACTCTCGGCGACCTGGAAGCCGTGAAGCAGCAGGTTCCGGAAGCAGCGGTGGTTGGCGGCACGCACGATATTCCGATGTCGGTGGTCGTTGCGGGCGTGGAGCGCCCCGTGAAACTCGTGGGAGTCACCGACGGTTTCCAGCAAATCCGGCGGCTGGTCGTTTTTCGCGGGCGCTACTTCGACCAAGACGACATGGTGACGCACAGCAAGGTCTGTCTGCTCACGCAGGAACTGGCCGACCGCGTGTCACCGAACCAGAGCCCCGTGGGGCAGGAGATTCGCGTCGGCGATCTTCACTTCACGGTCATCGGCGTTTTTCGCGAGCGAATTTCCACATTTGGCGAAACGGAGATATCGCGTGAATCCGTGCTCGTTCCGTTCGGCTTGATCAACTACTACACCGGCACGGACTACCTGACCACGTTTTACATTCAAGCCGATTCGCCGGAGAACGTGCCGGGAGTGACGCGGCAAGTGGCCGAGGTGCTGAAGAGCCGCCACCGGCCCGGCGCTGAGTATCAGGTGGAGAATCTGGTCTCCCTGCTCGAGTCGGCGCGCAGGATTTCGCAGGCGCTCACAGTTTTGCTTGTGGTGATCGCGCTCATCGCCCTCTCCATCAGCGGCGTCGGGATCATGAACATCATGCTGGTCACAGTGACTGAGCGCACCCGCGAAATCGGAATTCGGAAAGCGGTGGGCGCGCCGCGCGACGCGATCCTCTATCAGTTTCTGATGGAGGCTTTCTTGATGAGCGCCACCGGCGCGGTGGTGGGAATTCTCATCGCGGTCGCCATCCCTGTTTCGATTAACCTGGTTCTGCGCGTGATACCGGAAGCGGTGGGAATTCGCGTGCCGGTATCGTGGGTCTCGGTCGTTCTGGCATTCGTGGTTTCCTGCTCCACCGGTCTTTTATTCGGCTACCTGCCCGCCAATCGGGCGGCGAAGCTGCATCCAACCGAATCCCTGCGATATGAATGAGAATATGAAGAAAAAATATTGCTTCGCACTACTCATCGCTTTGATTGTGGCCGCACTCCTGCCAGCGTCTGCGTCGGCGCAAGACTCACCCGATTCGCAAAAGCTGACGCTCCGGCAGGCGGTGACGCTCGCGATGCAGAACAGCCGCGAGATCGCGCTGGCTCGCGTGCAGTACACCGTCGCCCTCAACGCGGCCGGTGTTGACCGTGCCGACTTCCGCCCGAATCTCTACACGGGCTCAGGAGCGGCCTACACGAGCGGCTTTCCTTCCACCGTCGGTGGCCAGGCGCCGTCCATTTTCAACCTCTCCTACACTCAATCCGTTTTCAATCTACCTCTGCGTGGCCAATTGAAAGCCGCGGAGACGCGCGCCGAAACGCAAAGAATCGAACTCGAAAGAACGCGCGATGCCATCATCGTTCGCACAGCCTCCACTTATCTCGAGCTGGCCGAAGTCCGCCATTCGCTTGAACTGCTCCGCAACGAAGGCTCGAGCGCAGAGAAGATTGTCGGGGTGACTCGCGATCGCGCCGAAGCCGGGCAGGAACTGCCGATCGAAATCACGCGCAGCCAGTTGACTCTCGCGCGCATTCGGCAGCGCGTCGTGCGCCTCGAAGGACGCGACGTGATCCTCACCGAACAGTTGCGCAATCTTACGGGCGCTTCTGCCCAGGCGATCGAAGTCGAAAGCGAACAGCCCTCCTTCGCCGTCGATCAGCAGGAGAGCGATCTGATCGCTGCTGCGCTCAAGACCAATCCGATTGTCACTGAGGCGGAAAAGGAACGCGACGCCCGCCAGCATCTTCTGAAGGGCGCGAAGGGCGGCTTCTGGCCGACGGTGAATGTGGTCGGCCTCTACCAGGTGCTCGGCCAATTCAACAACTACAACGAATTCTTCGCGCACTTCCAGCGCAACAACGTCACTGTGGGCGTGGACGTTCACATTCCGCTCTTCAGCTCGAAGACCTTCGCCGAGGTGAAGCTGGCGAGAAGCCAGTTGAGCGAAGCCGAACTCGCCGTCGGCAACAAGCGGCAGGAAGTGCGCGCGGACGTGCTGCAGAAAGCCCGCGACGTTCGCGAACTCGACGCCTCCCACGAAGTGGCTCGGCTCGACCTCGAACTCGCTCAGGAATCGCTCCAGATCGTGCAGACCAAATTCGACCAGGGCCGCGCGACCCTGCGCGACATCGAGCAGGCCCGCCTGGATGAAAGCGACAAATGGGTGGCGTTTCTCGACGCGGAATTCGCCCGTCAGCAGGGCCAGCTAGCGCTCTTGCAGGCCACCGGCCAACTGGCGAAGGTGTTTCAGTAGGCACAGGCCAGCGGAAACCACAGCTTGGGATACGCCCGAAAATCGGGTAAACTGAAACGGCTCCGCTTATATCGACGATTGGGACCTGGCTGTTTGTAACTGGGGGATATTGAATGTCGTCTGTAATGAAGACGTTGCTGCTGAACCCGCCGAGCTTCGAGCATTTTGATGGCGGAGCCGGATCGCGCTGGCCGGCCACGCGCGAAATCGAATCCTATTGGTACCCGGTCTGGCTCGCCTATCCCGCCGGCATGTTGCCCGGCAGCCGTTTGCTCGATGGGCCGCCGCACGGCATCACGCCCGCTCAAGTGGTTGAAATCGCGAAAGACTATGAATTCGTAGTTCTTTTCACCTCCACCGTAGGGTTCCACAGCGACCTCCGCATGGCGAAAGGCATGAAAGAGAAGAAGCCCGGTATCAAGATTTGCTTCGTCGGCCCTCAGGTACAGATCAAGCCGGCGGAAAGCCTGCTGGCGAGCCCGGATATCGATTTCGTGGTGCGCGGCGAATTCGACCACGCTGTGGTGGACTATGCGAATGGCAAGCCGATCTCAGGAATTGCTAACGTCAGTTACATTAAAGACGGCAAGGTGGTTCACAATCCGCCGCGTCCACTGCTGCAAACCGAAGAGCTCGACGCTCTGCCTTTCGCGACCGAGGTGTACGAAAAGAACCTGACCATCGAAAAATACAACGTGCCGTTCCTGCTGCACCCGTACGTTTCGTTTTACACGGCGCGCGGGTGCCCGGCGCTCTGCACGTTCTGCCTGTGGCCGCAAACGCTTTCCGGCCACGCTTGGCGCGTGCGCGGGACCGAAGCCGTCGCGCGCGAATTCAAGCAGGCGCACAAGATGTTTCCGCAGGCCAAGGAATTCTTTTTCGACGACGACACTTTTAACATTCGCAAAGACCGCGTCCTCGCTCTCTGCAAGGAGTTCAAGCCCGTCGGTTTCCAGTGGTCCTGCACGGCTCGCGTTCACAGCGACTACGAGACGCTGAAAGCGATGGCCGATGGCGGCGCGCGTCTGTTGATTGTCGGGTTCGAATCCGGCGATCCGCAAATCCTGAAAAACATAAAAAAGGGCGCGACGATCGAGATGGGCAAGACGTTCGTCCAGAACTGCAAGAAAGTGGGCATCCGCGTCCACGGCGATTTCATCATCGGGTTGCCGGGAGAAACGAAGGAAACGATCGAAAAGACGATCAATTACGCCAAGGAACTCGACTGCGAAACGATTCAGGTGTCGATGGCGCATGCCTATCCGGGCACCGAACTCTACGAGCAGGGAACCCGCGACGGTTTTCTGAAGGGCGAAGCCGTCACGGACGCCGGAGGGCACCAACTGCCGCACCTCGAGTATCCCGGTCTTTCGCGGGAGTACATGGTGGATTCCGTCAACCGCTTCTACGACGAATATTACTTCCGGCCGCGCGTGGCGTGGCGCATCGTCCGCGACGCGCTGTGGGATTCGCATGAGCGCAAGCGCCTGTTCCACGAAGCCGTGGATTTCATGAAGCTTCGCGCCGACCGCAAGCGAGTGGCGAAGAAGGGCGTGCAAAAGAAAGTCCTCGTGAACGTGCCGGAGCAGCGAACTTCGGTGGGAGTAGCGAGCGAATCCACGAGCGCATGAAGTCGTCGGCAGGGCTGCATCTCAAAACCTATTCCTTGATTCTGATCATGGTCCTTTTTGGCCCTCTGGGTGATGTTTTGCTCAGCAAGGGCATGAAGGACATCGGGACGATCCCCAATTGGTCCCCGGCGGAGCTGGCGCATCTTTTCGTGGCGGTGTTCAGCTCGGGGATGATCTGGCTGGGGATTGCGAGCCTCCTCGGATTTTTCATTGCGTACACCCTCGTGCTTTCGTGGGCGGACTATAGTTACGTGCAACCGGCGTCCGCGTTTGCTTACGGAATCGTGGCGCTGCTCGGACATTTCATGCTGGGCGAAACGATTTCGCCGCTGCGCTGGGCCGGCATTCTGGTGATCTGCTGCGGAGTGTTGATCGTGGGGCACACGCCGCCGCGAACGACGGAGAACGATTGATGCTCGTCGAGATTATCCTGATATTTTTCATCGTGGTAGCGGGAACGGGCGGCGAACTATGCCTGACGCGCGCGATGAAAACGATCGGCGAAGTGCACGATTTCCGGCCGCGGGCGTTGCTGAATGTTTTCGCGCGCGCGCTGCGCGTGGGGTGGATGTGGATCGCGCTTCTGCTGATGACCGCCGGATTTTTTTCGCTCCTCGGGATGCTGTCGCTCGAGAATGTGAGCTTCGTGGTTCCGGTGACGGCGCTCAGCTATGCGGCGGGCGCATACGGCGGGTCGCTTTTTCTGGGCGAACGAGTGACGCGGCAGCGCTGGCTCGGCGTGCTGCTCGTATGTATAGGAGTCACAATGGTTTGGAAGGGCAGAGGCTAGCGGTGTGACGGCGTGGGGAGCGATTCGCGGGGCGCTCCTGCTGGTTGCGCTGGCACCTTTCGCCTACTACGTCGTAGCCATTTTTGCAGCACGCCGGTTTTTCGGCCGGCGCTCTTCCGGCGGGACGGCTTCCGATTTCACTCCGCCTCTCAGCATCCTCAAACCCATTTACGGCCTCGACCGCGAGGCGTACGAAAACTACGCGAGTTTCTGCCGGCAGGAGTACCCCGAATTCGAGATTCTATTCTGCGTTTCAGACGATCGAGATCCAGCCGTTCCCGTGATTCAGAAACTGATCCAGGATTTTCCCGCATGCTCGATTCGGCTGCTGGTGGGATCGGAACCGCTGGGCGCGAGCGACAAGGTCAACAAACTCTGCCGCCTTGTGCGTGAGGCGCATCACGAGATCGTGATCGTTACCGATAGCGACGTGCGCGTCGAGCCCGGATATCTGCGTGCGGCCGCCGCGCCTTTTCAAGATCCGGCCGTCGGGGGCGTAACGTGTCTTTACCGCGGGCTGACGGACGGGAGCTTTGCGGGCGGACTGGAGGCAATGGGAAACAGCGCGGATTTCGCCGCTGGTGTGCTGGTTCATCACCTCGGCGCGAAAATCAATTTCATGCTGGGCGCGACGATGGCGACGACGAAGAAATATCTCGCCGAGATTGGCGGCTTCGAATCGCTGGTGGATTATTTCTGCGACGACTACGAACTGGGGAACCGGCTGGCCGCGCGAGGGCATCGCGTGGAGCTGAGTACATTTCCTGTTTCGATCGTATACCCGCACGAGACGCTGGCGGAGGCATTTCGCCATCAAGTGCGCTGGAATCTCAGTATTCGCTACTCCCGTCCGGCGGGACATCTCGGCTTGATTTTCACGCAGGCACTGCCGTGGGCGATTGTCGCGGCGATTGTCGCGCCTTCGGCGGGCATCGCGCTGGCGTACATTGCCGCCTACGTTGTTCTGCGAGTTGCGATGGCATGGACCGTCGGCGTGTGGGGAATGCAGGACCGCGAGCTGCGATCAAAGCTCGCGCTGCTGCCGGTGCGCGACGCTTTCGCATTCTTGGTGTGGCTCGCGAGCTTCCTGCCTCAGCGCATTCACTGGCGCGGCCGGGAATTCTACGTGCGCGAGCGCCGTCTGATCGCCGCAACGAAGCGCGTCCCATAGTCCGAGCGCAGGCAACTCCGAAGCGAAGAAGCAGCGAAGAAAAAGGCACCTTAAGTGAGTCAAGTAGCTTGACCTAACGCGCGTAATTGTCTGTTCGTTCGTGTTTTGGTTTTCGCTTTGTCTTCTCGGCTGCGACTAGCCTGCCTTAGGTTTCGTAGCGCCGGGCTTCAGTGTACGGTGCCATGACATCCTTTACAGTCGTTGCCGGGACATCCTTTACACCTCGGTTAGAGTTTTCGGCCAGGGGGGCCGGAGACGATGCCGTGGAAAAGGACGAACGTGGACGAGCAGCGGAT
>JBOGNA010000183.1:0-12049 GCA_050746925.1 Candidatus Acidiferrales bacterium
ACGGCCAAAAAATGGAGTGTGCAACGCTATGAATACGATCGCGAAATGGATACCGAGCGTCCTGTTAGCTGTTCTCGTGGCTGCGCTTGTCAATTGCGCGCCGGCTCAACCGTGTCCCATTGTCGGGGGCGCAAGGGTGGGCCACCTGAGAGCGGCCGCCTCGAACGCGTGCGGAGGCGGCGGTGGCGGAGGCAACTGCAGTAGCACTCTCACGCCAACGCAAGTGCTGCTATCCACAGACAGCAAGGGCAATCTGCTCGAGTATGGCATCGACTCCACCACCGCCGCGCTCACACTCATGTGCAACACTGGCACCGCGGCTGTTGGTCCTATCGTCGTGACGAAAAACAATCTTTTCGTGTACGTGCTGGACTTGACCGCCGGAAACCAGATTTTCGGCTTTCAGATCGCTCACAGCAAATCGGGAGCGCTCGCCGCGATTGCCGGGTCACCGTTCAAGCTCACTGGTTCAGCTTTTGGCGATACGATCACCGTCGATCCCATGAACCGGTTCGTGTATGTCACCGACGCCAGCAACAGCGCCGTGCACGTGCTATCGATCGCCCAGTCCGGTGCACTCGCGGAAGTGGCGACCTCGCCCGTATCTGTGTCTACGCCCGACAGCATCGCGCTCACGCCGTCCGGAAATATTGCTTACGTCACGGATTTTACCGATGGCAACATTTTCATCTTCAGCGTTGGTGCGGATGGTTCCTTCACTTCGAATCCGGCCTCCAACTCGCCGTTGATCATCCCCAGCGTCAACGACAGGGCGCATTTCGGTCTCGTTCACCCGACAGCGAATTTGCTGTTTACCGCGAACGCGGAGAGCGTGAGCGCGTATATCATTGACACTACAAACGCCGGCGCTCTGAGCTTGGCCGCGAGTTCGCCGGTTCAGACTGGTGGTTTTCAGATCGAGCCGTTTGCCGTGGCTCTGGATAAGTCGGGCCTGTTCCTCTACGTCACCCCGGCCGGCGCGGCATTCGGAAGCGGCGGTTTTACGAGCGACAATATTATCGGCTATCAGGTCAACACCACCGACGGCGGCCTGACCCCAATCCCTGATGCGCCGTTTGCTTCGACTTCTACTCTCGACATCATCGCGAACCCGCTGGGCTCGCAGATGTTCGTCCAATCTGTCACCACCACTTCGGCAACAATTCAAGTCGAATCGATCGATAATGCCGGCAATTTGACTGCATCCGGCACTCCGCTTACCGTCACTGCGATAGCGGGCGTCGGTGCGATGGCAATCGCAAACATTCAGTAGCTTCGTTCCCCGGGGGGCGGCATCCCCGCCCCTTTTTTCTCCCTCCGTCGATAGTGCTATAATCCGCGCGCTTCGTCGCACCGTGCCGACGCTGTTGCAATTGCTGTCGTTCCGCTTCGCACGAACTGAGGAGAATCCTGTGAGAACGACTGCCTTCGGTTTCCGCACCCGACTTGCAGCATGCGCGGCAGCGCTGCTACTGGCTTCCTTGACTCTGCCTTTTGCCACACAGGCCGGCGCAGCTCCACAATCTTCCGCATTCAACGTGCCGCAGTGGACGTCCCTGCGCATCCGCATGGACGACACTCTGACCAGCCAATACTCGATGGAAGGCGATCCCTTCAGCGCGACGGTGATGGACGAGGGCGCCTATCAAGGCGCGCGCGTGTATGGCACGATTCAAACGATCGACAATTCGGGCCGCTTTCGCGGCCATACGACGATGATCCTCGTCTTTAATCGACTGATGATGCCCGATGGCCGCCGCGCTCCCATCTCGGCGGAAATCGTCAAGCTCTATCACGCTCCTTCGGGCGAATTCGTCGATGTGGAAGGCGCGATCGAATCCGGCGGACGCGGCAAGAAGACATTCGTGCACACCGCAATCGGCGCCGGCGCGGGAGCGTTGCTCGGCGGAATCTTTGGTGGCGGCAAAGGGGCGGGGATTGGGTCGATCGTGGGCGGACTAGGAGGGCTAGGAACCACCGCGTTCAGCGGCCCACAGGATATTCGCTTGGACCGCGGCCTTGAAATGCTGATTCGGGTAACGAGCTCGGGAAACTGAGAAGTGATCGGATCGCGCTCGACCAGTCAGACCTGCTTGGTTAAGTACGGGAGAGGGTAGCCACGACGAGCGCCTATCCTCGTCGTGGGAACTTCCGCTCCAGGAAGCAAAAGTGCCCCCAAAAGCAAAAGGCCCACCTGTCGGTGGGCCTTCGAGGGGAGAAAGCTCATGGCCACTGCGCGGTGGGCCCTGAACTCTTTCCTCGAGCGCAGTCTAGTGGAGTGTCGAAATCCAGTCAAGCAGGAAACGGGGATTTTGCGTCTCTCGTAAGCCAATTAAATTCAGTGGTTTACGTCCCACTTCGCTGCGGCAGGGCAGGATATCCACCGGGCAGCTATTTCCGGTAGCCGTAGAAGTCCTCTGCATTGATAGGCTTACTGGATAGGCCCAGCTGCAGCACCTGCACCTGATCCGGGCGGTCAAAGACCCTGTTCGTAGCACGCTTTACGACGATTCTCACTCCCCCGAAGGCCAGGCCGGCGATCAATGCAAACATGCAGATCACCCCAGTGCCCTCGATGGCTCCTACAATCATCACCCCAATGCCCGGTTCCTTGAACTGGAACGTCGGCTCGTTCCAGGTGATTTCGGTCCCGGTCTCGATCTGGCCGAGCAGCGATTCCGCTTCCTTCTGCGAAGCGGCTCCTGAAACGATGGAAACTAGAGTGAGCGAGCGCTTGGCGAATAGCGGAGCGGAATTGGACGAGCTGCCCGCTCCGGTATCTGGAGGATTCATGTGGAACTGTTTCTGAAGCTCGGCGATTCGCTTCGCGGCCGTCTGCGGAGTGGGGAAGTCCGCGACGAGGAGGTTCACTTCGCGGCCGTTCACGCGATATTTCGCCGTGGCAACCTCGGCGCCTTGCGAAAAGCCGAGCCAGTCGCCCGTGGCGAGGGGAAACACCTGATTCAGCGTTTCCGGTCCGAGAACGTATTTGTCCGTGCGATCGATGAATCCCTTGGTCGGGAGGTGCTGCCCGATGGTCGGCAGCAAGCCTGATTCCGCGTGCGGAGCGAGGGCTGCGACGAGCGCTTTCAACTCCGCTGCGGCCTTGGGGACGTCTTTTCCGTTTACTTCAAGTACCAGATTTCCGGCCAGAGCGAGCGCGTATTCGCGCGACATCGAAGAATGGTCCGCGAGATCGGCTTTGGGCATGTCGGTGGTGCGCAGATACGAGTACAGCCCGTAGGCGCCGCTAGGGTCCTTCATTTTGTAGAGATTCACTTGAAGCGATTCGGAACCGCGCGCGTACTGGCCGTTTTCGCCGGAGACGAATCCATATTCCGTAATCGCAGCTAGTTTGGCTTCAGCGGACATACTCGCGGATTTGTCGCCGTTGAAAATCTCCGCCCGCTGGAGACCTGGCTTCGCGTTTCCCGACCATGCGCCAAACGAATTCGGAAGGATGCCCTGCGCCGACGCCGGAAGTGCACAGAGAAATAGGACTGCCAGAAGCATGGTAATAGATATACGCATGAACGCCTTTGGACGGATTTGACGCACGACTATTAGATGCCGAGATTCTACTTGTGGTTCCCGTTTGGCGCCACTCCGGGGCGGTCCTCGGAGACGAGCCGGGACTTGTTCATGGAGAGGCTGTTCAAGTTGTCGAGATAGGCCGCAATGCCGCGGTAGAGGCCGTCGGCCACGCGCTGGCGCTGGTCGGTCTTACGCAGCAGACGTTCGTCGCTAGGATTGCTGATGAAGGAGATTTCCGAGAGCACGGAAGGCATGTTGGCGCCGATTAGGACGATGAAGGGAGCTTTCTTCACGCCGCGGTTGCGTTCTTCCTGGCTGACGAGCTGGAGCCGGTGCGTGAGCGAGTCCTGGATGTCGCTTGCGAGTTCCTTCGATTCCTCGATTTTCTCGTTGCGCGCGATTTTCTTGATGATGTCCTGCAGGTCGTGGAGCGACGATTGCGAAAGCGCGTTCTCGCGCGTAGCCACTTCCATGGATTCGCCCGAGGTGGCGAAATTCAGGTAGTAGGTTTCGATGCCGCGCGCGTCGCGGTCGTGGCTCGAGTTGGCGTGAATCGAGATGAAGAGATCGGCTTTCGCATCGTTGGCGATGGCCGTGCGATCTTCGAGGGGGATGAATTTATCTTCCGTGCGCGTGTAAACCACTTCGGCGCTGGGAAGCTTCTGTTCGATCAATTGACCGAGCCGCAGCGCCACGTCGAGGCACAAATCCTTTTCCATCAAGCCGTGCGGGCCGATGGTGCCCGTGTCGTGGCCGCCGTGGCCGGCGTCGATCACGATGCGGCTGATTTTCAGGCCCAGCGCGCGCGTGAGCGAACGCTGGCCGTCGCGAGTCGGCTTCGGCTCCGGTGGCGGCTTCAGCGCAGCCAACTGATCGGCTTTCTGCTTCGATTTCGAAATCGTCGGTTTCGCCGCGAGGCTGGCAGCCGTGTTCGCGGGGGGCGGCGGTGGAGCGGCGTTGCGCGTATTAGCGCGGACCGCTTCGGCCGATTTCGCAGCGGTCTTGGAATCCGGTTCCACTCGCGGCGGAGCATTTACTGCCGCCGATTGTTTCGCGGCGTCCGTGCGGACGTCGATCACCAGGCGATAGGGATTCGAAAGAAATTGCGTCGTGTAGTTGTTCGCGCCGCCCACATCGAGAACCACTCGCACCACGGTCGGCTTGTTCTGGCCGATGCGCACGGACTTGAGCAGGCCCGGGTCGACTTTCGGTGACTTGTCGGCACGCGGGTCCACTTGCGCCCGATGCAGATCGAAATAGAGGCGCTCGGGCGAGGCGACGTGCATCGCTTCGAATTTCACGGTGTCGCTCATTGCAACGACCACGCGCGTGTGCCCCTCGTTATTCCACGTGCGAACACCGGTCACGTACGGCATGCGCTTGTCGGATTCGCGCGGCTCGGCTGCGTCGCCTTTCAGTGCCGGGAAATCAGGAACCGCTTCGGCCGCTTTCACTTCTTTCTGCTTCGCAGGGGCCTCGTGAGATTCTCGCTGCTTCGCTTCTTGCGCCCGGGCTGCCGCTTCCCGAGTCGCCGCCAGCCGAGCGTCTGAGATTTCTTTCAATGCGTCGCGCGCATCGTCGGCTCGTTCGGACTTCGGGAATCGTTTTAGCAGGTCCTTGTAAGTCGCTTCGGCGGCGAGCGGCTGGTCGAGATCGTCCTGCAGGATCTGCCCGATGGAGTAGATGGCCTGGGCGCGGTACTGGCTGCGCGGATACTGCTTCAGCAGGAATTCGTAGCTATCGATGGCGGACTGATAATACTTTCGGTCGAACTGCTTGCCCATCTCGCGGTACAGCTCGGCTTCGGCGATCAGCGACGGCGTGACTTCTTCGGCTTGAGGCGAGATGAGATAAACCTTGTGATACGCGGCGATGGTGTCTCTGTAATTCGCAAGCGAGCGGTCGCGCGGCAGGTAACCTTCGAGCTGCGTGCGCATCCGGACGGCGCGCTCGAATTGATCGCGCGCTCCGAGCGATTTGTCGGCTCGAGGCGAAGCGGGCGAAGCGAGCGCCGTGGGCGCCGCTGCAAATGCGGGCGCACCGAGAGACACAACGATCCCTGCGACGAGTAGGAAATTCCTTACCGTGAGATGGATTCGCGCGGAATCGTTTCGCGTCATTCGTTCGTAAAAACAACCCGGCCACTCGAGTCCGTCGCTCGCCGCACGTAGGATCTGGGAGGACTCCACAGCGACAAGTTACGACCCGAGCCAGGCTGGAAGTAAGCGTCGGTAACTCTCTGCACGTACTGCCGCGTCTCGCGAAATGCGGGAACGCCGCCGCTGCGATCCACGGCATGCTCGCCGGCGTTGTAGGCCGCGAGCGATTTGGTCAAATCGCCGTCGTAACGATCGAGCAGTGCTTTCAAGTACGTTGTCCCGGCTTCCACGTTCTGTGCCGGGTCATAGAGATTTCCGCCGCCGAAGCGTTGTGCCGTCTCGGGAATCAACTGCATCAATCCCACGGCTCCCTTGCGGGAGACCGCATGAGGGTTCCACCCGGACTCGGTGCTGATAACGGCTTTCACCAGCGCCGGGTCCACTTGGTGCCGCTCGGCTGCGTCGCGAACGATGCGATCGAGCCGATCCGGCGGGGACGCCACGGAATCCGCTGAAGGTATCAGCGAAGCGTGCGTCTTAGCCGGGTGGGAACTAATAGTACTCCCACTGTGCGGCCGGGGGGAATCCCCGTTCACGAAGATGAGCTTCCCGCGCTCATCTACATACGATGCAATCTGGGCATGGGCCGGTATAGCCAGCGTGAGCCACGCCGCCGACGCCACGATTGCGATCGCGATGCAGTTCCTGATGATTCTCACTCGATGCTCTCAGGCCTTGGGGAAGGCAGAACGCTCGACTTCCAAACGAACGGCGACAGGAGCTTTTGTGCAAAGACAACTGTGCCCGGGAAAGGAGGCTCTCCCTGGCTAAGCTTCTGGCGCGGCTAGGATTGTAACAACCGGTCAATGAGGGGGTAAACGGTACTAAGGGCACTTTCTACGGCAGATGTGTCTTTTCCGCCAGCCTCGGCCAAATCGGGTCTTCCTCCGCCGGAGCCGCCTACTTTCTGGGCAAGCTCTTTGACGATGTTTCCGGCATGGAGGCGGGGGATCAGATCTTTCGTAACTCCTGTGATTAGAGCCACTTTGCCTTCATCGGCGGAGAAGAGGACGACCACGCCGGAGCCGAGCTTCTGGCGGAGGGTATCGACCATCTGGCGAAGCGCATCGCGGTCGAAACCCGTGACTTTGGCGGCTATCACCTTCACGTTGCCAACGGTTCGGACGCTCGCGGCCAGCTCGTCGGCGGTGGAGCCGGCGGCTTTGCGTTTCAGGGCTTCGAGCTGCTTTTCGAGCTGCCTGGTGGACTCGATTTGGCGCTCGAGGGCGGCGATCACGTCACCTTCGCCGGCATTCAGAAGGTGCGAGACGGAGCGAAGCGTCGCGAGAGCGCGCTGGTATTCGGCGAGGGCCGCGTCTCCGGAGATGGCTTCGATGCGGCGGACACCGGCGGCGACGGACTGTTCGCCCGTGATTTTGAAGACGCCGATTTCGCCGGTGCGGGCGACGTGGGTGCCGCCGCAGAGTTCTTTGCTGTAGAAGCCGCGCGGCGAGGAAGGGTCGGGAATCGTGACGACGCGGACGTTGGACTCGGGATATTTGTCGCCGAAGAAGGCGATCGCGCCGGAGCCGAGCGCGTCATCGATATTCATGATGTCGGTGGTGAGCGCGAGGTCGCGGAGGATCTCTTCGTTCACCTGCTGCTCGATTTCGGCGAGTTCGCTCGCGTCAACGGATGCGAAGTGGGAGAAGTCAAATCTCAAATGATCGGGAGCGACGAGCGAGCCGGCCTGCTTCACGTGGGTGCCGAGGATGTTGCGGAGCGCGGCGTGCATCAGGTGCGTCGAGGTGTGGTTGCGCATGTCGCGCGCGCGGCGAACGGGATCGGCGACGGTGGCGACGCGATCGCCGACGTGGAGATCTTCCCTGGCGACGATGCGGTGGGCGATGAGGCCGCTGACGGGATAGTAGGCGCCCTTTACGTCGGCGATTTGGAGCGAGAGATCGTTGTCGTAAAACGCGCCGGTGTCGGCGACCTGACCGCCGGATTCGGAGTAGATGGAGGTGCGGTCGAGAACGATTTCCGCTTCCTGGCCCGCTTTGATTTCGTTCACCGCGCCTTGCTTGGTGACAATGCCTTCGATGCGGGCGTCGCGGACCTGGGTGCCGAAATAGAAGTCGGGCTCGGTCCTGAAGGTTTGCGCGAGCTTGGAATAGACCGGGTTGGCCGCGTCTTTGTGCGCGCCTTTCCAGGAGGCTTTGGCGCGGGTGCGCTGTTCCTGCATCGCGGAATCGAATCCACTCCAATCGACGGAGGCCCCGGCGTCGTGCGTAACGTCTTCTATGAAGTCGCGCGGCAAGCCGTACGTGTCGTAAAGCATGAAGGCCTTCTCACCAGCGAGGATCCCAGCTCGGATCGACTGGCCTCGCTCGGCATCCAAGGCTTTCCCAGCTCCGATCGAGAGCAACATCGGTTCAAGTTTCTTGAGGCCGACTTCGACGGTACGTGTAAAGCGCTTTTCTTCTTCGTCGAGAATCTTCGTGATGCGCGCCGCGTGCTCTTCGAGTTCCGGATAGGCGTCCTTCATCTCCTCGCGCACGGCAGCGGACATAAGCGAAAGAAAAGGAGTCGGAGCATCCAGCATTTTTGCGTGCCGGAGAGCGCGGCGGATGATCTTGCGGAGGACGTAGCCGCGGCCTTCATTCGAGGGAATCACGCCATCGGAGATCAAGAACGTGGCGGCGCGGGAGTGGTCGGCGACAATCCGCAGCGATGGCTGGACCCTGGGATCGTTGGGGGCCGCTTTCGCGAGGCGCGCCGCTTCCTGCATCAACGGGACAAAAAGATCCGTGTCGTAGTTGGAGATTTTGCCTTGCAGCACGGTGGAGGTGCGTTCGAGGCCCATGCCCGTATCGACGGAGGGCTTGGGCAGGGGATTGAGCGCGCCGCTCGCGTCGCGATTGAATTGCATGAAGACGAGATTCCAAATCTCCATGTAGCGGCCGCATTCGCAGCCGAATTTGCAATCGGCGTGGCCCTGATCGGAGGCGGCGGGGCCCATGTCGTAGAAAATCTCACTGCAAGGGCCGCAGGGACCGGTGTCGCCCATGGCCCAGAAATTTTCTTTCAGACCCGGGACGGCGACGATTCGGTCCTTCGGCGCGCCGGCTTTTTCCCAGCAGGCGGCGGCTTCGGTATCGACCGGCAGAGTGTTGCCGGAAACTTCCGCTCCACCGAACACGGTGAACCAAAGTTTTTCGAGGGGGATGCCGAACCACTGGGGCGAGGTGATCAGCTCCATCGCGTAGGCGACAGCTTGTTCCTTGAAATAATCGCCGAAGGAAAAATTGCCGAGCATTTCGAAAAACGTGTGGTGGCGATTGGTGAAGCCGACGTTTTCAAGGTCGTTGTGCTTGCCGCCGGCGCGGACGCACTTCTGGGCGGTGGTGGCGCGGTTATAGTCGCGGCGCTCGAGACCGAGGAAGACGTCCTTGAACTGGTTCATGCCTGCATTGGTGAAGAGGAGCGTGGGATCGTTGGCCGGGACGAGGGACGAGCTGCGGACGCGACGATGCTGGCGCTCTTCGAAGAAGCGCAGAAACATTTCGCGGATCTGATTGCCGGTCAGGGAAGCGGTCACGATGCCCTCAGCGGAAGCGAGTAATTATGGCAGAGGCGGTGAGGGGCCGCAACGGCGCGGGCTGGCCACCGAGGCACCGAGACACGGAGAGAAGGCGGGGGAAACGGGGAGGCGGCGAGGGACGGGGAGGGACAGGCGAGGAAGAAACGGCGGATACAAAAGGCCCAAAGTGTCCCGATTAGAAATTTGGAAGTGGCTGGTTTGACGGGAGTTGCGGCGAATTCTAATCGCGGTGTCCCGATTAGAATTTCGGGGGCGAGTGACAAGTGGCAAGTGACCGGGGGAAACCGACGGACGGACGCTGAATTGAAATGAGAAATCGCGATCCATTTGCGATTAGAAATTCTTAGACGGTTGATTTTTCTATGATTTGGACTGAATTCTAATCGCGGATTTGCGATTAGAAATTTCGGGAGTCCGGAGGGGCGAGAGAATCGCCCGGGGTTGGGCTGGGCCGGCTTTTGATCGATCTCCACGAGGGAGGTTACCATACTAGTAACTCATTGTCAAGTTTAGAAACTTCAAGGGCGAGAAGCTGTTTGAAATGAATGACTTTGAGTGGATCACACGAATGATATGAGGCGAGATCGACGCTCAGGCTCAGAGAGTTGGCGGTTGCAGGTTGGGAATGTCCGACCCCCTAACGGAGAGGTGGCTCAAGAAATCCTCGACGCAGACTGCAGCGGTTGGACCGGTCTTAATTTGATCAGGGTCAAAAGAGCCGGCTGGAAGCCGGCGGTACGAGAGGCACCGGGTGGGTATCAGCTCATACGTGGCGGGTGTGCTCGGAGCTGAGAGCCTCAGGGGTTGAAACCCCTGAATTGCGGAAACGTTTTCGGCACGGCTGAAGCCGTGCCCTGACGTAAACCATTCATGGAACAGGCGTGAGGGCTGAGAGGGGCTAGTGCGTAAAGACGAGCGGGGGGCCGCCGGTCTGTTTGGCTGAGAGGGAGATGGTGACTTCGACGTGGTCGGCGATTTTGATGAAGGGGATGCCTTTGTTCATGCCGTAGTCTTTGCGATCGAAGACCATTTTGCCGTTGATGTGATCGAGGCCCTTGCCGGAAGCGGGGAGAGTGAGGGTGAGCTTCTCGGGATTGGAAACGCCGCGAATGGTGAAGTCGCCATCGACCTCGAAGGTGGTGGGCGAGGTCTGGACGAGTTTCGTGGAGTGGAAGGTGATCGTGGGGTTGTTCTTCACGTCGAAGAATTTGTCGCCCTTCAGCTTGCCGTTCTTCATGCCGCTGCCGGTATCCACGGAGTCCGCTTCGATGGTGATGTCGAGTACGCCCGAGGTAACGTCGGGCGATGCGAAGGTGAGGGTGGACTTCCAGCGGTCGAATTTGCCGTCGAGGGCTACCGACGCCTTTACGTAGAACTTGATCCGGCTCTCATGATGGGTGATCGCGAGAACCGGAACATCCTGGGCGCGCGCGACGGATGGCAGGGAAACGGAGACCAACAAGCAGATCAGAGCGATTCGCATGGCGGGGAGTGTGATTGTTTGTAGCCACGTTGTCAAATGGAGCGTCGGGGGAAGGCGTAGGGCATAAGTGGCGCGGAATCAATAGAACTGAACATGTTCAAAATAACGCTTGACACCGGAGTCCGTCTGAGAGAATATTTGAACATGTTCAAGAATGAAGTATCGACGGAGAAGGGCGAGCAGACGCGGCGGGCGATCTTCGATGCGGCGCTGAAGCTATTTCGAGAGCGGGGATTCGATGCGACCACGATGCGGGATATTGCCGCGTCGGCTGGGCTGGCGCTGGGGGCGGCGTATTACTACTTCCCGAGCAAGGAAGCGATTATTCAGGCCTATTACGAGGTGGTGCAGGCGGAGCACGGCCGGCGGGTGGACGAGGCGCTGGCGGAGAAGAAGGGAGATCTGCGGGAGCGAGTGCGGTTCGCGATGAATTCCAAGCTCGATATTTTGCAGAACGACCGGAAGCTGCTTGGGGTCGTGTTTCGTTATACGGGAGAGCCGGAGCATCCGCTTTCGTGCCTGGGTCCTGCGACGGAGCGGGTGCGGCGGGAGAGCATTGAAGTGTTCAGCCGGGCGATAGGGGACGAGCGGCTGCCGGCGGATCTGCGGCAGCTTTTGCCGGTGGCGCTGTGGGCGCTGCAGATGGGGGCGCTGATTTTGTTTATCTATGATGATTCGCCGGGACAAAGGCGGACGCGGAGGCTGGTGGATGGGGCGGTGGATTTGACGGTGAGGCTGCTGGGGCTCACGCGGAATCCGATATTGAAGCCGGTGCGGGTGAAGGTGCTGGATTTGTTGCGGGACGTGGAGTTGATTCCGGAGTTTGAGATTGGGGGGGAGGAGGGGTAGAGCGGCGGAAAAGGCAATTTAAAATTTCAGATTGGAAATTTGAAATGGAGGCAACAGCAACAGCAACAGCAACGGCGCCGGCAGGATGCTGGCGGTACAAAGGGCGACAGCAAAGGCAAAGGCAAAGGCAAAGGCAAAGGCAAAGGCAAAGGCAAAGGCAAAGGCAAAGGCAAAGGCAGAGGCAACGGTGCGGGCGGGGCGAATTGAAATTCGGACACAGGCAGGAGTGCCTGTGCCACGGAAAGGCAAAAGAGCCGGCTGGAAGCCGGCGGTACAAAGGGCGACGGCAACGGCAACGGCAAAGGCAACCGCAACAGCAACGACGATGGCGGAGGGAGGAAGCGATGAGCGAGACACCGATGAATGCGAGACCAACGGACCTGCCTAGCGGGAGCGCGCGGGAGAAAAGGCCGTATCCGAGCTCGGTGCAGTGGCGTTTGATTTTTCTGGTGCTGGCTGTGACGGCGGGGGGAGTGGCGT
>JBOGNA010000184.1:0-10716 GCA_050746925.1 Candidatus Acidiferrales bacterium
ATTACGAGGTATGCGCCGTTCAAAGTTTCGTCGCTCTCGGAGCTGACAGAGCCGCCCGGTTATTTCCGGCGGGAGGTAAGACAGTATTACCAGATGAATTGGCGGCAGCTGAGCGACTACATCGAGAGCTTGCAGAAAGCGGGATTCGATACGGCGCGGCTTTCCGTGCAGTGGCACAAGAAATTCGCATTTCCGTTGATTGCGGCGATTATCGTGTTTCTTGCGGCCCCGTTTGCGTTTTTGGTGGGGACGCGCGGAGCGATCGGCGGGTTGGCTTTGGCGGTGGGGATCGGCATTGTGTATTGGGCGACGGCGGCGCTGTTTGAGGCGCTGGGGTCGGCGGGGCAATTGCCGGCGATATTGGCGGCCTGGGCGCCGGATGCGATTTTTGGGTTCCTCGCGGTCTATTTCTTCTTGAAAATGCCTACGTAGGCGAGCGTGATAGCGGGCCCTGTGTGGCCGTATTGCTTGCGATGAGAGATGGGATCCTTCGCTTCGCTCAGGATGACAGGAATTGCGTTGAGCGTTAAGGCCTGGCTTGGTCGGATGAAACTTCCCACGACGAGGTGAGGCGCTCGTCGTGGCTGCCTGGTGATTTGGTGCGATCGAGCTCGATGGATGGGGATTGCTTGCGGGATACGCGGGCGGGTCCCGCTAAATCATCCGGGACGCAAACGACGCGTCTTAGAGCCGCCCCTGCCGAAAACCTTAGGCTAGCGCGGGACTAGCGAGCGGATCTTCTGGATTACCAGGTCGATTCCTACTTCGTTGTGGCCGCCTTCGGGGATGATTACGTCGGCGTAGCGCTTTGAGGGTTCGACGAATTCCATTTGCATGGGGCGGACGGTGGCCATGTATTGATCGACGACCATTTCCATGTTGCGGCCGCGCTCGCGGATGTCGCGAACGAGCCGGCGGATGAAGCGAAGGTCGGCGTCGGTATCGACGAAGATTTTTATGTCCATTAGATCGCGGAGGGCTTTGTTTTTGAAGATGAGGATGCCTTCGATGATGATGGCCGAACGCGGCGAGAGGCGGAGGGATTTATCGGCGCGACGGAAGTTCGCGAAATCATAAGTGGGGCGGTCGATCGCCTGGCCTTCGCGCAGGCGGCGGACGTGTTCCGCCATCAACGGCGTATCCATGGAATCGGGGTGGTCGAAGTTCTGCTTCACGCGTTCTTCGAACGGCATGCCGGGACAATCTTTGTAATAGTTGTCCTGCTCGAGAACGATGACGTTGGCTTCCGAGAGCGCTTCGATGATGCGGGCGGTGATGGTGGTCTTGCCCGAGCCGGTGCCGCCGCAGATTCCGATGATGAGGGGCCGGCTGTCGAGTGGGCGGATGGGAGTGGGCTCCTTAATGTTTGAATGCGTATCCGATTCTAAATTCAAAAGAGCCGGCTGGAAGCCGGCGGTACAAAAACAGGCGGCCCGACCGCCGGCCGTGCGACGGTCGGCGCTCGCGATGCTAGTGCTTCCTTCGCGCCGGAGGCTTTTTGCCGCTTCGTTTTTCTTCGATTACTGCTTGCGCGGCGGCGAGGCGCGCGATCGGGACGCGGAACGGCGAGGCGCTGACGTAGTTCATCCCGACGCGGTGGCAGAACTTGACGCTGGCACCGTCGCCGCCATGCTCGCCGCAAATTCCGATTTTGAGGTTGGGGCGCGTCGCGCGGCCACGGGCGATGCCCCATTCGACGAGCATTCCCACGCCGGGGAGATCCAGCGTCTGAAACGGGTCCGACGGGAAAATCCCGGCTTTGCGCTCATCGACGTATTCGGGGAGGAAGCGGCCAGCGTCGTCACGGGAGAGGCCCATGGTGGTTTGCGTGAGGTCGTTGGTGCCGAAGGAGAAGAATTCGGCAACCTCGGCGATCTGGTCGGCGAGGAGAGCGGCGCGCGGAAGCTCGATCATGGTGCCGACCAAATAGTGAAGCTTTACTTTCGCTTGCGAAATGATGGGATCCGCCACGCGGCGAGTGGCCTGCTCGAGGATTCGCATTTCATTTTTGTCGAGCGTGAGCGGATGCATGATTTCAGGTAACACTTTAACGCCGCGCTTTTGGCAATCGATGGCGGCTTCGATGATGGCTCGGACTTGCATCTCGAGGATTTCCGGATAGGTGATGCAGAGGCGGCACCCTCGGTGGCCCAACATCGGGTTGGCTTCGTGGAGTTGCTGGACGCGACGCTCGATGGCGTCGCGCGTGGTGCCGAGTTCCCGGGCGAGTTCTTCCTGCTTTTGCGGATCGTGTGGAACGAACTCGTGCAGAGGCGGATCGATCAGGCGGATGGTGACGGGCAGGCCGTCCATGGCTTCGAAGAGGCCGATGAAATCGCGTCGTTGGAACGGGAGGAGTTTATCGAGCGCTTTACGGCGCGCTTCCTGCGTATCGGCGAGAATCATTTCCTGAATCGCGCGCTGGCGATGGATGCTCTGCTCGGGGTGCTCGAAATCCTTGAAGAACATGTGCTCGGTGCGAGTGAGGCCGATTCCCTCTGCGCCCATCTCGCGGGCTACGCGCGCGTCTTTCGGCGTATCGGCGTTGGCGCGAACGCCGAGCCGGCGCACGGAATCGGCCCATTTCATGATGGTTTCATAGGCTTTCGGCGGTTCGGGACGCACGAGCGCGATTTCGCCGGTGTACACGGAGCCGTCGCCGCCGTCGAGAGTGATCCATTCTCCTTCTTTCACCACGCGGCCATTGGAGCTCATTCGCTTTTTCTCGGCGTCGATATCGAGCTTCTCCGCGCCGACGATGCAGCATTTTCCCCAGCCGCGCGCAACGACGGCGGCGTGGCTCGTCTTGCCGCCCGTAGCGGTGAGAATTCCCTGCGCGACGTACATGCCGCCGACATCTTCGGGGCTGGTTTCGCGCCGCACGAGAATCACGCGCTCTCCCCTGGCGGCCCACTCTTCGGCTTCGGCGGCGGTGAAGACGGCCTTGCCGACAGCGGCGCCCGGGACGGCGTTAATTCCTTCGGTAATTTTTCTCGATTGAAATTCCTTGCGAGGTAGAGCGGGGTCGAGGACAGGATAGAAAAGGCGCTCGACGTCCTCTTCCTTGATGCGTTCAAGTGCTTCTTCAAGTTTGATCAGGCCTTCATTTTTCATGTCCATGGCCATCTGGAAGGCGGCGCCGGGCGAACGCTTGCCGGTGCGTGTCTGAAGCATATAGAGCGTGCCGTTCTCGACGGTGAACTCCATATCCTGCATATCGTGATAGTGCTTTTCGAGTTTTGCGCGGACTCGTTCGAGCTGCTGATACACCTTGGGCATCATCGATTTCAATTCGCCTAGGTGCAGCGGCGTACGAATGCCCGCCACGACGTCTTCCCCCTGCGCGTTAAGAAGAAAATCGCCGAAGAATATCTTTTCGCCGGTGGAGGGGTCGCGCGTGAAGCAGACGCCCGTGCCGGAGTTTTCGCCCGTATTGCCGAAGACCATTTGAACGACGTTCACGGCGGTGCCGAGCAGGCCGGTGATCTTCTCGACGCGGCGGTAGGTAACGGCTTTATCGCCCATCCAGGACTCGAACACGGCGCCAATGGCGCCCCAGAGCTGCTCTTCGGGATCTTCCGGGAACGGCTTGCCGGTCTTGCGCTTGTAGTATTCCTTGTATTCGCCGACGAGCTGGCGCCAGCCTTGCGCGGTGACCTGCGTGTCGTCGGTGACATTCAGGAATTTTTTCATCGCGCGCAGCCTGGCTTCGAGGTCTTCTTTGGGCAAGCCGATAACTACACTCGAGTACATCTGCACAAAGCGGCGATAGGCGTCGTAGGCGAAGCGCTCGTTCTGCGTGGATTTCGCGAGGGCTTCGACGGACTTCTCGTTGAGGCCGAGATTGAGGATCGTCTCCATCATGCCGGGCATGGATTTGGCGGAGCCGGAGCGGACGCTGACGAGGAGCGGGTTTTTGGCGTCGCCGAGTTTCTTTTTCGTGAGCTTTTCGAGATGGGCGAGATTCTTCGAGACCTGGGCGCGGAGTCCCTTGGGATATTTGCGGCCGTGCTTGAAATAGTAGTCGCAGGCTTCGGTGGTGATGGTAAAGCCGGCGGGAACGGGGAGGCCGATGCGCGTCATTTCGGCGAGTCCGGCGCCTTTGCCGCCGAGGATGTTCTTCATATCGCCGGTGCCGTCTGCTTTTCCTGCGCCGAAGAAATAGACGTATTTCATGTTTCGCCTCAATTCGTCTTGTTGATGAAAATTGCGGATATTTTCTGTCTGCAGCAAGTATCAAGCATCATGTTATGTGTCGGCTTGCAGACCGAATCGCTTTGCTCCGACAATTAAAGCAAAAGCTCAGGTGCTGAATCTCACTGGCGCGCGGGCTGTCTGGGTGCGTCCTTCAACTCTTCCCCGCCCAGCTCTGAAAAGTCCGCGATCGTCGAGAACTCCTTGAGCAAGGATCCGAGCAGCGCGAGGCGGTTCCGGCGGACATCCTCTTCTTCAGCCATTACTAGAACTTTGTCGAAGAAGAAATCGACGGCCGGACGAAGCTCGGAAATCTTTTCGAGCGCATCGCGATATTTTTTTGCTTTCTTTCGGCGCGTCGCCTCTTCGCCGATCTTGTGGAGGACCATGTTCAACTGCTGCTCCGCGGGATCGCGAAGCAAATCCTGCCTTACGGCCAGCTGATTCTTGTCGCCTGCTGCGGCGGATTTTTCGAGGATGTTTCGGATGCGTTTGAATGAAGCGGCGAGCGGCGCGAAATTCTTGGTGTTGCGGATGGCTTTCAGCGCTTCCACGCGATCGGCTGCGTCCACGAGGTCGTCCGCGCCTGCGGCGAAGGCGGCGTTGATCTCGTCGTAGGCGAAGCCGCGGCGCTCGCGAAGGATGAACTTGGCGCGTTCGAGGAGGAAGTCGAGCACCTGCTTTTCGACGGTTTCGGAGGCAGTGATTTTGGGTGCGTGCTCTTTGAGGGCTTTCGCTGCGGCCGAAATCGTTGCGGCGATGGAGAGCGATATTTTGCGCTCGAGAATGATTTTCACGATTCCGAGCGCGGCTCTGCGCAGGGCGAATGGATCGCTCGACCCGGTCGGTGCGGCACCCACTGCAAAGCACGCGACGAGCGAATCGAGTTTATCGGCAAGGGCGACGGCGCAGCCGGTCAGGTTCCGCGGGATGGGATCGTCAAGGCCGAGCGGTTTGTAGTGGTCGTACACGGCCAAGACGATTTGTTCGGGTTCACCTTGCGCGCGCGCATACAGGCCGCCGACGATTCCCTGCAGCTCGGTGAACTCTTTCACCATTTCGGTGACGAGATCGCACTTGGCGAGCTCGGCGGCGCGGTCGGAGCCCGCCACGTCGCCGCCGGTGATTCCGGAGCTGAACCATTGTTCCGCGAGCCAGCGCGCGATGGCGCGCATGCGCTCGACTTTGTCGTGATAGCTGCCGAGCCGGCGTTCGTAGGTTACGTGGGCCAGCTTCGGAAGGTAGTCGCCGAGCTGGCTCTTCTGGTCCGTTTCCCAGAAAAATTGCGCGTCGGCAAAGCGGGCGCGGAGCACGCGTTCATGTCCAGCGCGGACGAGGCCCTTCGAGTCTTTGTTGAGATTTATCACCGCGAGAAAATTCGGGGCCAGTTCGGTGTGGCGAGATTCGAGCGCGAAATATTTCTGGTGATCGCGCATGACGGTGATCAGAATTTCTTCCGGCAAAGCCAGGAATGCCGGATCGAAATCTCCGGAGATTACGGTTGGATACTCGTTGAGGTAAGTTACGAGTTCAAGTAACGCTTGATCTTCGTGAGCGCGCAGATTCTTGCGGCTTGCGAGGGTGCGGACCTCCGATTCAATTTTCTTGCGGCGCTCCTCGGGGCGGCAAAGCACGAAGTTTTTCCTGAGCTTCGATTCGTAGTCGCCGGGGCCTCTGACCGGGATATTTCGCTTGCCGAGGAAGCGGTGGCCGTCGGTGCGATTCCCTGCCGCGACGCCCGCAAATGAAAACGGGACAATCTTTCCGGCGAGCAGTGCGATGATCCAGCGAATCGGGCGGATAAATCGGGGACCGTGCGCGCCGGTCCAATACATCGAGCGCGGCCAGCCAATCTCCTGGATCACCTGCGGCAGGATTTCAGCAAGAATCTTTGCAGCGGGGCGGCTTTCGACAACCTGCGTGGCCGAAACGTAGTCTCCCTTGGGCGTGCTCACGATCGCAAGCTTCGAAACGGGGATTCCCTGCTTTTCGGCGAAGCTCATCGCGGCGCGAGTCGGCTCGCCGACGCTGTCGTACGCCACAGATTTCGGCGGACCCGTGACTTCGCGGACGACATCTTCCTGGCGCAACCGCACACGGCGCGCGATGGCGGCGAGCCTGCGCGGCCCGCCGAAAGTCTCGATCGAGCCACCGGATTCGAGCAGGCCGTTGGTGGAGAAATATTTTTCAAGTATCGCTTTAAGCTCGTTCGAGGCTTTCGCGATCATGCCGGCCGGAAGTTCTTCGCAGCCAATCTCGAAAAGGAAGTCTGCCCTCGCCGGCGTCACGATTTTCTTCGCTCCCCGTTTCATGCGCGTGCCTCTGCGAGTTGCGACGCTGCTGGGGTCTGCTGGTCAAGCCACGACTTCGCGACTTGTGTCGCGAGCTTGCGGACGCGGGCAATCATGGCGGCGCGTTCCGTGACGGAGATTGCGCCGCGCGCGTCGAGCACATTGAAGAGGTGCGAACACTTCAAGCAGAACTCGTAGGCTTGCAGTAGCGGGAAGCGCGCTCGGTCCTTCCCTTTTGCCCCAGTGTATGCCGTAAGGAGGCGCGCCGCGTCGGCTTCGTAGAGATCGAACTGCTTGCGCGTGGCGGCTGCGTCGGCATATTCGAAGTTGTAGGCGGAGAATTGCTGTTCTTCCGCAAGCCGAACCTTTGCGTAGGAGACGGAATTCGACCAGCGCACGTCGAAAACATTGTCAACGCCCTGCAGATAGGCGGCGATACGGTCGAGCCCGTAGGTCAGCTCCACCGAGATCGGATCGAGATCGAGGCCGCCGCACTGCTGGAAAAATGTGAACTGGGTGATTTCCAGGCCGTCGAGCATTACCTGCCAGCCCATGCCCCAGGCGCTCAGCGTGGGTGCTTCCCAGTTGTCTTCTTCAAATTTAATGTCGTGTTCCTTCAAGTTGATCCCAACCGCTGCGAGGCTTTCGAGATAAAGATTCTGGACGTCGGGCGGCGAGGGTTTGAGTATCACTTGAAGCTGCGTGTGTTTGTAGAGCCGGTTGGGATTTTCGCCGTAGCGGCCGTCGGCAGGGCGGCGGCTGGGCTGGGCGTACACGACGCGGTAAGGATCCGGTCCGAGAACGCGGAGAAACGTTTCCGGGTGCATGGTGCCCGCGCCGACTTCAACGTCGTAGGGCTGCTGCAAAATGCAGTCGCGCTTCGTCCAGTATTCTTCAAGAGTCAGTAGAAGATCTTGAAACGCGAGTCCCTTCGGTTTTGCAACGCGGCCCGGCACTCCGTGATCGGATTTCCTGCTGCTTCCTTGCCTCTTCACGCTGGCGACTCCAAGAGTTCTCTGGCTTGCAGCTTGCGATCGATCTGATGTTCGACGACATCGAGCATAACATCGCTCAGCTCGCGCGCAGCTCGCGGCGGAATCATTTCTTCGGTGAGACGGTCGAGCCGCTCGGCCAGCATTCGCCGTGCGGCTCCGAGGGCGGCCACTGAAATCACGCGCAGGCCTGGCACGCGGCATTTCCCGCACATCAGTGCGGAGGCGCTCCGCGAAAAGTACGCGGCCTCGGTGGGAGCAAGCACCCTTCCGCATCGCGCGCAAGCGTCGAGCGGCGGAAGCCAGCCGCCGAGCTTTACGGTCCAGAGCGTGAAGTACGCCAATGCCAGCTCCGGCTTTCCGGTTCTCTTCACGGATTGTGCGGAAAGAAGAAGCAATCGGAAGTTCGGATCGGACGCTTCGTGATCGGGCAGCACCGCTTCGGTGACTTCGCTAAAAATGGCGAGCGCAATGCCGGAAGCATAGTCACGGAAAGCGTCAAGAAACGATTCAATCAGCTCGCACTGGTTGATGCGCACCAGTTCCCTCGACGGACGCTCGAAGAACCAGATGCGGACATGGGAGAGCCGCTCGAGAGTCGAGCCGAAGCGGCTTTTTGTTTTCCTCGCACCGGATGCGACTCCGCGGACGCGTCCCATCGTGCGCGAAAGAAAACTGATCAGCCTGTCGGCCTCGCCCAGCGGATAACCCTGGAGAATGATGGCTTCGGATTCGTGAATTGGCATCAGGTGTCGGCGCGCCGACGCGTGCGTGCGAAACAAAAATTTTTATCACAGGCGTCGGCGGCGCGCAAATGATAAACACAATTGAGCTCGATCTAAATTGTAACTTGAAATAAAAATCCCGCGCTAGCCGCGGAGGTTTGGCTTCAAGTATTGGTTCACATTCACTCGGCAGCGAAATCAGAATCCAATCGCGCGAAAATCTCTCGCAGTTGGGCATGCTCGCGACGATAATCGTGGCATGCACGAGAACAGGGCCTCGTCTGCAGACGTGGTCGGCGTGGGGATCAATGCAACCGACACGATTATCCGATTGCCTCACTTCCCGGCACTCGATTCGAAGATTGAACTGATTTCTGCCGAGAGGAAGGCGGGCGGGCAAACCGCCAGTGCGATTGTCGCATGTCAGCGCTGGGGACTGCGCACGCGCTATGTCGGCAAGATCGGCGATGACGATGCCGGGAAATTTCAAGTGGACGAAATGGTGCACGAAGGCGTCGAGGCGCATTGGCTCACCGCCCCCGGCTGCATGAGCCAGTCGGCGTTTATTCTGGTGGACGAAAAGTCTGGCGAGCGCACGGTCCTGTGGAAGAGGGATCTGCTGATCGCGCTTCAGCTGGAGGATCTTCGCCGCGAATGGATCGAAGGGGCGCGCGTGCTTCTGGTGGATGGACACGACACGGCTGCCGCCGCTCTGGCGGCGCGGTGGGCGCGAGAGGAAGGAGCCCTGGTCGTGGGAGATTTTGATAATCGTTATTCGGGAGTTGAAGCGTTACTTGCATGCACAGACTTCGCAATCACATCGAAGGACTTTCCTGAGCGGCTCACTGGAGAGAAGGATTTATTGAAGTCGCTCCCGCTGATGCGAGCGAACTTCAAGTGCCGCTTGACGGGTGCGACGCTTGGGCGCCTGGGAGCAATCGTGTGGGATGGCGCGAGGTTTCGTTTGTGCCCCGGCTTCCGCGTCCGTGCGATCGATACCACTGGCGCCGGAGACATTTTTCACGGCGCGTTTGCCTACAGCCTCGTGCGGCGATGGTCCATCGAGCAAGCGTTGGATTTCAGCTGCGCGGCTGCCGCGCTAAACTGCGAGGGGCGCGGCGCGCGGGGCGGGATTGCAACACTCGTTGAAATCGAGAGGCTGCGACATCGAGGGGAGCGCTCCGAGCTTGCCTATTCGGACAAGGAATTGGACGAGGCAGCACGCGCGGCCGCGGAATTCTCCGCAGGAACCGGCCAGGGAATGGGTCGAGGAAATCGCAAATGATTCCGCTGAAGAATATGATGGCGCGGCATTCCCTGCCTTTAATCACGATCTTGATCATAGCGGCCAATGTGCTTGTCTATGTTCACCAAGCCACGATTTCAAACGCAGCGAATGAAGCATTTATCAGGTCCTACGGGCTTGTTCCTCTGAAATTGCAGCTCGCGCTTACAGGGCACCGCTATTCCCTGGTGGAAGCCTTTGTGCCGGTCTTTACATGCATGTTCTTGCACGGCGGAATTCTGCACATTCTCGGGAACATGTGGTTTCTGTGGATCTTCGGCGGAGCCGTAGAGGACCGGCTGGGGCCCGTGCCGTATCTTCTGTTCTACCTGGTGTGTGGAATCGGTTCCGGGCTCGCGCAGGCGCTTTTCAGTTGGGGATCGAGCGTGCCGTCGATTGGTGCGAGCGGTGCGATATCGGGAATCCTCGGCGCGTACGTCGTCTTCTTTCCGTCATCGCGGATTCTCACGCTGGTTCCGCTTTTCGTTTTCTTCTTCACGGCGCAGATTCCGGCGATCGTCTTTATCGGCTTGTGGTTTGTGATCCAATTCTTCAGTGGAGTGAGCGCGCTGAATGCTCCGCATGCAGCGAGTCTCGGCGGAGTTGCCTGGTGGGCGCACGTCGGTGGATTTGTGCTGGGAGTGCTTCTCGCGAAGGTCTTCGACGGGAACCGTCGCCGTGCCGACACCTACACTTACAGTTGAGATATTTGCCGGGGGCTTGCGTGATAAAATCTTCAAGTAAATGTTTCGATCAGAGCATTCTGTTACTGCAATCGTTACTTGAAGGATGCTGACGATAAATCTCTCTAGCGGCCCACGAAGTTATTCTTCACAACCGATGCGCCCTTCATCACGAATCGCGCATGCTCGAGAGTCGCGATGTCCTGAAGCGGGTCGCCATCGACGGCGATGACGTCCGCAAATTTGCCCGCTGCAATCTCTCCTACCCGGTCGGACCAGCCCATCAGCTCCGCGGCATTCACGGTGGAGCTGCGGATGATCTCGATGTTCGGCATCCCTTCCTTCGCCAAGTTCTCAATCTCGTAGAGGGTCGTCTCGCCGCGCCCCTTGCCCGGCCAGAGTGACCACATGTCCGAGCCCATGACAATCCTTACGCCGATCTTCATGGCACGTTGTAGCCGATCCCTGGAGTGAGCGGTCGATTGTTCATCGGCCTTCCTGATCCCTCGCAGAAATTCAGGAGTGGACGCCAGGAAGAGCGAGTAG
>JBOGNA010000185.1:0-6723 GCA_050746925.1 Candidatus Acidiferrales bacterium
TCGGAATCTCGCGTCGCGCCTGTGTTCGGCATCTTCGCCAGGGCGGCCCCGGAAGGCGAGCAACTGATCGCGGCCTCCAGCATGTCGAGGATGTTCTCGATCGTGAACGGTTGGCCCCACAGGCGGCTGCTCCTTGCATTCCGGGATTCCAGCGCAGCTTCGTGCGCGGATAGAACCGCATTGGCATAGATCGCCACAATGGAGAGGCGTTGTTCGACGATTGCCGCGGGCAGGCGCAGCATCCTCCTCAAATGGTTGAAGCACTCGACATAGCTCGCGTTCCACCGGTTATTCAACGCATCGCGGAGCGTCTTGGGATCGGATGCCTGGAGGTGCGACGTAAATCGGATGTAGCCGCGCCACCGCTCGTCGTCGCCGAGCTCGATGACCGGCATGATGAGGACCAGCATCACCTCGCGAATGTTCACCGGGCCGCCGCGTTTCTTCATGTCATCAAGCATTTCGCGTCGTCGTGCGTCGAGCACGGCGGCGCCATCGATCACCATCTGCCGGATCAGCTCTTCTTTGTTTCGGAAGTGATAGTACAGCGCGGCGTTGTTCCGCTGCCCAGCAGCATCGACAATCTGCTGAATCGTCACCGCGTCAACGCCGTGACGGGCGAACAGCATCTGCGCCGTCGCCTTGATCCGGTTCTTGGTCTCTTCCGAGCCGGCGCGCGGCTCCCTTCGAATCCTGCTTGACATCCGAATCTCCCTGCCTTAAATTAAGTGAAATCACTTAAGTTGTCCAGAGACGGAGATGAACTCATGCGTGTGCTCGTGGCGGGTGGCGGCATCGGCGGACTGACGACGGCAATTGCGTTGCGTCATCAAGGTATCGAGGTCCTGGTTCTCGAGCAAGCGGACGCGCTGAGCGAAATTGGCGCCGGCATTCAGATCGGCGGCAATGCCGCGATCGTGCTCAGCGAACTCGGGCTCGAACCCGCCATGCGCGCCGTCGGCGTCAAACCCCAGTCCTACGATTACCGCGACCTGCGCACCGGGCGCATGCTCTATCAGGCGCCGCTTGGCGACGAGGCGGCTCGCCGCTACGGCGCGCCGATGTATAACGTCCACCGCTCCGATCTCATTCAATTGCTGTTCGATGCAGTTCCTGCCGAAGCGAAGCGGCTGGGCGCCCGTTGCGCGGCGATCTCACAGACGGATGATGCGGTCGAAGTTAGGCTGCAGACCGGCGAGACACTGAAGGCCGACGTGCTGGTGGGTTGCGACGGCATTCACTCTGTCGTGCGGCAGTATCTGCGCGGGCCGGAGGAGAAGCACTTTGCCAATATTCTGATGTGGCGTTCCCTGATCCCGGCAGAGAAGCTCGAGGGGCTCGAGCTCCCGGAACGCGGCAATTATTGGTTCGGGCCAGGCCGCTCGCTCATCACCTACTGGGTGCGGCCCAAAAATCTGTACAGCATTCTGGCTTCAGTGCCAGCCGATGAGGTGCGGCGCGAGTCCTGGAGCGAAAGCGGCGACATTGCGGAAATGCTTCACTCTTTCGAGGATGCCGAGCCGCGGGCGCGGGCCATGCTCGAGCAGGCGAAGACGGCCTTTATCACCGGCATGTACTATCGCGATCCGATCGACAGTTGGAGTTCGGGCCGCGTCACGCTGCTTGGCGACGCGGCACACCCGATGGTGCCATTTCTGGCGGCGGGCGCCGGACAGAGCATCGAGGATGCCTGGACTGTCGCGCGCGTCCTGGCCCGAAGACAGCACGACATTCCGGGCGCGCTCCTCGAGTACGAGCGGCGCCGTCTACCGCGCACGACGCGCATCCAGGCCGGCGCCCGTGCCGAAGTGAAGCTCATTCACGAGACCGACGCGAGCCGCCTGCGCGATCGTAATGCGCGCTGGAAAGGTATGGCACGCATCGATCCCCTGGCGGAGACGAGTTGGGGCCTCGCATGGGACTATAATGTCGTCAAGGCAGTCGAGGGGGCGCCTGGCGAGGTCGTCAATGTCACCGGCTTGCGTGAAGGCAAGCGGCTGCAACGCCCCGAGAGCCAACGGGCCTTCGACCTCTGGAAATACGCATTCCGTCCCGAAGACGTGGCGCGTGGCCAGGACGGGCTTCGCGAGGCCTACGATCGCTTCCTGACCACGAACTTCCCGTTGCCAGCCGGCTTCGAGGCGGTCGAGGACGAACTCGGCGACGTCGGGGCGTTCCGCGTTGCAGCTAAGGAAGCTCGTTCGGACAATGTGGTGCTGCACTTCCATGGTGGCGGTTATTTGCTGGGTTCGGCTGAGGGCTCGCTGGAATATGCGAGCCGGCTGGCAACTGCTGTCGAGGGGGCTTGCTACACCGTCGACTATCGGCTTGCGCCAGAACATCCTTATCCGGCCGCGATCGACGACGCCGTCGCCGCCTATCGGGCATTGCTGGGAAGAGGCATCTCGGCAAGTTCGATTTTGCTATCTGGTGAATCCGCCGGCGGCGGCCTCGCAGTCGCCTTGGCGCTCGCGCTCCGTATGGCCGGCGATCCCTTGCCCGCCGGTATCCTTGCGGTCGCGCCATTCGCTGATCTCACTCTATCGGGTGAGAGCGTCCGCGCATTCAATGGAGATGATCCCGCAGCGAACCGCGACCTCTTGACCTTCATGGGGGCGTCCTATTTCCAGGGCCACGAGCCGACGGATCCCCTGGTGTCGCCGCTGTTCGGCGAACTCACTGGCCTACCGCCGCTTTTCGTGACGGCCACCCAGGGCGAGGTTCTGCTCAGCGACGCCACGCGTCTCGCCGAACGCGCGGAGAAGGCCGGCGTCCACGTGACGCTGCGCCTGGTCGAGGATTCCGTCCACGTCTACACGATCTTTCCTTTCCTCCCCGAAACGAAGAGCACGATGGACGAAGTCGCTCAGTGGGCGCGGCGGAATCTTCATCTCATGCCGAGCAAGATGGCCGCCGAAGGCTGAAGAACCCAGAATCGCACGCGAAAACAAGCGTTGGAGACGGTGAGAACGAAATGCGGTTACCCGGACCAGGACCAACTATGTCGATCAGCGAAGCAGATGAGGTACTGGCAAAGGACGCGCGGTTCGAAACCGAAGCGATAACCATTGGCAGCCGCACAGTGAACGCTTGGAAGAGCGGACCGAAGCACATCTCAGACATCCTAGCGATGACGGATGTGTGGTCCGACGAGATATTCCTCGTCGCTGACAGCAAGCACGCAACTTTTGGCGACTTCAGGCGCGCCGTTTCAAATTGCTCCCATGCCCTTTCCACTGCGGGAGTGGAGCCTGGCGATAGGGTAGCGCTTCTTATGCGTAACCGGATTGAATGGCCGGTCGCCTTTTTTGCCATCATGCTACTCGGCGCAATTGTTGTCCCAGTCAACGGATGGGAGACCGACGAAAAGGTCGCCCTCATGCTCTCTGACGCCGGCGCGCGACATCTGATCAGTGACGCGCCTCGTCAGGTGGAAAATGGGCGGATGGAACTTTGTTGGTGTGAATGCGGCGACGGCCGACCTCTTGGCGACATCATCCCGCCAGCAGAAGCTTGGTCCGCACTTGCTGTCGCGCCACCCCATTTCCCATCCCTTGATCCCGAGGCGATTGGAGCGATCTTTTTTACATCCGGGACGAGCGGCAGGCCCAAGGGCGCGACCCTAACCCATCGGGCGATGACAGCTGCCTTGCGCAACAGTGAGTATCAACGTGCGCGCTACTCCTTGAGATACCCCCCTGCGGTAGCAGCTTCTCCACCGTCACGTCCGACAGCGCTGTTTCCTGTCCCGCTTTTCCATGTCACGGCAGCGGTGGCCGGACTTGTTGTCGCCACCGCCAGTGGGACGAAGATGGTTCTTATCAACCGCTGGAATCCCGAGGAGGGCCTTCGCATCATTGAACGCGAGCGCGTGACGCTTCTCGGTGGAGTACCAACGCTCGCGCTGCAGTTGCTGCAACACACGTCACTCGACAAGCACGATCTCTCTTCGCTAACCGATTGCCTTTACGGAGGGGCGCCCGCGCCAAGCTCACTGCCTGGTGACATCAAGGCCACCCTCGGGGCGCGGAGTGCGAACGGATGGGGCATGACCGAAACCGCGAGCACTTTCCTCCTGAACACGGGTCAGGACTATCTCGATCGGCCGAAGAGCTGTGGCGTCGTGGTGCCGGCAGTAAACGAAGCGCGCATCGCAGACGCCCATGACAAGCCGGTCGCTGTCGGCGAACAGGGCGAACTTCAGGTCCGTGGCCTGACGGTAACCCAAGGCTATTGGAATGCGCCTGCGGTAACAGCCGAAGTCTTCACCCATGATGACTGGTTTCGTACCGGAGACTTCGCAATCATGGATCACGAAGGATTTGTTACAATTACGGATCGGATCAAGGACGTCATAATTCGAGGTGGGGAGAATATATTCACGGTTGAAATCGAGGATGCATTGGCATCCTATCCCGACATCGTCGAAGCTGCCGTTTTCGCACGCGCCCACCTGACTCTCGGAGAGGAGGTGGTCGCTATGATCGTCACTGGAAAGTCTGGCATACCCGTTTTAGAGGAGTTGCAAGACTTTCTGAGGTCGCGACTTGCACGCCATAAGGTTCCTGTCGAGATTTTCGTGATCGATTCCCCACTCCCTCGGAATGCTGCAGGAAAAGTGTTGAAGTCCGAACTCAAGCGCCTGCTGTCTCCTCGTTCCGATCGAGCACCTGACGACCACGCCGTTTCTGCAATTGCGCTTCACCGAGGGAATACGGGAGTATAATCCGTTGGCTGGTTCACTTTATTTCGAGGACATTCAGGTCGGATATTGTTTTGAGAGTCAATCATATCGCATCGATGACGATGAGATCAGGCGCTTTGCCCAGGAATTCGACCCACAACCGTTCCACCTCAACGAAATGTCCGGACGCCATTCACTTTTCGGCGATCTGGTAGCGAGCGGCTGGCATACCGCGGCCCTGACGATGCGTTTACTTGTGTCGGCCAATCCTTTTGCAGGCGGCCTTGTCGGCCTCGACGCGGAGGTCCGTTGGCGGCGGCCGACCAGACCGGGCGATGAATTCAAGGTATTCACGGAGGTAATCGATAAGGGCCCCTTCCGATCGCGGACGGAGCACGGTCTGGTCGTCATCCGAGCGGAAACGCGAGACCAAAATGAGGACGTTCTCCAGATACTGGTTTCGCGCTTCCTCGTTCCGGTCCGTCCGAAATTGGCTGAAGTCGCCATCGCTTCCGGGACAGGTGGCCCAAACCTGACAGAACCGCCTCTGTCGTAGTGCGCTCCCTCCCTACGGATAAATCTTCTCACTGCAAACTGAGTCGATTGCTTACGGCAAGTGCGGATGAGGATGCCGGTATCGCATCGGGTCGCCGGCTGCGAGACATGGACGTAGCTTGCTCGTGATGTGGGCGGACCAGCTGGTCCCACCCGGCAGGGGTCGGACGGGCGCTCCTTCAATCCCTGACGGAGACATAGGGTGAACCGTCCGACCTTGATCTGGGGCTGGTCGGCAAGACTGCCTTCGTAAGTCAGGCGCTTGGGCACTGCGCTGCTAGCAAGGTCACCTTCGGGATAAACGGCGACAGCGATCGCGCGCGCCTGCAACCGATCTTTTTTCGCTCGGCCGCGCCCACGCGCCACGACGCCCAAGCACTGATGAAGAGGGCTACAAGAGCGGCAAACGTCTGCAACCAAGCTGGCAGATTGGGCCTCGACATTAATCCCTCAAGCCAGAGGTAGAGATTCGTCATGTCGCAAATCCAATCGCGCAGGCTCAGGTTCGGGGCACTTGGTTGGCCGCGCCCGTAAGCGTCATTTTCTTAAGAACCTTGTCAAGTTCAAGCTTTGCTCGCGCTTTTATATATGATAATATCCTTTATCAAACAATGACTTATTAATATTTTGACCAGAAACGTCGGACTGTCTTCGGGCTTGCTCTTGCGCCGGTCATAGAGGCGCGTCGTCGATATGTTGGCATGTGAGGCAGCCCCAAATAGGGCAGCTCTCGACCACCTCTGACCTGCGCATTCGTTGAAGAGCGGGTCCGCTTAGGGTTGGGAGAAGCGGACCTTGCCGCCGTGCGAGGCTCTCCCCCTCGCCAATCGGCATTTCTGGCTCACCGGGCGACATTCAGCAGGCTTCAATCGTCGACTTCAGTCTGCCGGTCCCCCCCCTATACCGCGCTGTCCCGTTGCTGCCCGCGTAAGGCCGGCGGCGATTTCGGATGCGGAAAGGAGGCCAGCGAAGAAGGCTTCGACTCTGGCGACGTACTTGCGAGCACCCGCCACTTCGAGGGTGGCGGAGAGGCTCGAATTCGCCATCGTTGCCTGCCAGTTCTCCCCAAAGAGGGCCTTGAGGAGTTCGGTGCTGCATTCCTGAAAAATGGGCGCAAATGAGCGACCTTGGCTGCGTTTTGGGCCTGGTTCGATGTCCAAGTGACTAAGTAGCTGGCCGAGAAAGGCTCCGGTTCTTACGTCTCCTGGCCACTCTGGCTGAAGGCTGAAGAGCTGCGGCTGGGGGAACGTGTTCTCGTCTTCCATAAGCGTATAGCGCTGAAAAACGTAGTTGTGGTGCGGCACGCAAACGGCTGTTACTCCCTGCATGAGATAACGGTGCCGCCTCGAGATATGGCCGTCCGCTTGCAGGCCGTTGTGAAAGGTTCGAATGCGCTCTGCGATGGAAACATCGGACTTGTACTCGGATTCGAACGCGAAGACGCCCTTGAACACTGGAACCACAGGCTGTTCGACGCGCATAAC
>JBOGNA010000186.1:0-24622 GCA_050746925.1 Candidatus Acidiferrales bacterium
GAATCGATACCACGTCCACTGCGGTGCAAGCTCCCAGCGCGCCGAGCAACGTCTCCTTCGGACTCGGCCCTTTTTTGTGTTCGTTCGCGGCGTCGAACAGAACGCTTTGCCCCGAAGGCATCGTCGCAAGAAACTCTTCTTCGCCGCCCCATTTCACCGTGGCTGTTCGCATCATTGGCTCCGGCGCGCATACCGGCGCGCTCTTCAGAACTCTACCGGGAACAATTGAACGCGTCCAGCGGGGGAGAAATATCTAGGCGAGGGCGGGATTGCTCGAGCGGTCGGGCACGGTCACCGGCGCCTCGACGGTTTGCCGCGGGGCGCGCCGCATCGTTTCGATGAACACGCGAACGAGATCAGGATCGAACTGGTTCGAGGCGCAGCGTTCAAGTTCGAGGAACGCATCTTCGGGCGTGCGCGCCTTCTTGTACGTGCGTTCGGATGTGATCGTGTCGTATGCATCCGCAATCGCGATCACGCGCGCGCCATATGGAATCCGCTCGCCTTCTATCCGGTCGGGATAACCGGTCCCGTCGTAGAACTCATGGTGGTGGCGCACCATCATCCGAATCCGTTTCATCGCTTCGAGTGGTTCCAGAATTTTCGCGCCCAATTCCGTGTGGGTCTTCATCGTTTCCCACTCGGCCGCATCGAGCGGGCCGGACTTGTTCAAAATCGGCTCCGGGATGCCCACTTTGCCGATGTCATGCAGCAACCCGGCGAGCCGGATCTCTTCCACCTCGGCCGCCTCCATCCCGAGCGACTGCGCGATCATCACCGCGTACGCGGAAACCTTCTGCGAATGGCCCTGTGTGTAATGGTCCTTGGCATCGATCGCCAACGCGAGAGACGTCACCGTCTCCACCACCGCCGGCGGCAACGCATCCGTCGAGCCGCCCGCGCCCTGCTCGGTGAGCGAACGCGTGAACTGCTCGAGCCGGCGGTAGATTTCATCGAATGCTTCCGGTCCCGTCGAGAAAAGCCGCTTCAGCGTGACGCCGAGATAGGCCTCGAGCACATCCTTCTTCCAGCGTTTCGTGTCGTTCGGATCCGTCTGTTCCGCGCTCGAGACGGAATTGCCGCCCTGATGCTTCGAGAGGTACATCGAAGAGTCCGCCACCTGGATGAGTTCCTGCGGCGTCGAACCGTGCACCGGGAATCCCGCGATACCGAAGCTTGCGGTGATGTTCTTGTCGCGCAGCAGCGGATCGGAAGCGATCCAGCCGCGCAGTTTGCTAGCCAGTTGGCGAGCCTGCTCCACCGAGGTTTCCGGCATCAGGATTACGAATTCGTCGCCGCCGTAGCGTGCCACTACATCCGAGCGGCGGCAATTCTGCTCCAAAATGTGCCCTACGCGTTGCAGCACCACATCGCCTTCCAGGTGCCCGTAAAAGTCGTTGACGAATTTGAAGCGGTCGAGGTCCATCAGCACCAGCGAGAATGGACGGTTGGCGCGCGTCGATCGCTTCCATTCCTGCGAGAGCGCTTCCATCAGATAGCGATGCGTCTTGACGCCGGTGAGCCCGTCGGTGATCGCCTGTTCCTGCGCTTTCTGGAACGTGAGCGCGTTGTGCAACGCGCCGGCGAAAAGATCGGCCAGCGTACGCAGCAGAAGCACTTCCTCATCCGGGAAAACGCACTTCTCGGAAGACTCGACGTACAGGACGCCCAGCAAGTTTTCGGCGTACGATACCGGCAGCGCAATCGCGGAGACGCTGCTCGGCACGATCAGCCTCGGTGTGCCGGCATTCACCTCGCGAACCACCGCGAGTTGCCCGGTCCGCGCCACCTGCCCGATCAGTCCTTCGCCCAGAAGGATGCGCCGGCCAATGGCATCGCGCTGCGCGCCTGCTACCGCTTGGATCACGAGTTCTTTCGCCGAATAGTCAAGCACCGCAATTCCGATATGGTCGTACGTGAGGCCGTTCTCGATCTCCGAGACGATCTTCGCGAGCATCTCTTCCGGGTTCAGCGTGGTAATTGCGTGGCTCGAAATATTGTTCACCAGCGTGAGGTGCCGGGACTTCTTCTGTTCCTCGGCAAAAAGCCGCGAATTCTCGATCGCGATTCCAGCTTCACTCGAAAGGACGCGCAGAAGTTCCACGTGGCCTTCGTCGAACGCCCGCTCGTTGGGGCTGTGCACCGCCATCACGCCGATCGCGCGGTCGTAAAGAATCAACGGCACCACGCAGATCGATCCCGCTTCCCGAGCCGGATCAAATCCGAGTTTCTCGGTTTCCTGCTTGAAATGGTCGCGAATCAGCAAGGGCTGCCGCGTGCGCACCACGTATTCGACCAGGTGGTTTCCCGGCGCTCGGACGCGTTTGGGCTGCCGTTCGCCCTCCACCACTTCGATTTCGAATCGCACTTCGTCGGATTTGCCGTCGTAAAACGCGATGAAGAAGCTGCTCACTTCGAGCAGTCTTCGGATTTCGGAAAAGATGCGCTCGAACAGAATCTCGGGCTGCAGTGTGGAGCTCAGCGCGCGCCCAATTTCATTCAGAATGTGAAGCTCTTCGCTGCGCCGCGCGGTCTGCTGAATCAAGTAGCTGTTTTCCACCGCCATGCCGATCTGATGGCCGAGAGCGAGCAGCAGCCGCAACTCCGCCGCGGTGAAATTCCGGTTGTCCGGTGTCCCAAGCAGTAGAACGCCGAACACGCGTTCCTTGGCTTGCAGACTGATTCCAACCACCGTCCGCAGCCCCTGTTCGAGAAGCATCTTGCGGACGTGCTGGAACTGTTCTTCTTTTTCGAGCGCTTGATAGTCCGAATCGCTCACCAGATTGCGCAGCACCACCAGGCCGCCGAGCCGCGCGACGAGGCTCACAATGTATTCATCGAGGTCGTCCTGCTGCGCCGCGGAGCAGAATGCATCGCCCATGCCCGTCACAACCACGGACGTGGGTCCGTCCGCATCGCCGTAGTGGAGGCACAGCGCGCCGGCGGGAATGCGCACCACGTTCAGAACGCGATCGAGCGCCTGCGCCAGCATTTTTTGAATCTCGCCGCCCACGAAGCTCGAGGTCGCCAGGTTCAGGTTCGAGAGCGCCAGCATGTTTCGCTCAACGCGCCGCCGCTCTTCTTCATAAACCGCCATCACCATCAGCACGCCGGCAAAAAGTTCCGGCAGGGCGACGAGCGGAAGCAAATTCATATCCGCCAGTGGACCGAGGCGAGACTGAAACACGGTCGTGACGCGAAGCGCGGCCCAAGCGACAAAGGTAATCGCCAGCAAGAAGTCGGCCCGCGACTCCTGCTTTCGTCCCTCTTCCCAGAACGTGCGCGCAACCAGCAGAAACAGCAGCGCGACCCACAATCCCAGGCCAACGGGGGGAATCCAGTGCCGGTCGAAGGCAAGCGCATAGACAGCCAATCCGGCTGCGGCAGCCAGGATGGCGCGGAAGTGCACCGTCAAGCGGCCGTACATCCGGGCGGACGCATAGAACGCCAGCGCTGCCACTGCCAGAAGCCACTCGTTCGTTGTGCCCATCCATTCCGGCAGCGCGACGCGCGAGCTCAGAATTGGCACTACGAAATGAATCGAAATCAGGAGCCAGCCTGCCGACCAGGCGAGCAGGTACTGCTGTCGCTTTTGCAGATATACGTACAGGAAAAACGCAGCGAGCAGGAAGGCGCTAGCCAGCGGGACCACGGAACTCGGATTCAATTGGCTCAACAACTTAGCGCCCCTTCCAATTGGCGGACTTTCATCGAGAATATCAGAAAATCAGCAGCCTTCCGGCGACGTGTCCAGTCAAGTTTCGTGGAGGTCAACGTCTGGTAAGTCACACGCAGCAGCCGATTTCCACGGCCATTTGTACCGCGCAGCTGGGGCCGCATCGAATCTCGAATATGCAGCGCGGCGCGGGAACGGTCAAGAGTACCCTCGTACCAACTGCCTTTGTTTCTGCTGTTTCCGCGCCGCCGGCTCGATTTCATGCGAGCTATCCGTTAAGATGAATCGTTTCCAAATCGTGGAAGGATCAACCTGAATGAGTTCTTCGCAAAAACCGCGCGTGCGCTTCGCTCCCTCGCCTACGGGCTACCTGCACGTGGGCGGCGCACGTACGGCGCTATTCAACTGGCTTTTCGCCCGGCACGAAGGCGGCACGCTCCTGCTGCGAATCGAGGATACCGATGTGGAGCGCAATCGTCCCGAGCTCGTGGACGGCATTCTTGCGGGCTTGAAGTGGCTTGGAATCGAATGGGACGAGGGTCCGTACTTCCAGTCGAAGCGCCTGGAGATCTATCGGGAGGCCGGAGAGCGCATCCTGGCGAGCGGCGCGGGATACGCCTGCTACTGCAAGCCGGTGGCGTATGGCGGAGCGGATGCAACACCGGAAAAACCGGAAGACGAGCAGGAGGGAGAAGGCGACGACGAGACGCGTAAAACCGAGAAAACAGCCGGCTGTTCCTGTCGCGATCTCAGCGACGCCGAGCGTTCCGCGAAAGAAGCCGCGGGAATTCCGCGTGCCGTGCGCTTTAGAGTTCCGCGCACCGGCGCGACGAAATTCGAGGATGCGGTTTTCGGTCCCCGCGAAGTGCAGAACGCGGAAATCGAAGATTTCGTGCTGCTGCGCTCGTCCGGTTTGCCGACATACCAACTGAGCGTGGTCGTCGATGACATCGACATGCGCGTTACGCACATCATTCGCGGCGCCGATCATCTTTCGAATACGCCGAAGCAGGTGCTGATCTATGAAGCGCTCGGCGCGGCGCCTCCGATCTTCGCGCACGTCCCCTTGATTCTGGGGCCCGATCGCACGCGGCTGTCCAAGAGGCACGGAGCGACCAGCGTCCATTCCTACGCCGACGAAGGAATCCTGCCCGAAGCGTTTCGAAATTTTCTGGCGCTGCTCGGCTGGTCGGCCGGCGGCGATGCGGAATACATGCGAACGGATGAATTGATCGAGCGGTTCGGGCTCTCCGGTGTGAGCCGCACGAATGCGATTTTCGATCGCGCGAAGCTCGAATGGTTCAACACGCAATACCTACAGAAGCCGCCGGTTGAGGAGCTTCTGCCTTACGTCGAAGCGGAACTGAAACGCGCGGGGATTTGGAATCCAGCATGGGCGGGCGCGGAGAAGGCCTGGTTCGCGCATGCGGTGGATCTGATTCGCCCGAGGACGCGCTTCGTGCACGATTTTTCGGGCTGGGCGCGCGCGTTCTTCACGGACGATTTCGAGTACGAAGCCGAGGCACGCGCAAAATTCTGGAAAGATCCCAAAGTGCCGGAGCTGCTCGCGAAGCTTACTGAAGCGCTGGCCGCCGTCGCCGATTGGACCCATGATTCGTGCGATGCCGCTTCGCGTGCGGTCGCGGCAGCGGAGGGCGTTAAGGCAGGAGTCCTGATCAACGCGACGCGCGTAGCGATCGTCGGGCGCGCCGTAGCGCCGCCGCTCTTTGAGACCATGGTCGTACTCGGGAAGGACCGCGTGATCGCGCGCCTTCGCCGGGCTCTGCCTCAAATTTCCCCGAGCTGAATTCTTCGCTGTGAAAATGCAGGCGAGCTTAACTTTTCGGAGGGGCCGCCGCGAAAACGTCCGTGTGCGCCGCGTGCGATTTTGCGCCGGCTGCTGCGACTTCGAATTTCGCGTCCACCGGGACTTTTACCGGCTGCAGGCAGGTCGTATCGTTGCAAGCTTGATAGCGCAGGGTGATGGGGATGGTCGCCGCTCCGAGCGCCGCATCCGCATGCGCTGATAGCTTGAGCTTCAGCGTCACCGTTCCTGTGTACACATTGAGCGGTTTCTTCGGCGAAAACGCGAATTTCTCATCGTGGCCATCGGGATAGATCGTGTCGAGGACTTCGAAGCCAGCAGGAGCTTGCGGCGTAAGCGTCGTGGGGATCAGGTAAGCGTCGCTGGGCTTGTGCGAGTTCATGTGGAAACCGCGCACGATCTCGACGACGATCGCTACTTCGAAAGTTTTTCCGCGCGGCACCGGCTCGAGGGAGACGTAGGTTGCCGGCTTTACGACCGCTGCAGGTTTCGGCAGCGCGTCTTGCGCCAGCGCGAAGTGTTGCGCAGCAAGGAAAAAGCATGCGACGAATAACGAAGCGAGCAAGGTGACCGAAATCTGACGCGGATTCGTTGGCATCGCCCGTTAAACCTGAACTGCCACGCCGAGCTTTTCGGTGAGGATGCGGCTCATCACTTGATTCAATGTTTCGCCCGTCTTGTCGAGCACGAAGGCCTGCGCTGCATCCGACCAGCCGAGCTTGAAACTCGTGGTCAGCGCGGAGATCCAGATTTGCCGCACGGGCGTATTCGGGCTGATCACGAAGCGCGTTTCGTCCTCGTCCTCAAATTCGATTTCGAGCTTGCCGCTGCCGCCTTCTACCTCGAAATCGTGCTGGTCGCCCACTTCCATAAGGCGCTTGCGCAACGCCTCAAACGCTGCGTCGCATTTTTTCTGGAATTCGCGTTCATCCATGTGATTTTGGTCTCATGCCTTTGGCAGGTTACAGCAGATGCGCGAGCCGGAGCAAGAATTCCGGGTTCTGCGCCACGCAGCGAAAATATCAGAGCAAGGCGTGGATCTGCTTTTCGAGCTGATCGCGGTTTGCCAGGCCGATGAACCGCTTGGCGATTTTGCCGTCCCGCGTGATCACGACGGTGGTAGGCAATCCAATCAATCCGCCGAATTTGGAAGCGATATCGTCGGTGCCGAGAACGATCGAATAGTTCATTTTCATCTGATGGCCGTCTACGTCGAATTCCGTTTTCTGAACATAGGGTGCAACCACGCTCGCGCCTTCATCGTCCATCGCCGCCCCAAGGATCGTGAATCCCTTCTCGGCATTTTTCTGCTGTAGGTCGATCATCCAGGGAATTTCCACCTGGCAAGGCTCGCACCACGTGGCCCAGAAATTAAGCACCACCACTTTGCCTTTCAGGCTGGCTAGCGTCACGTCCTTGCCGTCCAGATCCTTGAACGTAACCTCCGGCGCGGTCGGCAGCGGGCCCTTGCTCGCGCCATTCTCCTGTGCTGCCGTATTCAGCCAGTTTTTTGCATTGCAGCCGGAAAAGCCTGCCGCCATCACGGCGAGCAAGACCAGAAAAAGCCAACCCTTGAAAACCTTCGTCATTCGCGACGCTCCCATCACCATGAAAACTGGTTCAGAAATGTAAGCTTGCCCGAAAGCCAGGTGAGCCGGTTCAGAAACACCAGCCCGCCGACCGCCAGCAGCAAAACTCCGCTGAATACTTCCACCGTGTGCAGATGCCGACGAAACTTCTGGTAGAAACGCAAGAAGCCGCCGATGCCGAGCGCCGTCACAAGAAACGGAATCGCCAGCCCCGCCGAATAAAAAGCCAAGAGAAAAACTCCCTGGCCCACGGTCTCGCGCGTTGCGGCAATCGCCAGTACTCCGGCGAGGATTGGGCCAATGCAAGGGGTCCAGCCAAACGCAAATGCGAAGCCCATCAAGAAGCCGCTGAAAGGCCCGGGCTGGCCTCCGAGTTTGCGGAAGTGAATATCGCGATTCAGCCAACGCGTAAGAGTGGGGCCGAGAAGAAAAATTAGCGAGACGGAATAGAAATGCACGGCTTTGAGCCAGCTGCCCAGAAGGCCCGGATGCAAAGTGAGTGCGACTCCAAAGGCGACAAGCAACCCGCCTACTGCCAAGCCCCAGCGAATCGTAATTCTTGCGAGCCAACCGACGAGGTGCAATCCAAAAAGAATAATCAAAGAGCCCGCAACGGGCGCCAGTAGGCTCCGATTGCGGACGAGAAACGTCCCGACCGCGCTCGCCGACGCGCCAAAAGAAATGAACACAATCGAAAATCCGAAAACGAATCCCAGCGCCGAGGCGAGCAGTCCTCCGCGCGGCGTGTGACCTTCTTTGAGCTGTTCGACGCCGATTCCCGAGAGCATCGAAATATAGCCGGGCACGAGCGGCAACACGCACGGTGAGAGAAACGACACCAGGCCCGCTACGAACGCCGCAAATATGGAAACTTCCATCTATCTAGTTACGCCTTTTTCACGGAGATTGGATGCCCGGCCCCGCGCCCCGTCGTCGGAGAACCTCTAATTTTCCCACATCCCTTAGACGCGCGCCTGCGCTTTTTTGTGGTGCGGGCGGAGAGGAAAAGTCCGACAGGTGGCGCGAGAACCTTGCAAGTCGCGAAGCACAGCGGCCGCGCGCACGCCGGTAAACGAATGAAAAAGAAGGCTTTCGCGGCCATGGTCCCGTGGCGATCCAAGTGCTTTTTGTGGGAAGGCGGGCCCGCACGCTGGAGCCGGGAACGGCAAAGAGATTTGCCGCAAGCGAATGCGGGCCCGTTCTCTTGCAGTTTCGGCAGGCAAGCGATAGCGCTTCGAGGAGGACGCGACGATGACGCCAAATCAAGTGACCGCCGGACGCGTGATTGCGGCATTTGCGGCTGTCGCTCTGTTCACCTTTGGGCGCGAGGCGCTGGCAGCCGACGCAGCCGCCGTCCTGCTCACCATTGCCGCCATCGCGCTCGACGGCCTCGACGGTTACATCGCGCGAAAACGCAATCTCGCCACGCCGCTCGGCGCGCAGCTCGATATTCTCGGCGACCGCGTGGTCGAAAATCTCTTCTTCACATTTTTCGCCGCCAGCGGACTGATTTCCTTCTGGGTGCCGGTGCTGTTTTTCGTGCGCGGGACGCTGACCGATTTCTTGCGCGGGCTCGCCGCTCGAAGCGGACGCAGCGGCTTCGGCAAAAATTCGATGCTTGAATCGTGGTGGGGTCGCAGCCTGGTGGCGTCGCGCGCGAGCCGCGCGGCGTATGCTGCGCTGAAATGCGCGTGCTTCTGTTATCTCGGGCTGTTGCTTCCGCTGCCGCAGCTTCCTATCGCGTGGTTCGACGCAAATTCACGGCAATGGCTTTCGGCCACGGGGCAAGCTCTCGTGATTGCGACAGCGACGTTCTGCGTTATTCGCGCGATTCCCGTGATCTGGGAAGGGAGGCGGTATCTGGCTGGGACTGCGTCGTCGTCGCGGCCCATCCCCGCCGAGGCGACACGGTGAGCGCACCGGAAAAAATCGGCGCGTTCTTCGATCTCGATGGGACGCTGCTGCGCCCACCATCTCTCGAGTGGCGGTTCGTAATGGATTTGGTGGAGCGAGACGAAATCGAAACCGCGAATGTAGCCCGCTGGCTGGCGCATTTCGGCAAAGCCTTCTTCACCGATCCAGGTAGCGCGACGCAGGGCAACAAGCACTATCTCGCGGGCATTCCGGAATCGGCCATAGCCGATTGGGCGGCTGCATTTTCATGTGCGGGGCTTTCGATCTTCACACAAGGAATCGCTCGCGCGAAGTGGCACCTCGATCGTGGCCACCAGATTTGCCTAGTCACCGGAACTCTTGCCCCTCTGGCTCGAGCCGCCGCACATTTTCTACCCGGCAAGATCGAAATATGCGCCACCGAAATCGAGGTGCGCGATGGCCGTTTCACAGGCAGGCTTGCGGGGCCGCACATGAGCTTTGGGGAGAAAGCGTGCGCTGTGAGTGCACTGGCCGCCGCTCACGGCATGGATCTCGCGCGCAGCTATGCGTACGGAAACGAGATGCCGGACCTCCCGATGCTTGAAGCGGTCGGCAACCCAACCGCCGCAAATCCATCGTGGCGGCTCGCGCGCGCCGCGCGAAAGCGCGGGTGGGACATCTGCGATTGGCGCTCGCCTGACGCTCCGAGAGGCGTGGCAGACAGCGTCTTTCTTGCTCCCAAAGAGGCGCGATGAAGGTATTCGAACCGGTCACGCCAAGAGAAGCGCCGCGCGCGGAAGCCATCCCGTGGGCCGTCGGAGTGCAATCGCCGGTAGCGCCGATTTCTTCGCGCCACTTCGAATCAATTCGATACTCTCTCGGCGCCTTCGAGTGGGTCACGTTCGCGTACCTGGCATGGCTGAACGTTGTCGTCCTTTTGTTCCACCGCAATATCGCGTACGCCGGGCAAGACTTCGCAATTCACGCGTGGATCGCGGTCGGGATCATTTGGCTCGCGCGAGCAGCGGCGCATTCAGAAAATTCAGCTCTGCGTTTCGCTCGCGACTGGTATCCGCTGCCTCTCTACATATTTTTCTTCGAAGAGTTGCAGGGGATGGTTCACGCGATTTTTCCCGCATGGTTTGACGGCTGGCTGCTCGAATTCGATTTCAATCTGGCCGGCGTCCATCCGTCCGTTTGGTTTGCACGATTTTCCAACCCCGCGCTCAACGATTTCATGCAATTTGCTTACATGACGTACTTTTTGTATCTCGTCCTTTTGCCCGCGATTCTCTATGCGCAGAAGGATCGGCTTGCGTTCTGGACCGTGATGGTTTCAACGGCGGTCGCACACTATTCCGTGTACGTCATCGGGCTGCTTTTCCCCATCGAGAGCCCGTACTACACGCTCGCGGCGATGAACACGATGCCGCTGACCGGCAGATATTTGACCGCAACCATCGGCCTCGTCGAGCATTTCGGACGGGTCCACGGCGCGGCGTTTCCGTCCGCGCACGTGGCCGGCTCGATGGTGGCGATTCTCGCGTCGTGGCGTTACCGCCGCTGGCTTTTCTGGGTGTGCCTGCCGTTTTTCATCTGCATGTGCGTGGCGACGGTGTACGGGCGCTATCACTATGTTGCGGATGTGCTGGCTGGAATCATTTTAGGTGCGATCGGTTTTGCGGCGGGAATCTGGCTGATGAATCGCGACGGGGCGCTGGCGGAAACTGCAGACTATCTTCGTGTCTGAATTGGCGGAAGAACGGCGCGAGGGAGAACGGCTGCGCTGATTCACATCAAAGAAGGGGCGGGCGTCGCGCGTGCCAGTCGGTAGCGTCTTCGTAGGCAAGCGCGATAGCGAGCAGCTGCGCCTCGCTCCAGTTCGGTCCAATCAATTGCAGCCCGATCGGCAAGCCGCTTTTCGCGAATCCGCAGGGAACGGAAAGCGCCGGATGTCCCGTCAAATTTGCGGGGCGATTCAAACGAACAAGTGCGGATCGCACGGTTTCTTTCCGGCCTTCGATGGCAACTTCATTTTCTCCGATGCGCGGCGCGACGATCGGCAGCGTGGGAGCGAGAATGGCGTCCACGTCCTCAAATGCAGAATCGAATTCGTGAGTGACAGCGCGCTTTGCTTCGAACGCATTCAGATAGTCTGCCGCGCGGACGTCACGGCCGAGCTTGAGCCGGTGACGGACGTCGTCTCCATATTTTTCGGCTTGCGCGGGAAAATAGCCCTGCGATTCGTGATACTGCGTGGCTTCGGCGAGTGCCATGCTGGTGCTGGGCTCAACCGAGCGCTCGACGCCGGGAAGCGATACCTCGATAATCTTCGCTCCGAGCGATTCAAAGCGCTTCGCCGCCGATTCAAGAGCGGCCCGCACCTCCGCGTCGATGCGCTCAAAGAAATATTCCTTCGGCCAGCCGAGACGGAATTTGCGCGGGCGTATCTTTCGCAGCTTTCGATGGTCCGGCCGGGTGGCGCCGCGCGGATAAATTCCCGCGATCGCTTCGAGCAGGATGCAGACATCAGTGACGCTGCGCGCCATGGGACCGGCGTGATCGAGTGTTTTCGCGAGCGGCACGACGCCATCCACGCTCACGAGACCGAATGTGGGCTTCAAGCCGACGATGCCGCAGAGCGCCGCTGGAATGCGGATGGAGCCACCCGTATCGGTGCCGGTGGCGCCGTAGCCGATGCCGGCGGCGAGAGCTGCGGAGGAACCTCCGCTGGAACCGCCGGTGATGCGCTCGAGATCCCACGGATTTCGCGCGGGGCCGTAGTGGGGATTCTCGTTGGTGATGCCGTAGGCGAATTCGTGCATGTTCGTCTTGCCGAGCAGAATCGCGCCTGCGCTTTCGAGTTTTTCGGCGACGACGCTGTTTTTTCCGGGGACGAATTGCGAAAGTATTTTTGATCCGGCGGTGGTGCGCACGTCGCGGGTCCAAAAATTGTCTTTGATCGAGATCGGAATGCCGCAGAGAAGATTTGCCGCGCGGCCCCTGCGCAGTTGGGTTTCCGCCACGCGAGCCTGGCGGCGGGCGCGGTCGGCGACGACCGTGATGAAGGCGTTGATGGACGGGTTGAAGTGTTCGATGCGCGCGAGCGCCGATTCGACGAGGTCGAGCGGAGAAATCTGCTTCCGTCGAAGCAGGCGCGCAGCCCGCTCGATGGATAGGTACGCCAATTCGGTGTCAGGCTGCTCAGGCATTCGCGGCTAGAAGATCTTTTCCTGGCGGCGCAGATTTCCCACCGAGCCGATATTGGCGATCAAGAAAACGATGCGAAATTGATTTTCGTTTCGGATGTTGGCAAATGAAAGCCGGCGATATTCAAAGCCGAGTCCGCAGCAGGAGCCGTTGTATCCCACCTGCACCACCTGATTTTGAAACACGTTCTGCGCCAGATCGTAACTCGCTCCCACCGTTGCGTTCCAGCCGCGCCGATTCAAATCGCCGTAGCCAAGCAGGGCGCGCACTTGATTGGACCGCGGCTGAAAAACGAAACCGGGCGGATTTTCATCCTGCGGAGTGGGAAGGTTTGTGGTGGAAAAGTGTGCGAGGGTGAGGAACGATTCCTTGTAGGGTTTGAGTTTCAGCAGGGTTCCGATCGCCGTTGCCTTGCCGCGCTTCGGGTCATAGTCCACGCGGAATTGGACGTCGTAGTGTTTTCCGGGCATGATCCGCAGATCGCTTACGATCGGAGAAAAATTCCGGGGCTCGTCCGCGAACGCAAACGGCGTGAGCGAGTCGAGGGTCTGGAACACGTTGCGCTGGCCCGGGATCAGCGCGCCGCCGAAAGTAGGATCGAAGAAATATTTTTGCACCACGCGCCAGCTGATCAATTCCTCGGCATCGTCGTCGCCGGACCGGCGGTAGAGCCGCTGCGTAATTCCGTACTGCACTTCGTTCGTGTCGGTGAGCGTTTCGTCTTCGTCGAACCGCAAAAAGTGCGTGAAATTGTTGACGCCGTTGACCAGTTGGTAGGTGACGTCCGGTTCGATCACGTGTTTCCATCTCGTATGCGAGTTGCCCCAAACGCGTTCGAGCGTGGGTGGACGGATATCGAGCGAGAATTCTTCCGTGGTGCGGAAGAATCCGGCGTCGACAAAGCCGCCGTTCTCCAGTTGGCCGCCGTAGTGTGTGGAGCGCAGTGTGAACATCGGTGTGACGTCGAGCCACGGGCCCCAGTGAAACGGGATCGTCACGCTCGGGGCAATCTCGCTTCGTTCGACGAATCCGGGCGTTGAGAACGGCGTCACATTGTCTTCGCGATGTTCGGCGCCGACGAAAGTCTCGAACGAGAAATAGATCGGCAACTGGCGGAAGGGCGCCTGCTCCACCGAGCTGAAATTCACTTCCGGCGCGGTCCTCAGCCGGATTTCACTTTCGGGCGATGCACTCAAGAAGTTTTCGTAGCTCAGCGCCGCCACGCCGAGGCTGAAGCCTTTGAAATTGTTGTTCAGAAACGCGGTGTTGGGCACTTCCGAGTTCACTGCCTGCGAATACGTCTCGCTGAATGCCAGCCGAAACGTGAGCGAGCTGAGTTGGTTCAAGTCGGCCACGGCGCGCCAGCCGTCCGCGAGGTCGGAGACAAATTTCAAATGGATTTCGTGGCCGCCTTGATTGATCGGAGGATCATCGGGTTGCGGAAGGCCCCGATCGATCACGCCGTAGTAGGTGAAATCAAGTCGGGCGTTTTCCCACGGGCGCATGCGAATGTCCGCGGACTGGCTCCAACCGCGTTTGCTGAAATACGCGGCACCCACGGTCGCGTCCGCCCAATCCACCGGCGCCCAGTAGAGCGATTCGCCCAGAACGAAACCTTTGCGCGAGCTGTCGCCAATATCGGGAATCATGAAGCCGGAATCGCGCCGGTGTTCGGCAGGAAAGGTAGCGTAGGGAAAATAGACGACCGGAACGGAATGGATGCGGAAATTTCCATTTTCCAAGTGAACGGACTTCCGCAGATACACGGTTGCGACCGGCGCGTAGAACTTCCACGTGGGGCGATCCGGGTCGCACACCGTGAGCCACGCCTTGCGAATGCGGTAGGTGTTCTCGTCGATGCGCTCGGCTTCCTCGGCTTCGAAGTAGAGCGGATTGGGACTGATCAGTAGCGTGGGAGTGGGCCGCCGCTGCACGGCGAATGTGGCGCGCACATGATGAAACAATCCGCGGCCGGTGCGGAGTTCGTAACGAACATCGTCCGCTTCGACGTGCTGGGTGAGGTAATCGAGCTGAATGTTCCCTTTCGCTGTGACCACCCCCGCTTCGCTGTCGTATTCGGCATGGTCGGCGCGGATGCGGTAGTTTTGGTAGCTGACGTCCACGTGGCCGTCGGCGTAGAAAATTTTCCCCACTTGCCGCTGCTGGTCGGCCTCAAGGGCGGCCACGCCTTCGTCCGCCGTCCGTTGAGGCGCCGGCTTCGCCGGGGATCGAGATTCGGAAACGTTCTTCGGCGCGGCTTTTGCGGGGGGCGTGTTTGAAGACTGGCCGTGGGAGCGGCCCGGCAGCAGAAAGAAAATCAGGATGAGCGCCGTCGATGAAGCTGTTCCACGAAGAAATTTTGAGACTGTCGCGCTCGGCATCGCCTGAGTGAAAGCTCGAAAGAGAATTGAGCCTAACATGCGCCCATCGCGGTCGCAATCGGCGCGGTGAACGCCCGCGCCTCCCAAAGTGATTGCGGCCAGGCGCAAAATCGCGCGGCGCAGCCGCGCAGCGGATGAGAAGTGACGCCCCCTATTCGGGTTGCCTGATACGCGACATTCCCATTTCGTGGCAACTGCGGTGACCTGAGTTTTCGCCATCGTGCTAACATTACGCCGTTCCTCACTGGAACTTCCGCAGCGCAAAACGGACCAGTGATACAGATATGCCCGAAGTGTGGCGCCCTGCTGCTCGAGGACGCCGATGTTTGCTCGTTTTGTGACGGATCTCTCGTCGAACAGGCCCACGCCCCGCAACCCGTCACGGTCGGTGCAACTCAGTATGAGACCGATCAGGAACCGGAATGGCGCCGGGAAGTGAGCCGTCGCCTCGAGGAATATCGAGTGCGGCGGCGACGGCTTCATCCCGACGAATCTCAATCCGGACTGCCCTTCGTTCGCGAGCCCGAGTTCGAAGAGGAGATTCCCGTTCCGGAGCGTCCGCGTCCGCGCGCCCCACAACGCCCGCGTCAAGCGGAGCGGATGGAGATTCGCATTCAGCCGGAACTCGACTTTTCGAGTTTCCCCGACGATCGCGCGCATCCGCAGACGGCGCTCGTTCCCGTAGCCGGTCTCCCGGCGCGGCGTTACGCTGCTTTGCTCGACATCATTTTTTTGGGCGTGACTTTTGCGGGGTTTCTGGGAATCTTCCGCTCCTTCCGCGGAGAGATCATGCTGCAGAAAGTTGATGCCATCGTCTGCCTAACGACATTTTTCCTGCTCTACGCGTTGTACTTTTTCCTGTTCACTACCTTTGCGGGCGCGACGCCCGGGATGCAGCTTCGCAGCCTCACAATCGTTCGACTCGACGGAACACTTCCCGATACGCGCCAGCTTCTCTGGCGCAGCTTCGGATATCTGCTGTCCGGGGCGACGCTCCTGCTCGGTTTCCTTTGGGCGCTGTGGGACGAGGACCGCTTTACCTGGCAGGACCGCATCTCGCAGACCTACATCACGGCCGCAACGCCGGTTGCAGATAACGACGCGTTCGAAGTTTCGCCGGGGCGGCACACGTTCGCTCACAAGTAAGTTACTCGCAAATCTGTAAGCTCCTGTAGCCAATGGACTTGCGGGGAATTGTCCGCGGCTCACAAAGTAAACGGGTGGGCGGCAAATCCGTCTAATAGCTGTCCGGCGAATGCTATAATGAATTTTCCGGCGCGCGAGAAGTGATGGATTGAAACCGGACTCGGCGCGATTGCATCAGACGGACTGGGACCTACTGGGGCGGAGTCAAGGGCAACAGCATGAATTCTCTGGCGAAGAAGGTTGTGGTCGCGCTGTCGGTGCTCGTCATGGCATACGTGGCTTTCGGCTACGTGCGCGCGCGCGAATCGGACGATAAAGCGTTCCATGCGCTCACCGTTTATAGCGAAGTGCTCGAGCACATTCAGCGCGATTACGTGGATGATCCGAACATGCACCAGGTGACGAGCGGCGCCCTGCACGGCTTGCTCGATTCGCTCGACCCACAATCTGCCTACCTTAGCCCGCTCGAGTACGCCGACTATAAAGAGAAGAGCGCGAATCACTCGAAGGCTTCGGCAGGTGTGGCGCTCACAAAGCGCTTCGGCTATATCGGCGTGATCTCCGTGCTGCCCGAAAGTCCGGCGCAAAAAGCCGGGCTGCACATCGGCGACCTGATGGAATCGATCGCGGGATTCACCACCAGCCAAATGGCGCTCGACCAGGCGCAGGTGCTGCTCACGGGCGAGCCCGGGGCGGTGGTGAAGATCGCGGTAATCCGCCGAGGGAAAACGGAACCGCAGGACGTGGAAATCACGCTTGCGAAGCTGGCTCCGCCAAAAATCGTGGAAGACAAGCTCCAGGGCGATATCGCCTACCTCCACGTGCATGCATTCGATCCGGGCACCACGAAACAGATTCGCGAGAAACTCTCGCAATTTGAAAAGCAGGGCGCGCACAAGTTGATTCTCGACGTTCGCGATTGCGCGTTCGGCGACATTCAGGAAGGGATCTCGACGGCTCGGCTATTTTTGCCGTCAGGCACGATCACTACGCTGAAGGGCCAGACCGTCTCACCGGTCGTTTCGGCCGCCGACCCGGCGAAGGTTGTGTGGTCGGAGCCAATGACCGTACTGATCGGCAACGGAACCGACGGAGCCGCGGAAGTTCTTGCCGGCGCGATTGCGGACAATCATCGCGGCGACACGATTGGCAATCGCACCTACGGCACTGCTTCGATGCAGAAGCTCGTTCAGCTGGACGATGGCTCCGCTCTGATTCTCACCGTGGCGACGTACTACACTCCCGGCGGAAAAGAGATTCCGGCGGAAGGCGTGACTCCGAAGATCGAAGTGAAGGCTACCGACGACTCCGTGGCGAGCAACGATCAGGATCAGGCGCCGCCGAATGGAGCGGTTTCGCCGGATGATCCGGCCGTCAAGCGAGCGATCGAGGACCTGCAAGGCGCGGGCGCGGCGCGAAAGGCCGCATAGTTCGTGATGGGATCGCGCGGGCGTTCGATCCCGCTGCAAGAAACCCATCGGCAAATCAATCTGGGAAATTCCCAATTCCTCTTTCCGTGTGCGCTGCGCTCTTGCATTGCTGTCTGTGCGATCTTCGTTCTCTCCCTGATTGGTTGCGGCGGAAAACCCCTCAATAAAGCCGACCTGCGCGCGATCACCGGTGAGATTGTAGCGGCGGCACAGAAAGCGACGCAGCACAAATCCGAAATTACGATTCGGCCTCAAATTCAGCCTAGCGCTTCCGGTGCGGGGAATCTGGCCGGTGACGACATCTACGTCACGCTGAACGATGCGTCGCAAGCAGGCGCTTTGACGCAGGCGCTCGACGCGATTGCGCGCCGCCACAAGCTTACGATGGCGGAAGCGAGGTCGGGCGGCGTAGTGCGCTTCGATTTTCTGTCTTCTGGAACGCGCACTCATACGGTTCATGTGGTGATGCCGGTAGCAGCGCGGCCCCGCTCGCCCGCGAAGCCGGACAGTGGCGCGGGTCCACGGCTCGCGATTATTCTCGACGACATGGGCTACGATCGCGCTGCCGCTGACGCAGCGTTTACGCTGCAATTTCCAATCACCGTTTCCGTGATTCCGCATCTGCCTCTCTCGGAGGAGGTAGCCGAAGAAGCGTATCGCCGGGGAGATCAGGTCCTGCTGCATCTCCCGATGGAAGCGGAAGCCGATGGCGCGAAGCCCGAGCCGATCGAGCTTCGCGTGGGGATGAAGCCCGAGCAGGTCGAACAGGAATTGGCGGCGATGCTCGAGACGGTGCCGCATGCGGCCGGCGTGAACAATCATCAAGGCTCGCGTGCCACAGCCGATCCTGCGCTGATGGCCGAGCTGATGCCCGCGCTGCGGCAGCGCGGTCTTTTTTTCATCGACAGCCGGACGACTGCCGCGACAGTTGCGTTCGATGCGGCCGAGCGGGCGGGCGTGAGATCGGCTTCGCGCAAAGTGTTTCTCGACGACACGCCGGATCGAGCCGCAATTCTCTCGCAGCTCGACCTTGCGGCGCGCGACGCTGCGCGCGATGGTTTCGCAATCGCGATTGGGCATCCGCATCCGGCGACGATTGCGGCGCTAGCGGACGGGATACCTCCGATTGAGGAGCGCGGGGTTCGATTGGTTTTTGCTTCCGACGTGGTGCGTTGAGCGTGATTGCGGTATGCCTACAAACGCTCCGCTGGTTTGCCGGGACTGGGTTGGGCATCCCTACTGTTCATTGAGGTAGGCACAGGCCCTTCGTACCTCACGGCTAACAAGAGTGCCTGTGCCACCCGACTAGTAATCGCCTCCGGCTTCGTTGAATAGAGCCGCGCAGGGAACCAGGTGGGTCTGGGTGCCGTCGTGGACGGCGTAGCTGATGCGGCGGCCGTCAATCGCAGAGGTGGCCCAGATGCATCCGCCGCCGTGCTCGCCGTTCTTGTTAACGGCATAGAACTGGAGGTGGAATCTTTTGAGGCGCTCGGGAAACGGCTTGTAATTTCTGGCGACGCGATGGAGCGCTTCGAGGCAGGCGTCCGTGGGCGACTTGCCTTGCCGCATCATTTCGACGATCGTGTGCCCGCCCGAAATTTTGATGTTTTCTTCACCGCGCCCCGTGGAGCCTGCGGCGCCCACTTCGTTGTCCACAAAGAGGCCGGCGCCGATGATGGGGGAATCGCCGACGCGTCCGGCGATTTTCCATGAAAGTCCGGACGTAGTGGTGGTGCCGGAGACGTCGCCTTTGGAATCGACGGCGAGGCAATTGATCGTGCCGGTGGGCGGGTACATGACGACGCGTTCGATGTGAGCGCGCCAGGCTAATTTTTCCGGAGTGTCGAGAAGCTGCGCGAGTTTTTCCTTCCATTCGGGGCTATCCAGTCCCGGGCGCCAATTTTCCGAAGATCGCGCTTTCCACGCGAGCCAGGCGATGCGGGAACGTTCGGTCAGCAGATTCATCGTCTGGAATCCTTCATCGACGGCGAAGCGTTGCGCGCCGGAGCCGACGATGAAGACGTGATTTGTCTTGTTCATCACGGCTTTTGCGACGAGCGACGGATTCTTGATTCCTTGGATCGAGCCCACGGCTCCGGCCTGGCGGCGCGGGCCATGCATCACGGAGGCGTCGAGTTCGACGACACCGTCTTCGTTGGGGAGGCCGCCGTAGCCGACGGAATCGTCTTCGGGGTCGTCTTCCACTTTGGTGACGACAGCGAGGGCGGCGTCAAGAGTGTCGCCTCCGGATTTGAGAATGGCCATTCCGTCATCGAGATGGTGGAGGCCGTTTGCGGACGAGATGATCAGCGGACGAGAGGCCGCCGGCGCAGCCGAGACGGATGGCGATGTGCCGAATAGCCGGGTCGTGGTGGCGGCGATGCTGCCGGCGAGCGTGGAGAAGAAGAATTTGCGGCGCGACCATTTTTCCATTTGGTTTTCCCCTGTTTTGTTGTGCGTGCGGAATAGTACGTCAAGCGGGCGAGAAAGAAAATGCGGGGCTTGGGCGCGACTGATGGCGGGCGCGGTGCTGATTGCTAGGCGGGCGGGTTTTAGACCCGCCCCTACTGGGGAAAAGGGGGGCGCTGGGGTCGGGCGAGATCAAGTTACGGTTTGAAGCCTACGCTGCTCCAGAGTTCGGCGCAGTTGTACATTGTGCCGTTGGTGACGACGAATTCGACTTTGCGGATGTTTTGGATGGAGTCGAGGGGGTTGGCGTCGAGGATGATTACGTCGCCGCGTTTGCCGGCTTCGACCGTGCCGACTTCCTTGTCGATGCCCATGGCGCGAGCGGGGACGATCGTGGCGGCCTGGATCGCTTCCATGGGTGTGAAGCCGGCCTGAACGTACAACTCGATTTCGCGGTGGAGGCTGTGTCCGGGAACGGCCTGATCGGTTCCGGCGACGATGGGAACGCCCGCGTGGTGGAGGGCGCCGACGATCTCGAGTTCTTTCGCGAAAATTTTTGCGATCGCGTCGGAAAACGGCGAAGGCGGAGAGCTGAGGGAAAGCTCTTCGGCAAGCTCGGGCGCCACTTTTTCGACGCCCGGTTCGAAGGATGCCACCGGTTTCGCGGAAGTGGCGGAATAGAGTTCGGAAAGCGCGATGGTGGGGTCGATGACGGTGCCGTGGTCCACGAAGAACGCGATCGCTTTCTGTGCCTCGGGCGAAGTGACGTCGATTTCGCCGGCCGCTTTCATGCGATCGGCGCGCGTGGAACCAGCCGGAAGCGGCGGGCGCATGATGTCGCCAACGTACTGGATGTGATTAATCTGGTCCATGCCGGCTTCGACGCCCTGATAGGCGTTGAGGCCTTCGGGGATGTGGCCGGTGACGGACATGCCAAGGCGATGAGCTTCCCTGGCGACAAGCTTCAACTCCTCGAGCTGGACGGAGCTGTAAATCTTGATCTGCTGGAATCCAGCGCTGTGGTAGAGGGCGGGCCAAAGTTTGGCCTGGTCGGGCGTGTCCACGCGCTGCACACCGAGCGATAGCGGACCTGTGCCATCGACGATTCCCGCGAGCAGCAAGCGCGGTCCGAGGCCGTGGCCGGCGGCGATGGCATCGCGAACGGCTGTAATGAATTCGAATTCGTTGCCGCAATCGCGGACGGTGGTGGCGCCGGCAGCGAGATAGATAGGTCCCCATTCCACCTGTTCGAAGTGCGCGTGCATATCCCAGAGGCCGGGAAGAATGGTTTTACCGCGAGCGTCGATCTTGGTGGCGCCGTGTGGAATTTTTATGGTGGAGCGTGGGCCTGCGGCGACGATTCTTCCCTTTTGAATGACGATGGCGGAATCGGGGACGGGCGCGGCGCCGGTGCCGTCGATCAACGTGCCGCCGACGATGGCGAGCGTATCGGCGCGGCTGCCGGAGATTTTCTTGGAGATGTCGGCGAGGGCCGCCATGCCGTCGGTGCCGGCGATGCCCACAAATTTGCCGAGCGCGCTTTCATAGCCTTCGCGGATGGCTTCGAAGTGGTCGAATTCCGCATCGATCGAAACTTCCGCAACCAGATTGCGATTGGAATCAAACCAGAGATTCTCCCGGCCCCAGATGAGGCCCTGGACGGTGTAGCGCTGAAGCTGCTCGTCCTTATCGAAACCGGCGCCGGTATCTTTTGCGGCAAGGTGAATGGTGTCCTGTCCGCGCGGCTCGATCTTGACGCGGCCGGTGGGAAGCGTGTCGAGTTCGGCGGGCGAGCCATGCGAGGCCCAATAGCGGACCATTATCATTTGCATGGTCGCGGGAGCGTATCCGGCGATCGTGAAGAACTGTTTGGGGCGGGGAGCTTCCGTCCAATTTTCGCGATTGCGCAAGCGAACTTTCTCGGCGCCGACTTCAACGGCTTGATCGATTTCGGTGGGACGCGCGGTTTTGCCTTTTATTTCAAAAGAAAGAGGAGTGAGGTCGGTGGAGGTGCGAAGAGTGACGGCGAGAGGAACGGCGCTGCCGCGGTCGGTGAATTTGAAGGTGATTTTTGTGGAAAGGGATTGGCCTTCGCGAGTGGTTTCGAAGGTTTCTTCACCCAGAGGTTGCTCCATCTTGTGGAGGATGAACTTGCCGCGTTCGACCGTGGGTTGGGCCGGTTGCGGATTGGGGGCGGGTTGCGGATTGGGAGTAGGAGACTGGGCGATTGCGTGAGGGGATGATGCGAGTGCCGAGATGAGAGCGATAGCTGCGAGTGCGATATTGCGGCGATTCATTTCGCCTCCGAGGGCTGACAGCGGAGGATAGCTGCCAATTGGATTCGTCGCAAGTTTTGAGTCGGACATGGAACTGGAGTGAATGGGGTGGCATGGCGATGGAGGGTGAGCTTCGCGGTCGCGAAAACCCACGTCAACCCCTGCCGGTCCCGCGACCTCGTCCGGGACGCATACAGCGCGTCGGAAGCCTGTCTGCCGCCAGGCAGGCCCGGCGCTACGAGTGGCCAAACCTCAAGGCATCCGCTTCAACGGCCGAAGCGGGTTGATATTCGGAGGGGGGTGGCTCAGTATGGCGGTTCGCACGGGGCGTGCGGACGAGGCGCGGAAATCGGCCAACCGATCAGCATGGCGAAATGGAGCGAATGTGAAATTCAAGGCGAGCAGGATCCTGGGATTGACGGCTGCGATTGCGGCGGTGTGCTTGTGCGCATCCGCGCAGAGTGCGCGACACGCGGCGGCGAAGCCGAGGCACGGTGCGGTGGGCGATGCAGCGATTGAAGCCATGTTTGGAGTGCGCGATTTTCAGCAGGCGGAGATTTCGCCGGATGGGAAGCGCGTGGCGTGGGTTGAATCGCTGGCGGGCGCAGGCGGCGCGCCGTCTGCGAATTCGGCGATTTACGTGGCGGAACTTGGGGCGCCCGCGGCGAAAAAGCGAATCACGGCCGGGGACGGAAAGGCTGCGCATGAGGAGCACGACCTCGCGTGGTCGGGCGACAGCAGGCGGCTGGCATTTTTGTCCGATGCGCCCAAGACCGGGCAACTTCAACTTTTTGTCGCGGAAGCATCTGGCGGAGCAGCAAAACAGCTTACGCATGTGAAAGGATTTGTAGCGGGGCCGGGATGGTCGCCGGACGGCAAGACGATTGCATTTCTGTTCACTGAAAATGCAACGCGCGCGGCGGGCCCGCTGGTGGCGGAGACGCCGGATGAGGGCGTGGTGTCGGAAGAATTTCTCGAGCAGCGGCTGGCGCTGGTGGATGCCGCGACGGCGAAGCTGCGGCAGATATCTGCGAAAGATTTGTACGTGTACGAATTCGACTGGGCGCCCGATTCGAAGCAGCTTGCGATTACGGCGGCGCATGGGAATGGCGACAACAACTGGTACGTCGCAGGACTCTTCACGATCGAGGCGGGCTCGGGCGCGATGCACGACGTGCAGCCAAAGCCGAGGATGCAAATTGCGAATCCGAAGTGGTCACCCGACGGCACGCAGATTATTTTCATTGGCGGGTTAATGAGCGATGAGCCGATTCCGGGCGGCGATGTGTACTCGACGCCGGTGAGCGGCGGGGCGATGAAAAACCTGACGCCGGAGTGGACCTCGACGGCGACGTCATTGATCTGGCTGCCGAAGGGCGAAGGAATCCTGGTGACGGGAATTGCGACGGGCGAGACGTTTGTGGCGCGCCTCGATTTGAACGGCACCACCACACCCGTGTGGGCAGGGCCGGAAACGCTGGCGCACGGAAGTTTCGTGCCGTACCTATCGCTCGCGAACGACGGAAGCACTTCCGCCGTGGTGCGCACCAGCTTTTCGAACGCGCCTGAGGTGTGGGCCGGAGCGATCGGCGCGTGGAAGCAGATGACGCACGTGAATGCTGGTTTGAAACCGGAGTGGGGAGAGGCGAAGAGTTTGCGCTGGAAGACGGATATCGGTGCGGTGCAGGGCTGGCTGATCTATCCGAAGGATTACGACCCTGCAAAGAAGTATCCGCTGGTGGTGTATGTGCACGGCGGGCCTGCGTGGGCGATTACGCCGACGTTTCCGGACCGCTGGCGCTATCCGTTCGGGCTGCCGTCGCACGGATATTTTGTGCTGGAGCCGAATCCGCGCGGAAGTTACGGGATGGGCGAGAAATTCACGCGGGCGAACGTGAGGGATTTCGGATACGGCGATTTTCGCGACATCATGGCGGGCGTGGATGAGGCGATTAAGCAGGCGCCGGTGGATCCGGAACGGCTGGGGATTACCGGATGGAGTTACGGCGGGTTCATGACGATGTGGGCCGTGACGCAGACGAACCGGTTCAAAGCAGCCGTATCCGGAGCGGGACTTTCGAATTATCAGAGCTACTACGGGCAGAACAAAATCGATCAGTGGATGATTCCGTATTTTGGGGCCACGGTGTACGACGATCCGGCGGTGTATGCCAAGAGTTCACCGATCAATTTCATTAAGGCTGCGAAGACGCCGACGCTGATCGTGGTAGGAGACCGGGATGGAGAGTGCCCGTCGCCGCAGTCGTATGAGTTCTGGCACGCCCTGAAGACCCTGGCGGTGATGACGCAGTTCGTGATCTATCCCAACGAAGGGCACGAGTTTGCCAATCCAGCGCACAGCCGGGACGTGATCGAGCGCACGATTTCGTGGTTCGGGGAGTATTTGGGGGCGAAGTAGGTGGAATGAAAGCCCACGTATTGTGCTGGCGAGGTGAGGTTTACGTTGAGTTCCCTCGGGCATCCTGGCCGGATGCCCTCAGAATGACAAATCGTCAGCGGTGTCTGAAGAAATGGAGCGCAGGGCCGATTCTAGGGGTGAGCGGATGTTTCGCCTGTCACTTCGTACAGGCGGAAGGACTAGCCCAAAATCTGGCCGAACGTCCTATATCCAACGGCGGGGAGTGGCGATAGGCTTTCTCTAACGTCCCCGTTGCAAGAAGCGGGGAAAGGAAGGAGCCTATGTCCCACTGGATTGGCACCACGTCACCCACCGACGCCGGGATGGCAGACTTTAAGGAATGCCTGAAGCATCTACGCGACGGACAATCGGAAGAAGCCCTTTTG
>JBOGNA010000187.1:0-9651 GCA_050746925.1 Candidatus Acidiferrales bacterium
CTACTCGCGCAACCTCATCACTCTCGAAGAAGCTCTCATGCGCGCCTCCAACCCGGACGATTTCCGCCTCCGCGTCCAGGGCGTCCGCTCCTCCGCCGACACCGCTCGCGAGGAAATGGAACGCGCCATGACCGAATTCGAACGCCTCGGCCATCGCTAACCACTCCAGAAGGGGCGGGTCTCAGACCCGCCCGCATCGCTAGCACCGAACGCGCCCCATCCACGTCCGGCCTCATCACTCGATTCTCATCTAACCCAAGCCGCCAATCCTCTCTCCCCAAATTATTACCAATTTCCATTACCTCTATTGTAAACTCGGCCCCAACCCCATCATAAAACCCTCGGTTCGGAGGTCTGCCATGAACCAGCAGCCCGGCCCCCAGCAAGGACTCGTCCTCTCCTACCTCGCCCTGCGCAAAGCCGTCGGCATCATCGGCGTCACGCTTCCCTTCGTCTTGTCGATCGGAAAAGCGCTCCTCCAGTCTTCCGGAATCGAAAGCTCCATCAGCTATTACTACTACACAGTCATGGGCAATGTGTTCGTAGGCAGCCTTTGGGCGATCGGCATCTTTCTCTTGTCCACGCGGGGATACAACAGGATCGACGCGATCGCCGGGCGCTTCGCGTGCCTGTTCGCAATCGGCGTGTCGCTGTTCCCGACAACGCCTTCCAAGGACGCCCCGCAGAAGGCACAGCTCATCGGCGACGTTCACCTCACGTTCGCGGCTCTGCTGTTTCTCACCCTTGCGTTCTTCTCGCTCGTGCTTTTCACGAAGACGGATCCAACCCAAACTCCCACTCCGCAAAAGCTTCAGCGCAACTTCGTCTATCGCCTTGCCGGATGGACGATTGTTGCCTGCATCGCCCTCATTGCAGTCGTGAAACTAACCGCTCTGGGTTCCGCCGTCGCAAACATTGAGCCCGTTTTCTGGCTTGAGTCCCTCGCCGTCTTCGTGTTCGGCGTTTCCTGGCTCACCAAAGGCGAAGCGATCCTAAAAGACAAGTGATCGCAAAGATCCGTCCGTTTCGTCGGCGCTCATCTGTGTTTATTGGTGTTCATCTGTGGTTAAATTCCTTCGTGCCTTTCACCAGTAACCGCCGCAAGCTCGGCACCGAATACCAGCTCAACATGTCCGCCCAGCGCGCCCTGATGCGCCGCGCCTTCTCCATCCACGAAATGACAAAATATCTCGAAGGCCGCGCCGAGAAAAAAGAGCTCGTCCCGCCGGTCGTCGCCCGCCTCCGTGAACTCAACTATCTCAACGATGAGCGTTACGCCCTCGAATACGCCCGCCACCACGCCCAGGCTCGCCGCCAGGGACGCTTCCGTATCGCCCGCGAACTCCGCGGCCGCGGTGTTCCCGACGTTCACATCGACGCCGCCCTCACCGCCGTCTTCGCCGACACCGACGAGGCCACTCTCGTTCGCGCTCGCCTGAAGCGCCGCCTATCCCACATCCGCGGCCCCATCGACCAAAAAAAACTCGCCTCCCTCTACCGTACCCTCCTCCGCGCCGGCTTCTCCTCCGAAATCATCCGCAAAGAACTCCACGGCATCACCCACGGCGACCTCCCCGATTTCCCCGACGCTGCCGAAGACGAATCGTAGATTCGCGAGATCCGCCCCATCCACAGCGCGTTCCTCGCACAGAGGAAACGATTCCGTAGCGCCGGCGTCTCGCCGGCTCTTTTGCCGTTCGCAGCCACATCTCGGTTCGCCCAATCCGCGCAAACGCGTCCGCGCCTTGCCGCCTCCGAACAAAAAACCACGCCTGTGATACATTCCTCCCATGCTCGGCCACCCAGAAAAATCCGAAGCCGCCCCGTACTATTTCACTTACATCGATCGCGTCTCCACCAACGATCCAATCGCCGCACTCGAAACCCAACTTCCCGAATCCCTCGACTTCTTCGCGGGTATTCCAGAAAGATCCTCGCTTCACCGCTACGCCCCCGGCAAATGGTCCATCCGCGAAGTACTGAATCACGTCTCCGACACCGAACGCGCCTTCACCTTTCGCTCCCTCTGGTTCGCGCGTGGCTTTGAAACGCCGCTCCCTGGATTCGACCAGAACATCGGAGCCGCCGGCGCCGAGGCCGACAAAATCAGCTGGTTAGCGCATGTCGAAGAATTTCGCCATGTCCGCCTCGCCACAATTTCATTTTTCAAGAATTTGCCGCCCGAAGCGTGGCTCCGCAGCGGATTCGCGAGCGACAGTCCTTTCACCGTCCGCGCGCTGGCCTTCATCATCGCCGGCCACCTCACGCACCATCTCGGGCTCCTTCGCGAACGATACTTCTAGGACAACCAACGAATGCTACGCTCCGCGCTGATTTCTCTCTTCCTTCTGCTGGCAGCCCAATCGCTTCCCGCTCGGCAGCAAGCCGAACAGAATGCGCCGGTGCAGCCGAGCTTTCTCTACAAAGCGTCGCTCGTTCAAGCCGCCCCCGGCAAACTTCTCGACCTAATCGATTCCTACAAGAAGATTTTCGCGGAAGAGACAAAGATCGCCGGTGACGCCGCTCCGCTCTGGATGCGCCACAGCCAGGGCGACCGATGGGATCTTCTGATTCTCTTCCCCCTGGCGAGCTATAGCGATTTCTACAAACCCGATCGCGCCGTCAAACGCGATACCGTTCTCGATCCCTGGCGCGCCGAATTGAAAAACGACATCGCCTGGCAGGAAGACGTCTTCGTTTTCGGCCCGCCGCTCGAAGACGTCCGCAAGGCTTTCGCAACAGCCGGCTTATTCCACGTGGAAATGTTTCAGTCCCTGCCAGGCAAGCAAGCGCAGCTCTACAAACAGCGCGAAATGGAAAACGCATTTTCTCGCGCCGTGAAAGCGCCGGAAAATTTCATCTTCGTCCGCGACCAGGGCGCCGCCTGGGATCTCTTCACCATCGGCTGCTACGAAAATCTAAAGCACTACGCCCAGAGCGCCGACGTCCCTCCCGCCGATGCCGAAGCCGCCGCAAAGTCCGCCGGCTTCGAATCCGCCTCCCAAATCGGCCCCTACCTCCGCACCCTAATCGCCCTCCACCACGACACCCTAGCCGTCGCCATCAAATAGCGGGTGCAAGTAGGTTTCAGTCGCACAGGCACTCCTACCTGTGCTTTTGCTGCTGCCTCTGCCGTTTCCTTCGCCGTTGTAGCGGCCGCCTTTTCACCCTGAGCGGCGCGAAGGGCAGGCGGGCGCAGTTGAGGCGCCGCATCTCTCTCGCTTCGGCTAACCGCAGGATTTCTCGCACGTCAAAAACTCTCGATACCAAATGAAAACCCGCATCGATTTCAGTCGCTCGTCGCTTCTCACTCTCGCAGCCGCCATCCTGCTCTCTCTCTTTTCCCCTCTACCGGTCCTAGCGCAGGACCCGACCACCGTTCCCGCGCAAAAAAAAGAAATCCCCCCGGCAACAGCCCACGAGCTCAGCATCCTCGAGCAATATCTCGAATCCCATCCCGACGACCCCTCCGCTCTCTTCAATCTCGCTCTCGACGAAGCCTCCATCGGCGAAAACACCAAGGCTCTCGACCTCCTCGAACAAATGGCCCATGGTCACTCCGGCCTCGACCCCAAAGGCGGCGCCCTCCGTTCCTTCAAAGAGATCGCAAACGATCCGCGTTTCACCGCTCTCGTCGCGCAAATCGAAAAGGAAAATCCGCCCATCATCCGCAGCGCCACCACACTCATGCTCTACGAACGCGACCTCGCTCCCGAGGGCATCGCCTACGATCCCATCGACAAATCGTTCTACGTCAGCAGCCTCAGCAAACACAAAATCGTCCGCATCGCGAGCGACGGTTCCGCCAAAGACTTCAAGTCCTCGCAACAGGATGGACTTGGCGCTACTCTCGGAATGAAGGTGGACGCCAAGCGCCGCTACCTGTGGGTCACAAGTGATTTGTTTGCTGGAGATTCGAAGGAAAGCCGCTTCGCGCTCTACCAATACGATTTGAAAACCGGCGCGCTACGCTTCAAACATCAAAGCGCGCCCGGCGCTGAAGGCTTTCTAAATGACGTCGCACTTAACTCCGCGGGCGAAGCCTTCACGACGAACACCACAACCGGCGAAGTCTTCCGCGCCTCGCCCGATCGCGACGGTCTCAAGCCTTTCCTCCCGCGCGACGCAGTAGGTCAGGCCAACGGCATCGCCGTCTCCGCCGACGACAAAGTTCTCTTCGTAGCAGGCTGGATTGGAGTCGCCCGCGTCGACATCTCGACGAAACAATTCAAGCTGCTCGCCAAGCCGCTGAATATTTCCGACGCCGGCCTCGACGGCCTCTACTTCTGCCGAGGCTCCCTCGTCGGCATCCAGAATCCCGATCTGCATCCCGCCAGGGTCGTTCGCTACTTTCTGAATCCCCAAATGGACGCGATCACTCGCGCCGACGTCCTCGAATCCTATAACCCGCTGTTTGAAGTCCCCACCACCGGCACGATCGTCGGTGATTCGCTCTACTTCATGGCCAACACGCAAATCGACAAAATGAAGCCACACGACGCAATGCCGCCACCAAGCGAACTGAGCGACATTCGCATCCTCAAATTGAAATTGTAACGATTGATCGAACCGGCTGCCGGCCGGTCTATTTCATTCCACCAGCAGCGACAGGCGCCGCATTCACATCGCGGAAGCTGAATTTCTTGGTCACCTGGGTGAAGGGCTTCCCGTCCACCTCGACGTACGGATAGATAAAATAGTTCAGCGGCGGCCCAGCCTGCAGCGGCGTCAGCGTCACGTCGCGTCCCACGCTGAACTGCACGCGGTTCGCATCGTGCGCCCCGAAAAAGTAGTCGCGCCTCGACTTATCCTTCCACGCCTCCGACGCATCCACCGGCACCCAGCCGTATCCGTTCAAGTAAAACTCGGCCCAGCAGTGATACCCGCCAATCTCGCCGCTTGGCTTGTCCGCCGGAACCGGCAATCCCATTTCGAATTTCGCCGGTATTCCCGCCGAACGCGCCAGGCCGATGAAGAGCGCGTGAAAGTCCGTGCAATTTCCGCGCTTCGCGTCGCACGCCCAGTAAATGTCGCCGTTGCCCCACCCCGAGCCGCTCTTGTCGTACTTCATGTTCGCCAGCACGTAGTCGTAGATAGCCCGCGCCTTCTCGAGCTCGGTGGTTTTCCCCGCCGTGATTTCCGCGGACATTTCGCGAATCTTCTGATCCAGCGGAACGAGCCGGTCGGGTTCAAGCCACCGCTTCATGTTCTCGGCCGGCGCGGCCTTCGTCGTCGCCGAGATCTCCGTGAAGTCCTTGAAGTCATTATGCAGATGCTCGCTGCGCCGCACCGTGAACTCCATCGTGATCGGAATCGACGTCACCTTGGGATCCTTCACGCCGATGTGCACGATCGCGTTGCCGTACTCCGCGCCCTTCACGATCTTCGTCGGGAACGGCGACGTCACGTTGGCCTTCAAGACTTTCTGGTATTCGTCGTCCTGTGGATACGGCAGCCAGATTTGAATCTCTTTCGCTCCGGCCGGGATGTCGTGGATTTCTGCGGTGTAGGTGATGTCGAAGGTTCTGTCGTGGACCGGCGCATTCGCCGGCAACGTGTGAACGGTGGCGAGAGCGGCGACCGCCGCTCCAAGAAATAACAGCGGAACTGAAAGGTGTCGGGTTTTCATAATGCCGCGCATTATACTCCTCCCCCTTGAAAAGCAAATAAAAGCGGCGCTCATCATTCGCTCGATTCAATTCCTCCAAATCTTCCGTTTACAAGCTTGCCCCTGCTCCAGGAACACCCCGGTTCCCTGTCGCTATTTTTGATAATCTTCCTTCGGGTCATTCTTCGGCTCATTACTAGCTGGCGCCAACTTCATTTAACTGGGCTATATATCTAACCGGAGCGGACAGCCTTGCCGGACGACACGAATCGACGCGTCCCATTAACTCGCGAAAGCACCTCGCCGGCATCTCTGGACTCTGCCTCGTCGCCGTCATCGACCGCATCGTCCGGCCAGCGCAACGAACTTCGCCTTCTCATCGATTCGCGCAGCCCGATCATTACCGTCGAAACCACCGAAGAAGAACGCCTCGCTCACATCCTCCTCGCCGTCGCTACCGAACTCTGCGTTCCCTTCTTTACATGGAGCGTAACCGGCGGCCTCACCCGCCTCACCGGCTCGCCCATCTACGGCACCGCGCAACCCGAACAGGCTCTCGCGAACATCGCCGAAATTCAGGGTGACGCGATTTTCCTCCTCAAGGATTTCGGCCGCTACTGCGACAATGACCGTGTCAGCCGCCTCCTCCGCGATCTCTCCGACAAATTTCGCGCCGCCCGACGCTCCATCGTTATTTCAGGACCGTCCATCCAGCTTCCGCCCGAGCTTCAATGCGATGCCGCGCGCTTTCAGTTGGGTCTGCCCAGCGCCGGCGAACTCCTTCCCGTCGTCAACCAAGTCCTCGCCGAAATCGGCCGCGATCGCACCGGCAAAGTCCTCGCCAGCCTCCTCACCGACGCTGCCGCGATCTCATCCCAGCTGGCTCAAAATCTCGTCGGCCTCCCCGAGGAAGAAGCCGCTCGCACTCTTCGCAAGTGCCTGCTCGCCCGCGGCGCCACCGTAACAGGACTCATCTCCGCCGTACTCGATGCGAAGCACGCCGCAATCGCCGACGATGGCCTCCTCGAGCCGGTTGCGCGCACCACCTCCTTTGCCGACGTCGCCGGCCTGAAAAATCTTCGAGCGTGGATTGAAAAACGAAGCAGCGCATTTACCGCCGAAGGACAAAAGTTCGGACTCGTGCCGCCGAAGGTTATTCTCATCGCGGGCGTGCAGGGATGCGGAAAAAGCGTCGTCGCTCGCGCTATTGCCGGCGAATGGGGCGTTGAACTCGCCCGCCTCGATGCCGGCTCGCTCTACGACAAATATGTTGGCGAAAGCGAGAAACGTCTGCATCGCGTCCTCGAACTCGCCCAGAAACTCGCGCCCATGGTCCTGTGGATCGACGAACTCGAAAAAGCTTTCGCCTCCGCCGGATCGAGCGGCGACGCCGACGCGGGCCTGTCACATCGACTCGTCGCCACTCTCCTCACCTGGATGCAGGACCGCGAGGGCGGCGTCTTTCTCGCCGCCACTTCCAACAACATCTCCGCGCTCCCGCCCGAAATGCTGCGCAAAGGCCGCTTCGACGAAATCTTCTTCGTCGATCTTCCGGACGCCTCCGCGCGCGCCGCGCTCTTCTCCCTGCACCTTCAAAAGCGCGGCCGCGACGCCTCCGCATTCGATCTCCCGCGCCTCTCCGCCGCCACTGACGGCTTTTCCGGCGCCGAAATCGAGCAGTCCATCATCGCCGGTTTATACACGGCATTCGGCCGCAAGCAACCGCTCTCGACCGAAGTCCTTCTCGCCGAAATCGCCGGCACCCAACCCCTCAGCGTCACCCGCGCCGAAGACCTCCTCGCCCTCCGCACCTGGGCCAAATCCCGCGCCGTCCCCGCCGCCTAAGCCGCAGTTCGCTGCGAGTCCCCCTAAGCATCAGTTCCCTCGACCCAACTCCGCGCGCCCTGCTGCCCGCACGTTCGCCTTGAAATCCTCCGCGGCCCCAATCCGCTCGCATCCAGCAAGAGCTGCACGAAATCCGCCACCACCGGCAATCGCAAACAAGCCCCCGCAAACGCCCAACCGAAATGAATGTGCTCGAGCCCCCGTGCAATCGCCCGCACTCCCTCCTCCGTCTCGCTTCCATCCTGCGGATCGTACGTCACGCGCCGCAGATCGCGCGTGGGATGGTCCTCGGCCGCCACAATCGCAAGCCCGCTCGCCCGGTGCGCTTCAAACCATCGCCGCACTTCCGAACACGGCCCGCACGTTTCCGCCACATACAGCAGCGCCGGCGGCAATTCCGGATCGTGCCACGGCCTGAATCGTATCCGCCACGCGCGCACGTGCCTTCGATACCGCCGCCACGCCTCGCCGAACCTTGTCTTCAGATCCTCCCCCTCATCCCAATTCGCAACACCCAGCCCATACAGGATCGATATCACTGCGGCCAGCCAATACAACGGGATATCCATCACCACGCCCCACGCCACCATCACCGCCGAACACGACATCTGCATCGGATTCGCCACGTACCGATACACCCCGCTCGCCACCAGCTTCTTCGGCGGATCGTACGGAATCGGAGTCCCTCCGCCGCGCTGTGCAAACTCCTGCGCCGCGGAAATCCCCAGCACACCGAGCAGAAACACGCACTGCAGCTCGATGCCCGTCGTCCACGACCCCTCGATCAATAGCGCCTCCCACGCACGCCCCATCCGCAGCACAAACGCAATCTCGGGAAGCCAGAACAAAAACACGCCGGCCGACATCAACACCTGCAGCGTCGCGCGCGCCTCGAGCCGCCGATCCTCCAGCGTCCACCGCGCCAGCAGTTGCGCAGGCACCAGCACCAAACAAATCGCAACCGCTTCGCCCAAAATCCAGCCCCGGCCAAGCTCCACCACCGGCCGGCAAGCTGGCATCAACGCCAAGTCGATACCCAGAAAAATCGCCATCACCCAACAGCTTTTCAGCCGCCTGAAAGCCAGCACCGGCAGCAATCCCCACAGCACCGCCCATCCCAGGTAAAGGTCGACCGGAATCCCGCGGAAAAATCCGCCGCTCGCGTGAAAGCTCCACCACTCAAATCGCAGATTCAGCAATTGCACCGCGAGCAGCGACGGCAGCGTCCACAAAATCCCCACGAGCCCGGCCCCGAACAATCTCGGCGGCCGCTGCCTCAGCAGCACGAGAAGGAACGCAACCGCAATCGGCAAGTAGAGCCCTGCCGCTCGAATTGCGAAAACCCGATCCATCCCTACTTCCCTCGTTCCGCATTTGCCGGAGTCGCATTCGCCTCAATCAAATACCTCGCCGCAAGCCCGGTCGCATACCTCTCCCACGGGCCGAAATACCACGCCGGGTCGAGCCGCCGGTCGAAATGGATCGTCCACTTCACGCGCGTATGTTGCGCGTCCACCTCGCTCCACTCCACTTCCGACGATTTCCAATCTAGCCAGTGCGCTACCTTGCTGTTGTCCGACACAACCCCGAATCGCGCGTAGCCCTCTCGTCGCTCCTCCACACGCAGCACCAGGTCTCCCGGTTTGCCCTCGCCTCCCGCAAAATGGATCGTTCGCGTCGCCCCCAACTCGAGCCCGCTCCCCCGCGCCTCCGTCGGCCGCGGAAATCTCAGCCGCAAATACATCGGCAGCATCGTCTCAACGCGCGGACTCCGTCCCAGCGCCCGCTCCACGTCCGCAGCCGAAGCGTTGACCACCCGCGATTCCGTCACCGTTTCCGCTCGATGGAACGACAGCCGCGCCGACGTCCCCTCCATACTCAACGGCAAAAAAACCAGCAGCAGGCACGAAAGCGTGGCCCGCCGTCTGCGTTTCGCGGAATCGTTGATCAGTCCCACCACCAGCCCAAGCAGCAGAAAAATCGGCGCCGACATCAGGATGCAAATAAATCCTTCGCCCAGCAGCGGCCCGGACAAAAGCAACGCAAACGTGATCCCCTTCAAAATTCCGCCCGTCGTCGATTTCGCATCCGGCGTCAAAGCCAGAATAATCGCGAGCAAAGCCGGCAACCCGATGAACAACGCCGAAGTCTGCTCCAACCGCTGATGCAACAGAATCCGATACGCCACTCCCCCCGCC
>JBOGNA010000188.1:0-77716 GCA_050746925.1 Candidatus Acidiferrales bacterium
GCGCAGGACAACAATTACTCCTACGACTCCTCGTGGCTGCCATGGAGCGAAGACAAGTCTTATGAACGCCTTCCCGATCAAACGGAAGCGAATGACGCACAAAGTTTCCAGCAAAAGCAGCCGGGGGTGGTGGTTTTCAAGAATTCGCTCAGTGCAGATAAGAGTTATTCACCGTATAAAGCGGGACTTGCTGTGTTCGTGGTATCGGAGCTTCCCACCGGTGGGATCAACCAGGATCAATTCGACAATGCACTCGCATGGATCGAGCGCCTGGGAGGGCTTTCAACGGATCGGGGCCTGAAAATTCTAGGGCCGACTTTTTCCGGATCGCTACCAACGCTGTACCGATCGCTTCATTCTCCCCGATTGGAACAATTCGCAGGCAAGAAGAAGATCACCATCTCGAGCGGCAGCGTGTCGTCGGATTCCTATTACGCCTGGTTCCGCGGACGAATGGCCGATGAAAACCTCGGTACATTCGAGACGGCGATGGAAGGCGATTCGGTGATGGTCGATCGCTTTTGCCGATACATCGATCAACAAGGGTATAGAACGGATGGCGTAGCGTTCTTATCGGAGGATGAGACAGCCTTCGGGAGCGAGAAAACGTTCGAGCAATCGAACACTTACGAGCAAGCGTTTCAGCACAAAGCCACCAGCGGGTCCAACAGCGAGTTTTGCAATTACAGCGGCGGTCCCGCCTATCTTTACTATCCGCGGGACATCGCAACACTTCGTTCCGCATACGAACAGCAGTCGATCTTCAGCTCTGGGAAATCGGCCGGCAACGCAAACACGTCCGCAACGACCCTTCGCGGCGATTTGAGCGAGCCGTCCAGCAGCGAGCACGACACGGTCCGGACCTATGGGGGGCAACTGACGCCGCTCGCGCAAGAATCGATCTTGCTGAGCATCACGGACGTCCTGAAGGAAAAGAACATTCAATTTGTCCTCCTGCGAAGCACCAGTACGCTCGATCAGATTTTCCTGAGCCAATTCCTGAGGCGATCGACTCCGGACGTGCGGATTGTGCTGGACGGCGCTGACCTGCTGTTTCGGCGCGGAGCGGAAGGTACCTCGCTGCGCGGCGTGATGATGCTCTCCACCTATCCGCTGCTGATCTGGGAGCAGGATTGGACCGCGACCAAGCTGGATGGAAGCAGCGAGAGCTATCGGATTTTCGGCGAGGATGTCGCCGAAGGCCTGTACATAGCCGCGCGCGGCTTATTCCCGGATCGCGGGTCCAACGTTCGCATCGCAAACTATGCTCCTCCGGCTTGGGCGCGCTTGACAGTGGACAACAACGAGGACAAGCGGCCGGCAACCTGGCTGACGGTGATCGGCCATCGGCAGTTCTGGCCCGTGGCAGTGTTGAATTCTCAAACTTTGTCCATCAAGAAAACGAACTCGATATTGCAGACATCGTCGGATCGTTCGCCCGACCCAAAGCACCAACTGATCTCGATTGCGGGCGATCCGCATCCGATTCATCCGCTGCCGGCAGAGTTCAGAGTGTTGCTGATCCTGTGTGCCATCTGGGGCCTTTTACATTTCTTGTGGTGTTGGAGGGGATCGATCTCGCCGATGCCCGCGCTATTCCGGCTGGCCTATTTTGCTCCAGTCCCGCGATGGCAACATGCGGCGCTGATCGTGTTCGGGTCGGTGGTGACCGCGGTGGTCGCTGTGCTCCTGGCGTCAACATCGGGCCTTCTGAAATGGGAGCTGGCCGGCTCGAACGGACTCGTCGCGATCGTGATCGCGGCGATCTTCCTGTTGGCCTGCCTTGGATGCGCGGCCAACTACCGATTGCCGCCGATGGCCTACGACATGTTCACGGACGGAGATTCTAAGGTGTCCTGGCTCGCTGCTGCCGGAGTAGGTCTGGTATCGCTCGCGGGATTCATCGGATTTCATCTTGAACTTCTGCACAAGCTGACGGTGGCGAACCGCATTCCGGTTTTCTGGCGGAGCATCCACGTGCTGAGCGGAGTATCGCCGTTGCTGCCGCAACTCATGCTGGGTGTGGGCCTCTACGGCTGGTTTTGGTTTTGCCGGCGCGGTCTGGCGCTCTTCGGGAATGACCGCCCGGAACTCCCTTATGAAGCCGAGCTTCCCATGATCGAAGGGAGGCCAATAATGGCGCTGTTCAGTTTCGAAGGGGCGGCGCAACCAACCGAAGCCGAGGCGGTTCCGATTGGAAAATCGTACCTCGTCATGCTGGGACCGATTCTTGCGATCGTCGTGGTGGTCTGTTATGTCGTGCTCCGGGATCCGTGGCTCCGCACGCTTGGCGAGCGAACTTTTGGGATTTCGATATTTGCGTGGTTGACGATCTGCATTGGTTTGATTCTGACGGATACGGCGCAATGCTGGATAACGTGGGTGCGGCTGCGCGAACTGCTTCAACATCTCGACCGGTTACCGGTGCGCCGTACTCTCTACGGGCTGCAAGGGCTTTCGTGGCGCTCAGTTTGGGCGATGAGCGGAAACGTATTGGCGGAACGGTATTCGCTGATATCGCGGCAGCTCGAAGCGTTGCGCCACTTGGGAAACCAGATCACCCAATGGCAAACGGCCAATCCAGCCGCGCCAAAACAGGACGAACTCCTGAAAAGGATCCAGGAGTGCATGGACAAGAAGATCCCCAAGCTCGTCGAGTGGTACGTGAGTCTCAACGGCGAACCGGTGGATAGCGTAAGCGCCCTGGAAGGTGTGCAGCGGGAATTCGCGTCAATCGCCGCGCTCGCGCTTTCCAGGATTCTAATGCCGGCGTGGCACACGGAGACAGGTTCCTTGATCTTCAGCCGCTCCGACACCAAGAGCAAGGACAAGGATAGCGACGGCAAGAGCGGCCCCATTATTACAGCCGATATCCAGGCGCACGTGCTGGCGGCCGAGGAATTTTTCGTTCTGCCCTACGTAGGATTCATCCAAAACATTCTGGGGCGGATACGGACGATTGTATTGGGAAGCCTTTGCCTTTTCGTCGCGACAACGCTGGCGGTGTCCAGCTACCCGTTCGATCCATTGCCCATGTTGGGAGCGATATTCCTGGCAGTGTTTGTCATCATTGGCAGCACGATGATCTTGATTTATGCGGGCATGCATCGCGATGCGACGCTTAGCTACATTACGGGCTCCGAGCCCGGTGAGCTGGGTGGAGAATTCTGGCGGCAGCTGATCACGTTCGGCATCGGCCCGCTGCTGGGTTTGCTGACCACGCTATTCCCTTCCATCACCGATTTTGTCGTCTCGTTCCTGCAGCCGAGCGCGCAGGCGATCAAGTAGTCGCGGCGGGGCGCGGTCCGGCATCGGCGTTATCGCTTGCTTGAATGGCGCTTCCCGGTAACGGTAGAATCAGGCTTCGCCATGTAAGTTCACCGGATTGTAGGAGGCCCCCATGCGAACTGCCGCCCGGCTCCTTGGATTTTCCGCCGCTCTTCTGTTTTGCATTCCTGCCATCTGCGCGCAAACGAATCCTCCGCCGCCTGACCCGCACGAGCTGGTAACGCGCGAACCGCGCACTCTTTCGAAGCAGGCAGATCGTACAGCCTCCATCGAATTGCTCGAGCACGCGCGGCAAGAACTGAATATGCACACGCTCACCGTTCCCTACGACCTCAAAGTGTCGTTCCGCACCAGCGGCGCGACGCAGGACGAGGGCGATGGAACGATGGAAGAATTCGCGGACGGAGCAACGCACTGGCGCTGGACGGCCGAGTTGCAAGGCTCGTCGATCGTCCGCTTAGGCGGCGATGGCCATACGTATGGCACGAACGCTTCCGAGCCGGTTCCCTTGCGCGTGCAGATGCTGCGATCCGCGTTGCACTGGCCGATCCTGCGGAATGCGGGCGCCCGCTCCGTGATTCGCTCCGCGAAGGTGGAGCACGACGGCAAGGAGCTGACGTGCCTGCTGCTGAGCGGTTCGCTGCCGGAGCATGCGGCGCCGCGCGCGTGGGTCGAGAACGAATATTGCATCGATGCCGCCACCGGACTGCTGCACGTCTGGTCGGAGGCGCCGGGAATTTACGCGGTGTACGACTACACGGGCGCTACGGAATTTCACGAGCACATGCTTCCGCGGCTGCTCACCATTTTCGAGGGAGGAACGCCGGTTATGGAGGCGCGGGTGGAGGGCTACGAAGACGCGCCCAGCCTCGACGCGAATCTTTTCAAGCCGACGGCGGAGATGGTGGAAGCGGGCGGCTCGTTCACGCTATCGGGGCCGGACCGGTTTCCGATGCGCGTGGATCCCTCCGATGCGCCGGCCTCCACATATTTTCAGCCGGTGATCGTTCACGCCACGCTGGATGCCGAGGACGGCCGGGTGCTCGACGCCGAGGCGCTGCAGAATTCCGACAAGGATTTGAGCCGCGCGGCGATGGAGCTGGTGAAAAGCACTTCATTTCCGGCCTCGGGATTTCAGCGCGAAGTTTTCATCAACGTGCAGTTTCACCTGCCCGCGCGCGAACTGGGCGGCGCGCCGATCTACCATTCCTCCGTGCGCTGGGTGATTCTGGACCGCCACGGCAGGACCACACCCGTGAGAAAGTCGGCGCGCTCGGGAAGCTAGAGCCGCTCATCCGCTCGAAGGCAGCAGCGTATCCACATTTCCTGTTTTCCCACAGATCCGGGGTAGGTGAGCTTGCGGTCGTTTCCTCCCCTCGGTGCCTTGTCCTTAGTTTGTAAACGGGTTGCGGCCGAGTTTCATTGACCGGCGGACGGCTAACTCGTAAGCTTTTCAAGACATCTGAGCAGTAACGAAGGCTCCAATATTTGTTGCGCGGAACCCCGGGGGGACGATGAAGCGGCGGCGGACGAACTGGGTTGGGATCGAGCCTCGCGCGCTGGTTCTCTGCCTCGCTCTGTCGGTGGCGCTGGCCGCGTGCGACGACACCTCCAAAAAGCAGGCGAAGGTGAAGCCGCCGGCAGCAACGCCCGCTTCGGCCGTGCCTGCTCCGGACTTTGCCCACGAATCGCTTCCCTTCACGCGGCAATTGCCCGACTACGCCGCCCTGCAGCCGCCTCAGCGGCCGGCCATCGACGTTCTGGTCGATAAGGTCGAGGCGGCATACGTCACTGGGCAGAAAGAACTGAAGGCCGGAGACGTCGAAAAGGCGCGCGCCGAATTCGACCGGGCCGTCGATTTGATTCAGTCGAGCGGCTTCCAGGTGGAGTCGGACCCTAGGCTCTCGAAGCTTTTCGATGAGATCGGCGAGGCCGAACAGAGTTTCGAGCAGCAGCAGGCGCTGAACAATGCCGAAGCGGACGAGGACAACCCCGGGATTCCGGCGCCGATCGAAGAGATCGCCGACCTCACGCTCCCGCCGGGCGATCCGCGCCTCTATGCCAAGGCCGAACAGGAATTGATCGTGGTGCCGCACGATCTTCCGCTCACGGTAAACGATTCGGTGCTGCAGTATCTGAGCTATTTCACGAGCGCGCGCGGGCGCGCGGTCGTGGAGCACGGCCTCGAACGCGCCGGACGCTACAACGAAATGATCCGCCGAACGCTAAAGGCCGAGGGCGTGCCGCAGGACCTGATCTATCTCGCGCAGGCGGAGAGCGCTTTCCTGCCCCAGGCGGTATCGCGCGCGGGCGCGCGCGGCATCTGGCAGTTCATGCCGTATCGCGGCGAGGAGTACGGCCTCGATCGCAGCTACTGGATCGACGAGCGCAGCGATCCCGAGAAGGCGACGCACGCGGCGGCGCAGCACATGAAGGATCTGTATGCGATGTTCGGCGACTGGTATCTGGTGATGGCCGCATACAACTCGGGGCCCGGGAACGTCGCCAAAGCGATCCAGCGCACCGGCTACGCGGATTTCTGGGAGCTGCAAAAGCGCCATGCGCTGCCGAAACAGACGCAGAACTACGTGCCGATTATCATCGCGCTCGCGCTGGTGGCGAAAGATCCGGCGCTGTATGGAGTCCAGATTCTACCCGAGAAACCCCCCGCGATTGAAACGGTTCGTCCGGGACATCCGGTGGACCTGCATCTGGTGGCCGACGCGACCGGCGCGGACCTGGACGATCTGCGGCTGCTCAATCCTTCGCTGCTGAGGAGCGCCACGCCGAACGATTCGCAGTTCGTCTTGGTCCTGCCGAAGGGTGCCGGGCCGAAATTTGACGATAACATTCATCGCGTGCCGACCGAAAAGTGGACGAGCTGGCGGTTGCACTCGGTCGAATCCGGGGAGACGCTGGCAGAAATCGCGCGGCATTACCGGGTAACAGTCCCGGCCATCGAAAATGCGAATCACCTCGAAGCACATGCGACTCTGCCTGCCGGGTTTCTCCTGAATGTGCCGACGGCGCCGCCCGTAGTGAAGCTGGTTCACTACCGCGTGCAGCGCGGCGACACGCTCGAAGGCATTGCCGAGCGGTTTGACGTGACGGTGGCGGAGCTGCGGCGCTGGAACCACATCAGCGGCGCGAAAGCGGCGCGCGGATCGCGGCTGCGAATCTATGCGGGCGGCCAGCCGGCGGCGCCGGGCCATGCGAAATCGAAGTCGGCGCAAACGAGCGGCGCGCCCAAGGGCAAGGCCACAGCAACGAGCGCCGCGGTTGAAAACGTCTCCAGCGCTCATGCCGAAAAGCCTGAGGCCGTGCAGCACAGGGTGAAGAAGGGTGAGACGCTCTACTCGATCGCCCGGGCCTACCGCACCACCGTCTCGGCGCTCAAAAGCTCGAATCCGTTTCTCGTCGACCGGCCGCTCGCGGCGGGCGATGTGTTGGTGATTCAGAGGTAGCGGAAGCTGCGGCAGGCTCGGCAACAGAAGCTTTTCCTCCGGCGCGGCCTCCTACTAAGGCCCTTTCTTTCTATAGCTTGCGGGATAGCCGACCTCCCCGTGGCCAAGCCTGTCCGGTCCTTTCAATCGATCTTCCATCTTTTCAGGTGCTTGCATCTTGACAAATTTCTGATACTCCGTTTAGATGCGCGAAGGAGCAAACGCCGTCCGGCAATCCTGAGAATCTCCTACGGAGGACCCATGTTCTACGCCAAGTCGCACGATGAAGAAGATGACGAACTGCCGCGATTCGAAGAGGAAGAAGAGGAATCCGAGCAGCCGCTGGGCGGGGCTGTCGAGGTAGAAGAGATCATCATCGAGGAAGAGCCGGAGGAGGAAGAGGCCGCGGCGCCTCCGCCCGCTCCCCGCAAAGCTCCGGCACGCAAAGCCCCCGCACGCAAGGCGAAGAAAGCTCCCGCCAAAAAGAAAGCCAAGGCAACGAAGAAGAAAGCGGGCAAGAAAAAAGCCAGGAAGGCCGGAAAGAAAAAGAAGGCCGGGAAACGTAAGAGGCGGTAGGCGCAACCGGCTCGTATCGAGATGGATGGGCAGTCGCCAGCCCCCGAAGGAAGAGAACTGCGTTCGCGGATGGCGGGCGCAGTTCTTTGTATTCTGCTCGTTGGGTTTCTTCTGCGTCCGTGCGTTACATCTGCCATGGAATCGCTTGCCGCCGTAAATTCAGCCGCGCTGTTTCATTTGTACTTTGTGGATGGCAACACATCCGGTGCGATGTTTCAATCGCGGCGTTTCATTCGTGAACGCTGATTCCCTTCCCTGCGCACGCTCCCGTGGCCGTTTCGAGAATGGTTCCCGATTTGATATGTTCCACTTGCGGTAAACAGGTGTTGATAGCTAGCATACCGGACGAATGCCGCTCGCAGTGGAGCAAGTCCGGAGAATGCGGGGAGGCGCGCAGGCGCACTTGATGCGTTGCGGGGCCTCGAGCGGAAATCCCGGCGCGGCCGCGTTGTCTGGAACGGGATCGAGTTCGGGGACGAGCCCCGGCGGGCGACTTGGCCGCGAGACCGGCGAGTATTACGTGGTGAAGTTCCAGAACAATCCACAGGGCGCGCGAATTCTGGCGAACGAATTGCTCGCTACGAGACTGGCGGCGAGGTTGGGACTGCCGACGCCGCCCGTAGCTGTGATCGAAGTGCGCGAAGAGCTGATCGCGCACACCGACGACCTGGTGATGCAACTCGGGCGCGGGCGCACCCGCTGCCAGGCCGGCTTGCAATTCGGGTCGCGCTATCCGGGATCGCCGGCCGAAACCGTCGTGTACGACTTCCTTCCCGACGAACAGCTCCACGAGGTCGAAAACCTGGGCGATTTCTGCGGGATGCTGGTGTTCGACAAGTGGACCTGCAACACGAACGGGCGGCAGGCGATTTTCTTTCGCGCGGCGGGTGAACAGCGCTACCGGGCGCAGATGATCGACAACGGATTCTGTTTCAACGCGGGCGAGTGGAATTTTCCCGATGCGCCGCTGCGCGGGATCTATGCCCGGCATCGCGTGTACGAGCGCGTGAGGGGGATCGAAGCGTTCGAACCGTGGCTCGCGCGCCTGGAAGAGCGCATCGATGAGCGGTCGCTCGAAAACGCTGCGAGCGAGATTCCACCGGCCTGGTACGGCGATCAGGCCGAAGCGCTCGAGAAAATGCTCGAACAGCTTCTGCGCCGGCGCAGGCTCGCGCGGGAGCTGATCGTGGCTGCGAAAAAGTCTTCGGCGCAGCCATTTCCGCACTGGACGTAGCGAGCGGACGGCCGTGGCTGGCGAGCAGCGAATCAGCGTGTGGGGCAAAACAGGAGTGAGAGCAAAGAATGTTGGAGACAACGGGAAGTGCGGTCGGGAGGTGAAGCGTGAATGACGACGAACGGACGACGCTGACGTACCGGATCCTGCGGTATACACCGAACCTCATCCGGGATGAGTGGGTGAATATCGGGGTGCTGCTCGAAGACAGCGGCGGCGAGCGGCGAGCGATGAAGGTGATTGAAGACGATGCGGAGATCGCGCGCGTGCGACGGCTCCATCCCGGCGCGGACGACGCGCTGCTCCGGGCGCTCGGTGCGGAATTCGACGCGCGGCTCAGCGCTCCGGCGGCGGAGGCCTCCCGGTATATCGAGAAGCTGGGGGAGACGCTGTCGAACGCTCTGCAGTTCAGTCCGGTGAAGGGAGTATTGGCGGAGGACTTCGACAGTGAGCTCGACCGGCTGTACCACGATCACGTGGCGGCGCCGGCACGGACGCGGAGCGGGATCATCGAGAGCACGCGGGGATGGATCAAGGCGCGGCTGAACGACGTGTTCCGGCGGCGGCGGGTGCCGCGCCTCGAACGCAACATCCGCGTCGAGGAGTTTACGCAACCGGGCGATCCGATGCGGCTCGACTACGGCTACACGAACGGAGTGCGCGGCTACTTGCAAGCGGTGGCGCTGGGCCGGGACACGGCGCAGGCCAAGGTGCTGGCGTACACGGCGGAGCGGATTCGGGCGCGGGTGCCCGGGGCCGAGTTCACGGCGATTACGGAGCTCGAGCCGGCGCGCGACAACGTCCGGCATCAGTTCATGGCCAGGCTGTTTGAAGAGCAGCGGATCGCGATCGTGCCGCTCAACCGGGTGGAGCGGTTTGCGGAGGATTTGCGGGCGCGTCTGCAGTAGGAGCGGCGGAGCGAAACGGAGAAAAACGGAGGGCTGAAAACCCCGTTTTACCGTAGATTAGAAAAAGGCCTGGCTCTTTATTTTCAACGACTTACGTGGATTTCTAATCGCGCCACCGTAGATTAGAACTCAACCGAAATAGACTGGAAAATCGCCTCGAAAATCGGCCGAATCGGCTGGCGCGGGAACGCCGGGAGCCTACGCTTTATCCGGCATGGCGCCCCACGACGGGTGCTCGCGGCGGCCGAGAAGCGCTTCCGCGGCCCAGGCCCCCAGGTAACTGGATAGGGCGACGCCGTGGCCGGCGTACGCGCCAAGGACGATGGCGTTCTTGCTGCGCGGGTGAGGGGCGAAGACAGGGCGCCAGTTCTGCTGGAACAGGATGGGGCCGCCCCAGCGGTGCGTGAATCCTACATGGGGCAGCGCCGGATGGAGGTTGCGGATCCGGCGTTCGATGGAAGCAAAGAGTTCCTGCGGTTTGGCAGCCGCGATGTCCACGCGCGAGAGATCGTTCTTCGAGACATTCTTCATAGCACCTCTGCTCTCGTCTCTCGCAACATCTCTCGGAACATCGCTCGATGGAGCATCCACGAGGCCGGCGCCGAAAATGACGCTGCGGTCCTGACGGACACGGCCCCAGAGGTAGGGGAGATCGACGGTGTAGAACGGATTTCCGGCGGCGAGGCCGATGGCTTCGAGCTGTGTTTTTGTAAGCGGCTCGGTGGCGATCGCGAGAGTAAGTTTCGGCTCGGCGCGTCCTTCGAGCGCGGCGAGGTCGAGCGAAAGGGCGTTGGTTGCGAACAGGATTTTGCTCGCGGTGCAGTGAGCAGCACGGCTCGAAGCACGGAGCGAGCCGCCGAGTTCGATGACGGCGCGGCTGTTTTCGTCGCGGCCGTCAGCGGCTTGGTCTGCGGCCTGGCTAGCGGCGGTGCGTTTCGCAGCTTGCTCCTGAGCGATGCCTTTCGCACATTGGTCGTTCGAGCGGTCTTTCGCAGCGGCGTCCGGCCATTCGATGTTCGTGACCGGGTGATTTTCGAAAATTTCCGCGCCGCGCTCACTGGCGGCGCGCGCGAGGCCTGCTACCAGCTTTCCGGGGTCGAGTGTTCCTCCGGGAACTTCGTTGACGACGCGGAGCCTGCCGGAATCATTCCAGTCGATGGGCGAATGCGGGATGCCTTTTTCGCGGGCGATTTCCCAGACGCCGGGGAGCGCGAGTTCGCACTCGACGCCGAGTTCACCGAGAATGTGCTTGAGCCCGGCGAGCGGGTCGCCGAGACCGCGAATATCGCCTGCGGCCGATTCGGCGAGGGCCATGCCGCCGGTGCGTCCGCTCGCGCCCGCGCCGATGCGCCAGGCTTCGAACACGGCGACGGATTTTTCCGGGGCGAGGTGGCGGAGCCACGCGGCGGCGGCGAGTCCGGTGAAGCCGGCGCCGATGATCGCGACATCGACGGACGCCGGGACCGTCGCGGGCGGCGGAGCGAAATCAATTTGCCAGGGCGGATCGCCCCAGTTCGGATTGGATCGCGCGGTGGGCATAGGCTTTGGATGCGGCCGGGTGAACGAGGGAAGTAGAAAAAAAGCGCCTTCGGTTCGCGCCATCGTTTGAGCGCACAAGGAAAAAGATAGGCTCGCGGAAAACTCGCCGCGAAAGGTGGCCGCTCGTGCGAGCGGTTCTTAGAAAAGGCACGCGCCGGTAACCGCTGAGAGCGATGAAGTGTAGGTTTCCGGTTCCGTAGCGGCGCTTTAGGTTCTTGGGCAGGAGGTGGACGAACTCGGGGCCGTGACAGCTAATACGAAAAAACCGAGAGAGAACCAAAACTCCCACCCTTTGCAAAAACCGCAAAGGATGGGGCACCCGCAAAATCTAAGCTATACGCCACAGTGAACTAAGCAAGCGGTATCATCCGCTCGGCGAGCGCGTCAACTGTGGAAACCGCGTACACCAACTCGCGAAAGGTGGGCCACCCGCCCGCAATATAGGCCAAGATGAGCATAACCACAATCACCGTGAAAGCTAGGGATTAGTTCGCATATTTTTCTGACGCTAGACCCGGCCCGCAATGCTTGTACAGATTGCCGGGTTTTTTGTTCCCGCTTCCAAATGGTCTGAGCGGTGTGTGTCGTACTTCCCTGCCGATGGCCTATTGTCTTATACTCTGCGCACGTCGCTACCTGATAAAGGTCTATGAGCGGAGGCACAAGTATGGCGGATGCAAAAATTGAAATCAAAGTTGGCGCTGTTTCGTTTGCGGGCGAAGGGGACGGTAAATGGGTCGGGGAGCAGTTGGATAAGGTGCTGTCCAAACTTCACGAACTTGCCCGCGTTGCGCCCGCACAACCCGATGATGCAGGTCCCGTACCACAGCCCGTGCACAAGAAAACAGCAGGCACCCTAGCCGCCTTTCTTACTGCGAAGAATGTTAAGGGCAATAAGACGCGCAAATTTCTAGCAACGGCGCTATGGATACAAGACACACAACACAAAAACCGACTTGTAACTCGTGACGTCACAAACGCTCTCAGCGCGAATAGTCAGGGCACCGTTGGAAATGCCACTCAGTGCCTCAATTCAAATACCAAGAGGGGCTTTTGTACGAGAGAAGGTAATCAGTTCTACGTAACAGAAGAAGGCCGCAATAGCTTAGGCCAATGATAACTGCGGCTCAAGCCCTTACAGCACTCCCTGCCGGGCTGCGCGACCCACTTGTCGCTGAGTATCAAACGATTGTTCAAAACTTTCTTGAGCACCGTTGGCTGCCAACAGAGTTAAGCGGTGGTCGGTTCAGTGAAATCGTATACACCATACTGGACGGGCACGCCAAGGGTACCTACGCGGCAAAGCCCGTAAAACCGCCTAACTTTGTGATGGCATGCAGAGCGCTGGAGAAAAACACTACGGTTCCGCATAGCTTTCAGATTTTAATCCCCCGCATGTTACCGGCCTTGTACGACATTAGAAACAATCGCAGCGTGGGCCACGTTGGAGGGGACGTGGACCCGAACCACATGGATGCTGTCGCTGTTTTGTCCATGTGCAATTGGGTCATGGCGGAGCTGGTAAGGGTGTTTCATGGGCTTAAAGTATCAGAAGCACAACAAGTGGCAGACGCCCTTGCAGAGGTCCGAATACCAATCATCTGGTCGGACGGAAACGTAAAACGCGTACTAATTCCCAGCCTAAAGTTGCATGAGCAGGTGTTATTGCTTGTGGCAGCCACGGTACCTGATGTTAGCGCAGACGAGCTGCTGTCGTGGGTTGAAAATCCCAACACCGGTTACGTAATGCGGACTATCCGGAAACTTCACGCCGACCGGTTCATAGAACTTACCGATGCAACGAAAAGAGTAAGAATTCTTCCACCCGGCGCGAAGGCTGTCATGGAGCTTGTTAAGAGAAAAGGTCTTACAAGCATTGGCTAGTAGGCCGTGTGGGGTGCCGGAAGCAGGCGCGCCTCCGAAATATGTACGTTCTAATCTTTCTTCGGTTGGTCAAAGGTATGCGCCCATGGGTCAGATGCCGGCTCGATCGCCGGGAGCCATCCATGCTGGCCATCGTTCCACTGCGCCTTGCCAGTGACCCGGTTGATGCGCACAACCACGGTGCAGGCATTCCCGCCGCAACCCATGCTCCGCTGAAGGACCATATACCGATACGGTGTCGGCCAGCCGAAAAACAGCATAATGAACAAAAAGACTGTCGCTAAGACTATTAAAATCTTCCAGTTCGAATTGTTCATTGGTGAATACTGTATCATCTTCAAGGCGAATGTCATTCGGAGTCACGGGCACCTCCAGAGAAGGTAGGGAAATCATGCCTTAGACTCCCCTGTGCGTGAACTACCCAAGTGCCGTTGGACGCGCCTCTCTGCCCGGTCACGGCCCAACGTCTTTATCACATATCTGTGTGAAGTGCATAATCGCCCCTGCTGGACTACTGTCGCCGGGACGCTCTGGCGATGGTCAGGTTGGTGAAGATTGTGAAAGGCCTGGCCCGAGTTGCTGCTTGATGCGGCCGACTCGGGCTAACAAACCCTATGGCTACCGCTCATAGCTCATAGCGCATCGCCACCGCCCTGAGCCGAACTCCAGCCGGCTCACGTTTGAGCGCAAAAGGAAAAACAAAGGCTCGCGGAAAAAACGCCCGCCACGGCGGGCAGGCGGCGAAAGGTGGGCGCTCGCGCGCCACGATTTCCCCGCGCTTACGCGCGAGGCTAACTTCTTTTGCGCCTACGGCGCTTCGAATGGCCGGCTGGCCGAGAATCAATCTCAAGAAGTTGCATGGTTCGAGTGGAAACCTTTTTTCTCGGGGACTTTCCGACGAACAGCGTCGCACGCATGGGGTGCGAGAGCCCAAATTTCGTGTAGCCCTTAGCCGGGAGCCCATCGAAGCTCCGGGCGGGCTGAGGCTCCGACCTCTTCAAGACAAATCAATGGGTGGCCGCCTCGTATTTTTTCGTGTGAGGAAAATCTCTCCATCCGGATGCTCGAAGAAATGCCCGGGCCGGTGGAGTGCGGGACGGTTCTAGAGAGCCGGCAGGATGGCGGCGGCCGAGAGGCGGATCGGTCGGGGCGGGCTGTGCGGTGGTGGATGGAGGGTGCGGGATTGGGCGCATGTGGGCTGCGTCGCGCACTGTGGCGACGCTGAGATCCTTCGACTGCGGGTCGGCCGTTCCGCGGGAGCGGAACGAAATGCAGAGGCAGCCGACCCTCCGCTCAGGATGACATTGGGGGGTGGGGTGCGGGACGGTTCTAGAGTGCCGGCGGGATGCCGGCGGTACAAGAGCGGAGGCGAAAGAGCCGGCAGGATGCCCCTCGTTCCTCAGGGCAAGCCGGCGGTACTTGAGCAGAGGCAAAAGCTCATCGAAGCTCAGGTGGGGCTGAAGCTCCAACCTCTTCACGACAAATCATATGGATCGCCGCTTGAATCAAAAATTGCGGCGAGGGCGCAAAATATTTTCTTCCGGCCAAAGGCCCGGCGCGGCGCGAACTATAGAATCGATTCGGTCCAGTTCTCGAGAGTGTGCTTGATCTTGCCCATGAACTGGTGGGCTACGGCGCCGTCGACGACGCGGTGGTCGTAGCTGAGCGTGAGATAGACCATCGAGCGGATGGCGATGGCGTCATCGATGACGACCGGGCGCTTTTCGATGGTGCCAAGTCCGAGGATGGCGACGTTGGGCTGGTTGATCACCGGGAGGCCGAACAGGCCGCCGAAGACGCCGGGATTGGTGATGGAGAAAGTGCTCTCGGCGACTTCGTCCGGTTTCAGTTTTTTGCCGCGGGCGCGCTCGGCGAGATCGTTGAGCGAGCGGGCGATGCCGAGGAAATTTTTCTCTTCGGCGTTCTTGATCACCGGCACGATCAGACCCCAATCGAGCGCGACGGCGATGCCGATGTTGCACTCTTTGTGGAGGACGATGTTCGTGCCGTCCACCGACGAGTTGACGGTCGGGAACGCGCGAAGGCCTTCGACGGCGGCGCGGACGAAGAAAGGCATGAAGGTGAGCTTGGTGCCTGTGGTCTGCTCGAACTTGTCTTTCATTTTCGAGCGCAGCGCGGCAATGGCGGAGACGTTGACTTCGTCCACGGAGTAAACGTGCGGAGAAACGCGCTTGGAGAGAACCATGTGCTCGGCGATGCGCTGGCGCATGACGGACATGGGCTGGACTTCGTAGTGCCCGAAGTACATTTTTTCGCGGGGCACGGCGGTTTCAAGGACGGCGGAAGCGGCGGCGCCACCTGCGGCAGGCGGCGGAGCGGAAGCGGCGCGTGCCGGAGCAGCGGCTGCGCCCGCGGCAGTGCCTGAAGCTGTTCCGCCACTGATTGCCGCGCGAATATCGTGCTTGCTGATGCGTCCGCCGGCGCCGGTGCCGGGAATCTGCGCGAGGTCGACATTATTTTCGCGCGCAATGCGGCGAACGAGCGGAGAACTGCGAATTTTTTCACCGTTGGGACGCTGCGGAGGAGCGGGCGAGCCGGTGGCAGGAGTGCGAGGCGCCGGTGCGGGCGCGGCGGATTTGGCTGACTGCGACGGCGCCACTTGTATGGTTTCGGCTTTCGGCGAGTCCGGGGGAGAGGCTTGTTTGGGAGCTTCCGCCTTTGCGGGAGCCGGAGCAGGCGCGGCGGTAGAGGCGCCGGCGGCGCCGATCACGGCGACGATGGTGTTGATGGGCACGGTCTGGCCTTCGGCGACCTTGATTTCCGTGAGGACGCCGGCGGCTGGCGATGGGATTTCGGCGTCCACTTTATCGGTGGAGATTTCAAAGAGAGGCTCGTCGCGTTCGATCTTGTCGCCCGCTTTTTTGAGCCATTTGGTAATCGTCCCTTCGAAAATACTCTCGCCCATCTGGGGCATGATGACGTCAGCCATGGCACTCTCCGTGGTCAAACTGTTTCCAGCAATATTCTGCACTTCCCTAACTTGCCGTCAATATCCCGCCGCCAGTATCGTGGCGTCAGTATCTTGCCATCAGTATCTGGCCAGGTCGCGCGCGGCGGCGACGACTTTTCCCGCGTTGGGCAGATAGCGTTCTTCGAGCGGCGGCGAATACGGCACGGGCGTATCGAGCGCGGTGACGCGCGTGATGGGCCCGTCGAGATCTTCGAATGCGGATTCGCAGACGACCGCCGCGATTTCTCCGGCGATGCCGCCCGTGCGGGTGTCCTCGTGGACGATCAGGAGCTTGTTGGTCTTTTTCACCGAAGCGAGGATGGTATCGCGATCGAGCGGCATCAGGGTGCGGAGGTCGATCACTTCGGCGTCGATTCCTTCCTTTTCAAGTAACGAAGCGGCTTCCATCGAGGTGTGAGCCATGGCTGCATAGCTGAGGATGGTGAGGTCGGTTCCTTCGCGGCGAATCGCGGCCTTGCCGATGGGAATGGTGTATTCCTCGGCGGGGATCTCTTCCTTGATCCGGCGGTAGAGAAATTTGTGCTCGAAAAAGAGCACCGGATTATTGTCGCGCACGGCGGATTTCAGCAGGCCCTTGGCGTCGTAGGCGGTGGAGGGATAAATAATTTTCAAGCCCGGCGTATGCATGAAATACATTTCCGGATTCGCGGAGTGAAACGGGCCGCCGTGCACGCCGCCTCCGGAAGGCCCTCTCAAAACCATCGGCACCGGCGCGCCCCAGCGGTAGTGGGATTTGGCCACGAAGTTCGTCACCTGATTGAAGCAGCAGGCAATGAAATCGATGAACTGCATTTCGACGATGGGCCGCAGGCCGAGATAGCCCATGCCGCAGGCGGCGCCGACGATGGCCGTCTCGCTGATGGGCGCGTCGATGACGCGCTCGGGTCCGAAGCGGGCGAGCAGGCCCTCGGTGACTTTGAACGCGCCCCCATAGACGCCGATATCTTCGCCGAGAGCGACGACGGCAGGATCGCGGTCCATCTCTTCGAAGATGGCCTGGCGGATTCCTTCGAGCATGGTGATGGCGGCCATCAGCGTTTCCCCCGCTTGCCGCGGCGATTCTTTTCCTTCTCCGCGCGCTCTTCGCGAAAAGCCCGGTCTTTGGGACCGCGGCCAAAGGGAACGCGCAAGGCGGCGGCTGACTCGAGCGAGCCCTGATCTTCTGTGGGTGGCGGGCTTGCGGGAGGCGGCGTTGTGGGCGGCGGGCTCGCGGGAGGCTTGGCGAAAGATTTCTGGGCCGGCTTGGGAACGAACTTCGAGGGCGGCAAGGCGGCCGTTCCGTTCCCGCGGCCTGCTGCGGCAGGCTTCGAGGGCGCGGCGGCTTTCATCTCCGCGCTCGCGTCGGGATCGAAGGAGCCGAAGGACTTCACTTCCCAGACGGCATCGACGCTGCAATTCGGCGGAGTGAGCTCTTTCTTCGAGCGCTGCCAATTGGCTTCGATGGTGTGGCAGCCGTCGCAGTAAACGCCCTGCTCGGCGAGTTCGGGCGGCGGCAAGGGCGACTCTTCTGCAAACTTCTGGTCTTCGTCCAATTCGCGCTCGATGCGCGAATCGATTTCGGATTTCGTTTTGGCGTCCCAGATCTTATTCTCGGTGAGGAATTTTTCGTAACGCGCGATCGGATCGCGGGCCTTCCAGTATTCGACCATTTCCTTGGGCACGTATTCGGCGGGATCGTGCTGGGCGTGGCCTTTCATGCGATGGGTTTTTACTTCGATCAGAACGGGGCCGTGGCCGGAGCGGCATTCATCGACCGCTTCCTTCGTGGTGGTGTACACGGCGACGACATCATTGCCGTCAACGATCTTCGCGGTGATGCCGTACGCGACGGCGCGGTCAGCGAGATTCTTGATCGGCACCTGGCGCGCGACGGGCGTCGAATAGGCCCACTGGTTATTCTCGACGACGAGAACGAACGGAGCACGCTGCGCGGCCGCGAAATTCAAACCTTCGTGGAACGCGCCGGTGGAGGAGCCGCCGTCGCCAATCCACGTGAGCGCGACGATATTCTGGCCGAGATAGCGGCCTGCCATGGCGACGCCGGTCATGACCGGAATCAAATCGCCCAACATTGATATCGGAGAAACGGTGTGGCGATTTTTCAGGTCGCCGAAGTGGCTGGTGCCATCCTTGCCGAGCGTGGGCGAGGTGTATTTCGCCATATGCTGGGTAAAGATGTCGCGCGGCCGAAAACCTTTCACGAGGAGCGCGCCGATATTGCGGATCATCGGAGCGAGCCAGTCTTTCGGCTCAAGGGCGTAAGCGGTGCCGACGGAAACGGCTTCCTGACCGAGCGAGGAGTAGAGGCCGCCGACGATCTTGTTCTGGCGGAAGAGGCGCACCATGCGGTCTTCGAGCTGGCGATTGAGCTGCATGTAGTAATAGAGGTCGAGATATTGCTGGCGTGTGAGCTTTGCGGGGCTCATTCGTGTTCCCTTGTCCAAGTTGGCGACATGCATTCGATTTTTTCCGTTTGCGGCCGCACGAGAGCGAGCCGTGAATTTCAGACCGCGGCCGTGGCCGCTTCCGCGAGACGTTCGCGTCCGCCGGCGGCGAGATCGGCGAGCTCCTGGCGCGTCAGCACCCTCAGGGCACAGCCGAATACATCGCCAAAATGCGCGACGAGGCGAGGCTTCACTTCGCCGATTTCGACGGCGCGGTCGAGTGCGCGTTCGAGCGACGTCGGACGGGCATCGGAAATCCCGCACGGAACGATCAGGTCGAAGTAGCGCAGTTCGGTCGAGACATTGTACGCGAAGCCGTGGGAAGTGACCCAGCGGCTGAGGTGTACGCCGAGCGCGGCGAGCTTTTCCGCGCGCGTGGGAGGGCCGCCGGGAGAATTGACCCAGATGCCGTGCCTGCCTTCCACGCGGCGGGCATTGATACGGAAACCCGCGGTGGCGCGAATCATGACTTCTTCGAGCTGAGTGACGTACCAGCGAATATCGCGGCGGTAACCGGCGAGATCCAGAATCGGATAGCCGACGATCTGGCCGGGGCCGTGATAGGTGATGTCGCCGCCGCGGTCGGTGGGGTGAAACTCGACGCCGCGTTGCGATAGGACTTGATTGCCGACGCGCAGATGTTCGAGCTTGCCGTTGCGGCCGAGGGTGATGACGTGGGGGTGCTCGCACAGGAGCAGCACGTCGGGGATCGAATTCGCCTGGCGAGCTTTGACGAGCTTGCGCTGCAATTCGCAAGCCAGAGCGTAGGGGATGAGCCCCAGATCCACGACCCAGCAATTTTTTGCGGTTTCACTCACAAGCGTGTCGAAACTATCCCTCAACGTGATGCGCCCTCTGCGTGATGCGACGCTAGAAATTGATCGTCAGGCCGCGCACCGAATTGAACGCATCGCCCATCGCTTCCCAGACGGTGGGGTGAGCGTGGATCGTTGCGGCCATGTCGTCAAGCGTGGCTTCCAGACCCAGTGCCGCTACGGGCTCGGCGATAATTTCCGTAGCCAGCGGGCCGATCGCGTGAACGCCGAGAATCTCGCCATACTTCGCTTCAGCCACGACTTTGATGAAACCTTCGTGCTGGCCGAGAATCGTGGCTTTGCTGTTGCCGAGGAACGGGAACTTGCCGATCTTGACGTCGAAGCCGGCTTCGCGGGCCTGCTTTTCGGTGTAGCCGATCGAGCCGATCTGCGGCTCGCAGTAGGTGGCGTTGGGGCAGCGCCTGCGATCGAAGGGCTGCATTTCTTTTCCGGCCATGCGTCCGACGGCGATGATGCCTTCCATCGAAGCGGCGTGCGCGAGCTGGGGGAGGCCGGCGACGATGTCGCCGATGGCGTAGAGTTTCGGCTCGGCGGTTTCCAGGAAGGCGTCGGTTTGAATGAAACCGCGATCGACCTTGGCTTTCGTTTTCTCGATGCCGATATTTTCGGTGAGCGGGCGGCGGCCGACGGCGATGAGAACTTTTTCGGCGCTGATTGTTTGCGATTTGCCGGCTTTGTCCTTGTAGGTGACGGTGGCGCCCTTGGCGTCCTTTTTGACCGATTCTACTTTCGCTTCCAGTTCGATCTTCATTCCTTTTTTGGTGAGGATCTTCAGAAGCTCGGCGGAAATTTCTTCGTCCTCGAGGGGAACGACGCGCGGGAGGGCTTCGAGGAGCGTGACGTCGGTGCCAAACGTTTTGAAAATGGAAGCGAATTCGACGCCGACGGCGCCACAGCCGACGACGATCATGGACTTGGGAATTTCCTGCAGGCCGAGAATTTCGCGATTGGTGAGGACGATCTTGCCGTCGATTTCAACGCCGGGAAGCGAGCGGGCTTCGGAGCCCGTGGCGAGCATCGTGTAAGTGGTTTCGATTTCGGTGGTCTTGCCGTCTTTTTCGACGGAGACGCGGCCGGGACCGGCGATGCGTCCCCAGCCGGTGATGGATTCGACTTTGTTTTTCTTGAAGAGGGCGCCGATGCCGCCGGCGTGTTTCTTTACGATTTTGTCTTTGCGCGCGAGGATCGCGGGCCAATTGATTTTCACGTCTTTCACTTCGAAGCCGAACTCTTCGGCGCGCTTGAAGTGGTCGTAGATGTCGGCGTGGTGCAGGAAAACTTTGGTGGGGATGCAGCCGACGTGAAGGCAGGTGCCGCCGAGGAAAGGATCTTTCTCGACGACGACGGTTTTCAGTCCCCACTGCGCGGCGCGAATCGCGGCGACGTAGCCGCCCGGTCCGCTGCCGATGATCACGAGATCATATTTGGCCAAACGTGTTCTCCCCTTCGGTTGGTGATTCTGCCGGACCTAGTCGATGCACGGGTCGATGCATGGAAGGGTGGTGACGAATGCGGCTCTTCCAGGCGCGCAGACGAACGATTTTAGCAGCCGCTACGGGATGCCGCAACTGCGGCGCGCAGCTGGTGGGCCTGGTGCGAGGGCGCCAGAGGCTGGGCGGGCCTGGGTGGGATAGCTACCGAATCGGGAGCAGGGACGTCTGATGCGGTAACGGATTCCAATTGCCTCAAGAAATGTGCGGGCGGGACGCAACTAATACCCAAGTTCAACCGTATGAAGGAGGTGAGGAGAGTATGAGCATCGACCCAGCTGCTCCTGATTCAATACTACCTGCTCCCGAGCCGGCGCCGGCTGCCGGCGGAGGCGGCGGATTTCGCATGGTCTTCATGGGGCCGAACGGCATACGGGCCGGTTGGCGGCTCGCGATGTTCCTCCTGATAGGCGTCTCACTTCAGTACGTGATTGTACAGCGCGGTTTGCGGCTGATTCCGGGGACGACGGAACTTTTCAAGCAAGCGCAAGTCGGCGGTTTGCTATCGCCGTACTTCGAGCTGGTTTTTGAGAGCGCCGTGCTGATCGTTGTGTTGCTCGCGGCCGGGGTGATGAGCCGCATGGAGAAGCGGCCGTTTGGAGCGTACGGAATTCCGTTGGAGAACGCGTTCGGGAAATTGTTCTGGCAGGGAGTGCTGTGGGGGCTGGCGTTCGAGACTGTGGAGATGCTGGCGATCTTCGCGTTTGGCGGATTTTCGTTTGGGACGCTGGCACTTGCGGGGACGGAGCTGGTGAAGTACGCGGTGCTGTGGGCGATCGGGTTTGTGCTGGTGGGGTTGTTCGAGGAGTTCTTCTTTCGCGGATATGCGCAATTCACGCTGGGCTCAGGGATCGGATTTTGGCCGGCGGCTTTCCTGCTTTCGGCGGCGTTTGGCGCGGTGCACCTTTCCAATCAAGGTGTGGGGTGGGTTGGGGCGCTGTCTGTATTTGTGTTCGGGATTTTCGGGTGCTTCGTGCTGCGGCGTACGGGGAATTTGTGGTTCATCGTCGGATTTCACGCGGCGACGGACTATGCCGAGACGTTCATTTATTCGACTCCGGATAGCGGATTGCTCGCACAAGGCCATTTGCTGAATTCCACGTTTCACGGGCCGAGGTGGCTAACGGGCGGAACGATCGGGCCGGAAGGCAGCGTGATGGATTTCGTCGTCTTCGCGATCGTGTTCGTGGCGTTCAATTGGGCATACCCTGCAAACAAGGGCGCAACGGCGCACTAGAGAAATAGCTTTCTGACGGGACGTGATTAGAGATATTGTCTGGCGCAACGAGTTCCTTGAAGTGTGGACGAAGTGCAAACAGTGAGGAGGAATTTGAGTATGGCGGAAGAATACAGCACGGCTGGATCGCTGGAGCAGCCAACGGGAACTCCTCTGGCGCCTGCGTCCAGCGGTGCGAGCGGCTTCCGAATGGTTTTTCTCGGGCCGAACGGGCTTCGAGCCGGATGGCGGCTGCTGATTTTTGTGGTCGTCTTCTTCCTGTTGGGAAAGGGTTTGAACTTCACGATACGCCATATCCCACCGCTGCGTGATTACCTGAAAGCGCAGAATCCGGCAGAGTTTACGCCCGCCGGACTCATCGTGAGAGAGGGGTTGGGCGTGGTCTTGCTCGTGGCGGCGTGCTGCGTCATGACGCTGATCGAAAGGCGGCCGTTCGGCGCGTATGGAATGCCAATGAAGGAAGCGCTCGGGAAACGGTTCTGGCAGGGAGTGCCGCTCGGCTTCGTGATGCTCTCGCTGCTGCTGGCGATGATGGCGGCGCTGCACGGATTTTCCTTAGATGGCGTGGCGGTGGGCGGCGCGGCAGCATGGAAATACGGCGCGATTTATTTCTTCGGATTCATCCTGGTCGGCATCGCTGAAGAGCTTTCCTTTCGAGGCTACTTTCAGTTCACTCTCGGATCGGGCATCGGATTTTGGCCCGCGGCAATCCTCCTATCGATTGCGTTCGGCGCGATTCACCTGAACAATCCCGGCGAGAAGATACTGGGCGGAATCATGGCGGGATCGTTCGGCCTGGTGGCGGCGTTTGCGTTGTATCGCACCGGCAATCTTTGGGTTCCCATCGGGATGCATGCGTCCTGGGATTGGGGTGAGACGTACTTCTACGGGACGCCCGATAGCGGCCTGCTGGCGAAAGGGCATTTTCTAAATTCCTCGCCGCACGGACCGAACTGGCTTTCCGGCGGAAGCGTGGGGCCGGAGGGAAGTTACCTGGTGTTTGCGATCCTGATTATTTGGGCGATCGCGATTCACTTCCTCTTTCCTGCGAGAACGGAATCAACTGCTTAAATCAGCACTTGCCGCGGCGCTCGCCGTAATCCGACGCGAGCGCCGCGCCACCGGCCGCCCTGCCGTTCTGCATCTTTCCCCGCACCTACAGCATCCAACCTCTCCGCTCTCAGGTAGTAGCTCAATTGACAACGTGGGAGGGTGCCGGTAAACTTGCCGGCTTTGGGTGAGGCATTGGGCCTCGCCATGGGACCAAACAATGGACAAAAAGCGACTCGACTACTACAAGAAGAAACTGGTGGCGCGCCGCGAGGAGCTCGTGCGCGGCATTGCCCGCACCGAGCAGGAAGGCCGCGAAGCAGACGAAGATCCGACGGTGGATCTCGCCGACAAGGCCGCCAACTCCTACACCAAGGAATTTCTCTTCGGCCAAACGCACAACGACCGTTCGCTGCTTCAGCTGGTGGATGACGCCCTCGCCCGCATCAACAAGGACGACGGCTTCGGTGAATGTATCTCCTGCCATGAGGAGCTTCAGCAAAAGCGGCTCGAAGCGGTGCCGTGGACGCGCTACTGCATCACCTGCCAGGAAAAAATGGAGCAGGGGCTGCTGTAAGCCCCGGTTTCATCGTTTCAATTTCCGCTTGCCTCCGGTCCGCGTTCGATCATCGACATTCCATCAAAGCAAAAGACAGAAGAGCCGGCTGGAAGCCGGCGCTACGAAGTCGGGAGGCTTTAGCGCGAGAGGGCACGGCATGCCGTGCCCCTACTGCGAGATCGGGTGACCTTACCTCGCGATCGCGAATTTTCACGTCAACTTCCACGTCAACCCCTGCCGGGCTAAAGCCCGGCGCTACGAAAGACTCGGGCATTCCAATTTGCTTCCCTTGCTGACCCTTTTGGAGTAGCGTTTCCCCACTCCCCTATCTGCTACGTAGCCGAATTGTGATCTTCCGAGCCGCATTCGACGCGCTTGTGTCCGTGCTTTTGCCTGCACCCTGCCGGATTTGCGGAGCCACGCTCACGGATGCGAGCCGGATTCCGATCTGCGCCGCGTGCTTCGCGTCGATTGCGCCGATCTCTGCCCCGATCTGCGGGATTTGCGGCCGTCCGTTCGAATTGGCTCCGCAGGTTCCGTCGGCGCCTGGCCTTTGCCGGCTCTGCCGCTCGAATTTCTACGCGTTCGACCGCGCGCGCAGCTTCGCGCTCTACAACGACGCGCTAGCAGGCGCAATCGTGCTGCTCAAATACGAAGAAGTCACAAGCCTGGGGAACTGGTTCTCTGAGAGGCTCGCGGAACTCGTGCAAGCTGCCGGCGAAGATTTTCGCGCCGACGTGGTGGTTCCCGTTCCACTTCATCCCGACCGGAGACGCGAGCGCGGCTACAACCAGGCGGAGCTAATCGCGCGCCCGCTCGCCCGGCACCTGGGCCTGAAGGTCGGTTCGTACCTCTTGGTGCGCACCAAGCCTCGCCCGGCTCAGCTGGTGCTCTCCCGCAGCGAGCACTGGAAGTCCGTACGTGGCGCCTACGCGACCCGCCACGGGGCGCGAGTTGACAAGCTGCGCATCTTGCTGGTAGATGATGTATTGACGACTGGCGCGACGCTGGATGCCTGTTCCCGAGCGCTGAAGAAGGCCGGGGCAGCAACCGTCATCGGACTTACGGTCGCGCGGGTCGTTCCAGGCTCGTCGCTCACGGCTTCCAAGCAGCAGCCGACAAAGATGCCAGGCGCGTGAAACCAGCAGGGTGCGGCGAGCATCCTTAGCAGTAGGGAATATCGTCGAGCGACGCAAAGGCGGTGCCGATGGAAAACCGGCTTAAGAACGTCTTACGTCCGCGGCCCAATCTGGGCCTCGCGAAGACTGCGGCCGGTGCCGGTGCGGCCAAGTCGCAACTTCCCGCAGCCAAGCGCCCTTCGCTGATGCAAGCGCCCGTTCTGGTGCTGAATGCGACCTTTGAGCCCATCAACGTGACGGCGGTTCGCCGCGCGCTGGTTCTGATGCTGAAGGGCGTGGCGCAGGCGGAAGAAACCAATCACACCGAAGTGCACTCCACATCGAAGGCGATCCAGGTGCCGTCGGTGATCCGGCTGCTGACGTATCGCCACATCCCGCAGCAGAGCCGGGCTCTTTCGCGCAAGAATATTTTGCTGCGCGATCGCAATACATGCCAGTTCTGCGGGAGCGCGTTCCCTGCTGCGGAGTTGACGCTCGACCACGTGATGCCCCGCTCGCGGGGCGGCCGCTCGTCGTGGGAAAATCTGGTGGCCTGCTGCTACTCCTGCAACAACAACAAAGGCGACCGCACGCCGGAAGAAGCGGGCATAAAGTTGCAGCGGCGTCCGCGGCCCTTTACGCTGCACACATCGCGGCAATTGATGCGCTTGATCGGCCACCGTGACGAGAAGTGGCGCAAATACCTCTTCTACTGATTTTTATTTTTCGCGGCAACCTTTTGCGGAGTGCCGCCGTCTAATTAATCAAATCACTTCTAGGACACACCCCGGGAAGTGGCACCGGATCAAATCCGGACCGCTTCCCTTCTTTTTTGCCCCCGAGAAGAACTCATTGCCGGAAAACGACTTTCACGCCGCGCCGCCAGTTTTCGTTTACGCCGATGCGCGTGATTTGAATTTCGGGTGAGAGGTATTTCAGCAGCGTTTCGGTTGCGGGGTGGAACCGCAAGCCCGGTGCGACCAGCCAGACGAGCGGCGGCTTGGGATCCAGGTCGATTCCGTTGAAATACCCAAAACGCTGAAAATCGCCTTCGCGCTGGTGCCGGCGCACTCGCAGCCAGTAGTCCACGGCCTGCATCGGCATTTGAATATCCTCGGAAGCTTTCAATTCGATCACCACCAGCCGACCGCGCCGCGTCACGCCGAGAAGATCGAGTATTCCCCGATCCCCGGCGGCCAGCGCCGGGACTTGTGAGTACAGAAATTCGGGATTCAGCTGCGCATCGACCCGCGAGGGATCTTCGAGCACGAGCGTTTCGAGCCAGCGCTCGGGAGCCGCGCGGTAGAGGTAGTGTTTCGTATCTTCGGCCAGCGAGCTGCGGTGCAGAGGCAGCTGGTGCATCAATCTCTCAAACTCAACCTGCTTCGCAGTCGTCAGTTTTTCGCGAGCGTCGCCGAGACCGAAAAGCATTCCCTCCCGCGTCCAGCGCGCGAATTCAAGACCGCGAAAGCTGAAAACGGCCTCTTGCCCTCTTGCCGGTATCCGCGTTTCGATAGCTTCCGCCATTTCCGGAACCGATGCGCGGGCTCGCGCGAATGACTCGCGAGCGGCGGCGAGCGTCGATTCCACATCCCGCCGCGGAACGAGGACGCTTTCCAGATTTCCAGCGTCCGCTGCGTCCACGAATTTCATGCGCGAGCCTGCTTCGCTGAACTCGTAGATTTCCGCGCGCGCCGCGCTCGATAGCGCGAGGAGGCGTTCGCGCAAGACCCGGCTGGCGCCTTCGGGCACGAACAAGCGCAGAGCTTCGATCGCGCGCTTCTCCGCATGGCCGCGCGTCCAATCGAGCCACAGAAGACCAAACGCAAGCATGCCCTCGATGGCCAAGCCATTTTCGGATGGTGAGGCAGCAAGGAACGCCCACTCCCGCTCGCCTTGGCGCATTCGCCCGCGAACATACATCCTCGAGAACGAGTGCTCCAGATCGGGCGCAGCCGTGGCGGCATCAAGATGGGCATCGGGAAAACGCTCGGCGAGTACGCGCTCGAAGCGCGCGCGAAACTGCTCGCGCGTAATCCGCCCGGGCGTGCGCGGTGAGTCCCTCCGCAGAAATTCGAGCCGGCCTGGTTTCGCGCGTCCGAATCGCTGCACTTCGAGCAGGATTCGCACGGCGGTCTGCTCTTTTACACGTAACACACGGCGAGTGAGATTCTTCTCATCCGACCAAAGATGAACGAGCGGATCCTTTCCCGAATAGCGCAGCTCGTACTGCAGGCTCGCGAGTTCAGCCAGCCATTCGCCGTCTTCGCGAACCTCGACGCAGCCTGAGCGAACGAATTCGCTCAACGCGCGATCGAGCTCTGCCCAATCGGTCACGCCAACCACCAGCACGCCAGTTTTTAGCTGAAAGGAGGATGGGCTTCACTCGCCCAGAATCAGGCCTGTCACCCGTATGGAAGGATACTGCTGATTCCATTCCACGGGAACATGTTCGAGCGTAACTTGGAAATCGCGCCGCTGGCCTCCGCCGAGCGGCTGATCCTTCGCGCCGACGAGCTGCTCGGCCTCGCGGAGGATCACCTGATTGAACGGATCGTGAAATTCCACGGTCACTTCCAGAGCGCGGATCGTTCGCGCTCCGTCGTTCGAAAGGGTTCCCGCCACGTAGGTGAATTCCTGGTTCAGGAAATTATTGGCCTTCGCCATCTGAATGTCTTTGAAGTGAACGTGCTCGGCGTACGTCTGTTCGGCGGCGCCGTAAGGCAGCTTCACCGCCGCTACCTGCCCGGCCGGGTGCGAACCGCGCGACAGCAATACAACTCCTCCCAGAATCAGCAGAACGACAATGGCTCCCGCGGCAAACGCGATGGGAAATTGGCTGCGCGGCTCCTGGATTTCGGGGGTTTCTTCGGGTGACATCGAAGGGTCGCGCCTTACCGGCCGAATTGCAGCCGCAGAATTAGCGGCTCCGGAAGACCCGCCGCGGCCATTCGTTTTTGCACGGCTTCGATGTCGTAGGGCACGCGCCAGAATTCGACGATTTTCTTGTCGAGATCCGCGATGCAGAAAGCGGCGCGCGTATCGCCGTCGCGCGGCTGGCCGATGGAGCCAGGATTCAGCAGATAGGTGGCGCCGTCTTCAATCGTAAGCGGCGTGAATTGATTCTCACCGCCGGGCTTGAAATGAAGCGCGATCACCTTGTCGTCGTCCTGGCGTAGCGAAAAACCACCCTGGAGATGCGTGTGGCCGAAGAAGGTGACGGGCGTGGCGGCTTCGATGAGGCCATCGAGGGCCTGCGCGGGAGCGAACACGTATTCGTCCTCGTCGCGCGAGGCGCCGTGAACGATCGTAAATCCGTCCACGGTTTCCGGGCCGGTGGGAAGCTTTTCGAGGTACTCGCGGAGTTCAGGGCGCAATTGGTCGCGCGTCCAGAGAGCGGCGTTGCGCGCAACGGGATTGAAATCCTCGGCATTGGCGAGGCCGCTGCCCGCTTTGTCGTGATTCCCGCGGATCGTGATCGCGTCCAGTTCGCGGATGCGGTCGATGACTTCGTTGGGGTCGGGTCCGTAGCCGACCACATCGCCGAGGCAAACCGCTTTGTCCCATTTGCCCTTGGCGGCAGCGAGAGCGGTGTCGAGCGCCGTCACGTTGGCGTGGATGTCACTCAGGATGAGATGGCGCATTTCACAGGCCCCCGGTGGGCAGGTTGCGGATTATAGACGAACCTGCGCCGGGTTGCACGAATCTCCGCGCCCAACGGCGGAGGGCGATCGGTCGTTAACGAATCAGCATACAATCGCCGTAACTGTAGAAGCGATAGCCTGAATCGACTGCATGGCGATAGGCGCTGAGTGTGTGCGCGAGCCCCGCGAATGCTGCAACCAGCGCCAGCAAGCTCGAGCGCGGCAAGTGGAAATTCGTGAGCAGCTGATCGACTACGCGGAAGGGCTTTCCGGGTACCAGGAAGATATTCGCATCGAACCTGCCGGCGGCAACGATGGTTGAGGCATGCGTTCCGCGCTCCAGCGCTTTTTCCGCTCCGTCTTCGAGGGCGCGGACGACCGTAGTGCCGATGGCGAGCACCGGACGGCCCTCGCGCTTCGCTCGCGCGACGGCTTCGGCTGTGGCTGCGGGAATCTCGTACGACTCCACGTGAATCTTGTGGTCCTCGAGATTTTCCGTGTGAATCGGCTCGAAGGTCCCGAGGCCGACGTCGAGCGTGATCTTCGCGATTTCGATCCCGCGCTTTCGCAGCGATTGCAGAATTTCGGGCGTGAAGTGCAGGCCCGCGGTGGGCGCTGCGACGGCGCTTCCCTGCTCGGCATAGACGGTCTGGTAACGCTCGCGGTCGAGCGGCTCATCGGCGCGTTTGATATACGGCGGCAAGGGGATGTGGCCGATGCGGTGGAGCATTTCGTGCAGCGTGTTCTTCGACGTGAAGCGCAAGACGCGCAGGCCGTATTCGCCGCGAGCTTCCACATGTGCTTCGAGCTCGCCATCGCCGAATAGGATCCGTTCGCCGACTGGAATCTTGCGGCCCGGGCGCACGAGCGACTCCCAGGTGTCCGGCGCGAGCTGGCGCACAAGCAGCACTTCGATCGGCGACGTGAGATATTCCGGCCGCACGGGATTGTTCGCGCCCGGCGGCTCGGCTCGCAGGCCGGCGCGGCGTCCAAAAAGCCGGGCGGGGAGCACGCGCGCATCGTTCAGCACTACAAGCTCATCGCCGCGAAGCAGATCGGGGAGCTCGCGAAATTGGCGATCCTGCCACGCTCCGGTGGCGCGATCGACGAGAAGCATTCGCGAAGCGTCGCGTTGGGCGGGCGGCCACTGCGCTATACTTTCCGCCGGAAGTTCGTAATCGAAATCACTCAAATTCATCAGCGTCTCGCGGGAAGCATTGTAGCGAACCGCGCGCCGAATTGATTCGCTTGCGATGCGAGAACGGATGCGCTCAGGAATCATCGCGGCGGGAGCGTTTGGATGGAAGGCTCGGTTGTCATCGGGGCTCGCGGAATCGAGCGGCTACGCTCGGGACACCTGTGGGTGTATCGCAGCGACGTTCGCAGCGCGCAGGCGGAGGCCGGAGCGGTGGTCCGCCTGACCGACGAACGCGGGCGCTTTCAGGGCCGCGCATTCTACAGCGACAAATCGCAGATCGCGATTCGGTTGCTTACGCGCGAAGACGTGCCGATTGACCGCTCGTTCTTCACCGAACGGATTCGCCATGCGGCGGCGTATCGCAAGATCGTCGTCGAAAATACCGACGCCTTTCGGCTGGTTTACGGCGAAGCCGACCTGCTGCCTTCGCTGGTGGTCGATCGCTACGGCGATTACTGCGTGCTGCAGACGCTCAGCCAATCGACCGACCGGCTAAAGGATCTCTTCGTTCAAATCCTGGTGGAACTTTTTTCGCCCCAGGGCGTGCTGGAGCGCAACGATCCGCGAGTCCGATTGCTCGAAGGGCTCGAGCAGAGTGTCGGCGTGCTGCACGGCGAAATTCCCGAGGAAATCGTGGCGAAGGAAAACGGAATTCAGTTCGTCTATGACTTGCGCAAGGGGCAAAAAACCGGTTCCTTCCTCGATCAGCGCGAAAATCACCTGGCCGCTCGCCGGTATGCTTCGGGAGAGGTGCTCGACTGCTTCAGCTACCAGGGCGGGTTTGCGCTCACCGTGGCCGGACATTGCGAGCACGTGGAAGCGACGGACATGGCGCCGGCGGCCATCGAAGCCGCACGCCGCAATCAGAAACTCAATTCGATTGAAAATGTCACCTTTCGCGAGGGAAATTCCTTCGACATCCTGAAGGAGTACGACGAAGTGGGCCGCCGATTCCAGATGGTCATTCTGGACCCGCCCGCCTTTGCGAGAAATCGTGACAGCGTTCCGGCCGCTCAGCGGGGCTACAAAGAAATCAACCTTCGCGCCCTCAAGCTCCTCAAGCCCGGCGGGCTTCTCGTCACCTGCTCGTGCTCCTACCACATCCCCGAAGCTCTGTTTCTTCAGATTCTCGCTGAAGCGGCCATCGACGCCAAGCGCAGTGTGGCGGTGGTTGATAGGCGAACGCAGTCCCAGGATCACCCCATCCTTCTGACGATGCCGGAGACGCATTACCTCAAATGCCTGATAGTTAGGGTCTTATAGCACGATTTGTGTTATTTAGGAGTTCAATGGTCGCAGGAAAATACTTGACAATGAGCCACGCAGATTTTATTATTCTCGTATGCTAACTAGGCGCTCCTACTGATTTCCAGGTCTGTTCCTTTTGCGCCTCCATGAAAAGTGAGATTATTCAGCTATGGCGAGATTCGACAAACTGACCGTTAAGGCCCAAGAGGCGATGCAGGCCGCCCAGGAAATGGCCGGCCGCTTCGGACAGCAGCAGGTGCAGCCGCTGCACGTCCTGTGGGCACTCCTTGCGCAGGGCGATGGCGTGGTGCCGCCCCTGCTTGAGAAGCTGGGCGTCTCGCCGACGCAACTCGCGGGAGAGGCGGAAAAACAGGTCGAGCGCCTGCCGAAAGTTTCCGGCGGCTCCGAGCAATATCTGAGCCCGGAAACGAACAAGGTTCTCGAGCGCGCGTTCGAGGAAGCGCAGCGGCTGAAAGACGAGTACGTTTCAACCGAACACATCCTGCTGGGCATCGCGGCCGCAAAACGCGATTCCGCGGGAGAGCTGCTGGCGCGGCACGGCGTAACGCACGAATCGATTCTGCAGGCGATGGCGACGATTCGCGGCAGCCATCGGGTGACGTCGCAGAACCCAGAATCCACCTATCGCGCGCTGGAACAGTACGGCCGCGACCTTACCGACCTGGCGCGGCGGGGCAAGCTCGATCCCGTCATTGGACGTGATGAAGAGATTCGCCGGGTGATGCAGATCCTCGCGCGCCGGACGAAAAATAATCCGGTACTGATCGGCGAGCCCGGAGTGGGCAAGACGGCAATCGTCGAGGGCCTGGCTCAGCGAATCGTCTCCGGCGACGTACCGGAAGTTTTGCGCCCGAAGCGCATCGTCACTTTGGATCTTTCGGCTCTGGTTGCCGGGGCAAAATACCGCGGCGAGTTCGAAGATCGGTTGAAGGCCGTCCTGAAAGAAGTGACCGAATCGGACGGGCAGGTAATTCTCTTTATCGACGAGTTGCACACCCTGGTCGGCGCAGGCGCCGCGGAAGGCTCGATGGACGCCTCCAACATGCTGAAGCCAGCCCTCGCTCGGGGCGAGTTGCGTGCCATCGGAGCCACCACGCTCAACGAATATCGCAAGTACATTGAAAAAGATCCGGCGCTCGAGCGCCGCTTCCAACCCGTTTTCGTCGGTGAGCCTTCGGTGGAAGACACGATCGCGATTCTGCGCGGACTGAAAGAGCGCTACGAAGTGCATCACGGTGTCCGCATCAAGGACGCGGCCATCGTCGGCGCCGCCATGCTCTCGCAGCGCTATATCACCGACCGCTTCCTCCCGGACAAAGCCATCGATCTGATCGATGAAGCCGCCGCCGGACTCCGCATGGAAATCGATTCCCTTCCCGCCGAGATCGACGAGATCGAGCGCCGCATCATGCAGCTCGAAATCGAGCGCCAAGCTCTGAAGAAGGAATCGGACGCGCATTCGCGCGAACGCCTCGGCCAAATCGAAAAAGAGCTGAGCACGTTGCGCGAGCAATCCAATACTCTGAAAGCCCACTGGCAAACCGAAAAAGACGCCATCGGGCGCATTCGCAAGATCAAAGAACAAATCGACCAGCTCAAGACCGAAGAGCAGCGCTACGAGCGCTCGGGCGAACTCGCAAAAGTGGCGGAGATTCGCTACGGCAAGCTCTCCGCCGCCGAAAAAGAATTGAAGATCGCGCAGGACCGCCTCGGCGAACTGCAAAAAGATCACCCGATGCTGAAGGAAGAAGTGGGCGAAGAAGAAATCGCCAAAATCGTCAGCAAATGGACCGGCATACCCGTCGGCCGCCTCCTCGAAGGCGAGATTGAAAAGCTCATCCACATGGAAGAGCGCCTGCGCCAGCGAGTGGTCGGCCAGGACGCGCCTCTCGCCACCGTCGCCAACGCGATTCGCCGCAGCCGCTCCGGCCTGAGCGATCCCAACCGCCCGATCGGCTCGTTCCTGTTTCTCGGCCCCACGGGCGTCGGTAAGACCGAACTCGCGCGCGCTCTCGCCGAATTTCTGTTCGACGACGAGCGCGCCATCATCCGCATCGACATGTCCGAGTACATGGAAAAGCACTCGGTGGCGCGCATGATCGGCGCGCCTCCGGGCTACGTCGGCTACGAAGAGGGCGGCCAGCTCACGGAAGCGGTGCGGCGCCGGCCCTATTCCGTGGTGCTGCTCGATGAAATCGAGAAAGCGCATCCCGATGTATTCAATATTCTGTTGCAGATTCTCGACGAAGGCCGCCTCACGGACGGAAAAGGCCGCACCGTCGATTTTCGCAATACGGTGATCATCATGACTTCGAACGTGGGCTCGGCCGCCATCTTCGAGCTTGCCGGAAAAGATCCGAAGAAGGCGCGCGAACAGGCGATGGCGGCGCTGCGCGAACTTTTCCGCCCCGAGTTTCTGAATCGCATCGACGACATCGTGATGTTCCAGCCTCTGGGCAAAGACCAGATCGAGCACATCATCGAGCTGCAGATGCGCCATGTGTTGAAACTGCTCGCGGACCGCAAAATCACGCTACAGCTTACGCCTGCGGCGAAGATGCTGCTTTTCCGCGAGGGCTTCGATCCCGCCTACGGCGCCCGTCCGATGAAGCGCGCCATTCAGCGGCTGATTCAGGATCCGCTCGCGCTGAAGCTGCTCGATGGCGAAGTCGGCGCGGGCGATACGGTGTTGGTTGACGCCGGCGCGAGAAGCGATGAAATGAAATTTACGCGGGAAGCGGCAAAGGCGGGCGCTGCCTAAAGCGGCGTTCCGGGGATAGGCAAATGAAAACTCTTAAGACGGCATTCCTACTCACGGGCCTCACATTGTTACTGCTTTTCCTTGGCGCTGCGTTCGGCGGCGAGCGCGGCATGACGTTGGCACTGGTCTTCGCCATTCTGATGAACGGCACGGCGTATTTTTTCTCGGACAAAATCGCCCTGATGTCGAGCGGCGCGCAACCGATCAGCAAAGAAGAAGCGCCGCGCCTCTACGAAGTAATGGAGCGGCTCGCCGCGAAATCCAATCTGCCGATGCCGAAGATGTATCTGATTCCGCAGCCCGCGCCGAACGCCTTCGCCACCGGCCGCAATCCCAGCCACGCGTCCGTCGCCGTCACGCAGGGCTTGCTTGAATTGATGGACGACGAAGAACTCGAAGGCGTGATCGCGCACGAGCTTTCGCACGTCCGCAACTACGACATCCTCACTTCCTCCATTGCCGCGACGGTCGCCGGCGCCATCACCTGGGTGGCGCGCATGGGATTCTGGTTCGGTGGCGGCGGCAGTGACCGCGAACGCGGCAGCGGGCTCACGGGTCTTCTGATGCTGATTCTCGCGCCATTGGCGGCGTTGATGCTGCAGATGGGAATTTCGCGGCAGCGCGAATATCAGGCGGACGCCTCCGGCGCAAGAATGATTGGCCATCCTTACGGCTTGATCCGCGCGCTCGAAAAACTCGGCGCCTACAATCAGCGCATCCCGATGGATGTTCCGCCCACCACGTCGGCGTTGATGATTGTTGCGCCGTTTTCGGCGGGACAGGTTTTCTCGAGCCTCTTCAGCACTCATCCGCCGCTCGCCGATCGAATCGCCCAGCTGCGCGCAATGACCGTGACGCGCTAGGCTCGACGGACGCCACATTCCCTAGCAGGCGTTTCGGCAGGCGGGAGAAGCCATTTTCGCCCTTTAGCCGATCCCAATGGCTGTGTATCCCCTACCACGAAGAAATCGTTGAAGTACTGTAAAAATTGCAGGCCCGAGCCGCCTCTCGCCACTTTTTGGTCATCGCCAATTCCATTTCAAGTGCCTTTTTTTCAATTAGATACGGATACAGGCCGCGCCCCACGCCGATTGGCTCTCCTCTTGCTCTTTCTCATCCCCGCAAGGGCGTTCACGGAGGAAAAAAGAGTATGAGTATCGACGGAAAGCAGGAATACGTAGCGACCGAGGCTGCAGCGCCGCGCTGGATGGGCATTATCATCGTTGCGCTGGCCGTGGTATCGCTGGCGGCATTGGGCACGGGCTGGACCGCTTCCACGCGCTCCAAGGAGCTCGCGCAGAACCTCACGACCGCGCAGCAGCAGGAAAAGCAGCAGCAAGACGTGCTGTCGCAGCGGCTCGCAAAGGCTGAGGACACCAACGCGCAACTCCAGGGCGAGTTGAGCGTGGTCACCGATAAGATGAAGCTCACCCAAGGCGAGCTTTCGAGAGCCCGCTTGCAAGCCAAGAAGATCAAGGAAGAAGACGCCAAGCAGCTCGCGGACCTCGAGAACAACGTCAATGGCCAGCTCGCCACCAAGGCCACCGTCGATGACGTGAACAAGCTCGGCACCGACGTCAACGGCGTGAAGGGCGATCTCGACGCCACCAAGAACAGCTTGAATCTCACCCGCGGTGAATTCGGCACTCTGATCGCGAAGAACCACGACGAAGTGGAAGAGCTCCGCCGTCTTGGCGAACGCGACTACTACGAGTTCACCATCGACAAGAAGAATCAGCGCCAGAAGGTGGGCGACCTGATGGTCGAGCTCCGCGGCGTCAACACCAAGAAGAACATCTACACGATCGCGATGTACGTGGACGATGCCCGCTACGAGAAGAAGAACCGCTCGGTGAACGAGCCTATCTACTTCTTCACGCGCGGCACTCGTGCACCGATGGAGCTGACCGTAAACTCCGTTGGCAAGGATAAGATCGTCGGTTACCTGAGCGTGCCGAAGTCAGCCACGTCGGCCCACGCGCAGGCTTCCGGAAACTAAGAGACGGCAACAACGCGAGCCGCGCGCTGGCGGGCGCGGCTCATCTCCCCGAGGGGCGTCCACGAGGGCGCCCCTTTTTGTTTTATTCGGCTCTTTTCAGCGCGCGCTGTTTGCGGCTCAGGAACTTCTTGGCGAGGGCGGGCAGCTTGTCGTGCGGGAGCTTTCCCTGCTCGTACAGATGCATCTTGGCTTTCGCGGTCTTCCTGCGGCGGCGCTGGCGTTTCTGCGCCACGTAACGCTTGTCATATGCCATTCCGTTTCCTCCGAATTTCGGCCACAACGATTGTAGCGGAGAAGGAAAAGGATGCAAGGCTCGGCTGTGTTTTTCGCTCGCAGTTCGGGTAGCATCGAACCATGGCCGCGACCGCGATTTATGCCAGCCGCATCCTCACGCCGCACGAGGAAATTCTCGACAGCGTAATCGTCGTCGAAGACGGCAAGATCACCCAGATCGGCCATCGCGACGAAGTCCGCGTCCCTCCCGACGCCGAGCATTTTGCGGCCGGCGACAAGATCGTCGTCCCCGGATTTGTGGACGTGCACATTCACGGCGCGGGCGGCCACGACGTGATGGAAGGCGTCGCGGAGGCCATTGCCAAAGTCGCGTCCACGGTCGCGCGCCGCGGGACCACCTCTCTCGTCGCCACCACCGTTACCGCGCCCACGGAAGAAACCTGCAAGAGCCTGAAAGGAATTGCCCGCTACATTCGCAGCCCGCGCAATACGGAACCGCGATTCGCCGCCGAAGTTCTGGGCATTCATCTCGAAGGGCCATTCATCAGCCCGGCTCGCCGCGGCGTTCATCCGCTCGATGCGATCGCGCCGCCCTCCAAAGAGCTTTTCGACGAATTTGTCGCCGCTGCCGATGGTCTGATTCGAATTATCACGCTTGCGCCGGAGCTGCCCGGCGCACTCGAACTTGTGGAGCGCGCCGTCGCAAAGGGGATTGTCGCATCCATGGGCCACACGGACGCGACGTACGAGCAGGCCACGGCTGCGATCGATCGCGGCGTGTCGCATGCCGCTCACATATTCAACGCCATGCGTCCCTTTTCGCATCGCGATACGGGCGTCGTCGGCGCCGTGCTCACAAACCCCGCCGTGATGGCCGAGCTAATCGCCGACGGCCATCACGTGGATTCACCGGCCGTGGAGATTCTGCTGCGCGCGAAGGGGCTCGAAGGCGTTGTGCTGGTGAGCGATGGCACCTCCGCCACGGGAATGCGCGACGGTAGCTACCGCCTAGGTAACTTCGAGGTGAACGTCACCGGCGGCGTGGTTCGCAATTCGGAAGGCAAGCTCGCAGGCAGCACGCTTACGCTCGACCGCGCCCTCCAGCATATTGTCGCTCTCGGCGTTCCGCTGATCGACGCCGTCCGCATGGCCACACTTCTGCCAGCGCGGCGCCTCGGCCTCGGCGGCAAGAAAGGCGTAATCGCCATCGGCGCCGACGCAGACATCGTTGTGCTGCATCCCGATCTTCACCTGGCTGGTGTGATGACGCGCGGCGCAGGCCTCTCGTAGAAGTCGCCAAAAAAGAAGCAGCCGTCATCCTGAAGGCATCCGGCCAGGATGCCTGAAGGATCTCAGCGTTCAACACCTGCAACATTCGTTACTTATTCAGTGGAATTTTCAATTCTTCAGCGAGCCGGTAGGGATCGAACGGGCTGCACGAAAAATAATGCCCGTCGATTTCAAGCGTAGGAACTTTTCGCAAGCCGTTGTTGGCGCGGATGATTTTCTCTTCCATCTCCGGCTTGTCGTCGATATTGACTTCCTTGAAGGCAATTCCGCGCTCGCGCAGAAACTGCTTCGCTCGCCGGCAATCGCAGCACCAGGAAGTGGAATAAACGGTGATATCAGCCATCTAAGCCTATCTTTGTACCACACCGATTGGATGCGGCGGAAGGCGGCGCGATTCGCTGTGCGATAGGTGTCAACTGCCGAGGAATCTATCGTTTCGAGGCTGCGTCCACGCGCACCTGGGCGCGCTCGAGCGCGGCCGACGCGCTCTGCCAATCCGCCTCGGGCGAGCCCGCCGCTTTCGCCAGCACCGCTTGCGCGCGTTCCGCCGCCGTCCGCGCCCTCTGCACGTCGATTTCTTCCGCGCGCTCGGAAAGTTCCGCCAGCACGATCACACGATCGGGCAGCACTTCGGCGTAGCCGTTCACCACCGTCAGCCGCCGGATTTCCGCGCCCTTGTGGTACGTCAAAATCCCCACGCCCAGCTCGGTCAAAAGCGGCGCGTGCCCGGGCAGAATTCCCAGGTAGCCGTCTTTCCCCGGCATCTCGATCGACTCCACCGTCTCGTCGAGAACGTGCCGCTGGGGCGTCACCACTTCGAGTTCGATTTTTTCCGGTAGCATTTTCCCCGTGCGCGGCAGACCACGCCGCGCCGCTGCGACTAAGCGACGGCCGCCATCTTCTCCGCTTTCTCGCGCACTTCTTCGATTCCGCCCACCATGTAGAAAGCCTGCTCGGGCAGATCATCGTGCTTGCCCTCGACGATTTCCTTGAAGCCGCGCACGGTGTCTTCGATTTTCACGTATTTTCCGGCGAGGCCCGTGAACTGCTCGGCGACGAACATCGGCTGCGACAAGAATTTTTCGATTTTTCGCGCGCGCGCCACGGTCTGCTTGTCGTCGTCGGACAATTCCTCGATTCCCAGAATCGCGATGATGTCCTGCAGCTCGCGGTACCGCTGCAGCACGGACTTCACTGACCGCGCCACCGTGTAATGTTCCTGTCCCACGGTGCGCGGATCCAAAATGCGCGAGAAACTCGCCAGCGGATCGACTGCCGGGTAGATTCCGCGTTCCACGATCTGGCGGCTGAGGTTCGTCGTCGCGTCCAGATGCGCGAACGTCGCGGCCGGCGCCGGATCGGTGTAGTCGTCCGCCGGCACGTAAATCGCCTGCACGGACGTGATCGATCCATGCTTCGTCGAAGTAATGCGCTCCTGCAGCTCGCCGATTTCGGTGTTCAGGTTCGGCTGGTATCCCACGGCGGAAGGCATGCGGCCCAGCAACGCCGATACCTCCGACCCCGCCTGCACGAATCGGAAAATATTGTCGATGAAGAGCAGGACGTCGAGGTGTTCTTCATCGCGGAAATATTCCGCCACCGTCAATCCAGTCAATCCCACGCGCAGACGAGCGCCGGGCGGTTCCGTCATCTGCCCGTAAATCAGCGCGCAACGTGACTTCTCCGAATTCCCCGGCACCACGACGCCCGATTCCTGCATTTCGAGCCACAGGTCGTTGCCCTCGCGCGTCCGCTCGCCCACTCCTGCAAACACCGACACGCCGCCGTGCTTCATCGCCACGTTGTGAATCAATTCCTGAATCAGCACCGTCTTGCCCACACCCGCGCCGCCGAAGAGCCCGATCTTTCCGCCCTTCAGGTACGGCTCGATCAGGTCCACCACCTTGATTCCGGTCTCGAACATTTCGAGCGTGGTCGATTGATCTTCCAGCGACGGAGCCGGCCGGTGAATCGGATATCGCTTTTCGGACTTCACAGGACCCAGGCTGTCTACCGGCTCGCCCAACACGTTCAACACGCGCCCCAGCGTCGCCCGGCCCACCGGCACCGTAATCGGCTCGCCCAGATCTTCCGCTTTCATCCCGCGAACCAGTCCTTCCGTCGGCTTCATCGCGACGCAGCGCACGCGCCCTTCGCCGAGATGCTGCTCGACTTCCGCCACGATATCGAGCGGCTCCGGGACGTTGTACCCCTCGCTCGTAATCCGCACCGCGCTATGGATCGCCGGCAGGTGGTGCTCCTGAAACAGCACGTCCACCACGGGGCCGATCACTTCGACGACGTGCCCGATTTTCGTTTTATCCGTTGCCATTTCTTTTTCCCCTTATTCTCGTCCGCGCGCTACCTCTACGACATTGCCGAAGTGGCGCCGCTCACAATCTCAATCAATTCCTTCGTGATTCCCGCCTGCCGAATCTTGTTCATCTGGAGCGTCAACTTGTCGATCAACTCTCGCGCATTCCTCGTCGCCGAATCCATTGCAGTCATACGCGCCGCATGTTCTGCTGCTGCCGATTCGAGCAATATGCGAAACACCTCGGACTCGAGGTATCGCGGCACAAGGCCGCCGAACAATTCCGCTACCGGCTGCTCGTAAATGTAATCCACCAGATTCACCGTTCCATCTGGCGACGGCTTTCTCGGCAAAGAATCGTCCGTCGCGTCGTGAACAATGTCCGGGCTCTCACCCTTCTGCGTGCTGCCTTCCTTGAGTACTGCGGGATCGATCGGCAGCAGCTTTTCCACCGTCAGCTTCTGAATCATCACGTTCTTGAACTCATTGTAGATCGCGTACACCGCGTCCACTTCCTCGTTCGCATACATTTCGGCCATTTTCGCCGCGATTTCCTTGGCCTTCGAAAATTCCACCAGGTTCGATACGCCCAGATACTCGGCCGCAAATTTCCATCCGCGCTTTCGAAGCGTGTCGCGTCCCTTCTTCCCTACAACCGCCACCTGGATTTTCTTCGGCGAGGACTCGCGGAAAAATTCCATCGCCCGGCGCAGCACGTTTGTATTGAACGCACCCGCCAGGCTGCGGTCGCCCGTCAGCACCACCACCAGAATCCGTTCTTCCGGCCGCCGCTCGAGCAGCGGATGCGCCGGCGTTTCCATGCGCGCAGCCGCCGATCGCAGCACGCGCTTGATCTCTCGCGCATAAGGACGCGCGGCATACACGCCTTCCTGCGCTCGCCGCAATTTCGCCGCCGCAACAAATTTCATCGCGCGCGTGATTTGCTGCGTGCTTTTTACCGATCGAATCCGCCGCCGATAATCAAGAAGTGTAGGCATGAAAAATCGAGATTAGTGTGCCGGCGCCTTTTCCGCCTGCGCCGAAGCAGGAGCTGCGCCAGCCGCATCTCCGCCCGCATCAGCCGCCGGGGCCGCCTTCGCCGCTTCCAGGCTTGCTACAAATGTCTCTTTGAACGCATCCAGCGCCGTCTTTACGTCCGCACGCAAAGCATCATCGAACGCTTTTTTCTCACGCAGCGTTTTCATCACGTTGGGATAATTCGTCTCGATGAAAGGATACAGTTCCTTCTCGAAACGCCGAACCTCGCGCACGTCGATGTCGTCCAAATACCGGTTCGAAGCCGCATAGATGATCAACACCTGTTGCTCCACCGTCAGCGGCTGATACTGATCCTGCTTCAACACTTCCACCAGCCGCTGCCCGCGCGCCAGCTGCGCCTGCGTCGCTTTATCCAACTGCTCGGTGCCGAATTGCGCGAACGCCGCCAAATCGCGATACTGCGCCATGTCCAGCCGCAATGTTCCGGCCACCTGCCGCATGGCCTTGATTTGCGCGTTGCCGCCCACGCGGCTCACCGAAATGCCCGCGTTGATCGCAGGCCGGATGCCGGCGTTGAACAAATCCGCTTCCAGATAAATCTGCCCGTCGGTGATCGAAATCACGTTCGTGGGAATGTAGGCCGAGACGTCGCCCGCCTGCGTCTCGATCACCGGCAGCGCCGTCAGCGAACCCGCGCCCAGTTTGTCGTTCAATTTCGCTGCGCGCTCCAGCAGCCGCGAGTGCAAAAAGAAAACGTCACCAGGAAACGCCTCGCGCCCTGGCGGCCGCCGCAACAGAAGCGAAATCTCGCGGTAGGACTGCGCGTGCTTGGAAAGGTCGTCGTAAAAGCAAACCGCGTGCCGCTTCGAATCTCGGAAATATTCGCCCATCGCGCAGGCCGCAAACGGTGCGATGTATTGCATCGTCGCCGGCTCCGCCGCGGACGCAACCACCACGATCGAGTAATCCATCGCCCCGTTGTCCGTCAGAGTTTTCACCACTTGCGCAATCGTCGATCGCTTCTGTCCGATCGCGCAGTAAATGCAAATCATGTCGCCGCCGCGCTGATTGATAATCGTATCGATGATGATCGCCGTCTTGCCGGTCTGCCGGTCGCCGATGATCAACTCGCGCTGCCCGCGCCCGATCGGAATCATCGAATCGATCGACTTGATTCCCGTCTGAATCGGCTCGCGCACCGGCTGCCGGTCCACCACTCCCGGCGCCAGCCTCTCGAGCGGCATCCGCTGATCGGTCTGGATCGGGCCCTTGCCGTCCAGAGGATTTCCCAGCGGATCGACCACGCGCCCAACGAGCGCATCCCCCACCGGCACGGACATAATCTTGTTCGTCCGCTTGACGATGTCGCCTTCCTTGATCTCCGTGTAGTCGCCCAGCAGCACCGTGCCCACCTGATCTTCTTCCAGGTTCAGCGCGATGCCGATCACGTCGTGCGGAAACTCCAGCATCTCGCCCGACATGCACTTCTCGAGGCCGTGAACGCGCGCGATTCCGTCGCCGACTGAGATCACCGACCCGATCTCGTCCACCTCGACGGTCTGTTGATAATTTTCAATCTGCTCGCGCAGTATTTTTGTAATCTCGTCCGCTTTGATATTCGACATTACTGCTCCTATTCCGTCTCGAGCTGCTCGCGCAGCCGGCTCAACTGATCCCGCACCGAGCCGTCATAAATCGTCGACCCCAGCCGCACGACCGCGCCACCCAGCAGCGCCTCGTCTTCCTCGAACCGCGCTTCCACCTTCTTGCCCGTGCGCCGCTCCAGCACCGTCGTCAAATCCTTCTTCTCTCCGGCGCTCAGTTCCCGCGCCGAAATCACTTCCGCTTCCACGATTCCCATCCTCGCGTTCAATTCCTCGCGAAACGCCTGCTGAATCTCCGCCAGCATTTCCGTTCGCCGGTGATCCACCAGCAGATACATAAAATTCCGCACCGCCGTATCGATTTTCATTTTCGCGGCGATCTGCTCGATCACGCGGCGCTTCACCTCGGCGTTCAGCGCCGGACTCTCGAGCGCATTGCGCAAATCCGCCACCGAAGCGAACGCTTCCGCAAACGCCGCCAGATCCCGCGTCACCGTCTCGCCGTTCCTCCGCTCCGCAGCCACGTCCGCCAGCGCCGCCGCATATCGCTGTGCCACTACGCTCAATTGACGCTCCTCTCGAGCTCGGCCACAAACGCCTGAAACAGCTTTTGTTCGGCGTTCGGCGTCAGTTCCTTCCGCAACAGCGCCTCAGCGCGCTCCACCGCCATCCGCGCCGCCACCGCCTTCAACTCCATCCGCGCCGCGCGTTCCGCCGCCGCGATCTCCGCCAGCGCGGCTTTCTCGATTTTCTGCGCCTCCTCGCGAGCCAGCGCGCGCAACCTCTGCGCTTCGGCCTCCGAATCCCGCTTCGCTTCCGCGCGCATCTGCACGATCTCATTAGGCAGATTCGCAAGCTTCGCTTCCATCTCCTGCTTCTGTTTTTCCGCCACCTCGCGCGCCCGCGCACCTTCCTCAATTTTCTTCGAAATGTCCTCGGCGTTTGCCCGGAATGCCGGTCCGCCCATTTTCACCGCGAAGTACGCAATCGCTCCAAACACGATCGCGAAATTCAGCCAGCGAAACACCCAGCCCGTCGGAGAATCCGCAGGCGACGCCTCACCTTCCTGCGCCAGCGCAGGCATCGCCACAAGCAGGAAAGCCACCGCAAGAAAATTCAGTTGCCGCAGAATTCGCATCATTGCGGATAACCCCCGGGTGAGGGTTTGGGCCGGTCGACAATCATCCGTGCGATTTCACCGGCCAGTGCGGGAATGTTTCGTTCCACTTCCGCGCGCGCCGCTTCGGTTTCCGCGGCGATTTTCTTTTTCCCCGCGGCCACATCCTCCGCCGCCCGCGAACGCATGGCCTTCAGCAACCGGCCGCGCTCATCGAGCACCACCTGCCGCGCCGCTTCCTGCTCGGCATAAATCTCGGCGCGCGCTTTCCGCAGCGCCTCATTGTAAGTATCGAGTTCCTTCTTCGCCTCCGCTTCCGCCTTCGCCGCTTCCGCTCGAGCGCCTTCGATGCGCGCGCTCCGCTCGTCCATCGCCTTTTGGATCGGCGTGAAAAACGCCCAGCGCATGAAGAAATAAAACAGGAAAACGATGATCGACGTAGGCAGAGCTTGGAGAAACAACTCGCCGAGTTGACGAAGAATTTCCATTGGGTGGTTAGGGTCGAACCGGTGCCGCGCTCCAGGTCAATCTGTTTTCTTTGGGTATTCCGTTTCCCAGACGGAACACACTTCTAGGACTGCAAACAAAGCCCGTGATTATCGCATCCACTCCGCGCGCCCGTCAACGACCGCGAGAGCGCTTTGCAATTCCCAGTAGGGGCACGGCACGCCGTGCCCTCTCGCCCGTCATCTCCGCGCGAGCCGGCGCGTCGTTTGTCCACAATTTACTTTAGGTAGCCACGACGAGCGCCTCATCTCGTCGTGGGCTGTTGCCTTTGCATTGCCTTCTGCCCTTGTCGCGGTGCTTGTCGTCTATAATCTCGCAATGTCCGAAATCATCTCCCACTACGAAAACACCCCCGAAGACCCCCGCCTCCAAACCGGCTGGGGCCCGCTCGAATTCGCCCGCACCCAGGAACTGATCCTCCGCCACCTTCCGGCCGCGCCGCAAAAGATCCTCGACATCGGCGGCGGCTCCGGCATCTACAGCGCGTGGCTCGGCTCGCTCGGCTATGAAGCCCATCTCGTCGATATCGTTCCGTCTCACGTTGAAAGCGCGCGCAGGAATCGCGCGATTGCCTCCGCCGAAGTAGCCGACGCGCGAAAACTCGCGCACGCGAATCAAGTATTCGACGCCGTGCTTTTCCTCGGCCCTCTCTATCACCTCACCGATCGCAACGACCGCCTCGCCGCCCTCCGCGAAGCCCGCCGCGTCCTCAAGCCCGGCGGCCTGCTTTTCGCCGCCGCCATCAACCGCTTCGCCTCGCTGCTCAATGGCCTCGTCGAAGGCGCCATCGACGACCCTCGCTTCGTCGCCATCGTCGAACAAGATCTGCGAGACGGCCAGCACCGCAACACCACCGGTAATCCCAACTATTTCACCACCGCCTACTTCCACCGCCCCGAAGAACTTCGCACCGAAATCCTTGATTCAGGTTTCACGCTCCTCGCTCTCGCTCCCATCGAAGGCCCAGGCTGGCTAGCCTCGGACTTCCAGACCCGCTGGTCCGACTCACGCCGCCGTGAACAATTGCTGAAATTGATCCGCCAGACAGAGCACGACCCAGCCCTAATTGCCACAACCCTCCACCTTCTAGCCACAGCCCAAAACAAGTAGCAGTAAGGGCGGGTCTGAGACCCGCCCGCGAAGCCCACAGCGGAGCCGAACCATTCGAGCATCCAGCCTCAAGCACCTAGCCTCTCGCCCTCAGAATCGCTAGAATGGCAGATTGCCCGGCGCGGTGAATCCGCTCTTGCTGCCTTCCGCCGCGCGCACCCGCACCACCAAGGAGAAATCGGATGCCATCATTCCCCGGAGTCGATTTCCTCGACTTCGATTCCATCCTGAGCGACGAAGAAAAACTCGCGCGCAACACCGCGCGCCAGTTCGTTGACGCCGAAATCATGCCCATCATCGAGCAGTACAACCGCGAAGGAAAGTTTCCGGTGCAGCTCGTTCCGCAGATGGCCGAGCTCGGGCTTTTCGGCGCGAGCCTGAAGGGCTACGGCTGCGCCGGCATGTCCAACGTCGAGTACGGCCTCGTCACACAGGAACTCGAGCGCGGCGATTCCGGCCTGCGCAGTTTCGTCTCGGTGCAATCGGCGCTGGTGATGTACCCGATCCACGCGTTCGGCTCCGACGCTCAAAAAGACAAATGGCTTCCGCTTCTGCAGCAGGGCAAGGCTATCGGCTGCTTTGGCCTCACCGAGCCGCAATTCGGGTCCAATCCCGGTGGCATGCTCACCCGCGCGATAAAAAAAGGAAACGAATACATTCTCAACGGCGAAAAAATGTGGATCACCAGCGGCTCGCTCGCCGACGTCGCCGTCGTCTGGGCGAAATGCGAAGACGAAAAAATCCGCGGCTTCCTCGTGGAAAAAGGCACGCCGGGATTCAAAGCCTGGGACGTGCACGGAAAATATTCGCTCCGCGCTTCGGTCACTTCCGGCCTGGCCATGAACGACTGCAAAATTCCGGCCGAAAATCTCATGCCCGGCGTCGAAGGCCTGAAGGGCCCGCTCTCCTGTCTCAATCAAGCACGTTACGGCATCGGCTGGGGCGCGATCGGCGCCGCGATGGCCTGCTACGACTGCGCTCTCAATTACTCGAAGCAGCGCAAGCAGTTTGACAACAAGCCGATCGCCTCGCACCAGCTCGTGCAGGAAAAGCTGGTGTGGATGATCACGGAAATCACCAAAGCGCAATTCCTCGCGCTGCAAGTGGGACGCCTGAAAGACAAGGGCCGCGTCCATCCCTCGCACATCTCCATGCTCAAAATGAACAACGTCTGGATGGCCCTCGAAACTGCGCGTAGCGCCCGCTCCATCCTCGGAGCCAACGGCATCGTGGACGACTACCCCATCATGCGCCACATGAACAACCTGGAATCTGTAATCACCTACGAAGGCACGCACGACATCCACAAACTCATCATCGGTGAGCGCATCACCGGAATCGGAGCCTTCTCATGACGACCGCTCAAATGCATTGTCATCCTGAGGGCATCCGGCCAGGATGCGCGAAGGGTCTCAGCTGCGCCAAATCGCTCACCTCCCGTCAAGGCGGGCGTCGCTCTTTCGGCGTGCTGGTCGCCCTAGTGGCACAGGCACTCGTGCCTGTGCTCTTTCTTTGCGCGGCAGCTCCCACAACCCGCGCGGGCGACCCGAAGGACTCTCACCAGCCAAAAATCCGCGCCGTCACGGCTTTCATCCGCCTCGACCGCCCCCACTACGAAACCCAGATTCAGGAAACGCTGAAATTTCTGCGCGCCGCGAAAGCCGCGTTCGAAAAATCCGGCTACGAAGTCCAGGGCGTCCGCATCACCACGCAACCGTTTCCCGAGTACATCAAGGGCCTCTCCACCGCCGACGCACTCGCGTTCTTCCGCGCCTACGACGCGCTCGCCGTCAAAGAAAACTTCGACGCCGCGATCGGCCCGGCCATGATGAAAGATTCCGACGACCCGGCCAACGCGGAGTTGCTGGCGCAAATTGTCGCCAACTCGAAGACGCTTGAAGGCAGCATCGCCATCGCCGGCGAAGACGGCATCCACTGGAAATCGATTCGTGCCACGGCGGCCGTTATCAAGAGCCTGGAAGACCACACGCCCCACGGTCAGGGCAATTTCAGATTCACGGCCGCTGCCTTGGTCCCATCCGGCACGCCGTTCTATCCGGCGTCCTTTCTCTCCGGCCCCGGAAAACAATTTGCGATTGGCCTTCAATCTGCGAACGTCGTCGGCGACGCGCTCGCAGATGCAAAATCCGCGGACGCCGCGGAAGCCCGGCTCAAAACACTTCTCGGCCGCTACGCACAAGAAATTGAAAAAAGCGCTGAGCAGATAGCTCTGCAATCCGGTTGGAAATATGGCGGCATCGATCTTTCACCTGCTCCCCTGAAAGATATTTCCATCGGCGCCGCAGTTGAAAAATTTTATAACGCGCCGGCCGGTTCCAGCGGCACGCTCACCGTTGCGGCGCTCATCACGCGCGCTCTGCGAGCGATTCCGGTCACCCATGCGGGTTACTCCGGTCTGATGCTGCCGATCCTCGAAGATTCCGTCCTCTCGCAAAGGTGGAGCGAAGGCCGCTTGACGATCGACCAGTTGCTCTCCTACTCCGCAGTCTGCGGCACGGGACTCGACACAATTCCGCTGCCCGGCGATATCACCGAAGACCAGCTCGCGCGCATTCTCGGCGACGTCGCCAGCCTCTCGGTGAAATGGCACAAGCCGCTCGGCGCCCGCCTCCAACCCGCCCCGGACCGCAAGGCCGGAGAATCCACCGAGTTCAACGACCCGTTCCTGGTCAACGCGAAAATCCAGCCGCTTCCATGAAGTCACGAAACCGCCCGCTCAGATTCCTCGGCACCCTCGGAGTGTTGCTCGTCCTTTTCGCGGCGCGTCCCACAAATGGCCAGCTGAAGCAAGGCGGTGCTTGCGATGGGCACAGTTATCTCCATATTGAGATTGCCGGTCACGCCGTCACAAATATTGTGCAGCAGGAGAAATACGGTGGCTGGCTCCAGATTTCTTACATTCGCGCCAAGGCCTCGCAGCCACCAGCGGCCGCCGGTTCATCCGCTCCGGCCAAATCAAATTGGACTTCACTTTCCACAATATTGCGGACGGGACGTGCGGGCGCGGGGAAAATTCGCTTCGGCGTCGGAGACCATGGCGAGCTCGTTGCGCTTGTCGATGCTCAAAAGCGCGGCGCAAAAATCGCGACGGCGCAACTGGATCTCTACGACGAGAACAGCGGCTCGTTTCTCGGCGCGTACGAACTGAAAGGCATTCGCGTGCTCTCCCTCGAAGACGTTCCCGCCTCGGCCTGCGCGATGTACTCGATCACCCTCAGTTTCGAGTCCACCGAAAGGCGGAAAGTATGACAACTCCGCGCTCGACAAGCACCGTGGGAGCAATTCGCGCGAATGCTGCTCCGCTTTTTGCATTTGTGGCCGCGATTTTAATTTTCGCGCCTCCCCTGCCGGCTCAATCCGACGGCCATAGCTATCTCCGAATGGAAATTTCCGGCCGCCCGATTACGAATCTGGTTGCGGACGAAGAACATCGCGGCTGGCTCGGGGTTCTCATGGTGCGGGCCACGCTCACGCCATACCGTCCGCACGCGAGCGAGGAATCCGCGCCAGACAAATCGGCGCCCGGCGCGACCGCAAAGAAACTCGAGCAGTCTAAAGATCACTGGAAGAATTTCTCGACGATTCTGCACTCGGGGCATGCGCGGGCCGGGAAGATTCGATTCGGCGCGGGAGACGATGGCGGGCTTGCCCCCCTCCTGGACGCGCAAAAACACAACTCGCTCATCGCCTCGGCGGATCTCGATCTCTTCAACGAAAATAGCGGCGCGTTCATCGGCAGATACCGGCTGAAAGGCATTCGCATTCTCTCGCTCGAAGATGTTCCGGCCTCCGCCTGCGCCATGTACGAAATAACCATGAGTTTCCAGTCCGCCGAAAAGGTGCGGCCCGAATGACTCCGCGCTCGACAATCATCGCTGCCATTCGATATAAGATATCCGCACCGGGACGCGCCCTCGCCCGAGAGAGCCTCGCAATTCAGGAGTCGTAATGGAAAAAGAGCTTAGCCTGGAATTTCTGCGCGTCGTCGAACGCGCTGCGATCGCTTCGGCCCACACGATGGGCCTCGGCGACCGCCACAAGTCCGATCAGGTGGCCGTGGAAGCGATGCGCTCGGAGATGGACTCCGTCGATATGGACGGCACCATCGTGATCGGCGAGGGCGAGCGGGATGAGGCTCCGATGCTTTTCATCGGCGAAAAAGTGGGCGCGGCCGTTCGCGACAAAAGCCGCAAATATCCCGAAGTCGTGATCGCCGTTGACCCGCTCGAAGGCACCAACCTGTGCGCCACGGGCGAACCGAACGCCATCGTCGTGCTCGCCGCGAGCGAACCCGGCGGCCTGCTCCACGCGCCCGATCTCTACATGGAAAAAATTATTGTGGGCCCGTCGTCGAAAGGCGCCGTCGATCTCGATGCGCCCGTGGCCGATAATCTTCGCGCGATCGCGAAATGCCTCAGCCGCAAAGTAGAAGACCTGGTGATCATGGTGCTCGATCGCCCGCGCCACGAAAAATTGGTCGCCGATATTCGTGCCACCGGCGCGCGCATCCGCCTGATTTCCGACGGCGACCTCTCGGCCGGCATCAGTGCAGCCGTGATCGGTACGGGCGTCCACGCGGTGATGGGAACGGGCGGCGCTCCGGAAGGCGTGCTTACGGCCGCGGCCCTGCGCTGCCTGAACGGTGAGATTCTCGCGCGGCTCGTCGTATCAAAACCCGAGCATCACGAGCGCATCGCGCAGATGGGAATCAAAGACGCGAAGCGCATCTATAAAACCGATGAACTCGCTCCCGGCAAAAAAATTATTTTTGCCTGCACCGGCGTCACCGGCGGCGGTCTGCTCCGCGGCGTCCGCTTCTTCGGCGACGGAACCCGCACTCACTCGCTCATCCTCACTTACGACGATCGCCAGGTCCGCTTCATCGACACGGTGCACCTCGAGAACCGCCCGGACGTCAGAGTCGTCTTCTACTGAGGTAGCACAGGCTTCAGCCTGTGCCAGCGCAAAAACGCGCCTCCGTTCCAGCATGCTTGTCTCGTTCGCGATCTCGTTCTTGTTCCCAGCTGCAATGCAGGCTTGACGCGCGGTGCGCGAAGCTGCGAAAAGAACGCTCGTGTGCGGGTGGTTGAGAGTGGCTGCGTGCTGCGTTCAGCTTGCGGCACAGGCTTAAGCCTGTGCTACCCGAAGGAAACATTTCGCTCCCAATTCGCGTATCCTTACCGAGAAGTCTGCAAGGGGTGAAGTATGTCCACGGCTCCAACCGGCGCGCCTATCCCGCCGCCGTATCCTCCGCAACAAATTCCACCGAAGCGCAACGATGCAGTCCTCTGGATCATCGCCATCGTTGCCGGCGGATTCGTTGTTGTCGTCCTTTGCGGCCTGTTGCTCGCCGGCATGTTCATCCGCCGGGTACATGTGAAGGAAAGCGGCAAGCAAGTGGAAATCGAAACGCCCGCAGGCTCGCTGCGCGTCAACGGTGACCAGGCGCATGCCACCGGCCTTCCCGTCTACCCGGGCGCGGAGCAAGTGCAATCGGAGGGTTCATCGGTGGAGCTATCGGCGGCAGGCGGCGCCGGACTTGGCATCGCCACCGAAAAATACATGGCTTCCGCCGATCTCGATGAGGTCACCGAGTGGTACCAGCAACACCTCGGCCCGGGCTATCACCGCGGAGAACGCGGCTCGGCAACGCATCACGAGCACGTAAGCTCGAGCGCAGACGTTTCGTTCGTCTATGACAAGGGCGACACCACGCGCATCGTGGCACTAACGAAGAAATCGGACGGAATCGAAATCGAGCTGGTGCGGATCGGGAAGAAAGAAGTTCAGTAACGCAGGCGGGTGACGAAGCGCGAACCTGCCTCCACGAAGCAGCTCCGCAAACGGGAATCGAGACAACTGGGACGATCGGTAGGATGGCGGCTCTCGAAGCGCGCCCGGCGCTCGAGACTTTTCCGGTGATGGATCCAGCCCGGCTCTTCGCCGCTCAGCGGAAATTCTGCGTTCTCCGCATCTGCGGGTAGGGCCGGGCTGACCCTGATCTCACCAATCTCTTTGCGCGCGCCTGCGGCTCTGCGAATTCCGGCTAGCGGTGAAGCGCCGTCGCAGTGTGGCCGATTTGCTGCTGCCGGCGGGGCATCGAGTGGGGCATTCGCTCTGTCGAGTGCACCGTCAGCGGACGCACGTGGCTTGTGTTCACGTGCTCGCTGATCGCCTGCAACCTCTTCAGAATGCCCTGCCACTGCGCCCAATCCAGCTGTCGCAGGAACGGCCGAAGACCCTGAATGAACGGATCCTCGAGCACCGTCTCGCCATTCGTCTCCGGAACGAAGAAACGGTTCAATCCGACTCCCAACGCTTCGGCAATCTTTTCGAGCGTGCCGAGGCTGGGCGTCATCTGACCGCTTTCGATCCGTGACAAATACGAGCGGGAAACGCGCGAGCGTGCCTGTAGCTGGCTCTGCGTCATGCCGCGCGACTCCCGCAACTGCCGGATTCGCTGGCCAATGTTCTCGACTGTTTCTCGATTCGGCCAGCTTTCGAACAGTTGCCGGTCGTCACCGGGTAGATCCTGGGGCGACGGCGTCGGGATGACGAACGCCACCTTCGGAGGCATCAAGCGCAGGCAACGACGGCAGTTACCTGTGCGCGTGCGGTACTGAACCAGTCCGCATACTTGACAGCGAATTACTTCTCGATCGAGTTCCATGCTGGTTGCTATACCTTCTTTTTCTGCCACCGGATCTCCTCGCAGACTATTCCGGCGATGCGAAGGGGAGGAACGTCATTATGCAAAGCAGTGGGAAGGCAGGACTGGCGCGCGAGTGATTCTCCATAGCGTGCCACTTCTTGTCAAGCCCTTTTTATTCCCCGGAACGCCCTTTCAGTCTAGCGAGCCTTCCCAGATCCCACAAACGAAATGACTTCGCTTCCTAACCTAAGCCCGTAGGCGCTTTCCGATTTCTTCGCCTGACGTTTCGCGTCGTGCCGTTTCCGCTCGGAGCCGCCAAATTTTTGTCGAATGACATTTCCCGCGTCGAAAACTCAATCGACATCGGCCCCCTGCGTTCTCCTAATGCAATCGTCATGCCAGGGGATTTTCTGAATCTCTAACACACTGTTTTCGGGCGATTCGCTTCACTTCGCCCTTCATTTCCTTCTCGATAGCCTCATTTCCCCCTCCCAACCCGCCTGTGTTCAACATGTGACGAGAACACACGCCGAAGTCATTTTGAGACGCTTCGTCGGGAATCGCCCTCAGTCTGTCTCAATTTGGTACGCGGGCTCCCGCCGGCCCCGGCCCCCGAGACTCCCTGCTCTCAGGAGTACCTCTCCGCCTTGCGCCCTCCACCAATTGCATTAATATGTTCCGTAGGGAGAGAAAATGCCGAATCGAGACGATGCTTGGACGCTTCTCTGCGAATACACCCAGAGCGAAAGCCTCCGCAAACACGCCCTTGCCGTGGAAGCCTGTGTCCGGGCCTACGCCCGAAAGCTTGCCGGCGATGAGGACACCTGGGGCCTCGCCGCCCTGCTCCACGATTTCGACTACGAGCGCTGGCCCAACGCCGAGCATCACCCGACGAAGGAGCACCCCCACGAGGGCTGCCAGATTCTTCGCCAGCGCGGCTATCCGGAAGAAATCATCCACGCCATTCTGGGCCATGCGAACTATTCAGGCGTTCCCCGCGTTTCGCCGCTCGATCACGCTCTTTTCGCGTGCGACGAGCTGGCCGGCTTCCTCACTGCCTGCGCCCTAGTAAAGCCCTCGAAGAGCATTCACGAAGTCGAGGCCGCTTCGGTGAAGAAGAAACTCAAAGACAAGGCGTTCGCACGCGGCGTGAATCGCGATGATGTGTACAAGGGCACCGAAGAACTCGGCGTACCGCTCGACGAGCACATCGCCTTCTGCGTGGAAGCCCTTCGCGCCATCGCTCCGCAGCTCGGTTTGAACGGGCCTGGGTAATCGAGTGGCGCGAACGTGCGAAACTCGGCCAGCCTCGCATGGACGCGTCTTCCTTTCGGCTGAATGGCGCGACCTGCCGATGCTGAATTACGCGATCGATCCGGCGCTCGCTCAGCCATTCGTGCCACCCGGCACCGAACTCGACGCCTTCGAAGGAAAGACGTACGTCAGCCTGGTCGGGCTGCGCTTCGCCCATACGAAGCTGTTCGGTTCGATTCCCGTTCCCTTCCACACGAATTTCGGCGAGGTGAATCTCCGCATCTACGTTCGCCGTATCGAAGCCGGAGAAATCCGCCGCGGCGTTGTGTTCATCCGCGAGATCGTGCCGTTCGCCGCCGTTGCGCTCGTCGCGCGCGCCATGTATGGAGAAAACTACACGTCGCTGCCCATGCGCCACTCGATCAGCCTCACCGGCTCCGGCGGCTCGGTCGAATACGAGTGGAAATCAAGCGGCCAATGGCTGCGCATGCACGCGCAAGCATCCGGCACGGCGACTCGCGCAGGCGAAGGCAGTCTCGAGCAATTCATTTCCGAGCACTACTGGGGCTACACGCGGCGACGTAACGGCAGCTCGCTCGAATATCACGTGTCGCACGAGCCGTGGCAGGTGTGGCCGGCGACGAACGCTGCTTTCGAAGGCGATGCCCGTGCGCTCTACGGCGCCGAATTCGGCCGCGTCCTCGCGCGCCCACCCGATTCCGCGTTCATCGCCGACGGCTCGCCTGTCCTTGTGCACGCCGGAAGGCCCATCCGATGATAGCTCCGCCGGCGAAATCAAACGCGAGCCTGCCCGAAGCAGGCTGGATTCTCTACGACGGTGAATGCAGCTTCTGCTTTCGTTGGGTCCATCTATGGGAGAGAGTGCTTGGAAAGCGCGGCTTTGCGCTGAAGGATCTTCAAGCGGCTTCGCTCGACGGTACATTGCACGTCTCCCAGGAAAATCTGCTCAACGATATCCGCGTCTTGACTCGCGACGGTCGAGTGGTCTCCGGCGCCGACGCGTATCTATTCGTTACGCGCCGCATCTGGTGGGCCTGGCCGTTCTACGCAATTTTCAGTTTGCCTGGATTCAATCGCCTGCTCTGGTGGGGATACCGCACGTTTGCCCGCAACCGCTATTGTGTTTCGCGGCGCATCTCTTAAACTGCTTCGCAAAAAAATTTCGCGTGGAGTTGTGCTAGAATCCGCCAACTCCATGGACAAGGCCGGAAATGTTCTTGGCGGCGCGCTCCGCCGCCTTCATCGACCCGAAGCCGCTCTGGCGTGGCTCGAGAGCCGCTGGCCTAAGATCGTCGGCAAGGCGCTCGCGGCGCGCACGCGCCCGCTGCGCTGCGAAAAAGGGTGCCTCGAAATCGCCGCTGACAACAAGGCCTGGCGCAAACAACTCGAAGACATGAAGCGCGAATTCTGCGCCCGCATCAACGAAGCCTGGGGCGGCAACTTGATTCGCGAAGTGAAGTTCGTCTCAAAGCCGGGTCCCAAGCACATCTCGCACGAGTTCGACAACGAGCACACCCCGTTCGTCCGCCGCGGCAAACGCTAGAATTTCCGCCGCCGCTTCGATACCCTCGTATCATGCCGCAGCGAGCCGCACTCATCGCCGGCGCCACCGGTCTCGTCGGCGCGCTCTGCCTGAAGCAACTGCTCGACGATCCGGCCTACGCGCAAGTGACGGCGATCGTTCGTAGGCCCACGGGCCATTCGCACCCCAAGCTTGCGAAAAAAATTGTCGATTTCGACGCTCTCGGCCGGCTCGCGCCGATTGCCGCCGATGACGCCTTCTGCGCCCTCGGCACGACGAACAAGAAAGCCGGTTCGCAGGAAGCTTATCGCCGGATCGACGCGGGCTACGCAAAATCGTTCGCGGAATTTGCGCTGGCGGGAGGCGCGAAGCAATTCGCGCTCGTTTCTTCCGTGGGAGCAGACGCCGGCTCCCGATATTTCTATCTGCGCACGAAGGGCGAACTGGAAGACGCCGTGAACGCTCTCCCGTTCGCAGCCGTGCACATCTTCCGGCCCAGCTTCATCCTGGGCGTTCGCGCCGAGCAACGCGCCGGTGAAGGAATCGGCATCCGGCTCGCGAAAGTGCTGCAATACGCGCTCGTCGGCCGCTTGAGCGAGTACCGTCCGATCGCAGCATCCACCATCGCCGCCGCCATGGTCGCTGCCGTAAAAAAGGCCGAGCCCGGCCGCCACATCTACCATTTCGCCGAAATGCAGTCCCTTGCGACTCAGCACTAGAATTGCGATTCGAACCGCGCAAACTCGCCTTCTTCCTTCCACTGCAGCCGCGCCTTCTCGCTAGCCCTCAAGAAATCGCGGCAATCCGCGCCGGCAGGCTCATCGCCCGGTTTTTCATTCGCGCATGGCGGCACAACTGTAAAATTTTCCGGCGCCACCCACAAACTCGCGCCCGGCAGGAACGCGTGCTCCAGACTGTCCCGCGCCATCCGCTTCAACGTCACATAATCCAAGTTGTATCCCTCAACCGCGCGCCGGAAATACCAGGTCAACTCCGAGCGCACGATCCCTTCGTCATCCGTGGCCAGCGACACCGGCACTCCGCCGCGCAAATAAATCGGCAGGACGTTCTCGCGCCCCTTCATGTCGCGCACTGCTTCGTGGCTGTACAGGCAGTCCTCCACCAGAATGTGCTTCTGCGCCATCTCCGCCACGAGCGCCGGCGCGTCGCGCTCGTAGATTACGTCGAGGCCGTGCCCAATCCTTTCGGCATGGCCGATCTCGATCGACTGGCGAATGTGCGAAGCGAGCAGCTCTGACGGCGGCACTTCGCCCGGCGTCAATTCCCCCGCGTGCAGTGTGATGTGCACCTTGGGATAAACGCCATGCAGGTAATCGAGCATCCGCATCTGCAATTCGAAATCGTTCAGCGCGTTGAACTCGTCCTGCGATTGCACCAGGTTGATTCCCACTACGCGCGGATCGGCGCTCGCAATCTCGAATCCCGCCAGCATCTGCGCGAACACCTGCACCTTGGGAAAAGCGCGCAGCACTTGATTCAGATAGCGAAGCTTCACGGAGCACCCCACGTCCGGCTTCGGCCGTCGGATGAAAATTCCGAATCGACCACGCATCGATCGTGAGATTGCGAAACACGAAGTCGTCGATCGCCTGCGAGGCCGGCGATACGCCGCGCCCCGCGTCGCACGGAGGCGGCAGGATTGTGAACGTCGCGCGGTCGATGCAATCCCCGTCCTCCACGGCGTAGTTGATGTAGCTTTCGGCGTACACCGCTCCCGTCAGGTGATGATGGAGATCGCCGCCCTTCGGCATGCGCTCAAGAAAACTCATCAGCTCCAGCGGATTGCTGCGGATTGACTCGAGGCGCTGTTCAGTGCGCTGTTCCGTACGTTGTTCCGCGCGCTGTTCCGGCGTAGCGCTCTGGCCGTTCAAAGTCCCCGCCGCCAACGAAGCGCACACCACGGCCACAGAAATCCGGAAGAAAGGTTGTCTCATCGATTTACCCCGAAGATGGAAATGCATCCTTCGCGATGCGACTGCCGACCGGAGAGCGCGCTACCGCTTGATCGTCACGATCGACGCGTCCGCGTCGTAGCCCTCATCCTGCAGCGACTTCATCGCCGCCGCACGCAACGCCATGTCGTCCGCGCCCTTCGACGCGTCGCAATGCCGCCGCACCACTTCTTCGCCCACCACGATCCGCACCAGCCACTTCGATTTCGCATTGTCCCACGAAACTTCCACGCGATCGGCTCGCATAGCGCCTCCTATCAGCCCCGGTGGCGCATTGTAATCCAGTCTTTGCTCCCAGCCCATACGCGAAATTTCTCATGTGGATTCGCTCGGTGGCACCCGGGCTGCCCAGTCTCCGTGCCCCGCTATGAAATCTTCTTCAGGAACGAGCGATCCTCCACCAAAATGCACCGTGCCGCATCCGCCGCCGTAACATTCGCCACCGCTTCCGGATCTTTCATCAACGCCTCGCGATACCGCTCGTACGCCGATAAATCGCGAAACGCGATCAGCGCCAGCGCGAAGTTCGTCGGCCCCGCGAGTTTCGTCGGCGCGAAATATCCCATCAGCTCGCCGCCGCACCGCCGGATCGGCTCCGGCCAGCGGCTCGCGTACTTCTCGAAGTCCGCCAGTTTGTTTGCGTCAATCGTGTAGCGGATGCACAGAGTGATCATAGTCTTTGCCTCGCTGTCGCGCCGTCGCATGCGATGCACTGTCTCGTTCACAAGCGCGGGCTTCCCCGACCCGTTCAGACTAGGCCGCCGAGCCACAGCGATGTTTCACTCGCGGATGAAATGTCCCTGACGCAACTACGCTAGAATAACCGCATGAACGCAACCTACCCGATCGCCGCCGTCGGAGACCTGATCGGCGACCCCGCTCGCGCGGCGATCTTGATGGCGTTGCTGGATGGAAAGGCGCGCACCGCAGGAGAACTGGCGTTCACCGCGAATGTTTCCGCGCAATCGGCCAGCGGCCATCTTTCGAAGCTTCTCGATGGCGGGCTGCTTACCGTGCGCAGCACTGGCCGCCATCGCTACTACTCGCTTGCCGGTCCCGATATCGCTAACGCGCTCGAAGCGCTCGGCTCGATTTCCACGCTTCCGCGAGCCGGCGCCACGATGCCAAGGCCTCGAGCGGCGGAAGATATGTATCTCGCGCGAGCTTGCTACGACCATCTCGCAGGGCGCGTCGCCGTCGATCTCGCGGATGCGCTGGTAACCTCGAAAATTCTCCGTCCCACGAATCATCGCGATTACCAGCTCGGCCGCTCCGGCCGCGCCTGGTTCTCCGATCTCGGTATTGATGTGAACGCCCTTCAGCATTCACGCCGCGCTTTCGCTCGTCAGTGCCTTGATTGGACCGAGCGCCGCCCTCACATCGCCGGGGCACTGGGCGCTGCGATCTGCACGCGCCTTTTCGCGCTCGGCTGGGTCGCGCGCCGCCGCGGTACTCGCGCCCTCCGCGTCACTCATCGCGGCGCCCAGGGGTTTCGCAGGATTGCGCGCTCGCTCACCACCCGCGCGCCCGGTTCCCGAGACTAACAATCGCGCAACTCCCGCCCGGTGATTCATCTCTTCCATCAGCTATCCGATGGATCACCGCCTTGACTTCGCTTCCGCCGCGTACGTACACTCGCTTCAGTCGGTCGAAATCACCAGCCCTGAAGACTTCAAGAAAACCGCGCCACTGGAGGTATTGAGATGAAGCTACTTCGTGCAGCACCCCGCTGGGTTTTCCTGCTCGCCCTCGTTCTCGCCGGCTTCGCCGTCGCGCACTCAGCTCCTCGAGGAGGGCACTGGGTCTATCTAGGTTCCTCGCACGTTGATGGACGGGCGGACCACGACCGGATCAACGTCAGCGGCGGCGATGGACCGTTCCGCGCGCTGCGTTTCAAAGTCTCCGGCGTGTCGGTGCAGTTCGACCACGTCATCGTGCGCTACGGCAACGGACAGGAACAGCAGCTCGCCGCCAATTTCGTCGTGCCCGGCAATTCCAGCAGCCCGCCGATCGACTTGCCGGGAAATTATCGCAATATCCAAACCGTCGAAATGTGGTACCAACGCGGCAACTGGGGAAAAAATCCCAAAGTCTCGGTCTACGGCCTGAGATAACGCCGTCCTACCCGCGTGTGCCTCAGAAATCCCAAGGGCCGGCACTCCCGCCGGCCCTTCGCTCCTCGTGCTTTGAGCCGCTGTTTACTTCGTGTACCGCCGCCATCCTGGCGGCTCTTTCTGATTGCGCTGCCTAGCGCGAGCGCTACCTCGCCTTTCAGGGGGTCGGAACTTTAGTTCCGACATAAATCCCGCCACGCGAGGCGTTACCTCACGCGCTGCCTCACCCGCGCGTGGAGTAGATTCGCTCCTGCGAATCTAGAGCTAAAGTCGATTGGCATTTGAGCGTCCACTGGCGATTCCCCCGACTTTCCGTTATCCTTTCGTCCCGTGCCCGGAACTAAACTACTGCTCTTGTGTGCCATTGGTGCGTTTCTGTCGCCGATCGCCGCCGCACAATCCCCCGCCCCATCGCAGGACGCGCCGCCACACCTTACATTTCAGAAGTCTGAGAAGCCCTCGATTCCGGAGCACGAAGCCGACTACTCGAATGAGCCGTACGTCATGGAACTTCTTTCTACGAAGCTCGTCTTCGAAAATGACGGCACAACCACCGACGAAGTCATTTTTCGAGTGCGCATTCAATCACAAGCCGGGCTCCAGGCGTTCGGCCTCATTCGGCTGCCCTACGCCTCTGCGCTATCGAACCTCGAGATCCTCTACGTTCGTGTCACCAAACCCGACCACCGCGTGGTCGAGACCCCTGCCGAGAATTTTCTTGAGATGCCGGCCGACATCACGCGCCAGGCTCCGTTCTATAGCGATTTGAAAGAGAAACAGATCGCAGTCAAAGGCCTGGCCATCGGCGACACGCTCGAGATTTCTAGGCACGAGCACCTGTATAAACCTGTTGATCCAGGTCAATTTTGGTTTTCCTACAATTTCCTCCAAGCCGGGATCGTTCTGGACGAATCGCTGGAGATCGCGGTCCCCCGGGAACGGCCAGTAAAGGTAGAAAGCGAAAAGGTTCAGCCCACGCTCACCGAGCGGGGCGCATACAAGGTGTACACCTGGAAAACGGCCCAGCTGCAACGGAAATCCGAAATTGGCGAAACAAAACCACCCGATCCCGACGAACCAGACCGAGCGTCCGTTCAGATCACCAGCTACAAAGACTGGAACGAATTTGGACAGTGGTTTCATGGCCTTGCTGCGCCCCGTGCAATTGTTACGTCCGAAATCCAGCAAAGAGCGAATGAGCTCACTCGCAACGCGAAGACTGAATCGGAAAAAATTCAGATCCTCTATCGATTCGTTGCCGGAAACTTCCGCTATATCAGCATCTCGCTTGGGATAGGCCGCTATCAGCCCCATTCCGCTGCGGATGTCCTAGGAAACGATTACGGTGATTGTAAGGACAAGCACACGTTGTTCGCGGCCCTGCTCGCCGCGGCCGGCGTGAAGGCGTATCCAGCCTTGATTAGCTCCTCGCAGAATATTGATCCAGATTTTCCGCTGCCCTCTCAGATGGACCACGTTATTACGGCGCTGCCACAGGACAAGGGCTTCCTGTTTCTCGACACCACATCCGAAGTAGCCCCCTTCGGATATCTCGGCGCTGAACTGCGCGATAAGCGCGCACTTGTAGTTCCCGACGCGGGGCCCGCTCAATTGGCTAAGACTCCGGCCGATCCTCCCTTCGAATCATTTTTTCGCTTTCATTCCGACGGAACCCTCGATGAAACCGGGACGCTACAATCCAAGATGCAGTTCGACCTAAGAGGTGATCCGGAGATTTCGTATCGGGCCGCCTTCCGCAGCGCGGGCCAACCGGAATGGAAAGACGTGATGCAGAAGATTTCTTCCAATTTTGGTTACGGTGGCACCGTCAGCGACGTCACGCTCTCGCCCATCGACGATACCAACTCTCCCTTTCGCATTGAATACAACTACAACCGCAAGAACTATAGCGACTGGGAGAACCGCCAATTCACTCCCCCCTGCCCGCCGATATTTCTCCCCCATATTGCCGAAGACGCCGGAACAGCCAAGTATCCCAAACCACTCCACCTGGGAACGCCTTTCACGTACCGGTTTTCGGGCACGTTGAGACTACCTTCTAACTCTCACCTCCACCTTCTTCCCTCCCTCGATTTACACGAAAGTTTCGCCGACTTTCGATCGATCTACTCCTTTTCCGAGGGAGTTCTTCACTACGAGCGCGTCTTGACCAGCAAGGCCCGCGAGGTCACGCCCGCGCAATTCGATGCTTACCGCAGGTTCCTGAAGGCCGTGGAAGACGACGCCACTACCTACTTCACTCTTCGAGAGGACGAATCAGCCTCCGCTGACACCAGCGACAACCCGGCAGCGCAGGAATATTATCGCTTGGGTGGTGAAGCTTGGCGGCGGAACGACATGGCAGGGGCCGCTCGTTTGTTTCAGCAAGCGCTCGATAAAGATCCTAATTTCGCCGGACCGATGTTTTGGCTCGGGGCGGCGCACGTCGCGTCCGGCCGTCCCGATCAGGGCCTCGAAGAGATGAAGAAATCCCTTTCCCTGAATCCCAACCAGCAGGGCAACTACCGTTATCTCTGTGGGCTCCTGGCCTCCCATCATCGCGAAGAAGAAGCTCTCGATTATTGGAAGCAACTTCGGAAGCTGAATCCCGATAGGACCGAGGCTTCGGAGGGTATTGTCCGGATTCTCCTCCAACTGCAGCGCTACTCGGAAGCAGTCACGGAGCTCGAAGCTCAAATCTCTCGAGCACCGGATGTTCCCGGTCTTCGTCTCCAACTCGGAATCGCATATGTGAGTTTCGGCAAGCCCGCAGAAGCCGCCGCTGCGTTCAAAAAGGCACTTGAGCTCGATTCTTCCGCCAACAACCTGAACTCCGTTGCGTACGTTTTCGCGGAGAACAAGATTCAGTTGGACGAGGCCTTGAAGCTCGCTCAGCTCGCCGTGTCCGAGGTGGAGGAAAAATCGGCCACCGTTTCGTTGGGGAATTTACTGCCTGAAGACGTCCAGATCGCTCCCAAGCTAGCTGCATACTGGGACACCCTCGGTTGGGTATTTTTTCAGGCGACTCACTTTGAGCTCGCCGAAAAGTATCTGAGAGCTGCCTGGAACCTGGGACAAGATCCCATCATCGGCGATCATTTGGGCCAGACTCTCGAGAAGCTGGGGAAAAAGCACGAGGCGCTCCTCGCCTACTCGGAGGCCATTGCCGCCGGTCGAGCCGGGCCCGAACTCCTGGGGCGCCGCGACTACCTCCAAAAGGGAGCGAACTATTCCTCGGCGAAGGACCGAACTTTTACCTCGCTTCAGGAGCAACGGTCATACAAACTGGGGCGGCTCGCGTCCAAACATGCGACCGCCGAGTTCTACGTCCTGATCAAGTCAGGAGCGAGGACCATCGATGTTGCCTTCATTAGTGGCTCCGAGGAACTGCGCAGTGCGGATAAGGCCATCCAGTCGCTCAAATTCGGCGCGACTTTTCCTAATGGCGCCGAAGCTCAGATCCTTCGTCGCGGAATCCTCGACTGCGAGCCCGAACTTTCTTACTGCGTCTTCGTTCTAATCCCGCCAGCCTCGGTTCAATTTACAAAACTGCCAGACCCTCAGTGATCGAGCCGATCCGCACTTCGCCATCTCGCTTACTTTCCTCGCATCAACAACCGCTTGCGCCGCGCTGGGCGTGTCCCTAAGATATTTCCGTGCGAGATGAACTTATAAGTGGGCCCGTGACGGACGCTATTTTGAATTCGCGCCGAGGAGAGGGAAATTGAAGATCAGCCGCGACGACGTGCTGCGGGTGGCAGAGCTGGCGCACCTTGAGCTGACGCCCGAGGAGGTTGAGCTTTATCGCGGGCGATCTCATTGTCGGTGGTGCCGGTCAAGGCCTGCCAATCGCTGCCAACAATTTTTGGGGCAAGGGAGTGGCCGGTGTCGTCACCGACGCCCTTGTAAATGGTGCGACGAAAGCTCCTGGACTGTTGTTTCTTACGGGTGCAGGGACCGAACTAGCAGAAGAGGGACTGGCAGGTCCAATCGGCTGGGCTAAGTTGGCCCTCGACGGAATCATATTTACCGGGTCTGCGGCGTATTGTTACGCGACTCAATAGTGAGTTTGAATCAATCGGGCGGGGAACATGAGCAGACTGGCAGGAATGACGCTCATCAGCGTAGGCGTGGCTTCGATCGGCTGGATATTGTCAATTGGCTGGTATCAGGTGACTCGACGCGACGAACTGGATCGAGACACTATGCTGTTTTTCGCCAAGCTATGGATAGGCATTGGAGCATTCGGTATCCTGATGTTCCTGTTCTTTCGGTACGCGTGACAATCGCCATAAGAACCAAGCTGGGATCACACCGAATAAAAACCTTAGCGCAACCGCCCTCAGGAATGTCGAGAATACGGATAGGTGCACGCAAACCAAGGTATGCCCGAACATCGCCGATGCGGGCGGCAATCCCTCCCCGAGTCGTACAGGCCTCCAGCACGGTCGAGCCGACCTGTACCTACCCAAGATCGTTACACCAACGTCCCCTTGCACTCCGTTCCGCATCTCCCTAAGATATTTCCGAGCGAGATGAGCTTATGCGTGGGCCTGTGACGGATGCGATACTGAATTCGCGCCGAGGAGAGGGAAATTGAAGATCAGCCGCGACGACGTGCTGCGGGTCGCCGAGCTGGCGCACCTCGAACTGACGCCCGGGGAGGTTGAGCTCTATCGCGGCCAGCTCGACGAGATCCTCGTGTACATCGGGAAGCTCGAAAAGCTCGACGTGTCCTCCGTCGAGCCGATGGCGCAGGTTCTCTTCGCTCCAGCGGTTGGCGATAGTGCGCATCCCGAGCTGCGCGACGACGCTTTGGTCCCCTGCGACGTCGCCGACGCCGTATTGGAGCAAGCCCCGGATGCGGCTAAGCCCTTCTTCCGCGTCCCAAAGGTGATCGAGCGGTAGCCGATGCCGACCGCGAATCCATACTGGACCGTATTGAGCGTCCGCGAAGCGCTCACATCCAAGCGCATCTCCGCCCGGGAGCTCACCGCCGACTTCTACTCCCGCATCGACAAGCGCAACCCCGAGCTTAACGCCTACCTGGCCCTCTCGCCGGACCGAGCCTACGCCCAGTCTGACCGAATTGACGGCGCCGTATCCAAGGGCGACCCGCTGCCGCCCCTTGCGGGAGTGCCGATCGCTATAAAAGACGTCATCAGCACGAAGGGCGTCCGAACGACCTGCGGCTCGAAGATCCTTGAGAGCTATGTCCCTCCTTATGAGGCGACTGCCGTCGAGCGCCTCGAACGCGCCGGTGCGATTATCCTGGGCAAAACGAACTGCGACGAGTTCGCCATGGGCAGCTCGAACGAGAATTCGGCATACGGTCCCGTACGGAACCCCATTGCCCTCGATCGAGTGCCCGGCGGGTCCAGCGGCGGCTCCGCCGCAGCGGTCGCGGGTGGCCTAGCGGCGGCTGCTTTGGGAACTGACACGGGCGGATCGATCCGGCAGCCCGGTGCGTGCTGCGGGATTCCCGGAATGATGCCAACATACGGTCGCGTATCTAGGTATGGCTTGATTGCCTTTGCTTCTTCGCTCGACCGCATCGGCCCGCTGACACAAAATGTCCCAGACGCTGCCGTATTGATGTCCGTCATTGCTGGACATGACCCGAACGACTCGACCTCAGCTGACGTTCCAGTGTCGGACTACGCTGCGGAAATCGACAAGCCGGTGACCGGGCTACGTATCGGGGTCCCGGAGGACTATTTCGGCGAGGGGATCGAGCCGGAAGTAAGGGAGAAGGTGCTGGCGGGGATTGCGCTGCTTGAGGAGCTTGGGTGCCGGCGCGTCCCCCTGCAGATGCCGCACACGGACTACGCCATCGCTACCTATTATATTGTGGCCACGGCGGAGGCCAGCTCGAATCTGGCCCGCTTCGATGGCGTTCGCTATGGGCTCCGAGTTCCCGGCACGACGCTCGGCGAGATGTACCGCAAAACTCGGGAGCGCGGCTTCGGTCCCGAAGTGAAACGACGGATCATGCTTGGGACCTACGTCCTCTCAGCCGGCTATTATGACGCCTACTACCTGCGGGCCCAAAAAGTGCGCGCCCTGATTGCCCGCGATTTCGCCGAGGCGTTTCAAAAGGCCGATGCGATCATCACACCGACGGCACCTACACCGGCGTTCAAACTCGGCGAAAAAACGGCCGATCCGCTGCAGATGTATCTCGCCGACATCTATACCGTCACCGGGTCGCTCGCCGGCGTTCCCGGCATATCCATCCCGTGCGGAAAAACGAGTGCCGGCCTGCCGATCGGCCTGCAGATTTTCGCTCCGCATTTCGGCGAAAGCCGCGTTCTGCAACTGGCGCGCGCGTTCGAAAAAGCGGGCGGTTTCACGATCTGAGCCTCGGCCGAGGCCTCGGAATCTTGAGCGCGCGGCTCGGAATTCCACGCCATAACCCGCGACTCGCGCCGCGAAACTCCTTCCTAAAACTGTAGAATCCCTCCGCAGATGGCATTTTTCTTTCCGCTTTCCCAGGTCGAACCGGGTCTCTGGGAAAAGCGAATGAAAAACAAATCTGCGGCAAACCGCAGAAATCAATAGGGTTTCTCGCTGCTCACGCTCCACTAGTTTTAGCCGATTGGAACGGAAGGACTATTGCATGCACGATAAGCGGCATTTAGTCTTGCTGTGGCATCAAATGTTACAGGAGGCGGTTAGATGGTCCGGATCAAGTCCAGCCAGAAGCTCTTCACCGAGGACGAGGTTTCCCGGCTGACCGGGATCTGCCTCGACCATCTGCGCGCCCTCGCCCACAATAAGCACCTTGGAAAGCTCGCTCGCGCGGCCGAAGCTGCCGGTGCCGAGGCCGAAAAGTGGCTCTTCACGAATTCCGACCTGATGATTCTCACGGTTCTGCACCCGCGCTGCCAGCACTAGGCTCCGCTAGCCGCACTCGCCCCGCGCCGCAACTTCGATTCATTCTACGTTTTTTCAATTCAGGTTGTGGACTCGCTCGGCTTCTTGTCGCGAATCGAGAGCGGCGTTATCCTGAACGCCGATAGCCTCGAACGCTCGATTCTGCATCTCAGTTGAGGGGTGGGCGCAACACGGATGCTGGGACGTCCCAAATCAGTGGGTATCGATTGGCGACCGCTCGCGCGGCGGCTTTTGGCCGGCTTCGCCGGTGCAGCTCTCATTCTTGTGTCGTCGGGAATCGGGCTTGCGAGCCAGTCGCAATTCTCCTCTTCCGCCAAGTCCCCACAACCCGAGGACGCGCAAGCCTCCGGAGCCCAAACATCCGGACAGCAAGAACAGGCCGCAGCGGCAAACTCGAAGCCATCTCACCTTCCGCGCGGTAAGAAATTGATTTTGAAAGACGGAAGCGTGCAGCTGGTCCGCGAGTACCAGGTGATGGGCGACAAGGTGCGGTTCTACAGCACGGAACGTTCGCAATGGGAGGAGATGCCGGCGGCGCTGGTGGATTGGGACGCGACGAATCAAGTGGTGAAGGATCAGAAGAAAGGCGACACAGAGTTGCTCGCCAAAGTTCATACGCAAGAACAGATCCGACGGGTGATGCCGCTCGACGTGGACGCGAGCCTGGAAGCTGCGCCTGGCGTGTTCGTTCCGCCCGGCGAAGGTCTCTTCGTGTACGACGGGAAATCCGTGCTCCGGCTCACGCAAGCGCAGGCCGACAACCGCAGGGACAAAACCAAGGCGCTGGAACAAGTTCTGGTGCCGATTCCGGTGGTCCCTTCGCGCCGAAACCTCTCGATTCCGCGTCCGCATGCGGAAGTGCGCGTCCACAACCAACAGCCGGAGTTCTATATGCGCACCGCTGACTTGCGAGAGCCCGAGATGCTGCTGATCCGCACTAAGGTACGCAGCGACTCGCGGTTCATCGAGAACGTGGACACCTATTTGTCAGCCATTAACAAGACGAAGCGCGACGAAGTGTTCGCGCAACGTTGGCAGATCGCCAAAGGCGTGTATCGCTTTACGATCAGCGAATCGCTTGCGCCCGGCGAGTACGTGTTTACGGAAATCGTGAAGGGCGAGGGAACCAACCTCTACGTCTGGGATTTCGGAGTGGATGCTCCCGGAAAATCCCGGCCCGCTGCAAAGCCCGCCGAGAAGTAGCCGGGTCGAAACGACAATATAGTTGCGCGGCCGCGCCTCAGGATTTAACGGGCTGTTCCTGCAGCATTTCGGAAAACAACGCAGCGAGAGCGGCGACGTGGAACGGCTTCTGCATCACGTGAGCGCCGCGAGCGGTAAAAGCGGCGATCGTAGAAGGGTCGAGCAGATCCCCGGTCATGAAAACGAATCGCGGTGTGGAAGAACCGGTCTGCGCGCGCAGCTTTTCGAAAAGCTGATCGCCATTGAGTCCCGGCAAGTTAAAGTCGCAGAGCACGATCTCGTACGTGTTTGCCGCCAGAAGCGAAAGCGCTTCTTCGGAGCTTCCCGCGCTTTCGACGCTCATCCCGCGAGCGGAAAGCCCTTCCTGCACGATTTCCCGGATGCTCTCTTCGTCGTCAACGATCAGCAATTTCCGCCCGCGCAACGCTGAGGAAATGGCCGGAGCGTTTCGCAACGCCGCGGCAGCCGGAGCGGGGGCGGCAATCTTCTCGATAGCAGCCGGAAGCACGACCCGAAAGGTGGCGCCGGCACCGGACGATTGCGCCTCGATGCGGCCGCCGTGGTCTTTGACGACTCCCAGACAGATCGTGAGTCCGAGGCCGCTGCCTCCGCCAGGGCGTTTCGTGGTGAAAAACGGATCGTAAATCTTTTCCACGATTTCATGGGGAATGCCGGGGCCGTCATCGGCGAAGGCGACGACCACATTTCCTTCGCAACGGGAAATCGAGATGTGGATATTGCCGTGGTCGCGAACCGGTGAGATGGCCTGTTCGGCGTTGATCAGAATGTTTGTGAACACCTGGGACAAGAGCCGGGAATCACCCTCCACGGCGGGAACAGGAGCGGCCACGGAATATTCCACGCGAATATTCTTCTGTTGAAACAAGTTCTGCAAAGACTCGACGGAGCGCCGGACAACGCCCTCGATTTCGACCTTGCCGCGTTTTTGGCCGGTAGGAACGGCGAGAGCGAGAAGATTCTGCACGATGGCGGCAGCGCGGCGGGCCTGCTGCAGCACGATTTCGATCTGACGGCGAGTGGCATCGTCGGTGGCGCGCTCGCGGAGCAAATCGCTTACGCCGAGAATGGCGGTGAGCGGATTGTTGAGCTCATGGGCGGCGCCCGCCATCATCTGGCCCATGGACGCGAATTTTTCCTTTTGGAGGAGCTGCTGTTCGAAGCCTTTGGTCTCCGTGATATCGCGCACGGAGGAAACGATTCCGCTGCTTTTTCCATCCGCGTCGAAAAGCGGGCCGCAGCTCGCGCGAAGAATGCGCCAGGAGCCGTCCGCATGGCGCGCGCGAAACTCCATCTGAGCGGCTTGCGACTCTCCCGAAAGCACGCGCTGGAAAACTTCAGCAACGCTCTGCCGATCTTCCGGGTGTACGCCGAAATAGTGGGGCTGCCCGACAAATTCCTCGGGCGAGGCGCCGAGAACTTCCTTCACGCGCGGACTGACGAACGTGAAACGGCCTTCCCGGTCGAAAACGGCGATCAGGTCCGGGAAGCAGGCGATGAGGTGGCGAACAAATTCCTGCTCCTGGTGAAGCCGCTTTTCGATCTCGCGGCGTTCGGTGATATCGACGAGAGTGCCCTGCAGGCGAACCACGCGGCCAAACGAATCGCGAATCGCAAAACCGGAAGCAAGGCAATAAAGATGGGAGCCATCTTTTCGCTGGAGGACGATTTCGCGATCCTGAACGGAACCGCGCGACTGCAACTCGCGGATGAACGCATCGCGCTGGGACGGATTGGCATAGACATCGCGAAAGTTCTGCGCCTGCAAGGCAGTTTTGGTTTCATAGCCGAGCATGCGAACCAGCGCGGGGTTCGCGTCGAGAACCTGACCTTCGGGTGAGGTGAAGAAAATGCCTTCGCGAAGAGATTCGAAAAACTCATTGAAGCGGATTTCCGCCTGGTGCTGGGAGGTAACATCACGGGCCCATCCGCTGACGCCGATGACCGCTCCCTCGTCGGTGACGGCCTGCATCCAGCAATCGAAGTAGCGGAGTTCCCCGCCATTTTTTAGGCGCACCGGCACCCGGCCGTGCGCCGAGCCCACCTGCAACAGCGAGGGCAGCCAGACTTTCGCTTCCTCGAGGGTGGGAGATTCAACGAAATCGTGGATGCGGCGGCCGATCAAATTCCGAAAATCCGCGTGAAAGATTTCGGCGAAGCTGCGATTGGCGACGCGAATCTCGCCTTCCAGCGAAAGCGTGAAGACGGCCTGGTCGAGGCTGTCGATGAGGTCGCGGAAATTATGCTGCGAGCGCGATATGACCTCGACGAGCTTCTTGAACTGTTCTTCGGTGGAGGGAGCCGGCTCGAACGGCCCTCTGGTCGATTTTAGCGACATCAAGTCCCGCCCTTTTCGATGGTCCGGATTCGGAATGCGCCGCCCCGCGCAAGGTTGTCCTCTTGAAATCTTACAGGCGACACGCATGTTCGCGAATATGGATTGCTGATGCGATTTCCAAGTTGCATAACAGGGCGAAACGGGAAGGCGAAGAAGTGCGCCTGGAAGAAAAAAGGGCGCCCTGTTTGCACAGAGCGCCCTTTTGAAAAAACAGCGGAAGCCTAGCTTTCGGCGACGGCGTCGGTGTCCTTGCGCAGGAAATCGAGCGCCGCGGCTTCTTCCGGCGTGAGGTCGGGCTCCGCCATGGACGGCTCTTCCTGCGGCACTTCGGTCAAGAGCTGGATATTGCGATAGCGCTCGAGACCGGTGCCGGCGGGAATCAGACGGCCCATGATGACGTTCTCCTTCAAGCCGCGCAGGTAATCGACCTTCCCGGAGATGGCCGCTTCGGTGAGGACGCGGGTAGTCTCCTGGAAGCTCGCGGCGGAGATGAAGGAGTCGGTGGAGAGCGACGCCTTGGTGATGCCGAGGAGTAGCGGGCGCCCGGTTGCAGGGCGTGAACCATCGTGAATGATGCGATCGTTTTCCTCGCGGAAGCGGAACTTGTCCACTTGCTCCTCGAGAAGGAACGACGTGTCGCCCACGTCTTCGACTTTCACCCAGCGCATCATCTGCCGGACGATGGTTTCGATGTGCTTGTCGTTGATGTTGACGCCCTGCAGTCGGTAAACCTCTTGGATCGAGTTCACCAGGTAGGCTTGCGTGTACTTTTCGCCGAGGACGGCGAGAATGTCGTGCGGGTTGAGCGGCCCGTCGATCAACGGTTCGCCGGCTCGCACGCGTTCGCCTTCCTGCACGTTGATGTGAACGCCGCGAGGAATCGAATATTCCTTTGTGGTCTTCGCATCTTCGCTTTCGACGTAAATCTTGCGCTGGCCCTTGGCGATTTCGCCGTACTTCACCACGCCGTCGATTTCGCTGATGACGGCGGGATCCTTGGGCTTGCGAGTCTCGAAGAGTTCGACAACGCGCGGCAAACCGCCGGTGATGTCTTTCGTCTTCGTAGTCTCGCGCGGGATCTTCGCGAGCACGTCGCCGGGCTGCACTTCGTCGCCATCGACGACCATCAAGTGAGCGCGTGACGGCATCAGGTATTTCTTGGTGCGGCCGCCGGCGCCACGGATGTTGATCGTGGGCTGGTGCTTTTCGTCACCCGGCGGCAGCGTAACGACGAGCTGCGAAAGGCCGGTGACTTCGTCCACCTGTTCTTCGATGGTGATGCCGGGCTGCAGGTCCTTGAACTGCACGGAACCCGCGGTCTCGGTAAGAATCGAGAAGGTGTAAGGATCCCACTCGACCATTACCTGGCCCAGCGTGACCGGCTGTCCATCTTCAACCTTGAGGCGCGCGCCGTACACCACGTGGTGACGTTCTTTTTCGCGGCCCTTTTCGTCAACGACCGCGATCAAGCCCGAGCGGTTCATCGAAACGATCTGCTTGCCGCGGCCTTCGACCACCTTCAAGTCGATGAACTTCACGAAGCCGTTGTTGCGGGCTTCGACCTTCGACTGTTCGGTGACGCGAGTAGCGGTGCCGCCGATGTGGAACGTGCGCATCGTGAGCTGCGTGCCAGGTTCGCCGATGGACTGCGCGGCAATGACGCCCACCGCTTCGCCCATTTCGACGAAACGCCCGGTGGCGAGGTTCCGGCCGTAGCAACGGCCGCAAACACCGCGGCGGGATTCGCACGTCAGCACGGAGCGGATTTTCACGCGTTCGATACCGGCCGCCTGCATGGAATTGGCCAGCTCTTCGGTGATTTCCTGGTTGATCTCGACGATCACGTTGCCTTCGTAGTCTTTGATCTTCTCGAGCGAAACGCGGCCTACGACGCGGTCGCGCAGCGGTTCCACTTCGACGCCGGCTTCGAGAATCGGCTCGACGAAAATTCCGTCGGCCGTGCCGCAGTCGAATTCGTTGATGATCACGTCTTGCGCAACGTCCACGAGGCGGCGCGTGAGGTAGCCGGAATCGGCGGTCTTGAGCGCCGTATCCGCGAGACCCTTGCGGGCGCCGTGGGTCGAGATGAAGTATTCGAGCACGGTGAGGCCTTCGCGGAAGTTTGAAGTGATGGGCTGCTCGATGACTTCGCCCGAGGGCTTGGCCATCAAACCGCGCATGCCGGAAAGCTGCCGGATTTGCTGCTTCGAACCTCGAGCGCCGGAGTCCGCCATGACGTAGATCGGATTGATCACGCCCTGCTTATCCTGCTCTTCAAGGGCCTTGAACATTTCGTCGGCTACGCGCTCGGTGACGTCGCTCCAGATGGCGATGATCTTGTTGTAGCGTTCGCCGTTGGTGATCGCGCCATCGAGATACTGCTGCTGCACTTTGACGACTTCATGTTCCGCGCTGCCTACGAGCTTCGATTTCACGTCCGGGATGACCATGTCGCTGATGCTGATGGAAACGCCGGCTTTCGTCGCGTAGAGGAAGCCGAGTTCCTTCAGCTTGTCGAGCATGAGGACGGTCTTTTCGAGGCCGAAGCGCAGGTAGCAATACTGCACCAGCGCCTGGACGCCCTTCTTCTTGAGCAAGCCATTGACGAACGGCATGTCAGACGGCAGGTGATCGTTGAAGATCACGCGGCCGACGGTGGTGTGCAGGAACTGCTTGTGCAGCTGAATCGGCTCGGTGTGCGAAACGTCCTGGTCATCGTATGCGTTGGTGAGGTCGATCACTTCACCGGTGTAACGCATGCGAATCGGCGTGAGAAGTTCCACCTCGCCGGCTTCGAGCGCCATCACGCATTCGTCGCTCGAACCGAACGCGCGGCCTTCGCCCTTCGCCTGCGGCTTGGCCTTCGTCATGTAGTAGATGCCGAGAACCATGTCCTGCGTGGGAACGGCGAGCGGATAGCCGTTCGCGGGCGAAAGGATGTTGTGCGAGCTGAGCATCAACACCGACGCTTCCACCTGTGCTTCCGGCGAAAGCGGAATGTGAACCGCCATCTGGTCGCCGTCGAAGTCCGCGTTGAACGCGGTGCAAACGAGCGGGTGGATGCGGATCGCTTTGCCCTCGACGAGCACCGGCTCGAAGGCCTGAATGCCGAGGCGGTGCAGCGTGGGAGCGCGGTTGAGCAGGACGGGATGCTCGCGAATCACGTCTTCGAGAATGTCCCAGACGATCGATTCCTGCGCTTCGACGAGTTCCTTGGCCTGCTTGATCGTGGTGCAGTGCCCCGCGGCTTCGAGCTTGTGATAGATGAACGGCTTGAAAAGCTCGAGCGCCATCTTCTTCGGCAGACCGCACTGGTGGAGCTTCAGCTCCGGGCCGACCACGATGACGGAACGGCCGGAGTAGTCCACGCGCTTGCCGAGAAGGTTCTGGCGGAATCGGCCCTGCTTGCCCTTGAGCGTGTCGGACAGCGATTTGAGCGGGCGATTGTTCGTCCCGCGCAGAACGCGGCCGCGGCGGCCGTTGTCGAAGAGCGCATCGACAGCTTCCTGCAGCATGCGCTTTTCGTTGCGGACGATCACGTCGGGAGCGTGCAACTCCATCAGCTTCTTCAACCGGTTGTTGCGATTGATGACGCGGCGATAGAGGTCGTTCAAATCGGATGTGGCGAAACGGCCGCCATCGAGAGGCACCAGCGGACGCAACTCCGGCGGAAGAACCGGAATCACGTCGAGAATCATCCACTCGGGCTTATTGCCGCTCTTGCGGAAGGCTTCGAGAACTTTCAGGCGCTTCGCGTACTTGATCCGCTTTTGAAGGCTCGGATCGATTTTCATTTTCTCGCGGAGCTCTTCGGAAAGCTTGTCCACTTCGACGCGCCGCAGCAGTTCCTTGATCGCTTCGGCGCCCATCCCGGACTGAAACTTCCCGGGAAATTCCTTCTGCATCTCCCGCAGCTTTTCCTCGGGCAGGATTTCTTTTTCCTTCAAGCCGGGGACTTCGCCGGGATCGATGCAGACGAACGTTTCGAAGTAAAGAATGTGCTCGAGGTCGCGCATGGTGATGTCGAGCAGGTAGCCGATGCGGCTCGGCAGGCCCTTGAAAAACCAGACGTGCGAACAGGGCGATGCCAGCTCGATATGGCCGAGGCGTTCACGGCGGACTTTGCTGAGCGTGACTTCCACGCCGCACTTGTCGCAGATCACGCCACGATGCTTCATGCGCTTGTATTTTCCGCACAGGCATTCCCAGTCGGTGACGGGGCCGAAAATCTTGGCGCAGAACAGGCCGTCGCGCTCCGGCTTGAAAGTGCGGTAATTGATGGTTTCCGGCTTGGTCACCTCGCCGTGCGACCACGACCGGATCTTTTCAGGACTCGCCAGGCTGATGCGAATCGAATCGAAATCCGCAATCTGGCTGGCGCGATCGTAAGGACTAGATCGATACAATGGCTGACCCTCCTCCCTGGAACTGCCAGGGAACATTCAAGAAACTCGTGGGCGCTCCCGCATGGCGCTGATCGCGCTGCGCGGGAGCGCGAAAATTAGTCTGCCGCTTCGGCCTTCTCGAGCTGCGGCTTCTGGCGCTTCATCAATTCAACGTCGAGGCAGAGCGACTGCAGCTCGCGCACAAGCACATTGAAGGATTCAGGCACGCCCGGCTCAATTCCAGGCTCGCCCTTCACGATGGCCTCGTAAATTTTCGCGCGGCCATACACATCGTCCGATTTCGCCGTGAGCAGCTCCTGCAGAATGTGAGCCGCGCCGTAAGCTTCGAGCGCCCAGACTTCCATTTCTCCGAAGCGCTGTCCGCCGAACTGCGCCTTTCCGCCGAGCGGCTGCTGGGTGATGAGCGAATACGGACCGATGGAACGCGCGTGAATCTTGTCGTCCACCAGGTGAGAGAGTTTGAGCATGTAGATGTAACCGACGGTGACGTTCTGCGCGAACTCGTCGCCGGTCATGCCGTCGAAGAGCGTGATCTTGCCGCTCTCCGGCAGCTCGGTGAATTCGAACAAGTGACGGATGTCGTGCTCGCGAGCGCCGTCGAATACCGGCGTTGCGAACGGAACGCCCTCGCGGAAGCTGTGAGCGAGATCGAGCAAGGCCTCGTCATCGAGTTCGGAGATCGTCTTCCAAACCGAGGTGGGGCCGAACGCGTCCTTGAAAAACTTGCGTACCGCATCCGCACGCGCGCTGGTGTCGTCGAGCATCTTGCCGATGCGCTCGCCCAACTCCTTCGATGCCCAGCCGAGATGCGTTTCGAGAATCTGTCCGACGTTCATACGCGAAGGAACGCCGAGCGGATTGAGAACGATCTCGACCGGCGTGCCGTCCGGCATGTACGGCATATCTTCCTTGGGGACGATGCGCGCGATGACGCCCTTGTTGCCGTGGCGGCCTGCCATCTTGTCGCCCACGGAAAGCTTGCGCTTCATCGCGATGTAAGCCTTCACGAGCTTGATGACGCCCGGGGGCAGTTCATCGCCTTTCTTGAGTTTCGAGATGCGCTCGTCGGTGATCTTGCGGAGCACGTCGATCTGCCGCGAGGTCATCTCCTCGATTTCGTCGATCTTCTCGATTAGGAGCGGGTCCTTGTCGTTGAGCCGCAGGCGCTTCAGGTTGCGCGTGGTGATCTTTTCGAGAATCTCACGCGTCAGTTCGGCGCCCTTGGTGAGCAAGCGTTTGTTGGTGCGCTCGTCGTGCAGGTCGGCAGTGAGCTTCTGTCCGCCCAGCAGGTCGGTCAAGCGCTTCAGGCGTTCGTCGGTGAGAATGCGGATTTCATCGGCGAGGTTCTTTTCGAGCTTCGCCACTTGCGTGGCTTCGATGGCCTTGTGACGCTCGTCCTTCTCCGCGCCCTTGCGGCAGAAGATTTTCACATCCACGATCGTTCCCTCGATGCCCGGCGGGCAGTAGAGAGAAGCGTCGCGAACGTCGCCGGCCTTCTCGCCGAAAATCGCGCGCAGAAGTTTTTCTTCCGGCGTGAGCGTGGTTTCACCCTTCGGCGTCACTTTGCCGACGAGAATATCGCCGGGCTTTACCGTGGCGCCGATGCGGATTACGCCGCTTTCGTCGAGATTGCGCAGGAAGCTCTCGTTGATGTTGGGAATATCGCGCGTGATTTCTTCCGGGCCGAGCTTGGTATCGCGCGCCTCGATTTCGTACTCCTCGATGTGGATCGAAGTGTAGTAGTCCTCTTCCACCAGCTTTTCGCTGACGAGGATGGCGTCTTCAAAGTTGTATCCGCGCCATGGCACGAAAGCGACGAGTACGTTGCGGCCAAGAGCGAGTTCGCCTCGGTCCGTGCACGGCCCATCGGCCAGCACCTGGCCCTGCTTTACGCGGTCGCCCGCGCGAACCAGCGGCTTCTGGCTGATGCACGTGTTCTGGTTCGAGCGCTTGAACTTCGTCAGCAAGTAGATGTCCGAGCCCACTTCGCGGCTCAGCACGCCGGACTGGTCGGATTCGACGCGGACGATCACGCGCTCGGAGTCCACCTGGTCCACGATGCCGTCGCGGCGGCAAACGATGACGGCGCCGGAATCGCGCGCAGTGACGCGTTCCATGCCGGTACCGACGAGCGGCGCTTCGCCCTTGATGAGCGGCACGGCCTGGCGCTGCATGTTCGATCCCATCAACGCGCGGTTCGCGTCGTCGTTCTCAAGGAACGGGATCAAGCTGGCAGCGACGGACACGAGCTGCTTCGGCGAAACGTCGATGTAGTCGACCTCGTCGCGGCTCTTCAGCACGAAGTTGCCGGCCTGGCGGCAGTTGACGAGTTCGGTGGTGATTTTGAGCCGCTCGTCGAGCGAGGCGTTGGCCTGCGCGATCACGTAGCGGTCCTCTTCCCACGCGGAGAGGTAGAAGCAGTGCGGCTCGACCACCACGCGCCGTCGCTTCAATTCCTCGTTGGTGTCTTCGACTTTTTCCTTCTCGACGATTTCGCCGGCTTTAAACTCGCTATCGCCCGCGTTGATGATCTGGACGAAGTCGATCACCCGGCCGCCTTTCACACGGCGATAGGGCGACTCGATGAAGCCGAATTCGTTGATCCGCGCGTAGCAGGAAAGCGAGCTGATCAGTCCGATGTTCGGGCCTTCCGGCGTTTCAATCGGGCAGATGCGGCCGTAGTGTGTCGGGTGAACGTCGCGCACTTCGAATCCAGCGCGTTCGCGCGAGAGGCCGCCAGGCCCAAGAGCGGATAGGCGCCGCTTGTGAGTGATTTCGCTTAGCGGGTTGGTCTGGTCCATGAACTGCGAAAGCTGCGAGCTGCCGAAGAACTCGCGAATCGCCGCCATCACGGGCTTGGCGTTCACAAGATCGTGCGGCATGGCCGTGGACATTTCCTGGTACACGGACATCTTTTCCTTGATCGCGCGTTCCATGCGGACCAAGCCGATGCGGAACTGGTTTTCGAGCAGCTCGCCCACCGCGCGGACGCGACGATTGCCGAGATGGTCGATGTCGTCCACCGCACCGATGTTCTTGCGCAGCTTCAGCAGGTACTTGATCGCCGCGACGAAGTCGGACGGATCGAGGGTGCGCTTGTCGAGTGGCGTGTCGAGACCGAGCTTGATGTTGAACTTCAAGCGGCCCACTTTGCTGAAATCGTACTTGCGCGCGTCGAAGAACATTCCGTTGAAGAGCGCGGTCGCCGTTTCCAGCGTCGGTGGATCGCCCGGACGCAGCTTGCGGTAGATTTCGATCAGCGCTTCTTTCGGAGTGCGGATCGTGTCCTTCTCGAGCGTGCGGCCGACGATTACGCCAACGTCGTCGCGGTCGGGGAAACTGATATCGACTTCCGTGATCCCCGCTTCGGCGATCGAAGCCCACATTTCGGGCGTGAGGGCCTTGTTCGCTTCGAGCAGCACTTCGCCGGTCTGGCGATTAACAAGCTCGCCGACGGTGACTGCACCGTCCAGGTCCGCCACGCCAACTTCGACCTGGTTGACGCGGGCCTTGACGAGTTCCTTGTAGAGCGGCTCGGTGATGCGCTTGTGCGCGCCGACCAGAACGTCTTCCGAACGCGGATGCTTGATCTCTTTCGAGAGCTTGCGGTCGATCAGGCTTTCCGACACGTTCCAGTAAAGATCGCCGTCGCGCAGGGCAATGCGCTCGACTTGATAAAAGGTGCGCAGAATGTCTTCATTCGACTTCATTCCCAGCGCGCGCAGGAAAATCGAGCCCAGGAATTTGCGCTTGCGGTCGATGCGGACGTACAGAATGTTCTTGGTGTCGTACTCGAACTCAACCCACGAGCCGCGGTAGGGAATAATCTTGCCGAGGAAGTAGCTGCGATTGTTCGCCGTCTCGAAAAACACGCCGGGCGAACGGTGCAACTGGCTGACGATGACGCGTTCGGTTCCGTTGATGATGAACGTGCCGTTCTCCGTCATCAGCGGAATATCGCCGAAGAAAACTTCCTGTTCCTTGATGTCGCGGATCGACTTCGCGCCGGTATCGGGATCCTTGTCGTAAATCGTCAGGCGGATGGTGACCTTGAGCGGCGCCGAATACGTCATGCCGCGCTCCTGGCACTCATTCACGTCATATTTCAGCTGCAGCGTGACCGGATCGCCGCACTTGTTGCAGAACGTGGGAGTGTTCTTGTTGAATGTGCCGCACTTGGCGCAAATTACGTCGCCGCTCTTGTAAGGGTTGGTGACCACGGAGGCGCCGCAATTCCGGCAGGTGGCGCGCAGGTGATGCAGTCCGCGCAAATGCCCGCACTTGCACTCCCAGTTGCCGATGGCATAATCGACGAAATCCAGCTGCGAAAGCCCGCGAAAATCCTGAATCGGGAACACCGAGGCGAACACCGACTGGAGTCCGGAATCCTCGCGCTCGCTGGGCAGCAAATCCATCTGCAAGAAGCGCTGGTAGGATTTCTTCTGAACGTCAATCAGGTTCGGAATCTGAACGGCGGTGTCGATTTTCGCGAAATCCAGGCGCGCGCGCTCCCGAACGATGCGATTACCATTGCGATTGCTCATTGACCATCCCCTTCAGGGCTACGCCGGAAAAGACAGCGCGGATAGACACCCGCCCCGTCAGTCCGGGAAGGACATTTTTTGAGGTTTCTATAATCCGCAGGGACGCGCG
>JBOGNA010000189.1:0-28890 GCA_050746925.1 Candidatus Acidiferrales bacterium
GGAGCCAGTGAAGAAGTAATATAGACGCTCTTTTCTACATCTCTCAGGGGCGAACCAATGGGAACTATGTGGCAGGATTTGCAATACGGCTGGCGAATTCTTCGGAGAAGCCCCGGCTTCTCCGTCGTCGCGATTCTCACGCTCGCCATCGGCATCGGCGCGAACGCCGCCATGTTCAGCGTCATCAATACCGTATTGCTGAAGTCCCTGCCGTTCCGCCACGCGCAACAAGTTGTTTTCATCTGGGAAACCGATCCCAATCGCAATATCACGCGCGGCATCGCCTCCCCAGCCGAACTCTTCGATTGGCGCGATCTCAGCAAATCCTTCGCTGAAATCTCCGCCTGGCGCGTCTGGTATTACAACCTCACCGGCACGAACGAACCGGAACAACTGATCGGCGCTTATGCTTCCGGGAATTTTTTCAGAATGCTGGGAGTGGTCCCGGTTCTCGGCCGCGATTTCAGCCCGGAGGAAGAGCAGCCCGGCCACAATGAAGTCGCGATCATCACCTACGGACTGTGGCAGCGCCGGTTCGGCGGCGATCCGGAAATCGTCGGCAGAAAGATCGTGATCGACGAAAAGCCGCTCGTCGTCATCGGCGTCCTCCCGCGCGGGTTCACGCTTCTTGGCAATAGCCGCGAGATCGAGCTTTGGATGCCGTTCGCCTTCGATCGCGCGCAGCTGAATCGCGAAGATCATTCCGTCCTCGTTTTGGCGCAGCTTCGCGACGGCGTCAGCCTCGCACAAGCGCAAGCCGAGATGGAAACCGTCTTCGCGCAAATAAAGAAACAGTACCCGGGGATCGACCAGCAGAATGGCGTCCAGCTCGTGCGGTTTCGCGATGATCTCTCGCGCAACTTGAAGGCGGGCTTGTTCATCCTGCTGTGCGCCGTAGCCGTTGTCCTGCTGATTGCCTGCGCGAACATCGCCAACCTCATGCTCGCTCGCGCTGCGTCTCGCGAGCGCGAAATCGCCGTGCGCGCCTCCCTCGGTGCCGGCCGCCGCCGCATCATGCGCCAGCTGCTCACCGAGAGCGCGCTTCTCGCGCTGATCGGCGGTGCGTTGGGCGTTTTGTTCGCGTACGGCGGACTGCACCTTCTTCGCGCGGCGTTCCCTCCGGGCGGAGGCTACGGCGAGATTCCGCATTCGGAGTGGCTCGTCATTGACTGGACGGTTCTCGGCTTCACCGCCGCCGTCTCGTTGCTCACCGGTTTGATTTTTGGTTTGGCGCCCGCGATCCAAATTTCCCGTTCCGAACTCTATGAATCGCTGAAAGAAGGAGGCCGCGGATCCACCGCCGGGCGCCGCAGCCAGCTCACTCGCTCCTCTCTCGTCGTGAGCGAGGTGGCCTTTTCATTGCTCCTTCTGGTCGGCGCAGGCCTGCTGCTCCGAAGTTTCTATCTGCTGATGTCCGATAATCTCGGATTCAATCCCGAGCATCTCCTCACCACGCAGGTCTGGCTTCCGGATTCCCGCTATCCTTCCGGACCGCCCGTGATGAACTTCTATCAACGAGTCATCGATCGGCTCGAAGCGATTCCGGGAGTCACGTCCGCCAGCGCCGCCAATTTTCTGCCCCTCAGCGGCTGGGGCGATTTTTGCAATTTCGATATCGCCGGCCACCCCGTCGCGCCTGCCGACAAGCCGGACACCGCCCAGTATCGCGTAGCCGATTGGCGTTACTTGCATACGATGGGCATCAACGTAAAACAGGGCCGCGACTTCACCTCCGCCGACGGCCCCGATTCCCAGGGAGTCGTCATTCTCAGCGAATCTCTCGTACGCCGCTATTGGCCCGGCGAAAATCCCATTGGCAAACAGCTTCGTCTGAAGTTTCCCGCTGCGAAGACTGCCTGGCAGCCCGTGGCGCGCGAATCCTGGCTCACGATCGTCGGCATCGTCGGTGATGTGCGCGAATTGGAGTGGACCCAGGACGAAGGCGGAAAACTCTACCTGCCGTACGCCCAGAACCCTTCGCGCATCATGCGTCTCGTCATCCGTTCGGGCAACGATCCCGCTTCGCTCATTTCCGCCATGCGCCAGGCGGTCGCAAGTATCGACGCCAGTCAGCCCATCACCGAGATTCACACCATGGACGCGATGCTCTCGGCCGCCGTCTCGCAGCGCCGTCTCAATATGTCCCTGCTCGTTATTTTCGCGGGAATCGCCACGATTCTTGCCGCGATCGGAATCTACGGCGTGATGGCCTATGGCGTCACGATGCGCATGCATGAGTTCGGAATCCGGATGGCGCTTGGCGCCGAACCGGCCGACGTCCTGAAAATGGTCGTGAGTGACGGAATGAAGCTCGCAGCGGTCGGACTGCTCGTCGGCATTGTGGGCGCCGCACTCCTCACTCGCTATCTGGAGAGTCAGCTCTACGGAATCAAGACTTCCGATCCCTTTACGTTCGTTGCAGTCGCGCTCGGGCTGGCGCTTGTCGCGGCGGCCGCCTGCTATTTTCCGGCGCGCCGCGCCACAAAGATCGATCCGCTTTCAGCATTGAGGCACGATTAATCGTTTCACGGGGCGGGAAAGGCACTACCAGTGGATAACTTTTTGCACGATTTGAAATACGGCATCCGGATGCTGCTGAAGAATCCCGGATTCACGGCCATTGCCGTTCTCACGCTCGCTCTCGGCATCGGCGCGAATACCGCCATCTTCACGGTCGTCAACGGCGTGCTGCTTCGCCCGCTCGCTTTCCGCGATCCCTCTCGCATCATGCTCGTCGTCGAACGCAATACCATGTTCCCGACGATCACCACCTCCTATCAAAATTACAAGGACTGGCGCGACCAGAGCCGCTCCTTCGAATCGATCGAAGCCTCTTGCTTCACTAATCTCACCCTTACCGGCCAGGGAGAACCCGAGCGCTTCAAAGCCCGCTACACCACGGCCGGCCTCCTGCCGCTTCTCGGCGTCTCGCCTGTGATCGGCCGCGCGTTTCTTCCCGAAGAGGACCGCGCGGGCGGACCGCCCGTGGTCATGCTCAGCTACTCGCTTTGGCAGCGCCGCTTTGGCGGCTCCGCCGATTGGCTCGGCAAGACGATCACTCTCGACGCCCAGCCTTACACCATGATCGGCGTGCTTCCCCCGGGCTTCCAATTTCTACAGGCCGCCGATATCTACGTCCCCTTCGAGCCTTGGGCCAGAACCCTTCCCGACGATCGCGATTGGCATCCGGGAATCATCCCCACGGCGCGTTTGAAACCCGGCGTTCCTCTCGAACAGGCCCGCGCCGAAATGAAGACGATCACGGCGCGCCTCGCCAGGCAATATCCCGAAGCGGACGCCGACGTCAGCGCCGATGTGGTTCACCTGCAGGATCAGATGGTGCAGAACGTTCGCCCCGCGCTCATCATTCTTCTCTGCGCCGTCGGTTTCATCCTGCTCATCGCCTGCGCCAACGTCGCGAATCTCCTGCTCTCCCGCGCCGCCTCTCGCTCGAAGGAAATTGCCATTCGCACGGCTCTCGGAGCTTCGCGCCTTCGCGTAGTTCGCCAGCTCCTCACCGAAAGCGTCGTCATCGCGCTGCTCGGCGGCGCGCTCGGGCTGCTTTTCGCCAATCTCTCGCTCGCCCCGCTTCTCCGACTTGCCTCCAGCAGCGTTCCGGATGTCGGCGTCGTCCGCATCGATCGCTGGGTCCTCTTCTTCACCATCGCGGCATCTCTTCTCACGGGGATCTTATTTGGCCTCGTCCCTGCTCTCCGCACGGCGCAGCTCGATCTTCGCGAAACTCTCAACGAATCCGGCCGGGGCTCCACCGGCGCCGCCGCCAGCCATCGCCTCCGCTCGATTCTCGTGGTCACGGAAATCGCGCTCGCGATGTTGCTCCTGGTTGGTGCAGGCCTTCTTCTCCGCAGCTTTGAACGCATGCAGTCCGTCGCCCCCGGATTCCAGACCGACCATCTTCTCGCCGCCGATATTCCGCTCTCTCAATCCGAATATCCCAAGCCCGAGCAGCGCTTCCAGTTTTTCGACCGCCTTCTCGAACGCGCCCGCACTCTTCCCGGCGTTCGCTCCGCCGGGGCCGCTTCGTTTCTCCCGATGAACGGCAATGGCGGCATCATTCGCTTCAATATCTTCGATCGCCCCCCGAAGGACTCCAGCGAATACGCCGCCGTCGGATTCCGCTTCATCACTCCGAATTATCTCGAGACGATTGGCGTCCCGTTGATTTCGGGCCGCATGTTCACCGAAAACGATCGCGAAAAAGCGCCCGACGTCGTGATCATCAACCAATCGATGGCCAAGCAATATTTCCCAGATCGCTCGCCGCTCGGCAAGCGCATGCAAATTGGCTCGCCTCCCGATCCTCAAATTCCGTGGATGGAAATCGTGGGCGTCGTGGGCGACGTTCGTCCCGGCCTCGGCACCGATCCGCAGGCCGAAATGTACATCCCCTACCGCCAGATCGATGGGCTCCTGCCCGTCTTCCAGCTTTCCGTGATTCTGCGCACCACTCTCGATCCCAAGAGCGAAACGTCCGCTCTCCGCGGCGCGCTCAGCGAAATCAACAGGAATCAACCGTTAGTCAACGTCCGCACGATGGAGGACAGCATGTCCACCTCCGTCGCCCAGCCGCGATTCCGCACCTGGCTGCTCGGCTTGTTCGCCGTCCTCGCGCTGCTGCTCTCCACAATCGGGATCTACGGCGTGATGTCCTACTCCGTCACCCAGCGCATCCACGAAATGGGAATCCGCATCGCGCTGGGCGCTCAGCCGCGCCAGGTCTTTCAGCTCGTCACCGGCCAGGGCCTGCGCCTCGCGCTTCTCGGTGTCGCCATCGGCAGCGTCGCATCGTTCGCGCTCACTCGCGTGTTGCACAGCTTTCTCTACGCCGTCAGCCCGCTCGATCCGGTCACCTATTTCTCCGTCGCATTCGTTCTTGTGGCGGTCGGCCTGCTCGCTTCCTATCTGCCCGCGCGCCGCGCCACGAAAGTCGATCCTCTAGTCGCCTTGAGGTACGAGTAAAAACATATGCACAACACATCCGAATCCATTCGCGACAATAACGGCGTTAAAATACAGGGAGATGCCCCACGCATCATGACTAGCCCACATTCCAACCGCATTCGTATTCTCGTCGCGGACGACCAGCCGGACATCCGCGAAGCCCTCCGCTTGCTCCTAAAAGGCGAAGGCTTCGACGTCGAAACCGTCGCCTCGCCCGCCGCCGTCCTCTCCGCGCTCGAAGCCCGCGAATTCGACGGCCTGCTCATGGACCTCAACTACGCGCGCGACACCACCTCCGGCCAGGAAGGCCTCGACCTTCTCTCCAATATCCGCGCGAAAGACAGCACTCTCCCCATCATCGTCATGACCGCCTGGGGCAGCCTCGAACTCGCCGTCGAAGCCATGCGCCGCGGCGCCAAGGATTTCATCCAGAAGCCGTGGGAGAACGCGCGCCTGCTCGCCATCCTCAAAACGCAGATCGAACTCTCGCAAGCTCTCCGCAAGGGCCAGCGCCTCGAAGCGGAAAATCGCCTCCTGCGCGCCGATGGACGTCCCACGCTCATCGCTGAATCCGCCGCCATGCGCCCCGTTCTCGATCTGATCGCGCGCGTCGGACCCTCGGACGCCAACGTTCTCATCACCGGCGAACACGGTACCGGCAAAGAAGTCATCGCCCGCACGCTCTACGCGCTTTCTCCGCGCGCCGGGCGCCCGCTCGTCACCGTCAACGCCGGCGGCCTTCCCGAAGGCGTTTTCGAAAGCGAACTCTTCGGCCACGTAAAGGGCGCGTTTACCGACGCGAAGTCCGATCGCGTCGGCCGCTTCGAGCTGGCCGATGGCGGCACACTGTTCCTCGATGAAATCGCCAACGTGCCCATGAATCTACAAGCCAAGCTATTGCGCGCGCTCGAAACGGGCGAGCTTGAACGCGTCGGCTCCTCCACCACGCGCCGCGTCGATGCCCGCATTCTCTCCGCCACGAATGCCGACGTCCAGGCCGAAGTCACCGCCGGCCGCTTCCGCGAGGATTTGCTCTTCCGCTTGAACACGATCGAAATTCATCTCCCGCCGCTTCGCGAGCGCAAGGAAGACATCTCGCTCCTCGCCCACCATTTCCTTCGCCAGTCCGCGCAGCGCTATCGCAAGCAACTCGAAGGTTTTGAGCCGGTTGCCTTGCAGGTTCTCCTCGATCATCCCTGGCCGGGCAACGTCCGCGAGCTTGACCATTCCATCGAGCGCGCCGTACTGATGGCCGAGGGCGCGCAGGTTCGCGCGAGCGATCTCGGACTTCGACCCGCCCGCGAAGCTTCGCTGAAGCTTGATGAAATGAGCATCGAAGATGTCGAGCGCGTCCTCATCCAGAAAGCGCTCGCCCGCTTCGGCGGCAACGTCAGTCACGCAAGCAAAGCGCTCGGCCTCAGCCGCAGCGCTCTCTATCGCCGCCTGCAAAAATACAGCCTTTGAAGCCTCTCCTATACGAACGCCGCATTCTGCTCCTGGCCCTCTCTGCCGGCCTGGGCAGCACGATCGTCGCCCTGATTCTTCTCTGGACGGGCGGCTACTCCGCAAAGCTCCAATGGACCCTCACCGTCCTCATGGTTTTGACGTGGCTCAGCTTTGCCTTCACGGCGCAGAATCGCGTCGTCTTCCCGCTGCGCACGCTTTCGAATCTTCTCGCAGCGCTTCGCGAAGGCGATTTTTCGATTCGCGCCCGCGGCGCCAATCACGAAGACGCGCTCGGTGAAGTCCTGCGTGAAGTGAACGCGCTCGGCGAAACGCTCCGCCAGCAGCGCCTCGGCGCTCTCGAAGCCACCGCCTTGCTCCGCAAAGTCATGGAGGAGGTGGACGTCGCTGTCTTCGCTATTGACGGCAACGGCGCGCTGCGTCTCGTCAATCGCGCCGGCGAGCGCATCCTGAATCAGCCTGAAGAACGCCTTCTCGGAGGCAACGCCGCCGAGCTCGGCCTGGCCGAATGCCTCTCCGGCGAAACTCCGCGCATCGAGCAGATCGCCTTTCCGGGAAAATCCGGACGCTGGGAAATTCATCGCGGCAGTTTCCGCGAAGCGGGCCTCGCTCACCAGTTGCTCGTCATCACCGATCTTAGCCGCGCTCTCCGCGATGAAGAGCGCCAGGCCTGGCAGCGCCTTATCCGCGTTCTCGGCCACGAGCTGAATAACTCGCTCGCACCCATCAAATCCGTCGCCGAAAATCTCGGCAGCGTTCTCAGCCGCAAAGATCGCGCCGACGATTGGCAGGAAGACATGCGCAGCGGCCTCAACATCATCGCCGCCCGCACCGACGGCCTCGCCCGCTTCATGAGCGCCTACGCCCGGCTCGCCAAATTGCCGCCCCCCACGTTTCAGGGCGTCGATGTCGGCACCTGGATTCGCCGCGTCACCGGCCTTGAATCCCGCCTCCAGGTACGGCTTCAGACCGGCCCCGAAGTCCGAATTCAGGCAGACCCCGACCAGCTCGATCAGCTGCTCATTAATTTGCTGCGCAACGCTGTCGATGCTTCTCTCGAAACAGGCGGGGGCGTTCAGGTCGGATGGGAACAAGAGGATGGCTACATCGACGTCTGGGTTCAGGACGACGGCCCCGGCATTCCCAATCCCACCAACCTCTTCGTGCCGTTCTTCACCACGAAGCCCGGTGGTTCCGGTATCGGCCTGGTGCTCAGCCGCCAAATCGCGGAAGCCCACGGCGGCACGTTAACTCTGGAAAACCGCGAAACCCACAAAGGTTGCGAAGCCCGCCTGCGCCTTCCCCTGAATAACTAGAAGCCATTTGATAAACGGTTTTCGTCAGGGCACGGCTTTAGCCGTGCCGAAAAAGCCCTCGCAATTCAGGGGTTTTAACCCCTGAGGCTCTCGGCCTCGGCCACATCCGACATTCATGAGATAACTTCAAGCGAACAAGTAAATCATTCGCAGTGAGGGGTCAATATTTCGAAGCGCGGCGCCTGCGTCCGCCGCATGCAATCGCTCTCACAACTCTATTTCTTCTCGGCAGGCGGTGTTGTCGGCACAGAAGGACTCGTCGGCGCGGGAGGCGTCGCTGGCTTCGGCGCCGCAAATTCCGGCTGCTTACTCCCTCGATGGCAAGTCCAGCAGGTAGGCGCTTCCTTGTCCGCGAAATACTTCTCCCGTATATCCCCCACCATCAAAATCATCTTCCGCGCCGTCCGTTTCGTTTCCAGATCATCTTTCGAAAACGCGCCAAACCCGGGAATATCGCTCCCCGGCGCCGTCACATGGCAGAACTCGCACCGTACCCCCAGCGCGTTCGTAAATCCCTTCATCGTCCGCACAAACTGATCCGCCGGTATTCCCTTCAGCACCTGAACATTTTTGTAAATCTGCTCCGCCGGCCTCGTATCATCTCTCGCGGCAAGCTTCTCGAGTTCCTGAGCCGGAGCCTGCGCCACACCCGCCGCTTTCTCCTGCCCCGTGCCACCCTGCTGCCCACCCTGTTGTCCCGTCGCGCTTTGCCGCGCAAATGTCGAATGGCTCGCCGCAAACCCAACGAACCCGATCCCCACCACCGCGAACCACATCGCAATCGCGCGGCCCACCCCACGCCGTCTCCGTCCCGTCAACCAATCCCTCATCCTTCCCCCTTTCCGCGCCCCAACTCCCGATTGCCGGAAAATCCTCTCACAGATTCCTCAGTCCGTATCTCTTTCTCCTCCATCCACTTGGCGGATTCTCGACCCGGTTCGCCGGAGATTTCCACAGGTGTACTGAATTCTATCTATTGTATAACTAACCAATACGTGCTATTGTAGTCCGTTTTCGTATGACCATAAAAAGTACACAGTCGGCGAACTAGATGTACCGGCGGGAAATCACCCACCCCGCCGCTGAACGCAAAGCACTTACCCGCAAATTTCTAATCGCAAATGCGCGATTAGAAATTCTCCTAACTCATACAAAACAAAGCCCTCTAACTTTTTCTAATCGCAAATGGATTGCGATTTGTCAGCTCAAATCGATCGCGCCTTCGCTGGTCCCTCTAAGTCCCCTCGGCTCAGCACGAATCACAAGTCACGAATTACAATTCTCGAGCTCCCTCACCCTCCGCTCAAGCTCTCGCGCAATCTCCTCGGGCTCGGCCGTAGCAGGAAACGCGACCGGCGCCCCCACCGCCACGCGAATGTGCCCGAAGCTCGTCCAGTGCTTGTTTGCCTCCCGCAATTCAAACAGCCCATCGAGCCATACCGGCACCACGGGAATACCCAGGCGTGTAGCCAGCAATCCAATCCCCGCGCGAAACGGCGCAATCGCGCCATCCGGCGTCAACTCGCCCTCGGGAAATACCAGCACGCTCCAGCCCCTGTCCACCAGCTCACCCGCAAACGCAAAACTCTTCCGGAATCCGCCGCGCATCGGGAGAGGGAACACGTGAAAAATCGCGAGCAGCAGCGGATACTGCACGCGGCCGAGCAGTCCGCGGAAAAATCCCGTTCCCGGCGGAGGATTTCGCAGAGCGGCGAGCCGCTCTCCTCCCATCGCCACCGCCGTCCGCCATCGCAATCGAGGCGGCAGCGCCGTGAGCACAAACCCCGGATCGATGTAGGTGATATGGTTCGAGACGATCAGCACGGGTCCCGCCACGCCGCGCAAATTTTCGCGTCCGCGCACGCGCGGCCATCCCAGCAACAGCATGGCAGGGCGAACCAGGCAATAGAACGCCAGAGCGCGGATCCATCGCACCGGCCGCCATCGCGGCCAGCGCGAATAGCGGAACACAGTTTCTCGCTTGCCGCCGTCAGCCTTATTAGCGCCGGTATCTGTCCGCTCGGCGCGCGCAACAAGGTTTTCGAGATCGGCTACCGAATGCGCGCTGGAAAATTCCGCCTCGCTCAAATCCACCTGGTACCGATCCTCGAGCGCGCTCATCAGCTCCACCCGCTCGATCGAACTCAGCTGCAAATCTCCGCCAACTCCCGCCGCGCCGTGCGAAATCTTCTGCAGCAAGTCCGCCATCGCGGACGGCGCAGTGGTTCCCGCCCCTCCTCCGGCCGCGGGCGGCCGTTCGCCGAGTTCCGCCGCTACCCTCTCGCGAATGCGCGCCAGCACGGGTTTCTGCGTTGGCGTCCTCGGAAAATCGGGATCGCGCCATATCACCCAGCGCCGCATCTGCTGGAACGGCGCCAGTTGCGAATTCGCCCGCTGCACGATCTCCGGCGCGCTCGTCCCTTCCCGCAAAAGCAGCGCCGCGCAGGGCTCGGCATTTCCGTCGCGCTCGATTCCCACCACAACGCAATCGCGCACTCCCGCGTCCTTGCGCAGCTCCGCTTCGAGATCCTCCGGAAAAATGTTCAAGCCCTCCGGCGTCACGATCACGTTTTTCTGCCGCCCCTTGAAATACAGGTTCCCTTCGGCGTCTCGCTCGCCCAGATCGCCCGTATGGAACCAGCCGTCCGCATCGAGCACGGTTGCAACGCCGGATTCCTTCCAGTATCCCGACGCCACATTTTCGCCCCGCACCAGAATTTCGCCGCTCTCGGAGAGCTTCACTTCGAGCGCCGGCATCGTCTTGCCGATCGACCCTTGCCCCAGCCGGAACGGATGATTTACGCTTACGAGCGATGTGGTCTCCGTGAGGCCGTACCCTTGCACCGCGGCGTAGCCCAGCCGCCCCCAGAATTTCTCCGCCGCCGCGGGCAGCGCCGCTCCGCCCGAAATCACCGCCCAGAATTTCCACCCGAAGCGCCGGTGAATCGCGCGGAAGCGCCACCATCTCCGCAGAAAATGCTCGCCATCGGCTTTCTCGAAATCGCGCCGGAATTGTTCGAGCCGGCCCTGCGCTTCGAGGTCACGTTCGATCTGGTCCTGGAGCGATTCGACGAGCCGCGGCACCGTCACGAGCACGGACACGCGCTCGTCATGAATCGCGCGGATCACTTCGCCGGGATTCAGCGTGTCGAGAAACACCGAGGTGCCGCCGAGAATCTGCGGCAGAAAAATTCCCAGCAACTGTCCGAACACGTGGCTCAGAGGCAGCAGATCGAGAAACCGCAGTGGATGGAAAAAGCGTTCCCAGCGGCGGTAGCGATCGATTTCCTTCTCGAATGTCTCGAGATTAGCGAGCAGGTTGCCGTGGGTCAGCACTACGCCGCGCGGCTCCGACGTGGTGCCCGACGTAAAGACAATCTCAATCGGATCGTTGCGCCGAATCTCCGCAGCAGGCAACTCGCCGCTCGGATGGCGGCTGGCCGCGCTGCCCAGGCTTTCGAGTGCGACGATCGGGACGCCCAGGTCGCTAGACGCGCCTTCTGCGAGCTCACGGCCGATCACCGCAAGCCGCACGCCGGCTTGCCGCGCGACGCGCGCTGCGAAGCCCTTGTCGGCAATCGCGTCCATCGGCACGGCGACGGCTCCGGCGAAAAGGCACCCCAGGAAAGCCGCCAGCCACTCGCCGGAGTTTTGGCCCCAGATCAAAACCCGGTCGCCCTTGCCGATACCGCGCGTCTCAAGGTTTCGCGCGAAGTGGTGCGCGGCCCCGAGCAGCTCCGCGTGGCTCCAGCGAATCATTCGATAGCCACGGCGCCAGGCGACCGCAACTTCGCTGCCTGGACGCGATTCCGCCTGGAAGTACTCGAGAATGGATTGCCGCGCCATGACGCGTCCAGTGTCGCCTATTCCGGCGCGATTTGGGAGTGGGGCTGGGATACAATCGCGGCCCTTGCGAGTCTAAGGAATGGCGGTTGTCGGATTTCCACGCCGCATCGCAGTAGGGGCACGGCATGCCGTGCCCTCTGCCGCCGGCGCCTCGCATTCGCCATCAGCCGGGCAGCTATATTTCACGCCAAGGAGCATTCCATTGTCTTCGAATATTGAAAAACGCGATTCCATCGAACTGACCCGCCGGAGGTTTCTCGAAGCCGGCGTGGGCGCAGGAGCGGCTTCACTCGCTCTGCCTGTGTTGCTGCCTGTCGAGCGGAACGACGCAGCCGCGCCCGAACCGAAACCGTTTGACCTCGACGAAATCACCGTCGCCGAGCTGCAGGAAGGCATGCAATCGGGGAAATTCACGTCGCGATCGATCGTGCAGAAGTATCTCGGCCGGATCGAAGCCATTGATAAGCGCGGCCCCGCGCTCAACTCCGTGATCGAGCTGAATCCCGACGCGCTCTCGATCGCCGATTCGATGGATGCCGAGCGCAAAGCCAAAGGTCCGCGCGGCCCGATGCACGGGATTCCCGTGCTACTCAAGGACAACATCGGGACCGCCGACAAGATGATGACGACCGCTGGTTCGCTCGCGCTCCTGGGATTCACTCCCGAGAAAGATTCCAGCGTTGCGCAGCGACTGCGCGAATCCGGTGCGGTGATTCTCGGCAAAACGAATCTCAGCGAATGGGCGAATTTCCGGTCGAGCCATTCCTCGAGCGGCTGGAGCGGCCGCGGCGGGCAGACGCGCAATCCCTACGCCCTCGATCGCAATCCGTGCGGCTCGAGTTCGGGCTCCGGTGCAGCGGTCGCAGCGAATCTTTGCGCCGTCACCGTCGGCTCGGAAACGGATGGCTCGGTGGTCTGCCCCTCATCGGCCAACGGCGTCGTGGGCATCAAGCCCACTGTCGGACTCGTGAGCCGTTCGGGAATCATTCCCATCTCGCACACCCAGGACACCGCCGGGCCCATCTGCCGCACCGTGGCCGACGCGGCCGCTCTGCTCTCCGCGATGGCGGGAATCGATCCCGCGGATTCGGCCACCGAAGCTTCGCGCGGGAAAGCGCAGCCGGACTATACGAAATTTCTCGACCGCAACGGATTGCGCGGCGCGAGGATTGGCGTCATCCGGAAGTTTTTCGATTTCAGCGACGGCTTCGGCCCTCTCATGGAAACGCTGCTCGACATAATGAAGAGCGAAGGCGCGGTTCTAGTCGATCCGGTGGAAATCGATTCGATCGGAAAATTCGACAAGTCCGAATTCGAAGCCATGCAATATGAATTCAAGGCCGGTCTCAATGCGTACCTCGCCGCGGCTGGCCCGAAAGTGCCGGTCCATTCGCTGAAAGAAATCATCGAGTTCAACGAGAAAAATCGCGAGAAGGAAATGCCGTTCTTCGGCCAGGACATCATGCTGAAATCGGAAGCGAAAGGCCCGCTCACCGACAAAGCGTATCTCGACGCGCTCGAAAAGAATGGCCGCCTCTCGCGCGAAGAGGGGATCGACGCCGCGATGGCGAAGCACCAGCTCGATGCCTTGCTCGCGCCCACGGCCGGCCCTTCGTGGCTCACCGATCATGTCACCGGCGATCACGATACGGGCGGCAGCTCGTCACTCGCTGCGGTTGCTGGCTATCCGAACATCAACGTGCCGGCGGGTTTCATGTTCGGCATGCCGGTGGGAATTTCGTTTTTCGGTCGCGCCTGGAGCGAGCCGACTCTGATCAAAATCGCGTACGCATTCGAGCAAGCAACGCGCGCACGCAAGCCGCCGAAATTTTTGGCGACGGTGGAGATGGGCAGCGGGAGGTGAAGCGGAGCAGGACGCATCTGGCGCGGGAGCCGCTTGCGGCGCTGAGATCCTTCGACTGCGAGTCGGCCGTCCCACAGGAGCGGGACGAAAAACAAAGGCGGGCCGACTCTCCGCTCAGGATGACACGTGGTATTTTTCTGGGTGAACCGGCTGGCGAGACGCCCTTCGTGCCTCAGGGTAGGCCCCGTTGCGGAATGGGATGCGAGGGGGTGGCGAGGGTGAGGCGTCGGCGCTGCGGAATGGGATGCGAGGTGGCAACTGCGAGGCGCTCGCATCGCCGGGGGCTCTTAGAGCCGCCCCTACTGAGGTTGGCGGGTGCTCGGGGGAAAAGAAAGTGCCCGGCTAGAGGGAAACCACTCTTCGCCGGGCAAATTTGTGGCCCTTTATTTAGATGCGGCAGCGGCTGTTGCGGCTGCCGTCTTTGTTACTGCTGCTGGGGCTGCTGTCCCTGTTGCTTGGCGACATCCGCTTTCGTCGCGTCCGGCGTCACGCTTGCGCCTGGCTTCTGGTAACGCGTCAGGAACGGCATGAACGGAGTGACTTCGAACGGCATTTTCTCGCGAGCCGAAAGCAGCGGGATCGGCTTGGCCTTGAGAAGTTCGATGTGATCGCTCCACGGATCAAGCTTCACGCGCGCGCCAATCGGAAGCGCCGAAATCTGGTCCAGCTTCTGCGAGTCGAGAGTTGGGGCCGAATTCATCAGCGACGCAGCGAGAAACACTTTATTGCCGAGCCGCGGATTGATCAAAGACGGCAGATTCTTCGACTGTGCGTCCATCTGCTTCAGGAAAAGCCCGGCGGTTCCGAGCTTGTCCTTGTAGGGAGAGTTCTTGAGATATTCGAGCGCCTTGTCGCTGGCCATCTTCACCTGTTCGGGGCTGTCTTTGAAAGTGAAGTGGCTGAGCGCTTCGACCGTCGAAACGTTCGTCATGTCGTTGAAGCCCCATTGATCGGTGGAAGGCTTCGTGACGACGATGTCCGCCAGTTCCTGGGCCAGCATGGTGGCGAGGCTGGCTTCGTCGGGCAGCACGTCGAGCAAGCCGCGGCTGAGGACGATCGTGTGGCCGATGGAGAACATTTCCAGCGTGCCGGTGGTGAGAACGCGGCAGTGAACTTCCGGCTGCACGTCGAGATTGTTCGTCACTTCGAGGTTGTTAACGACGGTCTCGAGAATCTTGTCCACGTTTCCCGGAGGCGATAGCAATCCGACGCGCTGCAAGCGGTCGAGCACGTTGACTTCCGCCTGATGCTGCCATTCGCGCTCGGCTTCGATCGGCGAACGATCCTGCGTCGGCGCCACCTGATCCACGGCGTTGGGCGACTCAATCGTCAGCTCGCTGAACTCTTCCTGGCGTCCCACATTCTTCAGGTTGTAGCCCCAGAGACGGGTCTGCGACTTGAAGCGCACGTGGCTTCCCATAAAATCCTTCAGGTCGGACTCCTGGCTGAAAATGTACGACGGCAGCCAGAGCCCGGGCTGCACGTTCAATCGCCAGCTGTCGAAGTGCAGATTGAATCCGTTGATTCCGGCAACCGGCGTGTACACGCCGTTGAACCGGACGATCGTGTAACCCTGATCTTCCACCCACACGCGCCCCTTGAACCGGCCCTTGCCGGATTTCGGAAGTGGCGTGAAGTCGAACACGAGGCAGCGAACTTCGCCCAGGAATTCGCGGCGCACGTAGTCGATCTGGTAGTGCTGCCGGTCGAATCCGTTCGTATCGATGTAAATCATCTGCAGGAAGCCCTCGGGAATGTACGAGGACGTGAACCAGCCGCCCATGTGCGCCAACGGGTTCAAATTGTCGAACTTGCCCTTCCTCTTCGAGAGCATCGAATTGTCCACGATGCCCTTGGCGAGATCCGCCTGGCCGAGGAAGTAGTGGTCGCGAACCGGAATCGCGCCCATCTTGTCGTCGGGCTTCATGTCTTGCACGTAGGTCTCGATGATGGGGTTGTAGCGGCGAATCGTGGCGATTTCATCGTGCTCGCGTGCAATCACGCGGTCGATCGCCTGATCTACGGTCGTGACCGGAGCGGCTGTGGTGTTGCCGGCCTGCGGGTGAGTTTGATCCGCTGTCTGCGTCTGCGCTGATGCCGCGCAGGAGATTCCGCCAAGGAACAGTGCTGCCAGGATGAACTTTTTCGACGTGCGCATTGCCTTTCCCCCTCTAACCTTCTCAGTAAGCCAATGCAAATGTGATGTGGACGATGGCCGGAAAATCGACGGCGTGGCCCTCTTGTTCCGCCGGCTTGAACCGAATCTGGCGCGCTGCTGCCTGCGCCGAATCATCGAGCCCGTAGCCCAGTCCCTGCACGATACGCTGAATCTGAACGTCACCCGAAGCTGTGAAAACCACCTGCAACAGGACGTCGCCCTCGATCTTCTTCGACCGGGCCTCGTCGGTGTACGTCGGCTTGGGCTTGAATAGAATTTGCACCGGCGTCGTCTTCGACGCGGGCGGCGCCGCAGCCTTTACTTTCGGAGCAGGTGCGGCCGTTCCTTCATCCGCAAAACCGGCCGTCCGAACGGAGCCGTGACTTCCCCCACCCGATCCTGTGGCAACTCCGTTACCAAACCCGCTGCTGGCGACCACTCCCTTCGAGCCCTTTGCTCCACCCGTACCGTTTCCGTTACCGGGCCCGGTCGGCATGTCGTAGGCGCCCTGGGCGGCAATATTCGGAGAGCCTTTCGTCTTTCCCGTGGAAGGCACGCCATTGGGATCGCCGAATCCTCCCGTTTGCACCTCTTCGCGAGGTTTCCTAATCGTTGGAATAGCAGAACTGCCCATGGAAGGCGCCTGATCCGGGAATGCCTTTGCCACTTCGGGCATGTCTGGCGCTTTGGTGTTCTTGTGCGCTGTCATCGGCTTGGCGACCGCCGACGCGAAAACCGGGTTGATAATCTTCGGTTTCGGAAGTTCCATCGCCACCGTTACTGGCTTGGGCTCGATCTTCGGAGGAGCCATATGCTTCACCGGAACAGGCTTCGGCGCCGGCTGAGGCGGCTGCGGCTTCCAGGGCTGTACGACGGGCGCCTCAATCGGAGTAACCCAGTTGCGCAGGCCCATTTCCATCTTCTGCGGCATCAGCAGAGGAATCACGACCAGAGCCGTCAGCGCGATACACTCCAGGCCAAGCCCAGCACCAAACGAGCCCCAACGCGCCTGGCCGTCAGGGAGCAGCGATTCGTTGAAGACGGCGCGATTTGTGATCCTTGCCATAACTCTCTCCACATACCTTTCCTGACTGAGATGCGTCAAGACAGAAGTACGGCGACCCTACTTTAGTACTAGACTGCGGGGCTGGGTGGAATGGAACTGAAGTACTATTCTATCCCCAGTCGTGTTGAAAGCGATAACCCAATTGGTAGCGCTTGCGACCTTGTAAGCCCCGCGCGTCTCATACTGGGATTTTTCCTGCAATTAACTCTCCGCACCGAAGATTGAACCCCAATTATAACGATTGGTTGCAGTGGTTGGCGCGCCTTGAGCCCAAAGCGTTTCCAGAAGACAAGGTTCGACGAAGCGGGCATGAACTCTGCATGGTCGTGTAATCGGCCTGAATCCGGAATACATGAAGACATCCAGAACAGCCTAAGGAATCCACCACAGAGCTGGGTGACGAGACTTGCGCCAAGACCTGACAGATGATGAGTGCTTGCTGCTCAAAAACAAGGATTTGAGGGCGCGACACTTGGGTGCCGCGCCCCCGTGAGTGAGATGTGCGAGCCGGCTACTGCGTTGGCTCGACTACGATGAAGGTTGTGCGTCCACCCTTGTTGACGAGCAGCAGCACCGGCCTCTTTCCGGTACTGGTGATCGCCTGGTTGTACTCCGCCACGCTGTGCACGGGCTTGTGATTCACTTCCTGAATCACGTCGCCGCGGCTGAGTCCCGTCGTTGCCGCAGGGCTCGACGGATCCACCGCAGTTACGACAACGCCGTGCGTGCCGGCCGGAAGCTTGAGGTCCTGCGCGATTTCCGGAGTGATTTCATCCACATCCACTCCTTCGAGCGCGCTGTTCCCGCTGGTCTCTTCGCCTTCCGCCTTCGCGGACTTGTCCGGCAATTCGCCCAGGGTGATGGAGAGATCCTCCATCTTGCCGTCGTGCCAGACGCCGAGCTTGACGGGCGTTCCCGGAGGTGTCTGCGAAACGCGGAGAGTGAGTTGATTGCGCGAATCCACCGGTTCGCCGTTGAGCTTCAGGATCACGTCGCCCTTCTTCAATCCCGCGCGCGCCGCCGGCGTATCAGGCGAAACATCCCCGACCAGTGCGCCGCCGGCCTGCTCGAGTCCGAAGGCTTTGGCGATTTCCGGCGTCACGTCCTGAATGTAAACGCCGAGATAGCCGCGAACCACTTTGCCGTGCGTGAGAATCTGATCCATCACGTTTTTCGCCAGGCTGATGGGAATCGCGAAACCCACGCCCTGATTGCCGCCGCTTCCTCCCGTGAGGATCGCGGTGTTGATTCCCACCAGGTTGCCGTGCAGATCGATCATCGCACCGCCGGAATTTCCTGGATTGATGGAAGCGTCGGTCTGGATGAAGTCTTCATAGTTCTCGATGCCAAGTCCGCCGCGTCCCGTGGCGCTGACGATTCCCATCGTGGCCGTTTCGCCGATTCCGAATGGATCGCCGATCGCGAAAACCAGATCGCCTACGTGAAGTGAACTGGAATCCCCCAGCGGAAGCGTCGGCAGCCCGCTGGCTTCGATCTTCAGAATGGCGACGTCCGTTTTCGGATCGGTGCCGATGAGCTTGGCGCGGAACTCACGCTTGTCGCTCAACTGAACTTTGATATCCGAAGCTCCGTCGATGACGTGATTGTTCGTGACGATGATGCCGTCCGGCGTCAGGATCACGCCCGAGCCGAGGCTCTGCTCGCGTTCCGGCTGCGGCTTGCCCTGCTGGCCGAACTGATCGCCGAAAAACTGGCGGAACATGGGATCGCTGCCGAAGGGATTGAAGCCCTGGTGCTGCTTCACCACTTTCGACGTGTGAATGTTGACCACCGCGGGGAGCGCGGGCTTGAGGACGGCTGAAAATCCGTTTGTGAAACTACCCAGGCTGATTGGTAGCGCATCCTTGGCCATCGGCACCGTGACTGGAGCCGCGCCCACAATCGTGCGGCCGGTCCAATTTTTAAGCGACGAAGCAAGAAGGCCCCCACCCACCAGCGCCGCAAGCACAACGACCGTCGCGGCCCATCGGCGAATATGAATCAGTTCGTTCTTCATGGCTGTCTCTGGTTCTCCTTTATTTTTTGCTTTGTATTTGCTCTCGCTTCGGGCCGTGCCCCGAGTCGCTCGCGAGTGGCTATTTCAAGCGGTTCCATTACAAGTTAGACGTAGCTCGCACCAAATTGGTATTCCGTTCGAAAATGGTGCAGTCCGTTATCAATCTAGAATGATTCTAAACACAGGATTGTTCCACGAAGCGAAGGTTTTGCCCAAGCTCCGCCATTCAGACGGCATGTACGATTCTGAATTTCGAACTCGCGCAGACGCCCCATCTGAGTCAACCGGCAGGAGGTTTTCTTACAGCCTTCCACGTCCGTCATAAGTTTGGATGCAGCCTCTTCCATCCGAGTTAGCCGGCCCCTACCCGGTTCCGGCGGCCCTAACTATTTTCGTTTCAATGCGTCAAAGAAAGCTTTGGGCCGATTTGGATTCCATCTTATTCTCTCCAGCGACGATTTTCCAGATTTGAAAGGAGCTACTTCGAATGACACGAAAGCTACTCGCGATTACAGGTTTGAGCGCGGTTCTACTCCTGGCCGCGCTCCCCGCTGCCGCCACCACGGTGGCGAGTGACATCACTTCCCCCGCCACGGACGGCACGCTGAAAGCGCTGATAGCCGTGGCCGGCGCGGGCACGATGGATACGCACACGTATCAATATCTCGAAGAGCTGAGCGACGATATCGGCGCGCGCGTGACGGGGTCTCCGGAGGCAGGCCGGGCGGTCGAGTGGGGTATCGAGAAGATGAAAGCCATCGGCCTTGAGAACGTCCATGCCGAGCCTTGGCAGCTCTCGCGCGGCTGGACGCGTATATCGGCCGACGCTGAGATCGTCTCCCCGATTCACCGCCGCGTGATGATCGACGCGATGGGCTGGGTAGGCTCGACGCCCGCCGGCGGGGCCGAGGGAGACGTGGTGGAGGTGAACGGCTATCAGCTCGACAACGAGATGAAAGACAACGCCGGGAAGTGGCGCGGGAAAATCCTGCTGGTCGTGCAAAAAGGCGAGAAGCCCAAAGACGGATACGCAATGTTTGCGCGATTCGGCGATTTCCTGAAAGCCGCGCACGAAGCGGGCGCGATTGCCATCGTCGGCGGCCAGGGCGGGCAGAAAGCCACGGGCATGCACCTTACTCACACGGGAGCGCTCGGGTTCAACACGTATTTCGACGAGCCGGTGGTGAGCATGGCCGCGGAGGATCAGGAGCAGATCGAGCGTTACATCGCGCGCGGCAAAGCGGTGCGGCTGAAGATGAACGTGCAGAATCGCGTCAGCGTCGGCCCGGTGCAATCGGCCAACGTGGTCGGCGAGATTCGCGGCACGCAGAACCCCGAGCAGATCGTCGTGGTAGGCGGACACCTCGATTCCTGGGACCTGGGATCGGGAAGCACGGACAACGGCTGCGGCACCACGACGACGCTGGGCGCCGCAGAGGCGATCATGAAATCGGGATTCAAGCCGCGGCGCACGATTCGCTTCGTTTTGTTCACGGGCGAAGAAGAGGGCTTGCTCGGGTCGATGGCCTATACGAAAACCCATCAGAGCGAAATGGCGAACCATGTGGCAGCCGTCGTTCTGGATTTCGGACAAGGGCCGGTGACGGGCTTTCAGATGGGCGGGCGCGACGATTTAATTCCGAGCATGCAGCCATTCGCGGCAGCGCTGCAGGCATTCGGTAAGCTCGATGTGGACGACGAGCCGGAGTTCGGCACCGACACCGGCCCGTTCATTCTCGAGGGATTGCCGGGCATCAACCTGAACCAGGATTCGCCCGACTACAAGTACACCCACCATTCGGCCGTCGATACGTTTGACAAGGTGAAAGCGGATGTGCTCGACCGCAATGCCACCGTGATGGCGCTGACCGGCTTCTGGATCGCCGACCGTCCTGATCGCCTCGCTTCGCCGTGGCCCAAGGAAAAAACGGCGCGGATGCTGACCGAGAAGCACGACGACGTGTTCCTGAAGCTCTTCGGCTTGTGGCCCTTCGGTAATCTCGGCAGCGACGCGGAGAACAAAAACTAGAAGACTTTCAGCCAGCGGCCATTTCCAGTATCGTTTTGCGGTGGCGTTTTCCGGTAACCCTTTCCGGCAACGTCGCCGGAATCGCGGTCTGGAGGCGGTGAATGAGATTGAGAATCGCAGTTCGAGCCGGCGCCGCTTTGGTTGCGGTGCTGGCTTTTTGTTTTGCAGCAGGTTATCCGGCGAGCGCGCAGAGTCAGGCGCAGGGAAATGCGCCTGCTGCAGCAGTCCCGGCGCGATCGGCTGGTTCGCCGCCTCGATACTTCAATTTCGTGCACGAGCGGCTGAAGCCGGGGCGAGAGAGCGCTTACGACCGCACGCTGGCCGCGATTCGCAATTCGTATCAGGAATTTGACATTCCGGCGTATTGGCTCGAACTGCGATCGCTCACCGGTCCCGACGAAATGGCCGCTCTCAATTTTTTCGAGTCGTTCGGCGAGATGGAAGAAACCGTCCGCGGAATGGGCGAGGGAATCGCGGCGCATCCGGGGCTTATGCCCAGGCAGGATGCCTTGCTCGAAGAGAACGTTTCGAGCGTCACGAATCTGATCGCCGAGCGGGTGGATGCCCTCAGCTCCCGCGCCTCGACAATCAACCTCGCCAAAATGCGTCTCCTTCACGTTACGGTCTTTCATGTTCTCCCCGGCCACGAAAACGAATTTGCGGAAGCGGCCACGGACATCGCCAGGGCCTACGAAAAGGTGGACGGCAGCCCGGCGTGGGTGATGTACGCGGTGAATGCCGGCGCGCCGGCGCCAGCGTATATCATGATGACGGCACTCGCTTCGCTGAAGGACGAAGACGCCGCGGCCGCACGACGGGCGCCTGCGATGGAAGCTGCCGGCGCGGCCGTCCAGCAGCGATTGCGGGAAATCGCGAGTTCGGCGTATGCGTCCATCGAAACGAATATTTATTTCGTGAGTCCGCTGCTCAGCAACATGCCGGAAGAATTCACGAACCTCGATCCGGATTACTGGACACCGAAGCCCAATCCGCCCGTGAAGAACAGCCATTAACGCCACGCCTTCCAGCCTGCGGGTTTCACTGCTACACTCTGGTTTGGCAAGTGGGAACGACGATGCAAAGCGCGATCATCAAGGATTCCAACATTCTCGGCGGAGAGCCTGTGTTTCGCGGAACCCGCGTTCCGTTCAAAGTGCTGACCGATTATTTGGAAGGCGGAGCGACGCTTGACGAATTTCTGGAACAATATCCAAGCGTAGCCCGCGAACTTGCCATTGCCGCAATCGAAGAAGCGCGTACCAGCCTGGTCTCCCAACTCAGACCTTAGTGGCCTCGATGAAGATTTTGATTGACGAATGTGCGCCGAGAGCGTTGAAAAACTTTCTCTCGGCCCATGGCCACAGTTGTCTCACCGTTCCGGAGGCGGGCTGGTCGGGAAAAGCGAACGGCGAACTTTTAAGCCTCGCAGAAGCGGGATTCGATGCGTTCGTGACCCTCGATACAAATTTGCGGTATCAACAAAACCTCGCGGGGCGCCGAATCGCGATCGTCGTAATTGTCACAGCCTCGAATCGCCTTAGCCGGCTCGCTCGCCATTTTCCATCCTGCGCCGAAGCGCTCCAGTCGATCCAGCCGGGTGAAATCGTTCACGTGGGAGACTTGACTTAGCTGAGGCAGCGGTGAGGATTCAACTTCGCAGAATCGTTCCAATTCTGTGCAACAAGGGCAATCCACGCGGCGAATCGTATTCTACAACTAAAAAGTCTATCAGCTGATCAGGCGCGCGATTGCGAATGCTGCGGCGGCTGCCAGGCCACCAACAATCACCGTTTGCAATCCGCCGCGCAGAGGCTTCACTCCCGTGTAGTGGCCCTTGATCGCGCCGAAGACGAAAAGCGCCAGCAGCGTGACGCACACGCTCACCCCAAGCGCGGGCATCACCTCGCGCATCAATATATACGGCGCCAGCGGCACGAGGCCGCCCACGATATACGACGCCGCAATCGTTCCCGCGCTACGGGCCGCGCGCGCCGGATCCGGCGCTTCCAGGCCCAGCTCGAAGCGCATCATGAAATCGACCCAGCTTTTCTGATTCGAAATGATTGCATTCACGGCCGGGGCCATCTGCGCTTCGGTCAATCCGTACTCGCGAAAAACCTTGGCCACTTCTTCCGTTTCGATTTCCGGCAGTTCCAGCGTCTCGCGATATTCGCGCTTCAGCTCGGAGGCATAGTGCTCGGAGTCGGTCTTCGCAGCGAGGTATCCGCCCAGCCCCATCGCGATCGATCCCGCCGCGATTTCGGCAAGCCCCGCAGTGACGATAATTCCCGTGCCCCTCGCCAACACGGCAGCCGCTCCGGTTAGTCCAGCGGCCAGCGCAAAGGGAACGGTAAGGCCGTCCGACATTCCGATCACGATGTCGCGCACCGCCGCCGTCGCGGTGAAATGTTTCTCTACGTGTTCGGTAGCCGGCACGATTCGCTCCTTCGCCGCGTCCAGGATTGACGCCCATTAAAAACGACGACTTGTACCGCTCTTTCCGCTCAGGCGCGTATAATTATGAGGCAGGATAGGAAATTCAGGAGGTAGATTCAATGACGACCACTTCTGGACAAGGAGCTGCTCCCCAGATGACTTTTACATTGCCACCTTTGCCGTACGCTTTCGATGCTCTCGAGCCGTACATCGACGCGAAGACGATGGAAATTCACCACGACAAGCACCACGCCGCCTATGTCACGAACCTGAATAAGGCACTCGAAGGCAACGCGGATCTTCAAAAGCTTTCCGTTGAAGATCTGCTCGCGCAGATCAACAAGGTTCCCGAAAACATCCGCACTGCCGTTCGCAACAATGGCGGCGGACACATGAATCATTCGATGTTCTGGAAGATCATGAAGAAAGGCGGCGGAGGCGAGCCTGCGGGCGAACTTTCGAGCGCCATCAACTCCGCATTCGGCAGCTTCGCGGATTTCAAGACGAAACTCGGAGCGGCGGCGACCACCCGTTTCGGTTCCGGCTGGGCCTGGCTGCTGTTCCGCGACGGCAAGCTCGTGATTGAATCGTCCGCCAACCAGGACAATCCGATCATGGACGGCGGCAAAGCGTTTTTCGGACTCGACGTCTGGGAGCACGCCTACTACCTGAAATATCAGAACCGCCGGCCCGAGTACATCGAAGCCTGGTGGAACGTCATCAACTGGGCGCAAGTGGCAGAGAACTTCGCTCACGCCAAGAAGTAGTTCTCACGCCGTTCACATTGCGATACCGCGCGGATCCGCTCCCGTTCAATTGTGCGGAGCGGGTCCGTCCTGGTTATCGATGTGCGCAATGCGTCTTGCTCGCTGAATTGACCTTCGGCCGTGCTTCGGATAGAACCATGTTGTCCGTTCGCTCCATCATGCGCACCGGAATCGGCTCGAATTTAGCGGCACACAAGAAGGAGTGAAGTTGCATTTGAATCGAATCGTTGCGATTTTCGCCTTGCTGCTCTGCGCGATTCCCGCGGCGGCGGATCAAGTTTCTCCGAAGAACTCTCGCGACAAGACGCAATTCTTTCACGACATCATCATCGAGCCGAACGACACGGCGAACGTGGTGCAGTGTTTCGGCTGCAACGTGTACGTTCGCGGGCACGTCACCGGCGACATCGTCACCGGCGGCGGCAGCATTTATATTTCAGGGCCGGTGGATGGAGTGGCGTTTGCATTCGGAGGGCACGTTGAAGTTCGATCCGGAGGCGAGCTGCGGGGTGATGCCGTCGCGATCGGTGGGTACGTTGTCGCTAGTGGGCAGGGCAAGCTCGATCGGCACGCGGTTTCAACTCCCTACGCGATCGTACCCGGACAATATCGCCCCACCGCCGTTGGGATCATCGGATTGGTTGTTTTACATCTACTCTGCGTCGCACTGGCGGGTGCGCTGCTTCGCGCCAAGCGCATCGACAACACCGCCTGGACAATCTGGAATCGCAAGAACATGGTTCTGGTCACGGGCGGTGTGGCGCTCTTGATCGGATGGGGACTCGAGTCGCTCTGCGAGTACTTAGGACGCGCGGAGAACGCGGCCTACATTCTTTTGGCGCTGGTCGTGATTTTGATTGGCTCGGCAGGCGCCACGGGACTGGGCCGGCTTGTAGGGGGAGTTGCTTTTCCCAGCCTGGCGCCCTTTCGCGCCGTGCTTGCTGGAATTTTCGCGCTTACGATGCTCGAAGTAATCCCGGTTTTTGGCTTCTTCGTTTTCTCGATCGGTTTGCTGATCGCGCTCGGCGCCACAATCGTCAGTGGCTTCGGTGCCCGAGCAGTTCCGTCGGAAGAAGAATTGGCGCACCCGCAGAGTTAAGCGCCTGTCATTCTGCCTGCCCTGACGAAGGAAGGGAGGCCATCCGATCAGAATGGCCGAAGAATCTCAACGTATCGCTTGCTCACGAATGCTGGTCGTCGTCAGACGAGCCCCGCTCTAGTGAGCCCAGATTTTCGCCGGGTCGGTTTGGTACGGATACACGTGTACCATCCAGCCGAAAATCTGCGGCTTCCACACTCCACCCGCCTGCTCGCACGCAGCTTCGGTTGTGATTGAGCCGCGCAGCCCGAACTCCTTCCAGTCCACTTGCTGCCACAAAGCGCCTTTCTGCGGCATGCAGAAATTCACGTGCTTGTGCCAGTGCGCCACGCTCAGAGGCACACGCTCGTTCAATACCTCCTCCGTTGCGCGCTTCGGAGCCGTGTACATCGCGCCTTCAAGTTCGTATCCGTCGCTGGTTTTCTTGTAGAGCAGCGATGTGGGGTGCGAGGGGTTGAAGGCAAACTGAGCCTCGAAGGCGTAGCGATAATTCGTGAAGTGGTAGTGAGGCTGCGGCACGTTGGGGAAAAAGATCTGGAAGCCGTCTGCCAGCGCCACGCGGTAGTCCCTGTATTTCTCGATTGCCGGACGCAACTCCGCCACGATTTCCGCGGCTCGCTTTTCGTCCGCGGGATTTTCCGGGCGGAGATCGGTCATGAACATGTGCGCGTGCATGGCCATGTCGTGTTCGGACATGTCGCCATCCATCGATCCGGACATTGCATCGTTCGCAGCGCGCGCCGCCTCCGGATTCCGGGCCGCTTCCCGCCGCGCGTCGTCCATGTCCATCCCTGCCATGCCGCTCTGGTCGTGGCCCTTCGGCGCCGCCTGCTCTTGTCCTTGCGCAAACGACGGCAATAGGAGTGCGACTGCGATAAGAAGTATTTTCACGGTCCGTTGAATTTGCATTGAAATCTCTCCTGCATAACTTACGTTGCGTCGCCGCTAAAGTTTCACCCGTGCCCGAACGATTCTCTTAGATGGTCCGATTTCAGCCGAAGGCCTCTTCAGCACGCACAAAAAAAGGAGGCTCGTGTGCGGTCGAGCCTCCTCAGCAGGATACAGCGCGGAACATCTCGCTACTTGCGCCCGGGGCGAGTCCCATCGCGCTCCGAGATACGGATTACAGGTATCTAACCCGGATCGGCGCCAATAGTTGCGCCGAAAACAGGTGTTCCCGCGCGCTTGAAAGCAGCCCGGACACATGCCGACATGTCCGGAGCGGATTGTACGCTTCCGGTGCAACTCTCGCCCGGGTCGCAACGTCCAATGGCTTTACGGGGACGCCTTATTTCCCCTTACGTAGCGCGGCCTCTTGACGCCGACGCTGAAATCTGTAAACTGCGGTTTTCGACATGGCCACGACGCCCAATCCGCTTGAAGAAACCCTGCAGGACTTCCAGTTCCCGCAGCGGGAAGCCGCGTTTTTCTACGGCCTTTTCCTTCGCGGACATTCCGCGGACGAGCTGCGGCGCGACATTCGAGTTCCGGCGGCGGTTCTGGCGAAATGGGACCGGGAGACGGAGCGCCAGCCGGAGCTTCGTTCGATTCTGGAGCGCGTGGTTCAATACCGGCAGCACGTCCTCGCCATCTTTGAAAACCTGATCTGCCACGATTCCACGACGCAGCGTTTGCAGTAAATCCGAGCGTTTCCGCTCCTGTCTCAATTCGCGACGACATCCTCTAAAGCCCCCACATTTTCGGTAGTAGCAGCCGTTTTCCGTCTTCATTACCGATTCGCTTCGGGCTCGCCCGGTATTACAGAACTATTACAAACACGCCCGCGCATCCTTGCTAGTCTAATCTCGCATCAGGGCCAATTCAGGGATTGGGAGACCATCGTGGCGATTCAACTTGAAGACTTGAAGAAGAAGCAGGCGGCAGCCGACGAAATCAATTGGGTCACTGCTTCGTTCATGCTGCTCTTCCACGTGGGCGCGATCGTGGCGCTGTTCTTTTTCACGTGGAAAGCGTTCTTCGTCGCCGCGTTTCTCTGGTGGCTGGCCACGAGCGTCGGCATCGGCATCTGCTACCACCGCCTGCTCACCCATCGCGGCTACAAGACTCCCAAGTGGGTAGAGTATGCGATGACGGTCTGCGCCACGCTCGCTCTCGAAGGCGGCCCGATCTTCTGGGTGGCGACGCACCGCATTCACCACCAACACTCCGATGAAGAAGGTGATCCGCATTCGCCTATCGACGGAAAATGGTGGGCGCACATGGGCTGGATCCTGGTCGGTAAGTCCATGCACCACGATACGACCACGCTTTCGCGCTACGTCCCCGACCTGGCCAAAGACAAATTCCACGTCTGGATCACGAAATACCACTACGTTCCGATCAGCGTGCTGGGCGTGATTCTCCTCGCGATCGGCGGAATTCCGTTCGTGCTGTGGGGAATTTTCGCGCGCACCGTCGTGGGCCTGCACTTCACATGGCTTGTGAATTCGGCCACGCATTCCTGGGGCACGCGCCGCTTCAAGACTCACGATCTTTCGACGAACAGCTGGTGGGTCGCACTCGTCACCTGGGGTGAAGGCTGGCACAACAATCACCACGCGCATCCGGTCTCTGCGCGCCACGGCCTGAGCTGGTATGAAATCGATTTCAACTGGTACGCGATCTGGCTGATGAACAAGCTCGGCCTGGCTCGCGACATCTACCGCGTGAAGCTTTCCGCCTTGAAAACGTTCACGGTGCCCGAGCACTCCGAAGCAAACGCGCCCGCCGCGATCGCCGCGGCTTCGTCGGCCATCGCAGCCGCTGCGCCGTCCACCAAGCTCGTCTCCGCCTAACAATCACGAAACAGTGCTGGATGGTCAGCGCTGTACTGCACGCTGGCTTCGGGCACGGCATGCCGTGCCCCTACTGACGGACCACGCTGCTGGGGCTTTGACTTTGTAGCGGCCGCCTTCAGGCGGGCGACTCTCTCTCGCGTGTTGTTTTCGTTTCGCTCCGCTTGCGCGCAAGCCGGCTTGGTCCCATACCGCAACTCACGCCCGGATCGGTGCTATCATCGCGCCGAAATGCCGAGTTCGCCGAGCCCCGCGCAACAGCTTCGCCGCTTCCTGGCCAAGTACACGCCCGAAATCGCCGCCGAGGGCCGCCGCGCTCTTGCCAAAATGCGCAAGCGGCTGCCCGGTGCCACCGAAATGGTGTACGACAATTATAACGGTCTTGCAATCGGCTTCGGCCCCACCGAGAAGCCATCGCTCGCGATTTTTTCCATCCTGCTCACGCCGAACCACGTCACGCTCTGCTTCCTGCAGGGCGCCGGCATCCCGGATCCCAATCGCCGCCCCAAAGGCAGCGGCAATGTGGTCCGCCACATTCGCCTGGTTCCCCCCAGCGTCCTCGCCGATCCCGAAATCGTGGACTTGGTGAACTCGGCCCTCTATCGCGCGAAAGAACCGATCAACCCGAAGTCTCGCCGAGCGCTCATCATCAAATCCATCTCCGTCAAGCAGCGCCCTCGCCGCCCGCGCTCGAAATAAACTTCGCCGTTAACTATCCGAGTGGTAGCATTCTCGCAACGCATCCCCGCCAAAAAGGAGATCGAAAATGTCCGAAGACAATCTCGCCCACGGCAAACGCTGGTTCGAAGAAGTCTGGATTCAGCGCCGCCGAGCCACGATCACAGAAATGTTCGCGCTCGGGGGCATTTCGCACGGCGTCGATGAGAATGGCGGCGACATCATCGGCCCCGACGCGTTCCTCACGTTTTACGATCGCTTCCTGAATGCTTTTCCGGACATGAAACTGAAAATCGAAGACGCTTTCGCTTCCGGCGACAAAGTGCTCATCCGCTGGTCGGCCACCATGCGCCACACCGGCGACGGCCTCGGCATCGCCGCCACGAATAAACC
>JBOGNA010000190.1:0-4310 GCA_050746925.1 Candidatus Acidiferrales bacterium
CCAGCAGCCTGGTCGAGAACCTCAACAGCCGGTTGCGAACCTACTTCTTCCTGCGGCGGCAGTTGGGAACGGACTACTTGACGTTGCTTCAGTTCTTCCTGAACCACCGCCGGTACTTACGCAGTGAAGACCCCAGTCGAGTCGGCAAAAGTCCCGCCGAGTTGCTGACGGGTGAGCCGCACGCTCACTGGCTGGAACTTCTGGGGTACACGCGGTTCGCGCGGAGCTGAAGCCTCAGCACGTCAACCGGGGCTGGCGTCAACCCGCTCGAACGCGGGACCGATCAGGGTCCGCGCTGAGAGCCCAAGTGTTACCCGAAAACGGGCGTTTTTGAACCATGCCTTGCTTTCGCAAAGGATGCGGGCGCAAGTACCGGCCACGAAGCTGGAACCAGCGCTACTGCCAGGACCCGGAATGCCTGCGGCAAGTCCGCCGCTGGCAAGCGGCTCGCCGCCAGGCTAAACGTCGTCAGGATGCCCGCGTCAAAGCCCAGCATGCCCAGGCCGAAAAGGAGCGCCGTCAGCGCGCCAAGAACTTGCCCAAGGCCATTGAAAACCCCGAAGTTGCGCCCGCGCGTGGTCACGCAACACAAATTTTTCTCTCTCTCCCGTTATGCGATCGGCCAGGCTGCCACGAGCCCCCCGTGATCTCGCCCCGCAACCCAGCGCGTTATTGCGGCACTGCCTGCCGTCAGGCGGTTCACAACGTCCAGGACCGGGAACGTAAGTGGCATTCTCGCAGCACCTTGGATGGTCAAAAGAAGCGGGCCATTGAATACGAAGCCGCACGCCAGTTCCGATCTCAACGTCAGCGCAGCGCCGCCGACATGCCGCCCCGGGCACCGCCGCAATGACCACCTCTCCCCGATGCGCCGGTCGTCAATTATCGCATCGCTCCGGCAGACTGTTTTAGTGTGGGTTTCCTGTTGTTCACCCTCAGGAGCCCAAGCATGATCACCAAACGCATTCTGGTTCCCGGCCGACTGCGGCGGCCTCCCGCGACGGGTTGGTTCTGGATGGACGGTCGCTTCGTGCACGAGCACATGGACCACCTCTCGCGCGAGGCCGTGCTGTTGTACTTCTTTCTGTCGGCAGTGGCCGACGTGAATGGCCTGTCGTTCTATGGCGACGGCACCGTGGCCGCCCGGCTGCGGATGCCCTTACCCAGCTTGTTCCAGGCCCGCGACCTTCTGCTGGCCTACGACCTGATCGCACATGAACCGCCGTTAACCCAGGTCCTTTCCTTGCGCCCGCACTGTCAGCGCCGCAGGTCCGAGCCCTACGGCGGGCCGATGCAACTGGGCGATATCCTGCGCCGGGCCATCGCATCGACACATACTGACCAGGAAAGGAGCCAGCCATGAAAGTCGGCTTGTGGGCCGAGATTCGCCGCTTGGCCGAGATCGAGAAACTCTCAGCCCGGGTGATTTCCCGGCGACTTCACTGTTCCTGGCGCACGGTCGCTCAAGCGCTCGAATTGGAGCAGCCCCCCGCACGCTCCGACCCCAACCGCGGCAGCCGCCTGGACCCGTACAAAGCCAAGATCGACGCATTGCTGGCCAAGTATCCCGAACTCTCGGCGGTACGCGTCCACGAAGAAATTGCTCGCGGCCCCGATGGCTACACCGGCAGCGTGATTACCGTCCGCCGCTACGTGCGGTCGATCCGGCCCGCGCGCGGTCGCGTCTATCAGGAAGTCCACTACGAGCCGGCTCAGGCGATGCAGGTCGACTGGGGCGAATGCGGCCGCGTCCAGGTAGGAAACACGAGCCGCAAAGTCTCGGTCCTGGTGGCCGTGCTCTGCTACAGCCGGATGACCTACATCGAGTTCACCCTCTCGCAGCGCAAGGCCGAATTCTATCGCTGCCTGGTGCATGCCCTGGAGTTCTTTGGGGCCAGTCCTCGCGCCATCATCTTCGACAACTTGAAAACGGCTGTCTTGAACGGCTCGGGCCGCGCCGCCTGTTTTCATCCCGAGTTCCTGGCGCTGTGTGGCCACTACTACTTGCAGCCGATCGCCTGCGAACGGCGTGATCCCGAATCGAAGGGAATCGTCGAGGCGAAGGTGCGCTATGTGAAGCACAATGCCCTGGCCGGTCGTGGTGACGAGCTCGTCCGCTTCGAGGACTACGTCGCGTTCGCACCGCGGTGGCGCGACGAGATTGCCAACGTCAGGATACATGAGACGACTCGAGAACGGCCGGTAGACCGGTTCCAGCAAGAGCGATCGTTGCTGCGCGCACTGCCCAGGGACCCCTTCGACACCGACGAGATCGCGCCGGCTGTTGTCAGTCCTCATGCCCGGGTCGAGTTCGACGCGAACCGCTACTCAGTGCCGCCCAACCTGGTGCGCCAGACGGTCACGATTCGCGCCGACGGTCGTGAAGTCCGCATCCTGCACCAGGGCAAGGTGGTGGCCCAGCACGCTCGCTCCTACCAGCGACGGCAACTGATCGTGCTGCCGGATCACCGCCTGGCGGCACTGACCATGAGCCGGCGGTCGCGGAGCACCGCGCTGGAACAGGCGTTTGATGCCCTGGGCCCCGAGGCACGCGAGTTTCACCTCGGCTTGAAACGCCGGCCGGTGAAGACCGGAATCCACCTGCGTCGCTTGCTTGGCCTGGCGCGAGTTTACGGTTCAACCGAGGTGCTTTCGGCCATCGCCAAGGCCCTGGAATTCGCGGCCTACGACGCTGCCTACGTCGAGAACCTTCTGCTGGCGGAACGCCGGCGCCGCCAGCTTCCGACGCCCACTCTGCCGACTCCACAACGCCGCGAGCTGATCGATGACATCGAGCTGGAGCCGGCCGATCCGGCTGTTTACGACCGTTTCTGTAACACCACCGACGAGGACTCTCATGGCACGACGTGATGATAATCTCCAGGCACGGATCGACCGTGACCTGGCTGAGCTGAAGCTCCCCGAGATCGCCAAATCCTACCGCGAAGTGCTGGATCAAGCGGCTCGCAACGGGAGCTCCTTCCTGGAGGTTCTGGCGACCCTGATCGGGCTGGAACTGGCCGCCCGTGAGCAACGAGCTCTCGAGCGGCGGCTACGTAAAGCGCGGCTTCCCAAGCAAAAGGCCCTGGCGGAATACGACTTCACGTTCCCCAAGCGAATTCCCAAGGCCGCGATCGTGCGCTTGTTCGACTGCGACTTCATCGAGCGGCACGGCTGTGCGGTTCTGATTGGGCCCACCGGAACAGGAAAGACTCATCTCTTGACGGCACTGGGTTACACGGCGGTTGAGCGTGGCCATTCGGTCTGCCATACGCGTGTCGTGGACATGATCAATCATCTCACCGCGGCCCAGCGCAATGGGTCGTTAGGCAAAACGCTCAGAAGTTATGTTCGTCCCAGTCTTCTGCTCCTCGATGAGCTGGGCTATCTGCCCATCGACAAGCATGGGGCCGATTTGTTGTTCCAGGTTGTCGCCGCCCGTTATGAAACCGGTTCGATCGTGATCACCACGAATCGACCGTTCCGGGAATGGGGCAAACTCTTTGATGTGGACAACACCCTGGCCACGGCCTTGATCGACCGGCTGATGCATCACGGGGAGGGGATCGTTATTCAAGGAGATAGCTATCGTATGAGAGATAAAGATCCCGATTCGACCGACAAGTGACCAAAGTGCGGTACGCCAACGTTCGGATCGGGTGTTTGATGCGAACCGAGTTAGTTTTGGCGTGAGTGGCGGGGATCGTCCAGCCCACCCTCGAGCAAGCCCAGCCACTGTGCTGTGCTATTCGAGTGGCCGGTTCCTTGAAGAGCGAGCCCGCGTTAGCCCCAGGCTCTGATCCAGAATCCGCGAGCAGCTTCCTGCGGGGGGCTTCGTTTGGGCGGTCTGGTCATCCTGTTTGTGGCTCGTGGAGTCCGCGGCGAGGAGTTGGCGGTGGCCCTGTCCACCACGCCGAACTCAACCAGCACTAACGCCTGGCCGGCCCGTCCGTTCCAAGCTTTGCCACGCCCAATTCCTGGTTCGATTGGACTCCGCGCTTTTCGCAGCGTGCCGAGCGGCGCGGGCGTACGCGCCGGTCACGTCGTACCCTATCGAGCCACCAACCGCGCTGCCGTCCTGTTGATCGAAACTGACTCCATTTCCGTGATCGGCCCCAAATGCCGCGATCCGCGACTATCTGGCCTCGAAAGCCGACTTCGTGGGAGCGATCCGGCTGCCATCGGATGCGTTCAAGCGGGAAGGAACCGCCGTAGTGACCGACATCGTGTTTCTTCGCAAGCGGGCACCAGGGGTGCCGGCCAATCATGCCGATCAGAATTGGCTCGGGATTGCCCAGCTGGCGATAGAT
>JBOGNA010000191.1:0-13542 GCA_050746925.1 Candidatus Acidiferrales bacterium
GGACCTCTGCGAGGGGTTCGGTAATTGAAATGTTCCGCGCGGGATCACTTCTCCATGAGAGGAGCAGCTTTGCGTCGGGATGAGCCCATTCTTGTAGTCTTGAACTCAGCGACGCGGATAAATTCTCAAGCGCATTTTGATTTTGCTGCAATATTTCCTCGTAGCGATTCGCGACTTCCGCTCTCAGTAGTGCAAGCGGCTCCGAGAATGACATCCTAGAACGCACCGTCCTGTCCAAGAGCAGTCCAAGCGCGCCCTTTTTTGCCTCGACTTGCTCCGTGGAAGCGTCTTTCACAGCGGGAACAAAAACCCACTGGATATACTTCTGCAGGCGGTTAGCGCCCTTCGTGAAACCGTAGAACTGGTCGTCCCCGGCTTGAAGTTCACAAAGCTCGGGATGGCCCGTCTCAAACGCAGTCAAAGCTTCTTTCATCGCTGCCTTTGTGGTCGCCGACGGCAACTCTGATCTTGAGGTGCGAATCTGTGAATAGATGCCTCGAAGATCGGCCACAGATGCGTTGTCGCCGTCGGCTTTGAAGAATTCGGCAAACTCCGCCATAACCAAACGCTGCCCGATCTGTTTAACTTCGGCAGTTCGAGACTGTTCGTTCCATTTCGCCTTCGCGGAAATGACCAGCTGTCCTTGCCGAAAGTAGTGACGGAAGTCCTCCTGGGCCTCTTGCTCCAAACTCGAAAAGGTTGCGGTAATGATGATCTCGCGTGAGGTGTCCCGCCTGTGGAAATCCTCTTGCTGCAAGATGAGGAGGTCAGTCGGAGATCCCGTTGTATCTCTAAAGAAGACGCGTAATGCCGTCAATATCGTGGACTTGCCAGATCCGCCGGGACCAACGAGGCAGGTGTAATCATCAAACGAGACTTCTTGATCGCGAAAACAGCGGAAATTCTGAATTTTGAGGTGAGTTAGCTTCATAAGACTTCGTAACACCGCTGGGAACTAAAAACGTTCGAAGATTAACTTATAATCAATCTAGCTCAAATAGAAAAATGGAGGCCGGGTACCCATCCCTCGCGCCTCATGCATCTTGCGAAGCGTGAAGGTTCTTCTGTTCTTAGTCTCAAATTTACCTTTCCCGCGCCCTAACGTCCTTCCCCCCACTCGTAATATTTCTCCCGCGTCATCATCCGAAAATCCTTCACGAACTTCACCACGTCCCCTCGCCGAAGCGTCCGGCAGAGATGGCTCAGCGTCTTTTGCTGCCGCGCGTCCAGCACTAGTTACAGGATTTTTCAATTCCTTCCTCAGCCGATTGCGAAGAGTAAGAAGGCGCGATCAGGATTCTCGCCCAGCTGTAAGCCTCTCGTAATTGGGTTCTTAGCTAGACATCGCGGACTCCGCGGATTTGCCTTTCTTCTTATCTGATCGCAGAAGAACTGGGAAACCTCGGACTACTTTGGCGAGTCGGGAACTCTGGTGGCGTGAATCGTGACGACGCGCTTGAGCGGGCCGCCGGCTTCACCTGATTCGCCTGTTTGCGTGAACGAGGTGGGAGTGATGTCGAAGAACACTTCGTGCCAGAGCGTCTTTTTGCCGTCTCGCTGCGAATCGATATCGACGATGAACTGTTTGCCGTCCCAGCTGAGATGAACGTCGCTGAGCGAGCCTTGCGGGTCGCAGCCGCGGGGATTCTGGCTGGTACAGAGCATGCCGCGAAAACTTTTGGATTTGGTGTCCCACCACGTGAAGCCGGTGAGAAAGACCTCGCCGAACGGGGTGCGATCGTCGGCCTCTTCCATAATGGTGAAGCCGCCGGGGCCGGTGCGCCAGACTTCTTCGCCGTAACCCTCGGCGCCCTGGGGCATATCGTCGCCGGGCTCAAATTTGATTTTGACGGACCACTTCCCGGCCAGCGCTTTCGCAACGCTCTGCATTTCGGGCGAGGGCTGAGGGGCGGCGGGCACTGAGTTTTCCGCGGAGAGCGCGGGGTCGGCTGGCTGCCCGGCGGATTTTTCGGATGGTTTCTTTGCGTTCTGCGCACGCGTGCCGGCAGCGCTGAGCGTGAGCGCTAATAGAATCAGCAAAATTGAGCGAAATGGGAATCTTGTTACTCCCGTTAAGATCGCTGCAAAACTCATCGATTTCTCCTTCGACAGGCGGGTCAGGACTTAAGACAATTTACTGCCGTCGAGCGTCAGGGTCCAAGGGGTTTTGGCGGCGAGGGACGATTGAGACTGCCGCCTGAAGGGGGGCGCTACGTAAATCCGATCAAGAACGCCGGGTCGCTAGAGGGCGCCGGGGGCGCTTGCCCGGTTGGGGGCATTTGGGTATAGTCGGACGCGTTGTGTAACAGCGCTGTAACCGTTCCGCAACATTCCTGCAACACCCATCCTGGAGGTGCTTGGCCTCATGCCCGGACTGCTTGGGAAGATCCTTCCCCACGAGAAGACGTTTTTCCAGATGTTCACTCATCAGGCGCAGAACGTATATGACGGAGCGGCGGCGCTGGTGCACATGCTCGAGCGCTACGATGATCCCGCAGCGGGCGCCGAGAAAATCAAGGAGTTCGAGCACATCGGCGACACGATCACGCACGGAATCATGACGCGGCTCAACCAGAGCTTCATCACGCCGTTCGACAGGGAGGATATCCACGAGCTGGCGAGCCAGATTGACGACGTAATCGACCTGGTGGACGCGGTGGCATCGCGCCTGGTGACCTACCGCGTGCCCGCGATTCGTCCCGGAGTGCTGGAGCTGGCGGTGACGGTGCGCGACGCGGCGGCGCAGATCGTGCTGGCGGTGAACGTCCTCGAAAAGGAAGACCACATCCTCGACAAGTGCATCGAGATTCATCGCCTGGAAAATCAAGCGGATACGCAGTGCCGCGACCTGATCGCGACGCTCTTCGATGAGGAAAAAGATCCCGTGCAGATCATCAAGTGGAAAGAAATTATCGAGACGCTGGAATTCGCCACGGACAAATGCGAAGACGTGGCGAATGTGATCGAAACCGTCACAATTAAAAACGCCTAAGTGCGAATTTCCCTACCACATCCGCTTCCGCGGGCCGCCGGTGCCGCTCGTGCCAAACTGCGCAGGAGTGAGGCGGCGTGAGCGAATTTCATCTGCTCGTTCTGATCGTCGTCATCACGCTAGTCTTCGAATTCACGAATGGCTGGCACGATGCGGCGAGTTCGATCGCGACGGTGGTATCGACGCGCGTGTTGCGGCCGCTGTGGGCGGTGATCTGGGCGGCGTTTTGGAATTTCGTTGCGGCGTTTGCGTTCGGGACGGCGGTGGCGAAAACGATGGGGAGCGGGCTGGTCGATTTGAAGATGGTCGATCAGAGCGTGCTGCTGGCGGGATTGCTAGGCGCGATCGTGTGGAACTACGCGACGATTCGGATGGGGCTGCCGGCGAGCTCGTCGCACGCATTGATGGGAGGGTATGGAGGAGCGGCGGTTGCGGCGTCGGGCTTCCGCGCGATTTTGATACACGGCTGGATCAAGCCGGTGCTTTTTATTTTTCTGGCGCCGTTTATCGGGATGGCTGCGGGACTTCTGGTGACGGTGATAACGAGCTGGATCGTTTACCGGCAGGCGCCGCAGAAAGTGGACAAATGGTTTCGGCGGCTGCAGCTGGTTTCTGCGGGTGCGTTCAGCCTGGGACATGGCACGAACGACGCGCAGAAAGGAATGGGAATCATCACGGCGGCGCTGGTGACGAGCGGAACGCTGCGCAGCTACGTGGTGCCGTACTGGGTGATCCTGTGCTGCCATCTGGCGATTGCCGGCGGTACAATGGCAGGTGGATGGCGGGTGGTGAAAACGATGGGGCAGCGAATTACGAAGCTGCATCCGTTTGGCGGGTTCGCGGCGGAAACGGCGGCGGCGATTACGCTGATCGGCACGGCGTCGGCGGGGATTCCGGTGAGCACGACGCACGTGATCACGGGCGCGATTGTGGGAGTGGGGGCGTCGCGCAGGCTGACGGCGGTGCGATGGGGCGTGACGGAGCGGATTGCGTGGGCTTGGGTGCTGACGATTCCCGGCGCGGGGCTGATGGGAGCGATGTTTCATTTTCTATTTTTGAAATGGGTGCACTGAGATGAGCGAGCGAAAAGCGCCATTTGCGAGCGTGGAAGAAGCGGTGGAGGAAATCCGCCAGGGGCGGATGATCGTCCTGGTGGATGATGAGGACCGCGAGAACGAAGGCGACCTGACGATGGCGGCGGATTGCGTGACGCCTGAGGCTATCAACTTCATGTCGAAATATGGCCGCGGGCTGATCTGCCTATCGCTCACCGAGCAGCGATGCGACTCGCTCGACCTGAAACAGATTTCGGCGCGAAACACTTCGGCGTTTGGAACGCCTTTCTGCGAACCGATCGATGCGCGGCGCGGCACGACAACGGGAATCAGCGCGGCGGACCGCGCGACCACAATTCTGGCGGCGACCGATCCGAATACGCGGCCGGAAGATCTGGCGCGGCCAGGACACGTGCAAACGCTGCGCGCGCGGAATGGCGGCGTGCTGGTGCGCGCGGGACAAACGGAAGCGTGCGTCGATCTGGCGCGGCTCGCGGAGCGCGATCATTCGGGCGTGATTTGCGAAATCATGAACGACGACGGCACGATGGCGCGCATCCCGCAGCTGATCGAATTCTGCCGCGCGCACAATTTGAAACTGGTGACGGTGGCGGACCTGATTCGATATCGCATGCAGCACGAGCGGTACGTGCGGCGGATTGCGGAGTCGGTGCTGCCGACGAGGCACGGAAATTTCCGGATGATCGCCTATTCGAGCGATATCGACAACGAGGTACACGTGGCGCTGGTGCGGGGCGAACTGACGAGCGACGCGACTAGCGGGCACGTGACAGTTCCCGCTGAGATGGAACCGCCGCTGGTGCGCGTTCACTCGCACTGCCTGACGGGCGACGTGCTCGGATCGACGGCCTGCGATTGCCACGACATTATCGAGCGGTCGCTCGCGGCGATCGCGGAGGCGGACCGCGGCGTGTTCGTTTACCTGCATCACACGGGGCGCGGATTTCAGATCGATGCGAGGGCACCGGAAGATGCGGAGCTGCCGGATATTCGCTACCACCGGCGCGAGGGGAGCGAACACGAGTTGGGGCGGCAGCGATTCGTCCAGCATGAGAGCGGCATTGGCGCGCAGATTTTGATCGATCTGGGATTGCGGCGGATTCGCGTGCTGACGAATCATCCGCGCAAAGTGGTGGCGCTCGACGGGTACGGTCTCGAGATCGCGGACCAGGTGCCGCTGGCGATTGATGGTGTGACGCGGGGGCATCAGGCGTCGTAGCGATGTGGATTCGTGCGGGAGGGAGTTGCGTACGGATTCGATTTCGTGAGCGTTGAGATCCTTCAGGCATCCCGATCGGATGCCCTCAGGATGACAGGAAGAGCAGGACGCCCGCCTGCCCTTCGCGCCGCTCAGGGTGAAAAGGCGGCCGCTACATAATCGGGAAGCACACCCGCCATCGAGATTCGAGAGGGCCGCTTCACTGCAGATTCGTTGCTACTTTCCGTAAACTAAAACTACAAATGAATCGGGGAGGATGGGCGGACGCGGGTGCGGATTTTCTTGCGTTGGAGCGGGACGCGGGCCGAAATCCGCGGTGACGAGGAAGATTTCGTGCGTTTTGGGATCGAGTGTCATTGTGCGGGCGCCCTTCTGCGTGGGGACGTCTTCGACGAGGCTGAATTTATCCGGCGAATTTTCGTGGATGACGCTGAGCGTGGCGCTCTGTCCATTTGAAGCAAAGGCGAAACCTGTGCCGGGATCGAATGCGGCTCCGTCGACGCCTTCGCCGATTGCGGGGCTGGCGATCACTTTTCCCGAGTCGGCATCCACGATTGCCATCATCTTGTTGCCGCAGCCGGCAAAAAGGCGGCGATGGACGGCGTCGATCGCGAGACCGGAGGGCTCCTGGCACGGGGCGAGCGGCCAGCGCGCGGTGACGAGTAGCTTCTGCGAATCGATTTGCCACAGCTCGCTTTTGTCCTCGATGTTGACGTAGATGTGGCCGGAGCCATCGGCGACCGCGAATTCCGGTTTGCCGGCGAGAGGGATTGTGGCGACGACGTTTCCTGTGGCGGCGTCGATGGCGGTGGAGCTTGAGCTGCGTCCGTTCATTGCGAAGACGCGCTTTGAAGCAGGGTCGTATTCCATCGCATCGGGATTTGTGCCCGCCTGAGCGCTGCCGATGACCGCGAGAGTCTTCCAATCGAAAATCGTTACCGTACCGGCGCGGCCGTTGGATGTGAAACCGCGATTGAACTCGGGTGCGAGAGCGATGTCGTGGACTCCGTCCGTGTTGGGAATTTCGCCGACGACTTTTTCCGAGTCCACGTTGAGGACGATCACTTTCGTTTGGCGGGAGATGAAGAGACGGCGAGTGGACGAGTCGAATCTTAGGATGTCCCAGCCGCCGTCGCCGCCGAGGCTGATTTTTTTGAGCAGGTGGTAGCCGCTCGGGCCCGGGCCCGGGATCACCGCTGCCGAAACTGCCAATGGGGATTGGCTGACCTCGATGCCGACCGCGAAAGCGGAAACGGACAGAAGCGAAACTGCGAGGTACGGAAAATTCTGGCGCTTCATCTTGCGACTCCTTTAGGGCCGAGCTCGGTTCACAAGCCAAACCTGAAGGGAGATCCCTCGATCCCGCGACTGCATCCGGGACGCTCAAGGCCCGCTGCGATCCGGCGGTTCCGACTCGTCGGAGCGAAGGAACAAAGGCAGCCGGCTCTTCGCTCGGGATGACAGGTGTTGTTGGAGGGGCGCATGGCTAGTGTGCGCTGGCTTGCTTATCTTCCTTTGTTTCCGGCGCGATTGTGACATAGGGGCGGAGCTTTTCGAGTTTTGATTTTGAGATGCCTTTGATGGCGAGGAGGTCTTCGACGCGTTTGAAGGGGCCGCTGCGTTCACGGAAGGCGATGATTGATTTTGCGGTGGTGGTGCCGATGCCTGGGAGTTGTTCGAGTTGGGTGATTGTGGCGGAGTTGAGGTCGATGGGCACCGTTGGTGATTTCTTTTGGGCTGCGAGGGAATTGACGGCGATCGTTAGGAAGACGACCGTGGTGAGTAGCCCGGGCATTGCCGTTGATCGAGAGGGCACGGCCCGCCAACGGACGGCGCGGCAAGCATGCCGTGCCCCTACTGAGGAGTTAGAGGGATTTGCCATGGGCGTCGTATTCGGTTACTGGGCCGAAGAGGGCGGCTTGGTCGGCGATTTGGTCGCGGTCGCCGACGAGAACGATTTGAGCGTTGGCGGAATCGAAGTGGCGGCGGGCGGCGATGAGGATGTCGTCGGCGGTGAGGGCGTGGATTTTCTCGCGGTAGGTTTCGAGGTAATCGTCGGGGAGGCGGTCGAGATAGACGGCGGAGAGCTGGCCGAGGACGCCATCCTGGGTGGCGACACCGAGCGAAAAGACACCGGTTAGATAGCTGCGGGCGCTTTCGAGTTCTTCGGTGGTGACGGGGAGCGAACGCATGCGATCCATTTCGTAGAAAATTTCGCTGAGGGTGGCGGCAGCGACGTCGTTGCGGACGGCGGCGTGGACGCTGAAGTAGCCGTGCTGGCGGAGAGCGTTGATGCCGCTGCGAGGGCTGTAGGTGTAGCCCTTTTGCTCGCGGATGTTGATGACGAGGCGCGAATGGAATGCGCCGCCGTAGATCGAATTCGCGAGGACGGTGCGGTACCAATCGGGATCGCGGCGAGTGATTGCGAGATTGCCGACGAGGACTTGGGTCTGCACCGTGCCCGGCAAATGGACGAGGTGAACGTGCCGCCCCTCCGCTTCGGGCGGAGCGGCCGAAATCTGCGACTCCTGCCGCAAATCTTGCCAGCTACCGAAAACTTTCTCGACCTGCGCGAGCATCGACTCGCTCGAGAAGTCACCCACGAGAATCAGCACGGCGTTCGACGGCGTGTAGTGGCGCTGATAGTAGCGCTCGAGTTGATCGCGCTGATAGCCAGCAACTTGTTCTTCGGTGGGCGCGACGACGGCGTAGGGATGCTGGCCGAAAAGCACATGGCGAAAGCGCTCGGTGGCGAGAAAACCGGGGGTGGTGCGCTCGACGCGCAGCTCTTCGATTTTCTGGCGGCGTTCTCGCTCGAATTGCTCTTCGGGGAATGACGCGTTGCGGGCGAGATCGGCCATCAGATCGAGAATTCCTTCGGAAAATTCAGCGAGTCCGCCGATGGAAATCGCGCTCGTGTCGGCGCCGGCGCTGGTGCCAACGTCAGCGCCCATGCGGCGGAGGTCTTCTTCGATGCGGCGGCCGGAGCGCGAGGCGGTGCCGGTGCGGATGACTTTGGCGGTGAGTTCCGCGATGCCGGGCGCGCTGTGAGCGACGACTGCGTTTCCACTGCGGAAGAAAAGCTGGCCCGTAATTTTCGGGAAAGTGTGCGATTCAGCGAGAACGACCTGGAGGCCGTTCGCAAGAGTTCGGACGGTGCGCTTCGGCCATGCGACGGGGCGTTCGAGCCCCAGCGCCGGCGGGCTGGAGCGATGTGCGTTGGCTACGGCGGGCGTGGTGCTGGACGTCATCGCGAGCCTCCGTTCGAATCCTGAGTTCCCTCTTTTTGCGGGCTGCGAACGACGATCGCACGGTTGCGCGGGACGAGATACTTCTGAGCGACTTTTTGCACTTGCTCGGGAGTCACGGCGAGAAAGCCGTCAAGCACGGTGTTGATCCGCTTGGGATCACCGTCGAAGAGCGTGAAGCATGCGAGGTAATGCATCAAGCCGAAGCGGGGCATGTAGGAACCCATGCCGCCCTCGAGCATCGAGTAATAGTCGGCGCGGAATTTTGTTTTCACGGGATCGAGCTCATCGACGGCGATTCCCTTCTCCTGAATGTCTTTGATCGCGGAATCGTATGCGGCGATGGTGGCGTCGGCCGAATATTCAGGGCGATGAAAGATGCGGGTGACCATCTGGGTGGGGCCGTTGGTGTCAAAGGCGTCGTAGCTTCCGTCGGTTTCGAGCGCGATCTGCTTTTCGAGGACGAGCTCGCGAAAGATGCGACCGGAGCGGCCTCCGTGCAACGCGCGATCGAGGATCGTGGCGGCGTACCAATCGTCGGAAGTGCGAGGTGGCGCGGTGTAGCCGATCGCAAGGGCGGGGAGCGGGCCAAGTTTTTCGGGGACTTCACCGCGGCGCTCTTCGGTTTGCGCGGGTTCGGTGACGTCGGCTCGCGGCGGCGGGGGCTGAATCGGAATGTCTTCGAAATAGCGCTTCGCAAACGTGAAAGCTTCGGCGGGATCGAGATCGCCGAGCATGAGGAGGACGGCGTTATTGGGCGCGTAGTAGGTGCGGAAGAAATGCTGCACGTCGGCGAGCGTGGCGGCGTCGAGATCGACAAAATCGCCGTAGAAATTGTGGGCGTTGGGCCAGTTTCGGAATGCGACGGGCGGAAGATCGAGCCACGGGAATCCGCCGTAGGGCTGGTTCATTACGTTGACGCGGACTTCTTCTTTCACGACATCGCGCTGATTGCGGAGATTTTCATCGTCAACTTTGAGGGCGCGCATGCGGTCGGCTTCGAGCCAGAGGACGCGTTCGAGAGCGTTGGAGGGAACGGATTCGAAATAGTTAGTGATGTCGTAGTTCGTGGTGCCGTTCAGGAGGCCGCCGGAGGAGTTGACGAGGCGAATGTGCTCCATTTTGCCGGCGTTCTCCGAGCCCTGAAACATCATGTGCTCGAAGAGATGCGCGAAGCCGCTGCGTCCGCGGGGTTCGAGGCGAAAACCGATCTGGTAATAGACGCCGACCGTGACGACGGGAGCGCTGCGGTCGGGCGATGCGACGACGCGCAGGCCGTTGGCGAGGGTGGTGTGTTCGACGGGGATTTGCATTTGCTTTGAGGGTCGACTCAAATGGTGCCTCCGGGGAATTATTAGTGCTGTTGAATTTTATGTACTTCAGGGGCTTCCCGACCAACAGCGTCGGGACGCGAACGACGCGAAAGCCCCCAACTCGTTCGCTTCGTTTATGTCGCCCCTGAAGGGGCGACCCACAAACCGTTCGAAACGCGCTGACCACATCCGTCCGTTCTTGGCGCTACACGTCAACTGCCTGGTCAACCCCTGCCGGTCTGAAGCCCGGCGCTACGAGACCCGTTCGGCGCGACATTGGCAGCCTTGCGGTAGGAAGTGTCATGGTTTGCCGAGGGCGCGGCTCAGCTTTCTTTTTGTTGCTGCGGGCTGCTTTGAAAGCACGCGCGTTGAGAGTACGGCGAGCGCTTCGTATGCGCGCTGATACTCGCGCGGAAACTTGCGCAGGGCTTTTACGTGCTTTGAAATCGTGGCGTAGTCGCCGCGCGAGAGCGGACCGGTCCACGCTACGTGCGGACCGTGCCTCTCGTAATTATCCAGCATTTGGCGAATTAATGGGAGCAGTGCTTCGGCGGCACAGCGGCGGGTGAATCCGATTTTCATGAGCGTCTGCGTGGCGGATTCAACGAGAGCGAGCGCGTGGCCGGCGACTACGGCGCCTGCGGCGTGGTAGGCGGGCTTGTGCTTGCCGTCGATAAGGACGGGCGTGGCGCCGAGCGAGCGGGCAATTTTCCGAGCCATTTTGATTGCGGCGGGTGCGCCTTCGATGGAAAAAATCACCCCGTTCAGGAGAGGCGTCGCGCGGCCGCTGAACGTTTGCATCGGGTGCATTGAGCCGGTGTGGGCGCCGAGGCGGGCGAGTGGGGCGAGAACGCGATGATCGAGAGCGCCGCTGGTGTGGAGCACGATTTTGTTGCGGCTAGTCATTTTTCCAAACTCGTTGCCGAGCACCGCCAATTTGCGCGCGACACCGGAGAGTGCGCCATCGGGAGTGGATAACAAGATTACATCGGCATCGAGCGCGTGCGGCGTGAGGGCTGCGCGCGGACTACCAGCACCGATGGCGCGGACTGCGGCGCGGGCGGTGGCGGACGAGCGAGTGACGACGGCGCCGATTTTCCAGCCAAGTTTGCGGAGGCGCTTCGCGAATGTTCGGCCTACGCGGCCGGCGCCGACGATGGAAATAGAGCGCGACATCGAGCGTGATAGCATAACTTGTTCGGGGCCGATTTCGCCCTCGGAAAAACATTGGTGAACGTGTGATTTTTTGCGCGAGAGGGCACGGCATGCCGTGCCCCTACTGCGTCCCTGGTTAGGACTCGCCAGGGTTACCGAGCGCTCGATGCGCGCTTTTAGGGGAAAGTCCAATTGCACTTAGCATTAACGGGAATTCTCGCCTTTCTGGCCCTCGGATGGATTGCTTTGCTCGTAGACGTCGCCCGAGGGGTTCCGTCGATTCCGTTGCTCCGGGATGTTGCGCCGCTCGCAGACGGCGATTGTCCGAGCGTGTCGGTGCTTTTCGCAGCGCGAGACGAGGCGGAAAAGCTGCCGAGAGCGCTCGAAACATTTCTCGCGCTCGACTATCCGCGCTACGAAGTGGTGGCAGCGAATGACCGATCCGTAGATGAAACCGAAGCGATCCTGGAATCAGCAGCACGAAATAATGCGCTACTGAAATTGGTGCGCCTGAATTCGCTGCCGGCAGGGTGGCTCGGCAAGCCGCATGCGCTCGAGCAAGCGTTCGAGCGCTCGACGGGCGAGTGGCTGGTTTTCACGGATGCGGACGTGCACTTCGCTCCGCTGCTGCTGCGCCGGGCGATGGGGCTTGCGGTCGAGCGTGGGTGGGACCACTTGACGCTACTGAGCAGCGTGGAGATGCACACGTTGGGAGAGAAAATCGCGCTCACTTTTTTTGGAATGGGGTTTTTGCTTGGAATTCGGCCCTGGCGAGTGAGCCATCGGGAGTCCCATTTTTATGCGGGCGTGGGCGCGTTCCAGCTGATTCGGCGGAGCGCGTACGAGGCGATCGGAACGCACCGGAGGCTGGCGATGGAAGTGGTGGACGACATGAAGCTGGGGAAGCTCGTGAAGCAGGGGGGCTTTCGCTCCGGGGTGGCGCGGGGATTTGACAGCGTGCGGGTGCGCTGGCATTCGGGGGTCGGAAACCTCGTGCGCGGGACGACGAAGAATTTTTTCGCGGCGGCGGAATTCAGTCTGCCATTCGCGATTTTGCAGCTGTTCATGCTGTTTATGGCTTTTGTCTTTCCGTTCGCGGCGTTGCCGATTGCGCGCGGATGGGCGCTCGGGCTTGCGGCGATTTCGGCGGGAATCGTGGTGATGATTCAGGCGGGCGTGTGCGTGGAAACAGGAGTGTCGCCGATTTACGCGCTGACGGCTCCGATCGGGGCGCTGATTTTTTGCTGGATGCTGGCGCGATCAACGATTGTGACGCTTTGGAATGGAGGGATTGAGTGGAGGGGGACGTTTTATCCGCTGGAGGAGTTGAGGCGGGGGTTGGTGTGAGGGGAAAACGATTTCAAATTTGAAATTGGACATTTTGAAATGAGGGGCGAGGCGAGAAGGCGAAGAGGGATCCCTCCACTGCGCCGCGCGCCATCGCTGCGCGATGGGAAGAGAAATACGCGCGGCTCCGGTCGGGATGACGGGCGTGGAAGTGTTGCGAGCGGCACCGCGTACAGAAGGGTCAGCTGAGATCCTTCGCTTCGCTCAGGATGACAGGTGGGGCGTAGCCGCGTGAGCCTATGATGCTTGTTACGTTGGCACAGGCAGGAGTGCCTGTGCTACTTGAATAAGGAGTAGCCGAGGTAAATCATATTGACGTCGAGGCCGGGATTGAAGGAGTGGCGATAGGCATTGGAGATGTGCTGGATCTTGTAGCCGAGGATCCAGGCGCGAGTGCGCGAATCGTTGAAGAGCTGAAAACCTGCCTGAAAATCAAACGTGAAATTGAATTGGGTGCCGCCGGGGATGTCGATAGGGATCGGTCTGACCGAAGCGACGAGGCCTGCGGTGGAGGCGCCGAAGATTTGCAGGCGATGCTCGCGGCGGAAATTCAGTTTTAGTCCGAGAGGATTGATGCCGCCGCCGTAAACGGTTTCGTGGCCGGAGCGGCAGAAGCCAGCGGGGAAATTGGAATTGGTGTCGCAGGCGACGTAGGTGGGTTGGTGCACGACTTCGACAGGGACAACATCGAGCGTGTATTCGAGCGAGACGCGACGCCAATCGTAGATCGAGTGGCCGTAGCGGAGGCCGAGGACGCCGAGCTGATGGTCGGTGGTGATGCCGATGAGGTGCGGGTTGCCGAGCGAGTAGCCACCCCAGACGCCGAATTCGGTGTCGCCCTGGCAACGGGCGGAGGGGGCGGCGGCGAGGATCAGGAGCGAGAGCGCAGCAATCGCAAGAAACCTCAGCGGCTGAAGCCGCGAGCCTCCATCACGAGTGACGGCACGACTGAAGTCGTGCCCTGACGAAAAGCGAAGAATCATTGGGTCCTCATCGGGCGCGGCGCTTGGCGGCCGGCTTGGGCGCTGCGGCTTCGGCGGGCGCGTTCGCGAGATCATTTTTTGGCGGGCCATTTGATTCAACAGGCGATCCCTCGGACGAAATGGGAGCGGGTGGAAGCGCGGCCGGATCCACGCCGGAAACTGTAGCAGAAAAAATTGCGCCGAGGTCGCGCTGCTTGAGCGAGCGTATG
>JBOGNA010000192.1:0-35329 GCA_050746925.1 Candidatus Acidiferrales bacterium
TTCTCGGCAAATTCGCGAATGACAAAACCCCCTTTTACAGTAGATTAGAAATTTTCAATCGATTGATTCGAGGCAGGTTAACTTCAATTCTAATCGCGCCACGGTAGATTAGAAATCGCGCGGCCGCTGCTCCGTTTGGCTGGGTATTAGGGCCCGTTCGGTGGTCAGTTTTCATAGTCCAACCGCGGCGGCAGCACGGCGAAAGATTCGATTGCACCGGGTACTGCGCGTGACGATCTTGGGCCGGTGGAGTCAGGTACGAGTGACACCGGTTCGTATGCTCGCTGCTCAGGTCGCTTTTGCTGTTCTCATCGCCGGTCGCGCCGCAGACACGCCAGCGCGCCGCGAAGCGCTCCGTCAAGTATGCTTTGCCTGCGGACTATGAAAAATTCGTTTGACGAATGACGGAGTTACTTTGTTGATACTTAGTGCAAATTGAGATATGCTCCGCCCGTGAGGCGACGGCATGGCGGGCAAACTCGATATAGCGAAGTATAAGCTCAAAGCGAAGCTCAAAGACCGGTACGCGAAGCAGCTCAATCGACTGCAAGCAGCTGGTAACGCCACTGCCTGTGTCGAAGAGGCGGTAGAAGGTGCGATAAAGAACCTCGCTGCGGTCAATTCTGCGTCTTTGGTAATTTACGGTGAGCCACAGAGCGGTAAGACGGAAATGATGATCTGTCTCACAGCGAAGCTCTTGGACGACGATCACGTAACGATCGTTCACCTCATGAATGACAGTGTCGACCTACTGGCACAGAACTTGAGGAGGTTTAAATCGTCGGGGTTAGCGCCTGCGGCACGAGGCTTATCAGAATTGCTCCAATCGACCGACGATCAAAATCGGCAAGAGCTCGTGGTCTTTTGCAAGAAGAACCGACGAGATCTGGACAAATTGATTAGGCGTCTCAGCGGCCGGAAAAGGCTTGTCGTAATTGACGATGAAGCCGACTACGCCAGTCCGAATTCGAAGATAAACCAAGGCGCGCGTACGAAGATAAACGAGCTGGTTGGCAAACTCATAGGTAACGACGGGTACTACGTAGGCGTGACCGCGACTCCGGCTCGCCTTGATCTCAACAATACTTTCCAAAATGACACCGAGAAGTGGGTCAATTTTCCGCCGCACTCAAGATATACGGGACAAGATGTCTTCTTTCCGCTCGACAAGAAGGTCACCTATCGGCTTACGTTCCTAAATCAGGCGGGCAATCCACAAGAGGCGCAGGCTGCGTTGGTGAGATTTCTCGTGTCGGTTGCTTATCTTAACTGCTACGAGAACGGTGAAGAGAAGAATTACACGATGTTGGTACATACAAGCGGAAAGAAAGAGGACCACGAGGCCGATCGCACTGCAATTGAAAAGTCATTCAGGTCTTTAATAGATCGAAATAGTTCGAATTTCGGGACGCTGGTCACTGAAGTGTACGCTGCCGCGCAAAAACTCTACCCCGAAAAAGACGCCGATCTTCTCACGGACTATGTTGTCGAGAACGCATCTCGCGCGACGCTGGTTGTCTTGAATTCTGAGCGAGACCGAAAGGCGGCGGGTGAAAATGCGACGGAGCCGACCTCCCCGTTCACAATTATTATTGGGGGGAACATAGTCTCGCGTGGCGTGACGTTTCCCAACTTGCTCTCTATGTTTTTCACTCGAAACGTCAAGCACAGGTTGCAGCAAGACACGTACATTCAGCGCGCTAGAATGTTCGGCGCGCGAGGCGGTTATTTGAAGCACTTCGAGCTAACAATACCCGCTCAGTTGTACATGGATTGGCACAAGTGCTTCGTGTTCCATAGGCTCGCGCTCGCAACGATTAAAGGTAAGCTCGGCTCCCCAGTCTGGCTAAGTGATAGTCGAGTTTCCATAGCGGGAGCCGCCAGCATCAACAAGGCCACCGTCGCATTCGACAAAGGCGAAATGTCTTTTGGCATGTTCGATTACTCGGAGGACTTAGACAAGCTGGTCTCAAAAGACCTCGCAAGTACCGAGACTCTGAGAAAGCTACGGATGAAAATCGGCAACGATGCGCTACCAAAATTCCTTATCGACTATATCGAGGCGATGTCCCAAACTATGTTGGGTTCCCTGGCGATACATACAGCCTCATCGATCGAAGGGTACGGCACAAGTGCGGACCAAAGGACAATCTCACGGAGCAAGGGGCTAATGGGCAAGAGCCAGATGGAATCGAACAAGTTTCCGGATGCCCTTCACCATGTCAAGATCTTTTACAATAAGTCCGGCAAGGCAAAGGTGTTCTACAAGTTTAGGGGAAGCCTCCAGTTCGTCCAGAATCTTAAGGGCAAACCATAGCGCCGACGAGAGGAACCATGAACCTCATTCCCATACATCCTTTCCCGGCCCGCATGGCTCCCGAAATCGTTTTTGAAGAGTTAGAAGGACTAAAGTCAAATCGCATCGTTCTCGATCCAATGTCGGGTTCCGGAACAGTGTTGCGCGCGGCTGCCGAACTCGGACATCGTGCGCTCGGCTTCGACATGGATCCTTTGGCCGTGCTGATGGCGCGTGTGTGGACAACTCCATTTCAAACAGCGCGCTTGGCGAAAGCGGCGGATAGCCTCGTTCGCAGCGCTACCGTCCTGCGAGACGAACGGTTGCCTTGGATTGACGATTGCGAGGAGACTACGGCGTACATAAGTTACTGGTTTTGCGACAAGCAGATACGAGCCCTGAGACGATTGTCCTGTGTGCTAGCTGGTACGTCGGGGATTTTGGCTGATGCCATGAGGATTGCGCTTAGCAGAATCATAGTCACAAAGGAACGTGGTGCTTCAACTGCGCGCGACACATCCCACAGCCGTCCGCACCGCGTGTTTTTCGAAAACGATTACGATGTCTATAAAGGCTTTCTGAAATCTGTAAGCCGACTGGCGATGCGACTCGCCCCACAAAGAATTCAAGGGTCCGCGGCTGTAGAAAACGGAGACGCCCGCGACCTATCACAACTTTCAGCAGAATCCGTGGACGCGGTGATCACCTCACCTCCTTACCTCAACGCCATAGACTACCTCCGGGGGCATCGGCTGTCCCTAGTATGGCTTGGCTATAGTATCGGTGAACTGAGAGCCCTCCGATCACGAAGTATCGGAGCCGAGAAGGGAGCACCGCCGACTCTGTCCCCATTCGCGGAGCATTGGCTCCTGCGCAAAGCGGGCCCAGTTGAAGACTTACCAGCAAGAGAATTGGGGATGGTGAGACGATATGCGCACGATGTGTATGGCCTCCTGCGAGAGCTGGCTCGAGTTGTAAAGAAAAATGCCCGTGTTTTACTGGTTGTCGGCAATTCTTGCCTGAAGGGCGTGCCAGTGTGGAACGCCCAAATAAATGTTGCGGCCGCGGACATGGTCGGATTCCGCACTGGTGATTGTTCCGAGCGTGCGCTGCCCGCTGCACATCGCTATCTACCCCTTTCTGCCGACAAATCGGGGGCGCTTGGGCGTCGCATGCGCACCGAGACATTACTGAGTTTCTCTATATAGGTATTGGCGCTCAAAGCGAGAAACTTGCGTGATCGGCACGCGCGTATGCGGGACGACCTGTGACCACTAGGCATGACGTTCTCAAGATTGAACGCTGGCTTGTCGTTTGTTTTGACATGTGTTCGTCGTCCATGATGCTTGAGGACTTGCGTGAAACCGGTAATTTACGCGAGCTCCGAAACCTCCTCATCTCCGTAAAGGCCTATCTCCATGGGCGTTGCAAAAATCAAGAATTCATTGTTTACAAGTTCATCGGTGACGGATGGATTCTTCTATTCCCTCGCAGAGTTCATGGCGTGTACCTAATGGAGTTGCTTACAGGTCTCTCCAAGCGCTTCCGGGAGCGATATGAAGCTTCGGTCGCTCCTCGACTCCACGAGAAACCTAGAGTGGTGGGATTGACATTCGGAATCGATGAGGGGCGGCTCGTGCGTTTTGAAATGACAGGTCGCGTTGAATTCATAGGTCGGGCGCTCAACATTGCGTCAAGGCTGCAATCAGCGATTAAAGATAAAGATCACAACCCAAGCTACAAGGCTCTCGTATCGAAACACGTATATCAAGAAATGCGACTCGATGGCGAAGGCTATCGAACAAAAAAAGTCACTCGGAGGTTGCGCAACATCCACGGAGGACGTAAGCGCAGCTACATCAAGGTAATGCTTCCCGTCTGAGTCTGGACGCACGCTGACGAGTTCTTCTTGATAGCAAATCGGTGGGCACCCTGCCCATTCGGCCAGTCCTATACCTCGTCCTTTTTTTGTCCTTTGCTGACCGCACAAATTTCCTCGCGCGTGCTAGCCTGAAAGCGAAATTCGAAAATGGAAAATTGAAAATGGAAAACAGGAGACTCGAAGAAGTGCGACGCGACCGAAGACCGGGCCTCGACGACCTATCGCGCGAAAATCCGGCCAGACACGGAAATTTTCTAATCTACGGTACGCCGATTAGAAATGCGGCTAACGCATCTGCTTTCAGCAATTTGCATTTTTCTAATCGGCGCTCGAACGGGGGTCTTGTCGATCAGGTGTCTCCGCTCGGAAGGCCACTACAGCTTGTGGCTCACGCCGCGCGTCACGGCGGCGAGCGGTCCTTCGTCCCTCAGGGCAAGCGGGCGCAGCGAGCAGCGCCCCTGCGAACGGCGAACGACCATTCAAAAGAGCCGGCGGGACGCCGGCGCTACGAACGGCGCGGCGTGGCGTGGCGTTTTCGCGTGGCCGGTGCTACTTTGGTGCGGCGTCGTTGGTCGCGGCTGCGGGCACGGTCCCGCAAGTTCGACCGGGATCTTCGACGTGCTGCGCCCCTACTGAAACAGGCGAATACGTTTAGACCTACTGAACGAAGTACGGAACGAGGTACTTGAAAATGACATTGGGCGGGCGACCGGCACTTTTCATCGGCTCTCTGATTCTTGGCTGCGCGCTTTCGCTTGGCGCGATGCGCTCTGGGGTTTCCGCGGGGGAGCGGTTTGTCGCGCCGGATATCACGGCGGCGGGCGACATTCCTTATCCGGTTGAGATTGTCGGCGCGGGGTTGGTGACGCTGTCGCTCAATCTGAGCGTCGCGGGACAGCCGCCCGCGGTGCAGGTGCTGCGCGACGTTCCCGGGCTTACGTCGCTCACCAGCTCGATCGTCGCCGGCTGGACGTACACGCCCGGAAAGCTCGACGGCAACGCCGCACCATCGACGATCAATATCGAGGTGGTGTTCAATCCCGGCGATTTCAACGGGCAGAATTTGAAAGTGCCGCCCGTGGCGCCCGCGCCGCCGCCGTTTCCGGCCGGTTATCTTCCGGCGGAGGTGGCGGTGGGATCCTACGCGTCGTATCCGATGAATAGCGTGGCAACTGGCGCGGTGGTGCTGGATGTTCTGGTCGATAAGAACGGCAACGCGAAAAAAATCGGCGTGGTGCGCGATGTGCCGTCGCTCACGCGGGAAGCGATCGCGGCGGTGAAGCGGTGGACGATTAATCCGGCGACGTTTAATGGGAAGCCGATTGCGTCGAAGCTGGTGGTGGCGTATGTATTTCGTTCGCCGACCGTGTCGACGCAGTAGTGGGGGCGGGGAACTAGCGGCACGAGGAAGCGCGCGCCCGTTGGGCGCTGAGGCGCCGCGAAGGACGCGGCGAAGGTAGCGCCTTCGGCGCGGCGATTTATGTCACGGCTGAAGCCGTGACCCACAAGGCTGCGGAAAGAAGCGGCGCGGCAGGCGGTACGGAATGCAAAGGCGCGCAGGCCCTTTTTGCATCAGGGCGAACAGGGGTGCCTGTGCTACCAAGGGAAAACGAGCCGAGCCGTAAAAGCGGGCGCAGCAAGCGGCGCCCCTACGAGTCCGAGAACACAAAACGGCGCGGCAAGCGCTACGAAAGACTGAAGTGGGGCGGATAAGAGGGGAATCGCGATGACGTGGGGAAAGCGGCGAGCGCTGGTAATCGGATTCTTGATTTTGTTTTTCATCATCGTCATCTGGGCGGCGTCGAAGCCGGCGCGGCTGCCGTCGAATGCGGTGCTGGTGATTGACGCCGATGGCGAAATCAACGAGCAGCGCGCGCCCGATGTCTTTGCCGATTTCACCGGCAGCGGCCAGCCGGTGCTGCACGATTATTTCGATGCGATTGACGCCGCGCGCGGCGATTCGCACATTCAGGGGCTCGTGGTGCGGGTAGGCCCGCTTGAGACCGGCTGGGCGAAGCTGGAAGAAATTCGCGCGCACCTGATCGAGTTTCGCAAGAGCGGCAAGCCGAGCATCTGCTACCTGGGCTACGACGGCATCGGCAATCCGGAATACTACCTGGCGAGCGCGTGCCAGCAGGTGTGGCTCGTCCCGCAATCCACGGTGACGATTCGCGGCATGATGGCGCAGGCGCTTTTTCTGCGCGGCACGCTCGACAAACTGAAAATCGTGCCGGAGTTCTACCACATCGCCGAGTACAAGACGGCGGGGAACGTTTACACCGAGAAAAAATTTACACCCGCGCATCGCGAAGAAGTGGAAGGGCTGCTGCACAGCGTGTACGACCAGTATTTGACGGACGCATCGGCGGCGCGGGGAATCGAGCTTGCGAAATTCGAAGCGATCGTGAATCGGGCGCCGCTCACGACCAAGGAAGCGCTGGATGCGAAGCTCGTCGATAAGCTGGCGTATTGGGACCAGGTGCAGGACTACTTCAAGGCGCACGCGGGCGATTGGAACCCGCTGCCGCTGGTGAGCTATCGCACGTATTTGAAGGCGAGCGGCGGAGAATTTGGCGGCGAGGAGATCGCCGTCATTCACGCGACCGGTCTGATCTTGTCGGGCGAATCGCAGGTATCGCCCACGCAGGGATTCGTGATGGGCGGCGATTCGGTGGCGGGGGATTTGCGGCGCGCGCGAAAGGATTCGAGCATCAAGGCGATCGTTCTGCGCGTGGATTCGGGCGGCGGGTCGGTGGTGGCGAGCGAAGTGATTCGCCGGGAAGTGGAGCTGGCGCACGACGTGAAGCCTGTGGTGGTGTCGATGTCGGACGTGGCGGCTTCAGGCGGCTACTGGATTTCGGCGCCGGCGAATAAAATTGTGGCCGATCCGAATACGATCACCGGATCGATCGGCGTGGTGATCGGGAAATTCAATATTTCCGGGCTGTTCAATCTGCTGGGACTGAGCACGGATTCGGTGGCGACGAGCGACAACGCGAGCCTGTTTTCCTCGCAGCAGAATTTCACACCGGCGCAGCGCGCCTGGATCGAGCGCTCGATCCACGAGACGTATGAGTCCTTTATCAAAGGCGTGGCGCAGGGGCGCGGGATGACGGTGGAGGCGGTGGACAAGATTGGGAAGGGGCGCGTGTGGTCGGGCGCGCAGGCGAAGCAGTTGGGGCTGGTGGACGAGCTGGGCGGCGTCGATACGGCGATTCGCGTGGCGAAACAACTGGCGCACATTTCGGCGAGCGAGCGCGTGCACATCGTGCGATTTCCCGAGGAGAAGTCGTTCTGGCAGCAGTTCTTCGAGCGCGAGCGGGAAATGACGAGCGGCGAAGCAGGTGCGTCAGGGTCGGGCGGCGACGCGGCGGCGGCCTACAGCGCGGCGAACGCGGATGCGAAGTCGGTGGATGCGATCGTGCGGCGGATCGTCGGGCGCATGGACATGGTGCAGGCGCGGATTGCGTACGAGCTGCACATAAATTGATCGCCGGCGAAAAGAGATGCCATGCCGAAGAGCGAGGCACGGAAGCAGCGAAGCACGAAGCCAGGAGTTCGCGGCTGATTCGGTGAACGAGATTCGCTATACTATGGCTCGAGGGCGCGGTACCCAAGTGGTAAGGGAGAGGTCTGCAAAACCTTTATACGTGGGTTCGATTCCCACCCGCGCCTCCAGAATTTCCTTTGGAATTTTCCCTCACGAATAATTCGCAGGCAGAAAACTCAGAAAATCGAAGGATGGATCGAGAGAGCACGGCATGCCGTGCCCCTGCTGGGAGACCACCCAGCGCTGGTGCTGCTACTAGCGCTGGCCGTTGATCTTGGTGCCGTTCGTGATTTGGGTGCAGCGGGCTGAGCGCGTCGCGACTCCGCTGGTTGGGGGAGTCGGGCACGTTTGCGTCTTGCTGACGCCGCGGACGACCGCTGTTGCGATTCCAGCAGCGACTGCGGAACCGATGCCGACTCCGGTAGCGGCCCCCGCGCTGACACCACCCGCACCGGCACCAGCAGCACCGGCGCCAGCTCCGGCTCCGGAAGCATTCGTCGCGTTAACAGCGGCGGTCAGATTCGCCGGACTCACGGGAGCCGGGGTCGATGGCGAGGAATTGCCGTGAATGCCAGTTTCCTCTCCGCCTTTCATCAATACGCAGACACCGGCGAGATCGCAGACCTTGCAGGTGCCCTCCATGCAGACGACGTTCATATTGCCGGCCGCGTCGAAGAGCACGACCATCTCGGTGCCGACGACGCCAGCAACGCCAACGGGGGTGCGAATCTGAAAGCGGGCATTGGGTTTGACGAGTTTCACGGCGCGGGCGCGTACCTGACCGTAGGCGAGGTCGAGATCGGTCTGCTGTTCGCCGGTATCATGCTTGACGATGGTGAGATTCGAGTCGGAGCCGACGCTGAGGACCGAGCCGTCATCGAGAGCGACGCGAGCGCGGGCGAGGTGGCCGGTGTTGATCACGTCGCCCCAGAAGACCTGCTGCGAGGTGGAGGCGGCGACCTGCTGGCCTGCGTGCGCGACATTTACGATCGGCACGACTGCCGTGATTTTGCCGGCGCTTTGCGACACTTGCGCGGAGGTGGCCAGAGGCAGCGCCACTGCGAGACAAATCCAGATTGCGATCACGGCCAAAAGCGAATGACGGACGTTCATGGTGCTTTCCTCCGCGGATTTCGTGCGGCTCCGGCGGCTATTGAGCCAGATATCAGGCCGGCACCTAGAAAACCGTTGGAAACTCAGTCGTGGGGACGGACGAGAAACTATCACAAGTCGGGCGGAGCGGCCAGAAAAAACCGGGGGCGGGGCTGTGAGGTGACGACGAAGGGCGGCGGTGGCGCCGCCCTACGGGGAGAGAGCAGACGATGCGATGTTAGAAGCCGGCGCCGGGTTTTTTCTGGGCGGCTTTCTGCATCTGGACGGCGAAGGCGCGCAAGGCTTCGCTGGAACCGGGAGCGCGCTTTTCGCGCCAGCGTTCGAAAACACCGCAGTGCTTCTCGAGATTCTCAAAAGCGTAGGGATTTTTGAACATGGTGCGAAACGCCGGGACGATGGGCTTCATGCGTTCCCAGACGACACCTTGTTCGCCGGTGTTTTCAAAGAAGAAGTCTTCGTCGATCAGGCCGCGATTCACGATGCTGGCGACCATTTCCCAGTAGCTGAACACCATGCGCATGAAGGCGTTCTCCTGGCTTCCGGGAGGGCACAATTCCATCACCTGCTCGGGAGAGGAGGGATTGAAATGCGCCATGAACCATTCGCGGGCTTCGCGAAGGCGAGGTTCGCGGCGGATATCGTAGAGGCGCAGCATGAGATTCACTTGCTCGTGAGTTACTTCGGACATATTTTGGTTCCTCCTGGTGTTACTTAGGATTGCGCTAGGGCGAACTCTTACAGGTACGTTGCAACGGGAAGCGAGCGCATTGCCTCTAACGGATCAGAATCCACGATCTCCGGCTACGGCTGGGCCGGGTGGGGCACGTCGCTCAACAGTGTGACCTTTTGCAGTTGAGTCAACGGAATGCGCGACTGTTCGAAGCCTAGTTTGATGCGACGGCGAAGTTCGCGGGCGACATCGTCCTTGCGATTGAGCGCGGTGCGGACTTGCAGGCGCAGGACGGTGCCGTCGAGCGAAAGCGATTCGACGCCGAGGACGCGAGGGCCGTCAACCAGCGCGGGCGACCAATCGGCATCGTTGCGCAAATCGCCGGAAACCTTCTCGAGAGTGGCGAGGGCGCGGCCGACGAGTTCGTCGGAGGGAACTGTGACATCAACGAAAACCTGCGACCAATCGCGGCTGAAATTCGAAACCTGGCCGATGAGGCCGTTGGATATCGTGACGAGCGCGCCGGCTGTATTTCGAATCAGGGTGCGGCGAAGGGTGAGATATTCAACGCGTCCGAGCTCGGAATTAACCTGAATGAGATCACCCACGACGTATTGATCTTCGAAGACGATGAAGAAACCGTTGATCAGGTCTTTGACGAGGTGTTGGGCGCCAAAGCCGAATGCCAGGCTGGCGACCGCGGCGGCGGCCTCGATGGGCGTGACGTTGAAACCGAATTCCGGCAACACCGTCAAAATGGAAACGGCGATGATGATAAAGATTCCGGCGCTGTAGAGAAGTCCCGCCATCGTGCGGGTCTGCTGTTCGCGCATCTGCGCAGCGCGGTTGGGCGATTTTGCGGACTCGATCAGGCGGCCGGTGATGGCTTTCAATATCCGCGCGAGGACGAAGGCGATCACAAGGATCGCGAGAATTCGCAGGCCGCGGGTTTGCGCGATTTCCGTCCAGCGACTGAGGGATTCGGTCATAAAATAGGCGAGCGGGATTATACCATTCGCGCCGCGAGGGCTCGCCGCAAGTTGTGGCGCGCGGGCGCGTGAGGGCGGGAGAACATGGACAATCGAAAACGCAATTTTCTAGGCACGTTGGTTGCGGTGGCCGTGGCGGCGCCGATCGCCGCGGTGGCGCGCACGGCTTTCGGGCAGCAAGGGGTGGGCCGCAGGGGAGTGCCTCCGCCGGGTGGAATCAACCCTCCCGATGCCGAACCGCCGCCTCCCGCGTTCGATCCTAAGAGAATTCAGCAGCACAATCAGAAAGTGATCCTCGACGACGTGCAGAAGCTCTACAAGCTGGCTGGCGAATTGAAAGATCAGGTGGAAAAAACGGATTCGACGAGTACCCTCTCACTATCGATGGTGCAGAAGGCAAAAGAAGTGGAGAAGCTCGCGAAGCAGATCGCGAACCTGGCGGTGGGATCGTAGCGGCGAGCGAACCCGGGATTAATGAATCAGGAGTCCGGTCGCGCCGATTGCGAGCCCGATGAGTCCAGAAATCAATCCGAGAATCCAGAAGATTCGCTTGCGCGTGAGGAGTGTGATCGAACAGATTACGAGGCCTGCTTCGAGAAGAACTTCGCCGAGATCGAAGCGGTCTGCACGCCGTTGTTCGACGAGCACTTCGTCTTCGGCTTTTCTGGCTTCCGCCTGAATGTCCTTGCCTTCTTCCTTGTAGCGGTCGATTTCCTTTTCGTACTTCTCTTTGATCTTTGCGGACTGCTCGGAGTTCTGAAGTGAAAATACGGACATCTCGTCCACGAACAGCTCGTAGCTGCGGCGGCGGATTTCCTTGGCCTGGTAAAAGGCCCACTGGTCGGTGGCTTTTGTTTGCAGCAGAATTTCTTCGGTGTGCGCGCGATGGCCGAGCAGGGAAACGGAGGCGACGAGAACGGCGAAGATCGCCATCGTCACAGTGACCGGCGCGAGATTGTGTTCCGCCGCTTCCTTGGCCTGTTCTTCGAGTTCGCGAATGTCTTCAGCCATGCGAGCGAACCGCCTTACATGAAAGTGGACTGATTTCTAACTTCTAAAGTGGGTGGGATTGTATCGGTAATCGAGGAAATCTTGAAGCGGAAACAGCGCTCCGGCGGAACCGGCCTGCGACGGGAAAGAATTGTTGAATGTTGGCACAGATGTGATACAAGGCTGCTGTTCCTGCCGTTAGCCCCCATTCGGGAAGGGCGACCGACCAGCTACGTACCAGGCTGCTCTAAATTCGAGGGAGAAATCACATGACGAACGTCCAGAAGTTGCAAGCGGCCAACATTCTGTCGACTCCGAGCAGGCTATCATCGTCCGACGAAGATCTGATCAACGGTCTCGATCCCGAAGAAGTGGATGCGCTGGTCGCCATCAAGGGTGACCTTGGCGATGATTTCATCCAGAGAAATACGTCTTTGATCCTGTAGTTCTCCTCTTACGAAATCGATGAGCCACAGCCGGCGCCTCCGCGAAAAGATCGAGTTAGCGGCACCGGGCATGCACCGGGCGATCCACAGTTTCTGGACCCATCCGCGCATGCCTGAGATTTTTCCAGAATTTCTGTTTACGACGTACTGCGTGGGGCGATCGACGGTGCCGCTGCTCGAGTCTGCGTTCACGGAAGCCAACGCCCGCCGGGAAATCGATCCGGTTGCGGCGTGCGTGGCTGACTACTGCGCCAAGCACATCCCGGAAGAACGCCATCACGATGAGGGCGTGCTTGACGATCTGGCCGTACTCGGAGTCTCGCGTGAATCTGTTGCTGCGCGGATTCCATCTCCGACGATGGCCGCGATGATCGGCGCGCAGCATTATTGGATTCTGAACGCTCATCCCGTGGCCCTGCTGGGTTACCTGGAAGTGCTGGAAGGCGAACCTCCGGTCGCTGAATTTCTGGAAGAAGTCATCCAGAGGACCGGGCTTCCCCGCAAGGCGTTCCGAACTTACTTCCAACACGCAGACGTCGATCGGAGACACCGCGACGAACTGCGCGAAGCGCTCGATCATATGCCGCTGACGAAGGTGCATGAGAACATACTTGCGATCAGCGCGTTCCAAACGGTGGAGCTGGTCCGCCAGATATTCGAACAACTCGCGGGAGCACATCTGAAGGTGAGTGCGTTGAAGGCTTCCGCCCGGTAGCGACCCTTCGCGATTGTTGCTCCGGTGAATCTGCCGCGGCGCAGAGATCAGTTCAATCCTGCACGATGCATCAGATTCTGGAATCTTGCATCCGAGCGTAGGGCGTCCCACGTCGGGTCCACTTTCAAAAATGCAATGATTTCCTCGCGGTTGCTGAAAGCTTGTTGCAGACATTCGAGGGCTTTATCTTTGTCGCTCAGGCCCACGTAAACGGCGGCAATTTGATAGCGCGGAACGTACACTTGATGCGCCTTCTGCTCGAGCTCTTGAAGCGTCTTTAGCGCCTTGTCTTTTTTGCCGGAACGGGCATCGGCGTAGCCGAGATAGGCAAGCGGGTAGGGGCTGGAGTCCAGCTGAGTGGCTCGATCGAGCGATTGGATGGCGTCATCGTACTTGCCGGTCTCAGCCTGCGCCCAACCCAGCAGGAAATGCCCCCACCAGAAATCAGGCTCGGCTTCGATCATTTTCCGCGATTGCTGAATGCTTTGGTCGTATTGCCGCGAGAACAAGAAACTGACCGAAAGCAGAAGGCTGACGGTGTCGGAGAGCGGATCGAGCTCTCTGGCTTTCGTCAATTCGTCGAGCGCTTCCTGTTGCTGCTCCCTCGCGATCAAGAAATAGCCGCGCCACTGGTGAGCCGACGCGGAGCCGGGATCGAGTTCGACGCCTCGTTTGAATTCCGCATCGGCGCCCGGGAAATCGTACTCGTAGAATGCGTTCACCATCGCCAGCATGGTGTGAGCTTCGGCGAGCGATTCGTCCATTTGCAAGGCCTTGGTAGCGGCGTCTTTCACCTTGGGCATCGCCTCGCGTGGAGATAGGAACTGGCTCGACAGCAGGAAATAAGCGTCGGCGATTCCGACGTAGGCCAGTGCGTAGTGGGGGTCTTTCTCGATGGCCTGATGAAAGTATTCGACGCCGCGTTGGACGCCGGCGACGGTGGCCTGATCGGAATAGAACCTGCCTTTGAGATACAACTGAAACGCGTCGGAGTTGGTGGTGTACTGCTTGGAAAGAACCGCGTCTTCCTTTCCCCCCAATCTCGTCCGAAGGTTTGCAGTGATCTCCTTTGAAATTTTTTCCTGAATAGCGAGCAGGTCGGTGAGTTTCACGTTGTACTGCTCGCCCCAGATGTGCCGGTCGTCCTGGGTATCGACCAGCTCAGCGCTAATCGAAAGATCGTCGCCGCGTTTCACGATCCGGCCCGTGAGGATTGCACGCGCGGAGAGCTCACGTCCCGCGGCCCGCGGGTCAACTGTCTTGCCTTTATAGCGAAAAACAGAGCTCCGGGCGATGACCTTGAGATTCGGCAATTGCGAGATGCTGTTGATCAGGCTTTCGGTAATTCCATCGCTGAGATACTCCGCGTCGGGATTCGCACCGGCATTCTCAAAAGGCAGGATCGCCAGGGAGTCGATTGCTTCGCTGCGTCCGGCGAGCATCCGGTAGCGGATCAAGAGGAGCGCGGCGATCGCGACAACTGCGATGGAGGCGGCCAAGACAACTTGCCAGCGCCGGAGGCTTCGACGCGGACGCGCGGCGGGTTGCACCACTCCGGTCGAAGGGGAACTCAGCCGCCGCAGGTCAACTGCCAATTCTTTGGCCGACTGATAGCGGTCGTTCGGCTCTTTCTCGAGACATTTTAGAATGATTTCTTCCAGCCGGGCCGAGAGGTTGTGCCGCAACGCCGTGGGGCGTGGCGGTTGCTTGTAGATGATGTCATTCGAGAGCGCGGTGGATAGCTTTTCATCGAACGGGCGCGAGCCTGTGGCCATCTCGAAGAGAATCGTGCCGACTGCGTAGATATCACTGCGAATGTCCGCCGACTTTCCGAGCAACTGCTCCGGCGCCATGTAGGGCAGGGTGCCGGAAATTCCGGTCACGTCGGAGTCGCTCAGGGTCACGTCGGCCGCATCGGCCGGCCGCAGCAGCACTGCAAGGCCGAAATCTAGAATTTTTATCTGGTTCTTCGACGTGACAAGAATATTCCCCGGCTTCAAATCGCGGTGAACGATGCCGTGTTCGTGCGCTTCTTCGAGCGCCGAGGCGATTTGAAGACCCAAGGCTGCTACGTCTTTCTCCGATAAGCCTTCATTGCGCAGCTTGTGCGAGAGCGTGGTGCCGCTGATGAATTCCATCACCAGAAAGTCGACGCCATCCTGCGAATCGAAATCGTGGATGGTTGCGATGTTCGGGTGGTTCAACTTCGAAAGGGCGAGAGCTTCCTTGCGAAAGCGTTTGCGTGCAGCTTCATCTCGGAAAATTCCGGGAGGAAGTACTTTGAGTGCTACATCACGGTCGAGCCGTTCATCATGGGCGCGATAGACTACGCCCATTCCCCCGGCGCCGATTTTTTCAAGGATAAGGTAGCGGCTGACCGTCTGGCCAATCATTTGAAGGCGGGGCTCACGCGGTCATCTTAGAGCGGCGTTCTCGGGCAAGTCAATGACCGCACAATTTCCTGCGCGCGAAGCAGCAATGAATCCACTCACAAGCGCGGCCGGTGCCCGCGATTCGTATCGCGACTCGAATTGCCGGATTGTGGAGTAGAATCCGGCCAACTACCGGGAGCCGAGACAGTTGATACGGCCGGACGCTTTCCGTGCGAGGAGACGAGCTTCGACGGAAGGCGCCGGCGGAGAAGAGTCTTCAGTGGATATGCTTTTTGCGGTCCTGCCGTTTTCTGACCTGGGACGACCCGCTCTGGGGGTCAGCCTGCTCGACGCGCATCTTCAGAAGCGAGGCCTATCGTCGCGAGTCTGCTACTTCAATTTGGACCTTGCCGAACGAATTGGAACGCGCCTCTACGGCTGGTTTTCCCAATGCACAGCCGACCAGGAATTGCTGGCAGCGGTAGCGCCTTCCGAATATCTCGCCGGCGAATGGTTTTTTGCTGATGCTGTGTTCCCCGGCCGGATCCCCAGCGAGAGCGAGTACATTTCGCGATTTTTCGAGCCGGACCCGGGCATGCGCAAGCTGATTCCCGAAATGCTGGAGGCACGCCGCCACCGCGAGAAGTTTATTGACGATTGTGTGCGCGAGATCGAGCGGCTCGATCCGAAGGTCGTCGGATTCACGACGACGTTTCACCAGACATGCGCGTGTCTGGCGGTGGCGCAGCGGCTGAAGCAAACTCCGAATCCGCCCGTGGTGATCTTTGGAGGCGCCAACTGTGAAGGCGCGATGGGGCAGGAACTGATCAGCGCGTTTCCCTGGATCGATTATGTGTGCACGGGGGAAGGCGATGGAGTTGTCCCGCAATTTCTCGAAGGTCTGGTCCGGCAAGGCGAGGCGCGCCCCGTGCCGGGAATTTTGAGGCAAGGCGCGGCCGCACCGCTCACCACGCCGCCGCCGGTACGGGACATGGATTCGCTTCCCGTGCCGAATTATTCTGCCTACTTCGAAGCTCTGAGCGTTTCGCCGATCGGCTCGAGCATTCAGCCGCGGCTGCTGATGGAAACGGCGCGAGGCTGCTGGTGGGGCGAAAAACAGCATTGTACGTTTTGCGGCCTCAATGGCCAGACGATGGGCTTTCGCAGCAAGTCACCGCAAAGGGCGCTGGAGGAATTGTCGTTTCTTTCCAAGACTTACGGGATCGAGCAGATCGAGCTTGTCGATAACATTCTCGATTTGAAATATGTCGATGCACTTTTCCCTGAACTGGCGCGCCGGGGATCGAAGCTGGAATTTTTCCTGGAGACGAAATCGAATATGCGCTTCGATCAGCTACGATCCCTTCGAAAAGGAGGAGTGCGGGCGATCCAACCTGGCATCGAGAGCTTCAGCAACGAGGTGCTGCAGTTGATGCGGAAAGGATGCACCGGCCTACAGAACATTCAACTGTTGCGCTGGTGTGAAGAGCTTGGCATTACAGTCTTCTGGAATCTTCTCTACGGATTTCCCCGCGAGTCTCCGGACGAATACGCGCGAATGGCGCAGCTGGTGCCGAAGCTCACCCATCTGCAGCGGCCCGGATATTGCGGGAAAATCCATGTGGACCGTTTCAGCCCTCTCTTTACGAATGAGGAGTTGGGAGTATCCAACCCGCGTCCGGCATCGGCCTATTCTTACTTGTATCCGCTCGAGCCTCCACAACTCGGGAACCTGGCTTACTTCTTTGAATTCGATTATTCCGATTCGCGGGAACCGGCAGAATACGCACGAGCGCTGGCGGAAGAAGTGGTGCGTTGGCCGGAGTGGACGAGTCCCAACCGGCCAAGGCTGGACCTATTTCAAACGGGCTCAGTCGCACTGATCACTGACACGCGCACCTGCGCACCGAAGCCGACCGTTGTTCTCACCGGGCTCGAGGCGAAAATCTACCTGGAGTGTGATACGGCCCAGACGCCTCTGAGTCTTGCGCGGAAACTTGGAAATCCTACGCTGGAATCCGAAATCCACGCGCATATGCGATCGTTCCGGGATGCGCATTTGATGGCCGAGATGGACGGCCGATACTTGAGCCTGGCAGTGCTGCGAAATCGCGCTGCTTCTCTCGCACGCGCTTCCCGCACCGTGGTTGACATTTTGCCAGCCGAAAGTATCATCAAAGGAGTGGCGAAGGAGTTCGCCCTATAACCGCTGTCCCTTCTTTGCCGGGACAGATGATGACTCCTGACAGGAATCTTGTCGCGGAGTCATGTCCCCGGCAGCGATTCCCGAACTGAAAATCGAGGGAGTAGTTTGCCTGCCTCAAAAGGAAGGGCTGTACCCAATCGCATGACAAAATACTTAATGGTCGGTTTGGGAGGGGCGCTGGGGTCCATTTTGCGGTTCTGGGTGAGCGGCTACATCGGCGAGCGCATGGGTACCCGATTTCCTTACGGAACGTTCGTCGTCAATTGTACCGGCTCGTTCCTCATCGGGCTGGTGGTGACGCTGCTTGCGGAGAAGGGGCATTGGTACGCGAATTGGCGATACCTGATTCCGATCGGGTTCATCGGCGGCTACACGACGTTCTCGACGTTTGAGCTCGAGACGTTTCGGAGTTTTCAAGATGGAGAACTATTGATCGCGGGCTTGAACGTGTTTCTGAGCGTTATAGTGGGCTTTGTATCGGTGTGGTTGGGAGTGATCACAGGAAGAAGCATCTCGTAGAGGGCGGAAGAATTTTTGCGCCAGGGAGGCAGCATGCTCACAGCCGGGCCTGCTAAAAAAGTCAGCATTTATGTTGGAGAGGACCATCAATACCACGGGCAATCCTTGTACTCTGCCATTCTCGACTTTCTCTTTTATCGCGGGATCTCCGGAGCGAATGTGGTGCGTGGTATTGCGGGTTTTGGCGCCGACCACCACATGCACACGATGAAAATCGAAAGACTTACGGAAAATCTCCCTATCAAAATCGAATTTATCGAGTCGCCGGAGAAGGTCGAAGAACTGTTGCCCAAGCTGCATGGAATGGTCGGGACAGGATTGATCGAGATTCAAGACACGACCGTCGTAAAGCCCTCGGAAGCATCGAAGAAGGAACTTTCGTCGAGTTCGATCCCATCGCTGCGGCGCGAAGGAAAGGCCAAGCTGATGCGCATATTCGTAGGCGAAAACGACAAATGGCATGGCAAGCCTCTGCACAAGGCGCTGGTCGAAAGCTTGCGCGCGAACGACATCGCCGGCGTGACGGTCTATCAGGGGATTCTGGGGTATGGTGCGAACCGGCGTATTCACAAAGAGACGGCGCTGAATCTCTCGCACGACCGTCCGATGGTGCTCTCGGTGGTGGACACGGAAGAAAAGTTGAGAGCCTATTTTCCTGTTCTGGAGGGCATGGTGCAGCAAGGGCTGGTCGTGCTCTCCGACGTGGATATGATCAAGTACACGCACGACTATGCAGGAGAGGAGAGACGAAAGGAGGGGCGGCCATGAAGCTCGAAGGGAAGGCAAAAATGCTGCGGATTCACTTCGGCGAGAACGACAAGTGGAATGACAAACCTCTCTATCGTGCGATTGTCGAGAAGTGCCGGGAACTCGATATCGCCGGCGCCACCGTCTTTCGGGGAATTGAAGGGTACGGCGCGAGTACGCTGATTCACCGCGCTCATCTGCTGTCGTTTTCTTCCGACGCACCGATCATGGTCAGCGTGATCGATTCAGAGGAAAACGTGCAGAAGCTGATTCCGTTTCTAGATCAGGTAGTGGGGGAAGGATTGATTGCGGTGTCGGAAGTGGAAGTCGTGAAGTACGTGCACCAGGACGGGACTCGATCGTAACATTCGCTTGAACGGGTCAGCGGAGAGTGGCGCGCCCGGAGGGGTTCGAACCCCCGACCTTGTGCTCCGGAGGCACACGCTCTATCCATCTGAGCTACGGGCGCGCAATTTGCATTGCGAGAAAACATCGCAACCGCAAATTCCGAAACGAACTGCGAACGATTTTACTCTGCTTCCCCTGTAGTAGCAAAAGCAATCCGGTAGAATGGAGGAAAATCCAGGCCGCTCACGAACCGGAACTCACCGGTTGTACGCAGGAGATGACACTCGATGATGCGCGAGACTCTCGAAGACTACCAGAAGCGACTGCGAAGTTACCTGGGGGACCAGGATCCGCGCAAGGTGCAGCTAGCCACGCCGAAGAAAATCGAACGCATGATAGAGGGAGTCCCGCGCCAGAAACTGATGCGTCGTCCGGCGCCGGGGAAATGGTCCGTAGGAGAAATCATCGCGCACCTTGCCGATGATGAGCTGGTAGGCGCGTACCGGCTGCGCAAGATTCTAGAAGAGCCGGGCGGTGCCATTGAGGCGTTCGACCAGGACAAATGGGCGGAAACCGGAAAGTATGCCAAGCGCGATCCAAAAACGTCTCTTGAACTGTTTCGTGCGCTGCGAAAAGCCAATCTGGCGCTTTTGAAACTGAGTGATGCCGCGCAGTGGAAACTTTACGGGATCCACGCCGAACGTGGCATCGAGAGCATTGAAAAGATCACCGAACATTTCGCCTGCCACGATCTCAACCATCTGTATCAAATTGAAAGAATTCTCGGGAAGGCGATCCCTCAAGCCAACCGCAAGACCCACCGGAAGTAATAGCCGTAAACAAAACGAACGCAAATGCGACACGTGCGGCACGCGACGTGCTCTAGGTCGGGTGCGATCCGACGTTACGTAAGAGTTTTCTAATTTGAAAACGTACTAGAAGTCTTCGGCACATCGCTGTTTCTCTCACCACGAGCGCACTTCGCGGTGAAGGTTTCGCCCCCCGCGCCGATTTGTAACCAGGCAGGAGCGCACACATGAAAATGCGGTCGTCGGTTTCCAGCAGCAAGTATCTCGGTCTGTTGCTCTCGATCCTGTTTGCAATTACGGCGCGCGCCACCGATGCGCCGCTGCTGGCCGACGCGCACATCAGCAGCTCGCACCCGGCGGTGAATTTCGGAAGCTTGACGAATCTCGCCGTGGGCAACGGAAACACAGCGCTCATGCAGTTCAATCTCTCGTCGCTTCCCGCCGGCACGACATCTGGCGACATCGCGGCGGCCACGCTGAAGATCTACGTCAACCGAGTGAACACAGCGGGCGCGATGGATCTGAAGCCGGTGACGAGCGCGTGGAGCGAATTCGCGGTTACGTTTAATTCAGCGCCCACAATGGGCGCAGCCGTGGGATCGCCGATCGCAGTCGCGCAGGCCGACACCGTGATCGTCATCGATGTCACGACGCTTGTGCAGGGCTGGGTTGCAACTCCCGCTTCAAATCACGGAATCGCGCTCGCCGCTTCCGCTTCCGCAGCTTCCACTTTCGTTCTGCTCGACAGCAAGGAAAACCAGGAAACCAGCCGCGCGCCGGCGCTCGATATCACGCTATTTGGTCCCCAGGGCCCGCAAGGAGCTGTCGGTCCGCAGGGGCCGCAGGGCGCTACCGGCGCCACGGGAGCGCAGGGACCTCTCGGCCCGGTTGGCCCGCAAGGCCCAATCGGCGTGACAGGCGCAACCGGAGCTACGGGCGCGACGGGAGCAACGGGGCCGCAAGGTCCGCCGGTTACTTTCAAAGGAACTTGGCTTCTGGGATCGACTTATGCAGTTGGTGACTCCGTATTTTTTCAGGGCACGAGCTATGTTTCGCTGATGGCAGCAAACATCGGGCACCAACCGGATACAGACGTTGCGAACAGCACGGGCAACTGGGCGCTGCTGGCGCAGCAAGGCGCAACCGGTGCGATGGGCGCGACGGGAGCGGACGGACCGCAAGGGCCCATCGGACTGACAGGCGCAACCGGTGCAACAGGGCCACAAGGTGTTGCCGGTCCCACCGGTGCAACGGGCGCAACCGGAGCCACTGGCGCAGTCGGTCCCCAAGGTCCCATCGGCTTGACCGGTGCGACTGGTGCCACTGGACCAACAGGACCGACAGGTGCGACGGGCGCGACGGGAGCGGATGGACCGCAAGGGCCGATCGGACCGACAGGCGCAACCGGCTCGGCGGGAGCAACTGGTCCGACGGGCGACACCGGGGCGTCCGGTCCGCAAGGGCCGCCGGTCGCGTTTCAAGGGACTTGGAGTGTTGCCACCACGTATGCAGTTGGTGACGCGGTTTTTTTTCAGGGCACGAGCTACATCTCTTTGGTTGCGGGAAACATTGGGCAACAGCCCAATACGGACGTGACGAATAGCAGCGGCAATTGGGCGTTGCTCGCGCAACAGGGCGCCACAGGAGCAACCGGCGCGACCGGACCGCAGGGGCCAACGGGCGCTGATGGCGGGACGGGAGCGACGGGTGCACAAGGTCCGGCAGGACCGAGCGGAGCCACCGGCGCGATGGGAGCGACGGGTGCACAAGGTCCCGCTGGGCCGACCGGAGCAACCGGTGCAACGGGCGCTGACGGCGGGACGGGAGCAACGGGTTCGCAGGGTCCCGCCGGTCCCTCGGGCGCAACCGGCCCTCAGGGCCAATCGTTCGTTTTCATCGGAACGTGGAATTTCGCGACGAACTACGGAGTAGGTCAAACGGTTTTCTATCAGGGAACGAGCTATATCTCACTCGTGAATGGAAACTCGGGGCATCAGCCGGACACCGATGTTGCCGGCAGCGGCGGACATTGGGCGCTGCTCGCGCAACAAGGCGCGACGGGCGCAGCCGGTGCGACGGGTGCGGCGGGCGCAACAGGGGCAACCGGAGCGCAGGGACCTGCGGGCGCAGCAGGAGCAACCGGAGCGCAGGGACCTGCGGGCGCGACCGGCGCGACGGGCGCAGCCGGCGCGACGGGTGCGACGGGAGCGCAAGGTCCGACCGGTGCGACTGGGGCGACGGGTGCTCAGGGAACTTCGATCACGTTTGTCGGCACGTGGAACTTCGTCACGACGTACGCGATCGGACAGACGGTGTTCTTCCAGGGATCGAGCTATGTTTCGCTGGTGGATGGAAATTTCAACAATGAGCCTGATACGGACGTAGCGAATCACACGGGGAATTGGGCCCTCATCTCGCAACAGGGCGCGCCGGTAAGCTTCCAGGGAACATGGAGCGGAAGCACGACCTACGCTGTCGGTGGCGCGGTTTTCTTCAACGGGTCGAGCTACATATCGCTCGTGGCCGGCAATCTGAATCAACAGCCGGATTCGTCACCGGCTCAGTGGGCAGTTTTGGCCCAGCAAGGTGGGACCGGCGCAACAGGCGCGACCGGTGCTGCCGGCTCAACAGGCGCACAGGGAGCGCAGGGAATTCAGGGTGTGGCTGGACCTACGGGAGCGACAGGTGCGACCGGAGCAGCGGGCGCGACCGGAGCGACGGGCGCAACAGGCGCGACGGGTCCGCAGGGGCCGCAAGGTCCGCCCGTCTCGTTTCAGGGGACTTGGCTCGTCGGAACCACCTACGCGCTGGGCGATGCCGTGTTTTTCGGCGGCTCAAGCTACATCTCACTCGTGGCTGGAAATATCGGGAATGAACCGGACACGGACAATGGAACCCACTGGGCGGTTCTCGCGCAACAGGGGGCGACCGGAGCGGCGGGTGCGCAGGGACCGCAGGGAATTCAGGGAGCGACGGGTGCCACCGGTGCCACCGGGGCGCAGGGCATTCAAGGAGCAACGGGTGCAACTGGAGCTGCCGGTGCAACGGGCGCGGCAGGCGCACAAGGGCCGGCGGGAAATGATGGTGCGACCGGCGCACAGGGTCCGCAAGGGCCGCAAGGACCGGCGGGCTTGAACTTCCGGGGCGCGTGGAGCGGTATAGCGAACTACCTGGCAACCGACAGCGTTTCGTTTGCAGGCTCGACTTACATCGCGCTGCTCGCGAACACGGGAGTAGAGCCGGATACCGACGTCGCCAGCAGCGGCGGAAATTGGGCGCTACTCGCGCAGCGCGGAGCCATTGCGACGCTCCAATCTCTGCATGATCTCTCCGCCCTGAGCGTAGGGATCACGAAGTATCTCAACGTGGGCGGCTCGAAACTCGACGACACGCCGAATGAACTCGGAACCGACGTCACGCTTGCGCCGCAAGCCTGCACCGCGACGGCGATTTCCGTGAAAGCGGATTCGAGCATTGATGCTTCACTGGTGGTCGTCTACACCTTGCGAGTCGGAACCACCGTGACGAGCACAGGAGTGGGAACAGCCACCACCGATCTAAACGACACAGCACTCTCCTGCCAGATGTCGGGAACGAATGTCTGCTCGGCGAACGCGGCCGTCAGCGTACCCGCCAACGGTTTGATCGATGTGAGCGCCGTGGTGAATTTCTTTGGGGATGCCATCCATCAGGGGGCTCCCTTCACCATGACGCCGGTCGTCCACAACGTCGCAGTCGCGCTGGTTTGCCAGTAGCCGTCTGGGCCGATGAGGGAGAGCGCGATGACGATGGACCGCAAACGCCAGCTGAGAGTCGCAGCGTTGCTCTGCGCGGCCACACTCGGCGCGGCGTTCGACGCCAGAGCGCAGGCTCCCATTATTTCGCTTTCTCCCGGCGACACGATTCACACGGTCGCGGGAACAGGCGCTGCCGGCTTTTCTGGCGATGGCGGGGCGGCGACAGCGGCGGCGCTGGCAAATCCATTCTCAATGGCCGCTGATGCGGCCGGCAACATCTACATCGCCGACCGCGACAATCATCGCGTCCGGCGCATCGATACGAGCGGCAACATCACAACCGTGGCAGGAAATGGCGAGCAGGGCTTTTTCGGGGATGGCGGCGCGGCAACCGCTGCGAGTTTGGATACGCCGACTGCGGTAGCAGTCGATCTAAATGGAAGCATCTACATCGCGGACAGCAACAACAACCGCATTCGCGTAGTCACGAACGGAAATATCGCAACATTCGCCGGAAATGGCACCGCCGCGTACTCGGGCGATGGTGGCGCCGCTACGAGCGCCTCACTCTATACGCCTCGCGGCGTGGCCGTCGATGCGAACGGTGTCGTGTACATTGCGGACACCGGCAATCACGTAGTCCGCAAAGTAAGTGGCGGCACCATTTCAACGATTGCCGGGAACGCCCAGCAGCAGGGATTTTATGGCGACAACGGCTCGGCTAGCTCGGCCGGGCTCGACACCCCAACCGCAGTGGTCGTGGATGCCAGCGGAAATGTGTACGTGGCAGACTCCAACAACCACCGCGTTCGCTTACTGACGGGTAGCACGCTCTCAACGTTTGCCGGCAATGGCACCCCGGGATATTCCGGTGACGGTGCGGCCGCAACCAGCGCGGCCATCGCTTTTCCGCTGGGCGTTTCCATGGATCTCGCCGGAAATATCTACATCGCCGATTCGAATAACAATGTAGTACGTCGAGTGGGTGGTTCAGGAACGATCACGACGATCGCGGGAGAGGGAGAGCAAGGATTTTCGGGTGATGGGAGCGCGCCCAATGCAGCGACGCTCGACTCACCTTCGGGCGTGCTGCCGTTGCAAGGCAACGTGTACGTTGCCGATCTGAACAACCAGCGCGTTCGGCGCACCGACGCAACTTTGCTGATGTTCGCGGATCAGATCGTCGGCAGCGTAAGTGCGGTGCAAACGGTGACGGTGAGCAATCTCGGGAACAGCACCCTGACCCTGGCTTCTGTGGCTCCGTCATCTTCCAGTTTCGCTCTGGCGTCGAGCGGCACTTGTGGCACGAGCTTCCCGGTGAATATTCTGGCGGCCGCGAACTGCACTCTCGATATCGTGTTTGACCCAGCGACCGTGGGGTTGATCAGCGGAATGTTCACCGTTAATAACAATGCTGCGGGCAGCCCCGAAGCGATTCAAGTAACGGGCACAGGCCTGCAGGATGGGACGACTTTGGTTGTGGTCTCATCGTTGCCGGTTTCGAACGTGGGCAACCCAGTCACCTTCACCGCGACGATTACCCCGACCACTCCAACGACTGCGCCGACGCCAACCGGGACCGTCGTGTTTACTGACGGAGCGACGACTCTGGGCAGCATCGCCGTAAGTGCGAGTGCGGCGAGCCTGACCACGTCAGCACTGGCAGCCGGGAGCCACACGATCACCGCCACCTATAGCGGAGACACGCTCTATACCGGCAGCACCGCAAATCTCGTTCAGAAAGTTATCGGCCCGCCGAATATTTCGTTGGTCTCAAGCGTCAATCCCTCGATGCCGGGCGCAAACGTCACATTCACTGCGACCGTGAGTTCGCCTAATGGCAACCCCGCAGGAACTGTAATTTTCAACGATGGCACCACGGCGCTGAGCGGGCTGATCGCCCTCGATGGCTCTGGCATGGCGGCGTTCAGCACGGCTGCGCTAACGGCGGGGACGCACCCGATCACCGCCGTTTACAGCGGCGATGCGAACTTCACCAACGTGACGTCCGCGATCCTCAATCAGCGAGTGCAGGACTACACGATTACCGCGATGCCGTCTTCAGACAGCGTCAAATCCGGCCGCTCGGCGGGATTCGTCATTACCGCCACGCCGCTGGGCGGATTCAATTCCCCCATCACACTGCAATGCGCCAATCTGCCCGAATTTGCGTCGTGCAATTTCGAACCTGCCATACTCACTCCGAACGGAACGGCCGTCGCGTCGAAGCTGGTCGTAAGAACCGAGCAACTGCAAGCCGGTATTCATCCCAATCGCGAGGCGCCTCCGTTGAACGCCGGTTGGCCAATCAGCATCCTTGGCCTCGTGGGAGTTGTACTCCTTGCCGGGCGTCGGCCGACACGAAAACAGGCGTTGCTATGGAGCACGCTGACCGTGATCGCGCTGATCACGCTGGCGAGCTGTGCGGGAATTCCGCCGGCTGCGATCTCCAGAACCGCGCCCGGAGACTACACAATCACCGTGAATGCGACATCGAATCCGGGCAATGTTCCCGACCCGCACTCACTCACATTAAGTGTGACCGTCACCCAGTAGCCGCATAGGGAGCTCGACGGGCGATCGGCTGCAGACAGCGGCGTTCCTTCCTTCTGTATTTTCGACTCGATCTTCCAGCAACACCCCTGCCGCATCCTCTGGACCGCCCTGCGATATACTCGTCGAGCGGCTGATGATCGATCGCAGTTCGAAAAATGCCGCGCGAGGTTCCGATGCCCGCCAATTCGTTCACAGCTCTCTTTGCTGAAGGGAATAGCAGCGCGTACAGCGTGTCATTCAAAGAGCTGACCAACGACGCGCTGCCCGCCGGCGACGTCCTCGTCGAAATTTCCTACTCGTCGCTCAATTATAAGGACGGTCTCGCTGTAACAGGCCGCGGCAAAATCATCCGGAAATTCCCGATGGTCCTCGGGATTGACTTTGCCGGGCAGGTCCTCGAATCGGCTTCTTCCGAATTCCGCAAAGGCGATCAAGTGGTCGCTGTCGGCCACGGCTTCAGCGAAACACGCTGGGGTGGATACGCGCAGCGGCAGAGGGTTCCCGCGGAAACATTGGTGCAGGTCCCGAAGGGCCTCACTTTGAAACAAACGATGGCAATCGGCAGCGCAGGCTTCACGTCGATGCTTTGCCTGATCGCGCTGGAGCATCAGGGCATCCAGCCCGGCGGGAAGGAAATCATCGTTACAGGCGCGGCGGGGGGCGTCGGCTCGACTGCCGTAGCCCTATTCGCTGCGAAGGGCTACAAGGTTGCCGCGTCCACCGGCCGTCCTGAACTGCACTCTTTCTTGCGCGAGCTCGGCGCTTCCACGATCGTCGATCGTGCTGAGCTAGCACAGAAGAGCGCGCCGCTTGCGTCGGAGCGTTGGGCGGGCGGCCTCGACACCGTCGGAGGTCAAACGCTCGCCTCCGTACTCGCAGGGACGGCGTCTTACGGCGCAATCGCCGCCTGTGGCCTGGCTGGCGGTGCTGAACTCTCAACCACCGTCTTCCCATTTATCCTGCGCAACGTGGCTCTCCTTGGCATCAACTCCACGCTGACGCCAAACGCGCTGAGTCTCGAAGCGTGGCAGCGCCTCGCCCATGAATTGCCACTCGACAAACTCGACGCGCTGACCACTACCGAACCTCTCTCGGCGATCCATCAGCTTGCCGACAAGATCCTCGCAGGCAAAACACGCGGCCGCATTGTGATTGATGTCAACGCCTGACGATTCTGGTGAGCGGTAGCGTCGTGCGCAGCCGCATTCGGTCGGCGCGGTAAATGAGCGGTCCTTCTACAAGGGGACTCACATCCCTGTGCTAGTATTCTGCACCGCAGCGGAGCACTTAAGCGACGGAGCTCGATGTCTATTCTCGTTACGGGCGGTGCGGGCTACATCGGCGGCGTGACGATTGAGCGTTTGCTGCCTCATGGCGAACGAATCGTCGTCCTCGACGATCTCGCTCGCGGACATCGCGAATCGCTCGATCCGGCCGTCACGTTGTATCAGGGATCTACCGGCGATGGCGCCTTGGTGGCCCGGATCGTCAAAGAACATTCGATCGATTCCTGCATCCATTTCGCCGGACTGATTTCCGTCGGCGAGTCTTTCGAAAATCCAGCCCTCTATTTCGAGAGTAATGTCCAGCAGGGAATCTCGCTCGTCGACGCACTTAGACTCGTGGGCGTGCGTCACTTCGTTTTTTCCTCCACCGCTGCGGTTTATGGCGAGCCCGAGCGTGTACCGATCCCTGAGGAAAGCCGCCAGTAGCCGCGAAATCCCTACGGATGGTCGAAACTTTTCATGGAACGCTTGCTCGATGCTTACGACGCGGCCTACGGCTTGCGTTCCATCTCGCTCCGTTACTTCAACGCCGCCGGCGCGACGTCACGCCGCGGCGAACATCACGAGCCGGAAACGCACCTCATTCCCAACGTGCTGCGCGCCGCTGCCGACCGGAGCGCGAAATTGCTGTATTCGGCAATCAGTATCCAACGAACGACGGCACGCCCATTCGCGATTACATTCACGTCGCGGACCTCGCCGATGCCCATATCCTTGTGCTCCAGCACCTTCGCCGCGAAGGGAAGACGGACGCGCTGAATCTCGGAACCGGCCGCGGCTACTCCGTTCTGGAGGTAATCGACACAGCGCGCCGGATCACGGGCCGCCCAATCCGCGTCCGCATGGAAGGGCCTCGTCCCGGCGACCCCGCCCAGTTGGTCGCCGACCCGGCCCGCGCCAGAACAATTCTAAGCTGGACTCCCGCGATGTCCGATCTCGATTCGATCATCTCCTCGGCGTGGGAGTGGCACAAAAAACATCCACGTGGCTACAACACTCCCGCAAAATGGGTCTCCAGTCCGTTGCCTTAATATACCGATAAGACAATCGATACCTTGAATCCCGTACGTAAAACCTGTTCCGGGCGTATCGTTGGATTCGAGCCCGGATACGCAAGCGTCCAGGCGCTCGTCCCTCGCACCGGCCCAACTCGAATCCTAGGTTTGTAGAACCGTCCCCACTGCTTGCAGAGGAGCTTCGAGGCTCAGAACTGAGAGGTGTGACAAAAAATGACAATGAAATATTCGTGCGCGAAGCCGGCTGCCGCAATCCTCTTGCTGTTTCTCTCGTGCGCCGCGCGCACTTCCGCGCAATCGGACTACACCGTTGTGAAAGTCGCGAACGGCGGAACGATTACGGGCACCGTAAAATGGTCGGGACCCGTTCCCAAGCCCCCTAAGCTCCCGATCACGAAGGACTCGAGAGTGTGTGATCCAGAATCGCACAAAATTCGCGACCTCGAGCGCTTGCTCGTCGATTCCGATGGCGGCGTTGCGAACACGGTTGTGTTCCTCAAGGACATCACCAAAGGCAAAGCGATGGACCTACCCGACACACGCCAGCACCTCGATCAGAAGAATTGCCGCTACATCCCTCACATCATGATCGTACCGTTGGGCACAAGTCTGGAGGCCAAGAGTAGCGACCCCGTCTTGCACACCGTCCACATGACGGGGGCTGCATCCAACAACATTCCTTTCCCAATGCAAAACCAGGCCATTGCGATTAGTCTCGCGCGCAATGGCGTGGTTGAGCTGAAATGCAATGCAGGGCACGTGTGGATGAATGCCGAAATCCTGGTCGTCAAGCATCCCTACTATTCCGTTACGGACGAGCACGGCTTTTTCAAATTAGCCGACGTGCCTCCGGGAGAATACGAGATCGAAGCCTGGCACGAGGGATGGCAGAATCTTTCGGAAGAAACAGTTCTGGACGTGGCCGCTCAGGTGAAAGTGAAGCGTCCCATCTACAGCGTTCCCGAAACATGGGCGAAAAAAGTGCATGTGAAGCCGGGAGAAACGAGCGAGATTAACTTCTTAATCGGCCCGAAATAGCGAAAGCTGTTGCGGCTTCCAACGAAAAGGCCCCGGTTCAATGCCGGGGCCTTTTCCATCCTTAGGTCGGGAATCGCGTTACTGCTTTCGTCCGTTGTGTTTCTTGTTGTAGATGTTCTTTGACGCCCGGTTCTGCTGCTGGTTCACAGCTCGCCGGTCCGCGCCCGTCAGCTTGCCGCCGTTCGCTTCGCGCATTCCGCGCTCTTCGCGGTTGATGCCCTGTTGCTGCTTTTCAAGCTTGGCGGTTTCTCCCGGCGTCAGCTGCCCGCTCTTCACTCCCTGTGCGATCCGGTCCTGCTGGTTCTCTTTGCGCTGGCCGACTTCACCCGGCCCGCTGTGTTGCACGGCGCCATTGTGCTTGTCGTCGTAGATCTGGTTCGAGAGATGATTCTGCTGATTATTCAGCTTCGAGCGGTCAGCGGCGGTGAGATGACCGTCGTCTTCCGAGCGCATCGTGCGCTCTTCCTTGTTCAATCCCGCTTCCTTCTTCTCCAGATTTTTCGTCTCGCCGGCCGTCAGTTGTCCGCTCTGAACCCCTTGCCCGATCCGATCCTGCTGGTTCTCTTTCCGCTGCCGAATCGTCTGTGGCTGTTGGTCTGTCGTAGCCGACTGCGCAAACACTGCCGGGGCAGACAGAGCGAGAAGAGCGGCACCACCTAAAATAAGCTTCGTCGCATTCATCACATCCTCCGATCGTATGATTCCGATATTTTGGGTGTCGGCCTTCTTCGTCCCACCACGAAGGCCGTATGCGTCATCAAACACCGGGAGCGAGCCAAAGTTGCATGACGGGCTTCGTGATCCATAAGTTCCATTGAATTAGCATGTTACGACCGCAGGAGAGGATGCCCACGATCGACCGCCGGCGCATCCAATCAATGTAACGAATGCGTACTTCAAGTGACTACAGATAGAATGCTAGCGGGGGCGCAAGGTGCTGGTTAAGAGATCGCCGGATTTGACCTACGCGGACGTCACACCCAAGGGCATCTACATGGGACGGCGCAATTTTCTGCTGGGTCTCGTCGCGACGGCGGGCGCTGTCGAAGGCTATACGAAGTTCGCGCACCTGGTTTCCGCGTCGGCGGGCGGCAATGTTCCCGTGAAGTTGAACGGTGTCGTGAAGTGGCCGGGCAGCACAACTGAGGAGCAAACGCCGCTCGAAAAAACCACCCACTACAACAACTTCTACGAGTTCGGCACCGGCAAAGGCGATCCGGCCGACAATTCCAAGAATTTCGTAACGTCGCCGTGGACCGTATCTGTCGAAGGCGAAGTGAAAAAGCCCCGCAAGTTCACGATGGATGAAATCGTGAAGCTCGCTCCACTCGAAGAGCGCATCTACCGGCATCGCTGCGTGGAAGCCTGGTCAATCGTCGTGCCGTGGATTGGCTACTCCTTCAGCACTCTTGCGAAACTCGTCGAGCCCACTGCGAACGCGAAATATGTCGCATTCCAAAGTTACTACGAACTGAAGCAAATGCCGGAAGGTCCGATGGCGGGCATCGAGCTTCCGTACGTGGAAGGATTGCGAATCGACGAGGCCATGAACCCGCTGACGCTTTTGACGGTCGGAATGTACGGCGAAACGCTTCCGAATCAGGACGGCGCGCCGGTACGCATGGTGATTCCATGGAAGTATGGATTCAAGAGCATTAAGTCGCTCGTGAAAATCCGCTTCGTGAAAGACCAAACACCGACGACCTGGAACATTTCGAATCCGCGCGAATACGGCTTCTACTCCAACGTGAACCCCACCGTCGATCATCCGCGCTGGAGCCAGGCCCACGAACACCGCCTGAAGGCCGGCCTCGGACTATTCGACCGGCCGATTCCGACTCTGATGTTCAACGGCTACGGCGATCAGGTCGCAAGCCTCTACAACGGAATGGATCTGCGCAAGAATTACTGATCGGAGCGGCCGTTGAACCCAATCCTCACCAGGAAATGGACGAAGGTCGTTGTATTTCTTCTCTGTCTTGTTCCGCTGGCGATACTCGTCTTGCGCGGCCTGCACAACGATCTCAGCGCCAACGCCGTCGAGTTCGTCGAGCATTGGACCGGCGATTGGACGCTTCGTTTTCTGATCATAACCCTTGCCGTCACTCCTCTTCGGAAGTTGCTCAAGCTCCCGCAGCTCATCCGCTTCCGGCGCATGCTGGGCCTGTTTGCATTTTTCTACGGGTGCCTCCATTTCAGCACCTGGCTTGCACTCGATCGCTACTTCAAGTGGCCCGAAATGTTGAAAGACGTCGCCAAGCGCCCCTATATCACCGTCGGATTCACTGGGTTCGTCTTGATGATTCCACTCGCGATTACGTCCACGGCGGGCTGGATTCGGCGCATGGGCGGAAAGCGCTGGCAGTTGCTTCATCGGGCCATCTACATCAGCGCGATCGCCGGCGTGATCCACTACTACTGGCTTGTGAAATCGGACGTTCGCAAGCCTCTGCAATATGCCGCGATCGTCGCCATGCTGCTGGCTTGGCGAATCGTCTCGTGGCTCAATAATCGCCGGCAAAATGCCGGCGTCGCGGGCGCGCTCCGCTCCGAAGAGCCAACGACCGCAGAAACGATCTAGCCACTGCATTGCGACGGGCCCTCTCTCGCATTAATTCCGCCGATGCTCGCGATAAAGATTTGCATATTGCACCCGCGCCCTCGTCGGCGAACAATGTAAGCAGGAGCTCGATTTGAACTGCGCGTCGCCAATCCGCAGCAAGCTCAGAACCGAAGAGCTTGCCAATACGATCACGCACGGTATCGGCCTGGTGATGAGTATCGCCGGATTCATTGCGCTCGTTATCGTGGCCGCATTTCGCGGTGGCGCCCTGCAAATCATCAGTTGCGCCGTGTATGGCAGCACTCTGGTTTGCCTCTACGCTGCTTCCACGCTCTATCACGCGGTGCGCTCACCTCGCATCAAGCGCACCCTGAAGGTCTTTGATCACTGCGCGATTTACCTTCTGATTGCCGGCACCTATACTCCCTTCACCCTCGTAACGCTGCGCGGAGGATGGGGATGGTCGCTATTCGCCATCGTGTGGGCGCTTGCGATGGCGGGAATCGTCTTCAAGCTCTGGTTCATCGACCATTTCAAGATACTCTCCACAATTCTGTACCTCGCGATGGGCTGGATTGCGGTGATCGCCATCAAGCCGCTATTCGGGTCGATCCCCGTCCACGGCCTTTACCTGCTCATCGCCGGCGGACTGCTGTATTCCGTGGGTGTCGCATTCTTCGCCGCCCGCCGCCTGCGGTTCGGTCATGCCATTTGGCACGTTTTCGTCCTCGCTGGTAGCGCCTGCCACTACTTTGCGGTCCTTTTTTACGTTATCCTTGCGTACAGGATTTAACCCAGCGATTACCTGAGAAATGCCGATGCGATCCTGGCTGGCCTGCAACTAGACTCAAGGACAGGTGTGTTCCGCGCGACAAACTCTTAGAATAGTTTAATGACGGAAGCTCAGGTCCACATGCCCAAACTCCGCAAAGAATTTTACACGCGTCGGATTGTAGCTAATCCCTTTGGAATGAATACCATGCCAATTACATCCCGCAGCAGAAATCGAGCTTTCGCGATATTTCTCTCTACAGTTTTCCTGGCCGTCAGCACCTTGCTGTCGGCTTGTGTTGGGTCGTCAAAGGGCGGCGATCCGGGCGGCAGCGTGGCGCCAGAGATTACGGCGCAGCCCCAGAGCATGTCCGTCCCGGCTGGCAAGCCTGCGACTTTCTCGGTAACGGCCGGCGGCAGCGCTCCGCTCACCTACCAATGGCTGAGGGGCACGACGAAAGTGGGGACGAACTCCCCTACGTTCACCCTCGCAACGACGAGTGCAAGCGACAACAACGCCAAATTTCAAGTGATGGTCAGCAACTCGCTCGGCAGCAAGACCAGCGCCGCAGCGACTCTCACCGTTACCGCCGCACCCACGAAGCCTTCCATCACTACGCAACCCGCGAGCACCGCTGTAACGGTTGGACAGACAGCGACGTTCACGGTCGTCGCGACTGGCACCGCGCCCCTCAGCTATCAATGGATGAAGGGGACGACGAAGGTCGGCTCGAACTCGGCAAATTACACGACGCCAGCGACCACAGCGGCGGATAACAACACCAAGTTCCAAGTAGTCGTCAGCAATACGGAGGGAAGCGCGACTAGCGCCATGGCAACGCTCACCGTGAACGCCGCTGCCAGCAAGCCGGTGATCACCACACAGCCCAAAGGCACGAGCGTGACGGTGGGCCAGACGGCCACATTCACGGTCATCGCAACCGGCGCCGCCCCTCTGAGTTATCAGTGGACCAAGAGTGGAGGAAAGGTAGGAGCGAACTCGGCCAGCTATACAACTCCTGCAACCACAATCGCCGACAACGGTGCGCAGATCCAGGTCACCGTCAGCAACACGGCTGGCAGCACGCCGAGCAGCACCGTTTCGCTCACTGTTACCAACAATGTCCCGCCACCTCCCGGCACCGTCAACATTCTCACGTACCACAATGACGTCGGTCGCACCGGGCAAAATCTGAGTGAAACGATTTTGACGCACGCCAATGTGAAGTCGGCCACGTTTGGCGTCGTTGGTTCGCTCCCGGCGGATGGGCGCGTGGATGCCGAGCCCCTCTACGTCTCAAATCTAAAGATCGGCGGCGTTTCGCACAACGTCGTCTATGTCGTCACCGAACACGATTCCGTGTACGCCTATGACGCGGACACATTTGCGCAGCTTTGGAAGGTTTCCATGCTTGGTGCGGGCGAAACACCCAGCGAAGCGGTGAACGGTTGCGGACAGGTTTCACCTGAAATCGGAATTACCTCGACGCCCGTGATCGATCTCAATGCCGGCGCCAATGGCACGATTTTCCTGGTGGCAATGTCGAAGAGTGGAACCACCTACATTCATCGCGTTCACGCGCTCGATCTCACTACCGGCGCCGATCTTGCCGGCAGTCCCGTCACCGTCCAAGCGACCTTCCCCGGAACCGGCGAAGGCGCTTCCGGCGGCAACGTGATTTTCGTCCCCAAGCAATATAAGGATCGGGCATCGCTCTTGCTTTTGAACGGCGTCATCTACACAAGCTGGGCTTCGCACTGCGACGATGATCCCTACACGGGATGGATCATCGGGTACAGTGAATCCTCGCTGGCGCAGACGAGCGTGCTCAACATCACGCCCAACGGCGGACGCGCCGCGATCTGGATGGCGGGCGCCGGCTTGGCGGCCGATTCAACCAACAACATCTACTTTCTCGCGGGCAATGGGACGTTCGACGACGTGCTTAACTCCAGCGGTTTCCCGGAAAACGGCGATTACGGGAACGCGTTTATCAAGCTCTCGACCGCCGGCAACAAACTGGCCGTCGCCGATTATTTCAACATGTTCAATACGGACAGCGAATCCAACGCCGATACCGATCTCGGCTCGGGTGGCGCGATGGTGCTGCCGGATTTGAAGGACAACGCCCAGAATACGTGGCACCTCGCGGTGGGCGCCGGCAAGGACACGAACCTCTACGTCGTCAATCGCGACATGATGGGCAAATTCAACGCTTCAAATGACAACGCGATCTATCAGAAGCTGAGCGGCGTGCTGCCGGGCGGCATTTGGTCGATGCCTGCCTACTTCAACGGCGCGGTGTACTACGGCTCCGTAAACTCCAATCTCCAGGCCTTTACGATCACAAATGCGAAACTCGTTTCGCCGGCTTCTTCCCATTCCGCCGGTTCGTACGGGTATCCCGGCACCACTCCGAGTATCTCTGCGAATGGCACATCGAACGGAATCGTCTGGGCGGTGGAGAACGCTGGGGGCGGTGTGCTCCATGCCTACGACGCGACGAATCTTGCCACCGAACTTTACAACAGCAATCAGGCCGCGAATAGCCGCGACCACTTCTCGGACAATAAATACATCACGCCGATGATCGCGAATGGCAAAGTTTTCGTGGGAACCCCGAATGGAGTAACAATCTTCGGCTTGCTTCCGTAGCGATTCTGGCGCTCTTATCTCAAGCGGGGAGCCCGGCGCAGGACTTCCCTCACT
>JBOGNA010000193.1:0-33825 GCA_050746925.1 Candidatus Acidiferrales bacterium
TCGCTCGCGGCCTACGGGCTTTACCTTCAACTCGGCGCGCACCTTCTGCACGACGATTTGCAGGAGCGAATCAGCATGGTCGCCGGGGAAGGGGAATCGATCGCAAGCGCTGTTGAAGAAGAAGCCAATCGAGGCGCCTCGCCCACGGATGATGCCACCCTCGCGCGACCGGGCGTCGCTGTCCTGATCGCCGCCGCTCACAGGGAATGGCCCGAGATTCGGGTGCTGCTGAATCGCGGTCAGCATCTGCTGAGCGCCGGAACCGGCCGAAAATACTCCGGGATCATCGAATTTGAGCACCAGATCTGGATCGCCTCCGTCGAGTCCCGGCCCTCGCGCACTGGACCTGTTTTCGTTTTCGTGGGCGCTCCGATTACGCCTGCATTTCTCGATAGCCTTGGCTCCGAACTCGGCCCGATTCAAATGATGCTGCTTCAGCCCGCTATCGAAAAACCGAAGGGAGGTATCTCGATCGAGATTCAAAACCGCCTGTACATTCCCGGCCAGCAAATCGTGAGCCGCAAACGCGCGCTGTCGCCTCCGGCGAATTTTCTCGATATTCGTGTGAACGGCGCGTCCACTCTCGAAGCGCTTCATCACGATCCAGGGCAGGATCCCTCGCCCGCTCCCGTGCTGGCGTCGTTCACGCTGCGACCTTCGGCGCTCAATCATCGGCTTTTGACGTCGGTGGGAGCCGTCGGCCCCTTGCTTGTGAGCCTCTTGCTTCTCGCGGGCGTCATTTTCCTGGCGCTCGAAATGGCCGCGCTCGTCACCGGCGTGGTTCTTACGCGCACCATCACGCGCGCCGTCGGCGATCTCTACGACGCTACGCTCCGCGTTCGCCGCGGCGATTTCACCCACCGCATCCGCGTTCATCAGCACGACCAGCTCGGCGCTCTCGGCGAATCGTTCAATGACATGACGACGTCCGTCTCCGAGCTGATTCAGGAGCAGCGCCAACGCCAGCGCCTCGAGAACGAGCTTTCGATCGCGCGCGAAGTGCAGGAGCAGCTTTTCCCGCGCTCGCTGCCCGAATTGCCTGGCCTCCAGCTCGCCGCCATCTGCCGCCCCGCTCGTACCGTGAGCGGCGACTACTACGATTTCATCCGGCTCGGCCCGTCGCGCCTCGGCATCGCTCTCGCGGACATCAGCGGCAAGGGAATCTCCGCCGCGCTGCTGATGGCCAGCCTTCAGGCTTCGCTCCGCAGCAATGCGATGCTCGACGGTCACGGCGGCACGGCCGGACTCGTCGAGCGCCTGAATCAGCATCTGTTCAAGAACACGTCCGACGATCGCTACGCCACCTTCTTCTATGCGGTGTACGACTGCGATACAAAATCGCTCACCTACACCAATGCCGGCCACCTCGCTCCGTTCTTCGTGCACGCGGGGAAAGTGCAGCAGCTCGATGAAGGCGGCACTGTTGTGGGGTTGTTCGAGGAAGTCCCGTACACGCAGGGCAGTCTAAAGGTCGCGCCGGGAAGCATGCTTGTGGCATTCAGCGACGGCCTCACCGAGCCCGAGAATGTCTATGGCGAAGAATTCGGTATGCAGCGCCTGAAGGACGAGATTCTTCGCCAAACCAGCGTGCCGCCGCCGCGCCTGGCCGAAAATCTAATCTCCGCCGCCGAGCAATGGGCCGGCTCCGCCGAGCAAGCCGACGACATCACGGTCGTAGTCGCCCGCATGGATTAAGCGCACCGGCCGTTGGCGCTATAGCGGCCGCTTTCATGCGGGCGGGATTTCCTTTTTCATGCCAGTCGCGCAGTCGTCAACCCGTACGGTCCCGCACCCGGCCCTCGTCCATTCTCTATGCCCCGTGCTGCTAGAATGACGACCTCGCGGGAGGCTCTATGACGTATTTACAAAGCGGAATTCCGGCGGGCTTGCGCCGCGAATCGCTGATCCACTCTGTTCGCACGGCTGTCGCCGCGGTCTCCTCCCTCTATGTAGCTCGCCTCTGCAAACTTCCGGAAGCCTACTGGGCTGCCGTCACCACAATCGTGGTGATGCAATCGTCGCTGGGTGCCGCACTCGCGATTTCCGGCCAGCGGCTTGCCGGAACGGCACTGGGAGCAGCAGCGGGAGCACTGACGACGGAGCGATTTGGGGGCAATCCTCTGGCGTTCGGCGCCGGCGTATTCGTACTCGGAATCCTTTGCGCCGTCCTACATCTCGAGAGAAATGCCTACCGCTATGCCGGGATCACCCTCGCGATCGTGATGCTCGTTTCCCGCGACCGCGCCGGTTGGGTGGTCGCGTCACACCGGTTTGGCGAAGTTTCGATCGGCATCGTTGTCGGGCTCGTTCTCACGGGCGCCTGGCCGGAACGCAGCGCCAACGAGTAGAGGCGACCGCCCAGTCCCCAGTAGGGGGATAAACTTGGCTTATGAGGTCTATAAGCATGGGCATGCCGCCGCTTTCGCAGTGCTCGCCGGGGCATCATGCTGTCCGTTTCCGGGACGAATATTTCGGGGGACGCTCCCACACGCTGGTTCTGAGAGTCCCGGGCCCCGTCTCAATCTTTTTTTGCATGATTCTAATTTTCCAGTTGACATCATCGTTACGTCGCTAGAGACTCCCGTCAGCGCTACTCAATGCTGGACTGCCCGCCTGTCCGGCATTTTTCCGGTCTGTGTTGCGAATATAAGACTGCTTGGGAAAAAGCACGCCCACGGACGAAGGGGTGTGCCGAATGGACAGCCAATTCGAATCGTTCACGAGGAGGTGTGAAAGTGGATCGCAAACTCATTGTGGTGGCTCTATGTGCGTTGGCTTCTCTGAGCGTTGCTGCATCCGCAGCGTTTGGGCAGGGACAGCAGAAGGCAGTCCCGAAACTCCACATTATTCACGCGACCAAAGCGGCCAAGGCTGAAACCGCGGAGGGCATCAAGAACGACGTGGCTGCCATGGGAGCAAGCAAGAAATCCGGTTTGCCCCTCTTCACATACAACATTCAATCCGACCGCGACGGCCAGAGCTATACGGGCGTGATCGTCGGTGCGGATCCCTTCTCGAAGCAGGGCAACAAGCAAACCAACGTAAAAACTTTCATCGTCCCGCTGATCATCGTCACCAAAACCATCGGCACCGACATTGACGCGAATGGAAATATCGTCACCGCGCCGGGTGTCACCGTTTTCGATCCTACCAAGAACGACAACAGCTGTCTGGCTGCGCCGAACAACAATCCGCTGAAACTGTTCCAGCACTCGCCCATCTTCGACAACTACGACATTTCCGTCGGCGGAGTCGATCTGGGCCACACCCAGTATATTGACGCTTTTCAGCGCGCCGAATTCTTCAACGTTCTGAAGGATCCGGACGAATATCAAGTTCTCCTCAATCCGATTCAGACGATGTCTCCGATCGTCATCCAGGTTCCTGCGGCCTCCGGCATCACGCTCCCCCCGCAGTTCGGGGCTTGTGGACCCTTCGGGATCGTGGACATCGATTTCTTCGACAACGTCCTGAACCAAAATGTGCTCCCGGCGTTGCAGCCCCAGGTGAATGCAGGCAATTTCCCGATCTTCATGCTCTACAACACGGTCCTCGCGTTCAATCCAATTCAAGAAATTTTCGTCAATTGCTGCGTGCTCGGCTACCACGGGAACACTGTCACTACGCCGATTCAGGCCTATTCGCCCTCGGACTTTGATACCACGGGGGTTTTTGGCCCCACGCAGGGCGACTCGAATACCCTCTCGCATGAGGTGGCTGAGTTCGTCAACGATCCGTTCGGCAACAATCCGACACCCGCTTGGGGCGGTGTGGGCCAGGTCCCGCCCGGTTTCTGCCAGAACAACCTGGAAGTCGGCGACCCGTTAAGCGGCACCAATTTCTCTCCGATTGGAGGCCGCAACGGATTTACCTATCACCTGCAGGAGTTGGCTTTCTTCTCGTGGTTCTACACGTCCCAGTCCGCAGGAATCCACGGCTGGTTCTCCGATAACGACACGTTCACCACCGATGCCGGACCGGTTTGCGTACCCACGTCCAGCGGCGGCGGCAATGTGCGTCCCATTGGCCACAAGTAGTAGCGCAGCTCATTTAGGCCTCGGGGCAGCGAGCTCACCTCGCTGCCCCTTTCTTTGTCCGGACCGAAAGCGCTCAAACTCGAAGATCCTGTCCCGAGTCAAAATAGTCATACCAACAACCAGTTGCGTCGGGCTTTGCACCTTGCTACCGTCGCCGACGGGACATGAAAAGTGATCGTGACGTCGGCTATCAGGGGCCGCTCGGCAAGCCCATGCCGGGCGCACCAATGCTCGATCTTTGCCCGCTGAGCCTGCAGCGCGGAGTTGAAACGAAACAACTTCCGGCTCGCTTTCTAATCGCAAATACGGGATTAGAATTCCTCCTAACCTCCACAAAACAAACATCGGGCGCTGTTTCTAATCGCGAACGGATCGCGATTTGGCATTTCAAATCGCTTTCTCCCAAGACCACCGTTGTCGAGCCCCACAAGAATGCGTGCGCCTTTCCAGACCCGGGATATACTCACGCCGCTTCTTGCGGGAGCCTCGAGCCATGAAGATTCTCACGGCTGCCGAAATGCGCGAAGTTGACCGCCTTACCACCGAGCGGTACGGCATACCCGGTCTTACCCTCATGGAAAACGCCGGAAAGAGCGTCGCCGATTTCGTCGAGACGCGCTTTCGGCGGCTCGAGGCGCGGAGGATCGTTGTCTTGTGCGGCAAGGGAAACAATGGCGGTGATGGCTTTGTGGCCGCACGCCATTTGGCTGGAGCGGGCGCCGCGCCGCTGGTGATTTTCATCGCCGGCCAGGATGAAATGCGAGGCGACGCGGCGGCGAACCGCGAGCGCTGGCGAAAATCCGGCGGCGAAGTCCGCCTGATCCGGACCTCGGCCGATTGGCAGTCCGCACGAGCCGCTGTTGCTTCGGCCGACGTCATCGTGGACGCGCTCCTCGGCACCGGCGTACATGGCTCCGTCGAAGGACTGCTACGCGAAGTAATCGACGAGGTCAATCGCCGGGAACCGGGGAGAATTGTGGTCTCGGTCGATATTCCTTCCGGGCTGCCGGCCGATGCGGGCGAGACTCGTCGAGGTTCTTCGGGCGCGGCCGCAGGCGCGGAGGGCGTCGTTCGAGCGGATTACACCGTCACATTCACGGCGCCGAAGCCTGGCATGTTTCTCGGCGACTCGAGCGCCTATGTTGGCCAGTTAGTCGTGCGCGAGATCGGCTCGCCGCCGGAATTGGTTGAAGAGGTCGGAAAGGGAACTCTACGCTGGCTGGAGCCGCGCGAGTTCGCACGCTTCGCGCTGCCCCGCAAGCCGGACGGCAACAAAGGCAACTACGGACACGCGCTCATCGTCGCAGGCTCCGTCGGCAAAAGCGGCGCCGCCGTGATGGCGTCGTGGGCGGCGCTCCGAGTGGGCGCAGGACTTGTCACGGCTGCGATTCCAGAGCCTGTTCTGTCGATGGTCCCGGCAGCAAATCCAGAGGTCATGACAGAGCCTCTGCCAGCCACAGATACCGGAAGCATTTCGTTACGCGCGCTCGAGTACGAGCGCTTCGAAGGAATCGCAAAAGGGAAGAGCGTCATCGGAATCGGTCCGGGACTCTCGACACAAACGGAAACCATTCAGTTCGTCCGCACCGTGGTCGGAAAATATCTGGATGTGCCGATCGTCTTAGACGCAGATGGCCTCAATGCGTTCGCAGGCCGCGCGCAGGATCTGAAAGCCACTCGCAAGATGCTGGCTGTGACGCCCCATCCCGGCGAAATGGCGCGCCTCGTCGGCTGCGAAACCAGGGCAATTCAATCGCAGCGGCTGGACGTGGCGAAGAAGGCCGCGTCCGACTGGAACGCAATCGTGATTCTGAAGGGCTACCAAACCGTAATCGCTGCTCCCGGCGGCAACGCCTGGATCAATTCCACCGGCAACGCAGGAATGGCGACCGGCGGCACGGGCGATGTCCTCACCGGCATGCTCGCAGGCCTGGTCTCGCAGTACGGGGCCGGCGCCGATGCTCTGTGTTTTGGCGTCTATCTTCACGGCCTCGCCGGCGACATCACTTATGCCGAAGCGGGTGAAGCGCCGCTGATGGCCACCGATCTAATTCGTGCAATCCCGCGGGCCTACCAGAAATTCTTCGCTGAGTCCGGCCGTGGCTAGGCGCGAAATCGTCACGCACTCGTCGGAAGAGACGATCCAGCTCGGCCGCGATCTCGGCGGCCGGCTAAAGCCGCCTGTTCTGGTTTTACTGACTGGCGAACTCGGCGCGGGGAAGACAACGCTCACCAAAGGTATTGTCAGCGGCGTCGGCGCTGCTTCCGAGGAAGAGGTTACGAGTCCCACCTTCACCCTCGTGCACAAATACGAGCACGGCGCGCGCGTGTATCACGTCGATCTCTACCGCATCAGCGATTTTCACGATCTCGAAACGCTGGGGCTAGAAGACCTACTGGCTGAGCCCGGCGTCGTGATCGTCGAATGGCCCGACAAACTCACTCTGCGCACCGATTGGCCAATACTGCGGATTCAACTCGAGCATGTAGCGGAAGACACGCGCAAAATCCTGATTAAAGATGAAGCCGGAATTCTCGCCTCCCACACCACTTCCAACCTGTCATCCTGATAGCATCCGACCAGGATGCTGGAAGGATCTCAGCTTCGCGCACAAGCAGGGAGTAGCGCGGACGCACAGCGTGGCGATTGTAACCAGCGCCTAAGATGGCGAAGGCGGATCGAGCGCCATAATCTGAAACCCGGAATCGACGTAAATCGTGTTTCCGGTGACGCCGCGGCCCAGATCGCTCGCGAGAAAAACGGCGGTGTCGGCTACTTCCGCAATGTCGGTGTTGCGCCGCAGCGGCGCATGTTGCGCGACGAATTCCAGCACCTTCGAAAAATCCTTGATGCCGCGCGCGGAAATGGTCTTGATGGGGCCGGCTGAAATCGCGTTTACGCGGATTTTGCTCTTCCCGAGTTCGCTTGCCAGATATTTCACCGATGCCTCCAGCGCCGCCTTCGCCACGCCCATCACGTTGTAGTTCGTCACCACGCGCGTCGAACCGAGATAGGTGAGCGTCATCACCGCGCCGCCATTGGTCATCAGCGGCGTGAGCGCTTTTGACACCGCGACGAGCGAAAACGCGCTCACTTCGAGCGCCAGCTGAAAGCCGGCGCGTGACGTGTTCACGAACGGATTGCCAAGATCCTCGTGATTTGCAAACGCGAGACAGTGCACGACCGCGTCGAGCTTGTGTCCCTGCGCCTTGATCGAAGTTGCTAGATTGTCGATATCGGATTGCTGCTGTACGTCGCAAGGGAAGAACGCTTTCGCGCCGAGTTCCTTGCCGAGTTCTTCCACGGTCGGCTTCGCGCGCTCGTTCTGGTAGGTAAGCAGCAGCGTGCCGCCTTCTCGCACAAAAGCCTGCGCGATGGCATACGCGATGCTCCATTTATTCCAAACACCCAGAACGATTGCGGTCTTGCCCTCAAGTAGTTTCGACATGGCCGGATTTTAACCCGAAATTCAGGATTGAAAGAGAACTTCTGTCATAGCGCGGGATCAGCGAAACAGCCGCAAGATGGCAGCCGCTATTCTTGCAATTTCCGGCCAGAGCATCGCCAGCGCGATAAAGAAGGCGGCAATCTTCTTCGGTGTGAGGAACGGCTCGACAATCGCGGGAGAGCCGGGCTGGTGACGCGTGCAAAAGCCATCCCTCGTCGCGCGCCGATCGCAACGCTGCCCGGCGGGTCCCAGATACAGGCAGGGGCCAAGATCGGTTTTCGAGCCCGCCTCCGTCGCCCGCGCCTCGCCGTCTCCCCATGGCCAAGTGGGAAGGTCCTTGGCTCCGGGATCGCCGACTGGCTGCGTCTCCCATCGACCGTGAATATCGACGCGGGAAGGCCATTTCAGCCCCTCGGTTGAGGGCGCTTCCGTCACACGGTCCGACCCGGCATTAACCTTTACGCCTCGCTCCATTGCGCCTAACTCCGCCGCTGGCTACAGTAAAAGTTCGTCCGATACGGGTGTCTCGAATGCCCGAAACTCATACTCTGCCTTCGCCCGCCCATCCAGCCCGGATGAAGCTTGAGCCGTACTCCGCCGAAATCCGGCTTCCGAATCTTACCCTCGGCATCGACAACATTCATTATGACGTCTTTCTGAGCCCGCGCTTCGTCGATTTTACCCGCAAGTACCTGCTCGAACTCGTCCGTCAGACGGTGAATATCAGCCTCGTGTACGGCAAGGACAAAAAGCGCACGGGCGCGCCGGAGCATGGGGCCTTCCGCAAGCTGCTCACCGAGATTCTGCAGGAATCGCTGATGCGCGCGAAGTATCAGCAATCGGTCGAAACCGATGTGCTGCACCAACTTGCGGTTTTGAAATACATCACCACGGAGCTGTCAAACCAGTTTTCGAGCATTCTCGTCGAATGCAAGGAATGGATTCGCGGACGCGGCGAACTGTTCGAGCACAGCGAGCCGGCGCACGTGATGCGTTCGAAGATTGCTGAAATTCAGGCCGACAAGAAGAACGTGTACCGTCAAGTGGGTGAGACGGTGCACCGCGTGTGGCGCGAAGTGGAAGAGGGAATCATATCGAAATCGCGGCGCGCGCTTTTCGGCGACGATTTTCGCGACACCTATGACCTGCTGCAGAATCGCTTCCTGTTCGTCGAAAGCGGCAATGACGACCACCTGTTTCTCCAGCACTACGTTTTGCTCGGCAATTTCGTCAACGATCCGGACCGCTTCGATGTATTCGATAATCTGCTGCTCGACTTCGTGCGCGATTTCGTGCTGGCCGATAGCGACTCCGAGGAACTCAGCAAATCGCGGAAGATTCACGAACGATTGATGGAGCAGGCGCGGCTTTTGCGCTCGGAACTCGAGCGCAACGAAGAGGAGCAGAGAGAGCTGTCATCGCGTTCGGGCGCGGGCGACGACAAATTCCCGTGGCTCTTCAAGCGCAAGACGGGCTCGTCCGCCGAGACGCAAGGCGAGTTGGAGAATCTGCGCAAGAGGTTTTCGTCCGTCGAGCAGAACCTCGAGGAGCTGGCGCCGCCCATCGATGCGGCCAAGCAGCGGCTCGATTTCCTCACGGAAGAATATCAGAGCCGGCTGGGCTACTACCTGAACCAGCCCGAGAACGCGCGCAGACTCTTCGGCACGCAGGATTCGGTGGCTGAAGGCGAAGGGCCGCCCGAGACGCGAGCGCAGTTGCGCGAAGAGTGGGTGCATCGGCTGGAAGAGCGCGACCTTCTATTCCACGTCCTCGCCGGGTACGAGGTGCGAAAAATCTATGCGGAATATTGTCCGCCGATCCACTTGCAGCAGCTGAAGAAAGCGATCGTTCATCGCGAGGAGCAGAAACGCATCGAAGCGATTCTCGAGCAGTTTCCGGCGCGCAAGATTTCGATGAAGCGCCTGGACGAGGCTTCGCGCGTGATCCGCCGCCGCACGCATGAAGAAACGCTCACGACGTGTACGCAGTTCGCCGAAGACCTGATGCGTCTCCGGCGCGATCGCCGCAACTATCAGCAGGTGGCTTCCTGGATGGAGCGTATCAACCTGGTGCGCTCGGAGCGGACGCGGGAGCTTTCGCGCGTCAACAAAAGCCTTTACGAATTTCTGCACCCCGACGAAGGGCGCCCGGCGGACGACCCGGTCAGTTCGCACGTGGTAATCAAAGCCGACGTGCGCGGCTCGACGGGCATCACCAAAGATTTGCTCGCGCGCGGAATGAATCCGGCGTCGCATTTCAGCATCAATCTGCACGAGCCGGTGAAGCGAATGCTGGAGCGCTACGGCGCGGCGAAAGTGTTTATCGAAGGCGACGCGATCATTCTGGCGATTTACGAGACGGAATCGAAGCGCGCGACGCAGCGGGCGGTGGCGCGAGCGTGCGTTCTGGCGCGAGAGATTCTGGCCGTCACGCAAGCCTACAACTCGCGCGCGAAAACGACCGATTTGCCGGCGCTCGAGCTGGGCGTGGGTGTCGCGTTTCAGGATTCGGCGCCATCGCTCTGGATGGACGCCGATTCGCGCGTGATGATTTCCCGCGCTTTGAATCTCTCCGACCGGCTTTCGAGCTGCTCGAAGATGGCCAAGCGCCTGTTCAAGGAGAATCCTTCGCCGTTCAATGTGTTCCTACTGCAAACGCTGATGGAAGACGCGGTCGAAGACGAAGGCGAAGAGCTGGTGGTCCGCTACAACCTCAACGGAATCGAGCTGAACGAGGAGGGCTTCCAGAAAATCAGCGCGGAAATTTCGCTCGCTCCGATGGGCGGCAATTTCCCGATGCCCTGGGGCAAGGAGCGCGTCCAACTCTATTTTGGCGAAGTCCCGATTGGCGATACTTTTGAGCCCATCATCATCCGCAAAGGTTTCGTCCGCCAATTACTGCCGGGCGGAAAAATCGGCGCGCAAGGAACTCGCGCCTACTTCGAAGTCTGTACGCATCCCAAGCTTCTCGAGCTCGCTCGCAAGAAAGCTCCCACGCTTCCCGCGAAAAGTTGAATGCCGGCATCGCCATCCCTATAATCTGTGGCGGAGGCGAAAGGGGTCCGGTGATTCTCGTGGCCTTCAAAGCCATTGATCCTGTCCTTCGCGGCCGGGATGGTGGGTTCGACTCCCACACGCTTCCGCCAATCGCATCAGAAAAAGCCACCCTTCGCAACTGACGCGAACGATGGGGCACCCTGAAAATCAAGAGTCAGTCGCCCGTCGTATGGTGGGCCACCCGCTCGCTGAGGCGATGAAACTTTAATCAACGCGAAGGAGGCGCGACCCGATGAAATTTATAGCGTTTGCGCTTGCTCTCTCGATAGCTGCCGTCGCTGTATACGGCCAGAAGGGCCGGATCTTCCACGACCCGCCGCATTTCTTTACAGCACAGCAGTATCTTGGATTGCGTGATGAAGACAGAGAACTCTATGCAATGGGAGTAGTGGACGGCCTTCAAGGGAGTGTCGTGCTAAGAGCGGACGAGAAATACCTCGAGGCTTTCGCATCGTGCATTCAGGGCATGAGTGGCGCGCAGATGTCCGCCATCATTACGAAGTATGTCAAAGACCATCCCGAAAAGTGGAATGACTCATTGAGCGTAAATGCGTACAGCGCTTTCATGTCAACGTGTCCCAAACCAGTTCAATCGGGCACACCGCAGAAGTAAGAAAGGAAAAGCCGCCAGTGACTTTTAACAAGGCGAATCCGATAATAATTCCGCCGCGCGACAAATGTTCCAATCCAGAGTGCTCAAGAGATGCAAGGTGTTATTGCGAGGTGTGCGATAGGGATTACTGTGCCGAATGCATGCCCGGTCACGCCTGCCATGCGAAGTCCCAAGAACGGTAGTAGCCGCCCGGCTGGCCAGTTGTACTATTTGTACTGATTGGCGGGTGGCCCATCCTTTGCGCCAGTGGCAAAGGGTGGGCGTTTTCGACCTCTCCTTCTTCTTTCTTGGGACCCTCTCAGACTTCGTCCTTTCGAGTCGGCACTCAGCTAAGGCGTTCGTCCGCGACGACAATGCCCACCCCGCACGACCAGCAGTGGTACTATCCCGCTCGGCATGGCAACTCGAACGAGAAGAAGCCGTGAATCGATCCAGCCATGACAACTGAAGCCCATGCCAAATCGCCGGCGTTTCGGCGGGCGCTCTTGGAAAGCGAGCACCTGCGGATCGTCATTGTCCTGGCGGCCATCGGATTTGCGTTTCTGGTCCGTTCGCTGCGTACTCTCATTTTTCTGGATCGCGAGAATGTGGCGATGTGGGTGCTCTCGAGCTCGTTTCTGGTCGCGTTCTGCATCTACGAGATACTGATGTTGCGCGCCGTGAATCGCGCCACTCGGGAGGACCGCGACCTTTCGAGGACGACGATCATCAGCAACGTCATCGTCGAAACGTCGGTGCCGGCGTTTGCTTTGGCTTTCCTCACGGGCCCGGCGATCGAAACGGCGTATCGTCCGCTCGCAAATCCCGCGGTGCTGATCTACTTCGCATTCATCATTCTTTCGACGCTCCGGCTGGAGCCGTTCCTTTCGCGATTTTCCGGCGTGGTCGCGGCCGGAAGTTACTTGATCGCCGCGTTGTACCTGGGCTGGCGGCCAACCCTTCATGGCGGATTCTCGCTCTTGTCGCCCGAGAAGAGTGTCGCCGCGTTCGCGATTATTTACGTCGTCGCGGGGGTGATCGCCGGAGCAGTGACCGGCGAGATCCGCAAGCATGTGAACGCGGCGCTGCACGAAGCGGAAATGCAACGCCAGGTGGAAAGGCTCGAGCACGATCTCGACGTGGCGCGCACGATTCAGCAGTCGCTGCTGCCGACGTCGATGCCGAAAATCGAGGGGTTCGAGATCGCGGCCTGGAATCAACCGGCGGATCAAACGGGCGGAGACTATTACGATTGGCAGGCGCTCCCGGACGGGAAAGTGGTGCTTGCTCTGGCCGACGTTACGGGGCACGGCATCGGTCCCGCATTGCTGGCGGCGGTGTGCCGCGCGTACGCACGGACGAATTTCAACGTGGACGGCGACCTGATGTCCTCAATGGAGCGAATCAACGCGTCGCTCTCGGGAGATTTGGGCGAGGGACGCTTCATCACGTTCGTGGCCGCGATTTGCACTCCCGGAAAATCCGAGGTGGAATTGCTGTCAGCGGGCCATGGGCCGCTCTTCGTCTATACGCTGCGGCACGACACCTTCGAGGCCATGAAGGCCCACGGCCTGCCGCTGGGAATTTCGCCGAAGCTGGATTCCGACCCTCCTCAAATCCTGGAAATGGGCCCCGGCGACATGCTGGTGCTGGCGACGGATGGCTTTTTTGAATGGGCCAACAAAGGCGATGTCGTTCCGCAATACCACCAAAAACATTTCCGAAATCGAGGCGCGCCTACCGCTCTCCGCTGCGATCGGCCGCGACAGCGTGTCGTACCACGCGATTGAGAATTCCCAGGGCCTGCGAGCAAAGAACTCGCGGCAAGGCTTCGACGCAAAGTTCGCTGCTGACGGCGTAACGCTCAGCGATTCGCATTCCGCAGTTCGATTGCGATTTGCGGGCGATGGAAATGGAGGCGACATGATTCCCGCCCGAGCAGTTCAACCTGCGGCTCGGGACAATCGCGTGGAGTTCAAGCGCGCCGGATTGACCGAATGGTACGTCAACGGACCGCTCGGCCTGGAGCAGGGCTTTACCATCGACGCGAGACCATATCGTCGCGCTCACGGCCAGCTTCAAATTGCGATGACCGCCTCCGGCGATTCGCTTCCGTCGCTCGAGGAGCGAGGCACTACCCTCACTTGGAAACGCCGCGACGGTAGCGTCGCGCTGCATTATTCAGGCCTCACCGCCTGTGACGCCGAAGGGCGCACGCTGAAAGCCTCGATGGCGTTACGCGGAGATTTGATTCAGTTGTCCATCAACGATTCCGCCGCTCGCTACCGAATCGTGGTCGATCCTCTGCTGCAAGGGGCGACGCTGAGCGCATCCGACGGCGACACCTCCATTGCCAATTCGATTGCCATCAGCGCCGACGGCAGCACGATCGTGGCAGGCGCGCCGGAAGCCAGATCCGTCTCCAATGGAGTGTTTACCGGCGCGGCGTACGTCTTCGAGCGCCAGAACGGCGTGTTCGCCACCGGAACGGAGGTTCGCAAATTAATTCCCGCCGACGGAAAGGACGAAGACGAATTCGGAATCGCGGTGGCGGTTAGCTCCGATGGTTCTGTGATCGTTGTGGGCGCCGATGAGGCCGACTCCGAGGCGGGAACCGCATACGCCTTCGTGAGACCCGGAGCCAGCTGGGGCGGCGCCGGAACAAAGTCCAGCGATGCCAAACTGAACAATCTCACCGGAGCGAGCAACGACCGCTTCGGACTTGCCGTGGCCGTCAGCCGCGACGGAAATGTCGCCGTCGTAGGTGCTCACGAAAATAATTTCAATCAGGGCGCTGTATACGTCTTCCTCAAAGGTTCTGCGTGGACCGGCACAAAAAATCCCTCCGCGACTCTCAAGACGTCGGATCAGGAGGTCGACGATCTGGGTATTTCCCTCGCAACGAACACCACCGGCAGCGTGATCGCCGCAGGCGCGCCCGGCGACAACGGCGCCGTATATGTTTTTGTCGAACCCAACGGCGGTTGGAAATCGGGAACCGAAACCGCCCAATTGTTTTCCGGTTCCGGAAACTCCCGCGACGAATTGGGTTCGTCCGTCTCCATGAATGATGCCGGGAATCTAATCGTCACGAGTGCGCCGAATTTCGGGGAGAATGCGGTGCCCGCAGGCCAACCCATCCCCGTGCTGGGACGAGGTTTTGTATTCGTTCAACCCGGCGCAATTTGGGTAACCACTGGGACGCCGAATGCTACGCTCACCGGCATCATCGGCGGCGCGGGAAGGGACGATCTTGCGCCGGTCTCGATGAGTGGAGATGGTAAGCACGTATTAATGGGTGCGGCGAACGCAACGGTAGGCGCAAACGACTTGCAGGGAGTTGCGCTGCTTTTTGATATGCCCGTGGCGGGCTGGAGCGGCGCAATCGCCTCGTCCGCGCAATTGAAGGACGCCGGTGGCGTCGAGTTTGAAAATTTCGGTTTCGCCTTGGCGCTCAATTCAGACGCCAGCATCGCCGCCATTGGAGTGGAGGAATCCAACAACGCACGCGTGGGCACGGGTTTCGTCTTTGCCGGGCCTGTTCCGTGCGCCGTGAGTCTTTCACCCAGCACGTTTGATTTCGGCAGCGTGAAGGATGGCACGGGCAGCGATCAGCCGTTCACGCTTTCGAATGGGAACTGTCCGGCGCTGAACAATATCGTCCTCAGCGTGACGGGAACGAATTCTGCCGACTTCACGCAAACGCACACCTGCGGCGCGAGTCTCGCGGCCAACACTTCCTGCTCGATCACCGTCACCTTCAAGCCTTCGGCCGCCGGTGGAGAAAACGCGACGCTTCAGGTCGCCGACAGCGACGCTTCGAGCCCTCAGCATGCGACGCTGAGCGGGACAGGAACTTCGGCGGCAGATTTCTCCATTGGCTCAACGGCGGCCGCACCACCCTCGACGGCCGGTTCGACGAACTCCGCTACCGTTGCCGCCGGCGCGACGGCGACGTTTGGTCTAGCGTTTACTTCGACGGGCGGCTTCAATACCCCAGTTGCACTAAGCGCGAGCTTCAACGGCGGAACTCCTACAGGGGCTGCGGCGAACTTCACCGTCACTCCGGTGACGCCGACGGCGGGCGGCGCCGCATCGACGCTCACGATCACGACCACCGCGAACGCAGCGACCGCCGCCGCGATTGAACCGGTCTCGCGTACGATTCCGCCGGTGTCGCTGACGCTAATTCTGGCCGCCGCTGGATTGTTGTTCGCGCGCCAGAAAACGGCCGGAAGATTGGTTCGTGCTGCGGCCGCGCTCGGCATTGTCTGTGTCGTGCTCGCCGGCGCGGGTTGCACGCATCACCATCACAACCAGAAGAACACCGGCACGCCGGCAGGGACGTATACGATTGCCATATCCGCTAATGGTGGCGGCGTTATTCATGCAGGCAATGTGACGCTCATCGTCCAATAGAGCACGAGAAACGAGGGTCGCTATCGATGGGAGCTTGATGCTGCAGAGGGCGCTCTTGCGCTGAAAAGTGTTTGCAGCGCCACCGCTGTAAGCAGCAGGACGGCGGGATCGACCGGCAGGCGATAGCGCGGGTAGGCAAGCGTTAGGTAATACGCCCACGGGAGAATCACGGGGAACGCGGCGATGGGGAGTGCGTACGCGCTACGCTTTTTGACCAGCACGAGGATTCCGGCAGCAGCGCCGAGGGCGATACAGATATTGAAGAGCAGGACGCCGCGGAACCAGAGGTTGGGCGTGTGAAGGAAGTCAGCCAAGGGATGCGGTGTGCCGCCTGACCATGTGGCGACAAAGCGGCTCGCGGCCAATCGCGCCGTGCGCCCCGGGTGCGAGAACATGTACGCAACGGCCTCGCTCTTTTTTTCCTGCATATAGTCGATCTCGCCCAGCGCGACGTAGCGTGCTCGTTCTGCAGAATTGAAGATTGGATGGAGTTGCTCCCTCCAGCTCTCCTCTGCGTTTTCATTGTTCCCGAGCCACAATTGAAGGCCGAGATTGGATCGCAACGGAACGAAGCGGTGAAATATCTCGTAGTTGCGAACCGCCCATGGAACGCAGCAAAGCAAGGCGAAAAGCGCGGTCAGTGCAGGCTGTGCGAAAGCCGATTTCAGACGCCAGCGTTGAATCTCTACGGTACCCCTCGATCGCGAGCGCTCATACACCAGCCATCCCAATAGCAGCGGCAGCAGCGCAATCAACGTCGCGGTCGTCAGCAGCCCGAGCCCCCAGAGAAATCCGTAGGCGCACCAGTCGCGTCGACGTTCGGACCTCCCGAGTGCCAGCGTAGCCCACAAGATCGTCGCTGCCAGCAAAGCGCCGAGCGATGCATCCCACATGCTTTGAAACGTGTTGAGAATCGTGTTGGGAAAAATCGCCCAGAGCCACGCGGCTCCCGCAGCTGCACCAATTCCGGCGACGCGTTTTCCGGCTAGAAAGATCGGAATGCATGTGAGCGCTGAACAGATGATATTGAACACGGCGGCCGCAACGAAGGAATCATAGGTTCGCACGCCGAAAATGCGGAACAGTTCCGAAAGAATCCAAGGATAGACGGGCGTCATCCACGCGGTCGGCCCGGTGTCCACGCGAAAGGGCGAACTGAATCCGTGACCAGTTGCAAGTGAGATGGCTATGTTGCCCGCTTCCTGCAAAAACGGAACGACGGCGAGCGCCTGATGCGAGTTCTGCCGGGCGTAGTCCCACGCGAATCCGAGGCGCAATACGAAAGCGATGAAAACAATGAGGGAGAGAGATGTGGCGATTTTCCGGAAACGAGTACTCCATCGTGGCGCTTCGTTGCTGTCGCGTTCACCGCTGCCGTCTTTGGGCGCCCGGGAATAGCTTTCGGTTTTCGCACCTTCGCTTTTGGCGTGGGAGCGAGACGATCCCGTGCGTGCGCGGCTCATTCGAATTTGATCAGCACAATTTCAGGATTCGTTCCGACGCGCATCGGCGGTCCCCAGGTGCCAGCGCCGGACGTTGTATACACTTGCAGCGTTGCGAGTTCATTCAGGCCGTAGGCGAACGGGCCATAGATTCGTTTCACGAAAAGATTGAAAGGGAAGAACTGGCCGCCGTGCGTGTGGCCGTTTAGCTGAAGCGAAATCCCTGCCTCGGCGGAAACAGGGACGTGATCGGGCGCGTGGGTCAGCAGAATGCAGGGACGCGAGCGGTCAATGCTGATGCTCTGGAGAACGGTGCGGAAGTGTTCGGCGTGCGTGACGTCGTGGTAGTGGACGCCGACGAGCTGTAAGCCATCGAGTTCTACCTTTTCCTTGTTGAGAATGCGAATGCCCGCGCTCGCAACTGCGTTGAGATAGCGAGTGGAATCGGTGAAGCCTTCGTGATTTCCGAGCACGAAATACTTTCCCAGCGGAGGCGCCAGTGCCGCCCATGGTTCAGCGAGATGATTAAGGTCGGCGGCGGTGCCGTCGTAGAGGTCGCCCGTGATAAAGATAAGATCGGGCTTGAGCTGGGCGACGAGTTTTCCAATCCGGCGAATAAAGCCCATGTTGCGAACGTGGCCGAGGTGGACGTCACTGACAAGAGCAGCAGTGCGGCCGCTCCACGAGGACGGCAGATTGTCGAGTTTTACGGTAATGCGTTTCACGCGCGTCGCGGCGGCGTTCATGATGCCGTAAAGGCTCGCGAGAAGCGCTACGGTCAAAAAGGTGAACGCAAACAAGCCCTTGTCCGGATGCAGTCCGGCGAGAGAGAACACTCCGTAAGTCGGCCACAGCGCGCAGCAGGCGAAAAAAAGAAAACTGAAAGTTCCGAGCCAGAGTGCGGAAACCGTATAGTAGATGCGAATCACGATATTCGAGTACCGAAGGGCGAGCAGCGACGCGGTGACGAAAGTAATGGAAAGCAGCGCCAACGTAATTTTAAGATCTGGGTTGGTCGCCGCTGCGAGCGACGGCCAAAAATAGAGCGCCGTTGCGTACACGAAAGCGTGTCCAGCGAAGAGCAGAGTCTGAATGATGGCGACGAAGACGGCTAATCGGCGGCGCACGCGGCTAGGGTCCTTGGGAATCGGAACAGAAAGAGATGGATGGGGCGATACCGCGTGTTCATGTCGGAATCGAGTTTCGTGAGCACCGAATCAGGCTAGCACGTTGCGGTGTGCGCGAAAAGCTGGAGACCGGGCGAAAAGGGCACGCTGCGACGGTACGCGATCAGGACTTGAGACGCAGCTCGAAGTAGAGAGTGCCGGGGCGGGCGCCGGCGTAGTAGGCGGGGATTTCCTGGAAGCCGAGAGTGCGGTAGAGGGCGATGGCGCTGGGCATTTTGCCGGCGATTGTGTCGAGGCGCATGTGGGAGTAGCCGGCGCTACGGGCCTCGTCGATGAGATGCTCGGCGAGGTGACGGCCGAGTCCAATTCCACGAAATCCAGGACGAACGTACAAGCGTTTCATTTCGCAGGCAGCGCGATCGAAAGGCCGGAGCGCTGCGCAGCCGGCGAGATTGTCGCTGACGTGCGCAAGCAGCAGGCGGCCCCGTGGGCTGGCGTAATCGCCTGGAAGCGCGGCAAGTTCCTGGTCGAAATTCTGGTAAGCCAGTGAGAATCCGAGCCAAGCGGCATATTCCCTGAAGAGTTCGCGGGCATAGGAAATATCGAGTGGCGATTGCGCTTCGGTGATAGCGATATTGTTCGGCAACAGCATGAGTCGGTTGATTCGAAAGTACAACGAAACGAACGGAGACGAGTATCGGCACGGGCCAGTGGGGGGACTCCATTTTGGATGGTCGTATTTGTGGCGTCACTGCGAATGGCTGGGCGACCTGTGGTAGGTTTAGGTCGGCGGTGATTTGTGCCATCGAAGAAAAAGAAATCGAAATTCAAGGTGGGAACCGAAGCCAGGAGACGGGCGCGTCTGGGAATTGGTTTGCCGCCGCCGGCGCGGGCGATTGTCGAAAAGCGCCTAAGGAAACCGAAGCACAGGAAGGGGCTGAAAGAGATTTTGAGCGAGCAGTGATCTCTCGGCCGCAGGCGTGAATTCTGACTCGCCACGCAAAGTACGGAGAATTCAGCTACCGCAATCTCAAGGTTCCAACGGAACCTAGTTGCGGGAGCCTCAACCGGGTTTGTGCTCCGGTATTACCTCGCCAGGCTTGAAGAGAGGCGCAGGGGGTTTGCCGGCGGCGCGCGCGGCCTCCCGAGCCATGTTTTCGAGTTCGCGCTTTTCAAATCCTATCGAGCGCCCTTGAATGTTTCCATCCTGCGAAATCCAAAAAAGACTCGGCACGTTGGTAAGGCCGTATTCGTTCGATGCGGTGAACGTGGATTCGTCGTCAATCAGCAGCGGAAACTTGATTCCAAACTCTCGCTCGAATTCGCGGGTATCGCGAGCGTCGTTCTGAGATATGCCGAGAAGGGTGAAATTCGAGTTGCCGTAGGATTCATAAAGTCGCTCGAGAAATGGAAAGGTGAACTGGCAAGTGGGGCAGCTGACTTTGAAGAAAGCGGCAAGAACCGGCCCGTTTTTGAGCGCTTCCTCGAGCGAAACCTGTTTGCCATTGGTGTCTTTGAGGGAGATCGCCGGAGCCGGCTCGCCGGTCGGAAGCGTCGATTGGCGCTTGCCGCAGAAGATGCCGCGAACGGTGTTTTTTAGTGACATTGTTAAATTCTATCCCCTTCCGATTGGATGATTTCCGGGGCGATTGGATGCGGCGGCGAAAGCGACACCACGCTGCGATATTCGCACATAAGCACTTGCTGACGGAGGGGGCTGTAAAGGGCAAACTCCGGGTACGGCATGCCGTGCCCTACGCACGACGAATCTAGGTAGGCAACGTCGCATCAGTGAATGTTGCGGGTCTTTCGGCCTACATAATCCATTAGGAGGTACTGGCCCAGCGTGTAAGGCGTAGTGAAATAAGCCTTGCCGCGGCAGAGTTCGGTGACCTTTTGCACGAAGTGGACAAGGCTGTAATCGCTCGCCAGCATGAAAGTGTTGATCAGAATGCCAGCGCGCTTGCACTTGGCGACTTCTTCGAGAGTCTGGGTGACCACGAGCGGGTCAAGGCCAAAGGCGTTTTTGTAGATGCGGCCGTCTTCGAGGGTGAGTGCCGAGGGCTTTCCGTCCGTAATCATCACGATCTGGCGCATGTCTTTCTTCTGGCGCGCCAGGATGCGCTGGGCAAGACGAAGTCCCTCGCGCGTGTTGGTGTAGTAAGGGCCAACCTGCACTCGCGCTAACTTGCCAAGTGGAATTTCTTCGGCGCTATCGTGGAACAGCACGCAATGCAGCGAATCGCCGGGATACTGCGTTCGAATCAGGTGAGAAAGGGCGAGAGCGACGCGCTTGGCGGGCGTAAAGCGATCTTCGCCGTAAAGAATCATGCTGTGGCTGCAGTCGAGCATGAGCACCGTGGCGCACGAGCTTTGATACTCGCACTGGTGGACCATCAGATCGGGGTAGTCGAGTTCGATGGGAATGCCGGCGCCGTTGCGCTGCACGGCATTGAAAAGCGTGCCGCTGATGTCCATGTTGAGCGTGTCCCCGAATTCGTAGTGCTTCGAGGTGCCGCCGGATTCAACGCCCGTGGCGAGGTCGCGCGTATCGTGGCGGCCGAAGCTGCTCTTGCCAAGCGAGGCGAGCAGGTCTTTGAGCGTTTTGAAACCAAGGAAATCGAGCGCCTTGTCGGTGATCTCGAACCGGGCTTCAACATTTGGCTGATCGCGGCCGCCAATTTGTCCGCCGGGAGTCTCCGACGGAGGATGCGTCACGTGCGCGGACTGCTGTTGTTGCTGCTGCGAGATGTATCCTTCCTCTTCCATGCGTTGAACGATTTGATCGACAAGATCTTTCAGTTCCGGATTCTGCGAGCGGTCGGGATTATTCAGAAGCTTTTCCATCATCTCCGGCGGGATAAGGTCTCCTTCTTCGAGGGCTCGGAGAATGGCTTCGCGCAGAGCATCCATGTGCTGCTCTCGCGATTTCTCCATGTCGAGCTCGTAGATGCCGTATTGGGAGTCAAAGCCGCTCTGGAGGAAGAAATCGGAGAGTCGGTTCATCAATTCGTGAAGATCGATATCGTCGGCAGCTTCCGGTGCGTAGCGTGAGTAGCGGATGTATTTCATCGCTCTGGTTTAGCTCGGTAACAAAAGATCTTTCAGTCGCTTTGCTCCTTCAAAATGACGGCGCTGGTCGCACCGTCAATTAAACTGCCGGCGCGGAGTGCGGCCCCCGGTAGGCTCGCGGGGATCGCGTGCCTCGGGCGCTTTACGCGCTTCGGCGAAGTAGCCGCGCTCCTCGCTGCGATTGATGCGCTTCTGCGACCACAGGCCTTCGAGAATGAATTCGGCGGCGCTGGTGACGGAAGCAGGGTCGTCCTTCGGGCCGGCGCCGAGAATTGCAAGATGTTCGAACAGGCCTTGAATTTTCTTGAGCTGCGCGAGCAGCTCCGCGCTGGAAGCCTGCGCGGGAACCTTGAGCTCGCCTCCTAGCTCGAACCACTGCACGGTGGGCTGGAAATTAATCTCCGAGAAATAGCGCGTGAAAGTTTTTCCGACAGCGGCGCGAATCAATTCGCGGGCGATATTGTCCGCTCCGCGGAGCTCGCCTTCATATTCAAGCTCGAATTTGCCGGTCATGGCAGGGATCGCAGCGTAGATATCGGAGACCCGGGCCACGGCGTTTGCATCGCGCGTGCGGACGGCGCGCTGCTCGGCGCTGCTGTGGACGTTCTCAAGCGCGCTAATCGGGAGGCGCTGGCTGACGCCGGAACGGCGGTCCACGCGCTTATCGTCACGAGCCTGGAAAGCGATTTCCTCGACGACTTCGCGGATGTACTGCGGGATTTCCACGCGACGGGTGCCCTCGCGCTTGGTCCAGGATTCCTGAGACGTGATCGACATGCCTTCAGCCACGGTGGCCGGGTAATGCGTGCGAATTTCCGACCCGATGCGGTCTTTCAGCGGCGTGATGATTTTGCCGCGGGCGGTATAGTCCTCGGGGTTGGCGGTAAAGACGAGGAGGACGTCGAGCATCATACGGACGGGGTAGCCCTTAATCTGCACATCTCCTTCTTGCATGATGTTGAAAAGGCCCACCTGAATTTTCCCGGAGAGGTCGGGCAGCTCGTTGATCGCAAAGATTCCGCGATTCGCCCGCGGCAGCAGGCCGTAGTGAATCGTGAGCTCGTCGGAGAGATTGCGGCCGCCGCGCGCGGCCTTGATCGGATCCACGTCGCCGAGCATGTCGGCGATGGTTACGTCCGGGGTGGCGAGTTTTTCGACGTAGCGATGGTCGCGCGAGAGCCAGGCAATCGAAGTCGCGTCGCCCTCCGCAGCGATGCGTTCGCGGCAGGCGCGGCAGATGGGGCGATAGGGACTGTCGTTAATTTCGCAGCCCGCGACGACGGGCACCTGCGCATCCATGAAATCAACGAGGCCGCGCAGAATGCGCGATTTCGCTTGGCCGCGCAGGCCGAGCAATATGAAGTGATGCCGCGAGAGAATCGCGTTGATGATTTGAGGGATCACCGTGTCGTCGTAGCCGTGGACACCGGGAAAGAGCGCCTCGCCCTTCTCCATTTTGCAGAGGAGGTTTTCGCGCAGTTCTTGGCGCAACGAACGATTCGCGATTTGCTGTTCGGACCAACTGCTGTTGCGAAGCTCACCGAGGGTTTTCGGATGCGCAGTCATGAGGGCCCCGATTCTTACCTAGAATTGCGGCGCCCGTGAATGCAGGCGCTTAAACGACATTATAGAGGAAGGGCGCGAGCGCCGATACCTCCATTACTTGGATTTAATTGGGGCCGTGGCCGTTGCCTGCAGCCCGTTTGCGGACGGACTGGCGGGTTTCGAGCTGGGGCAGGAAATCGCCGAGCCATTTTTCGAGGAAGTCGCAGCGTTCGTTCTCGGAACGCATCTCGAGGAGCCATTGCTTTTCTTTGAGCTCCATCGGCAGGCGCGCGGCGAGGCGGTAGGCCAGAGAAAATTCGCGTTCAGTCTCAGAATCGACCCAGGCCTGGCCGTAAAGCAGGACGTGGCAATCCTGGAGGAGGTGGATGATGCGTGCGTTCCGTTGCAAATCGTCCGGGGAAAGTTCTTCGGAGAGATACTCGACGACTCCTTCATGGTATTCGACTTCCTGGAGCAACTGGAGGAGGCGGAATGGAGCGCGCCCCTTCGAGAGGATGTCCATGCGTCCGTCGGGGTAGTCCTTCATTTTCTGGACGATTTCCGCGGTGCAGCCCACGGTAGCAACATTCCTGCCCGTGGCATAAATCAGCCCGAACTCGATTTTGCCGTCGAGACAGCGCCGAATCATTTTTTTGTAACGCGGTTCGAAAATGTGAAGCGGCAAGGCTGCGCCGGGCAGGAGCACAACGTCGAGCGGAAAGAGCGGGATTCGCGTCGGTCTCATCGCCGATTCCTAGACCAGCCGTTACCTGGAACTTCGAGCTTAGCGCAGTAGCGTGAGCGCGGCTTGCATTTCGTCGCGAGCGTGCATGTCGCCGGCGCGCTGCGCCACGATGATGCCGTCGGAAAGCAGCTTGCGCGCTTCGTCCTGGCGGCCGGTGCGGGCGAGAAGCTGTCCAAACTGAAAATAGCCCGCCACGTAGTTGGGATTGGATTCGAGGAGCTTTTGGAAGTGGAGCGTGGCGGCGGAGTCGTCGCCGAGCTTCACGCATTCGAGCGCGAGGCCGTAGCGAGCAAACGCGTCGGTGGGTTTATCGGCGACGAATTGCTCGAGCGTTTCGCGGCGCGACTTCTGTGCTTGGGGCATAAGTTGAAAGAACGTATTATAGCGGGTCGTCGGTGCCCGCGCCATGTGCACGAAATTTAACTTGATCGCGGCGATTGGATGGGGTGATTGAAGCGATGAAGAAGTCAGGCAGTGGCAAAGTATCGGGCGCAAGAGCGGGAAAGCCGGTGAGCGCGTCTCGGTCGGAGATTGTGGAAGCGGTCCTGCCGAACGATGCGAATCCGCTTGGAAAAATGTTGGGCGGGCGGGTGATGCACTTGATCGACATCGCCGGGGCTCTCGCGGCAACGCGTCACTCGAACAGCCACACGGTTACAGCTTCGGTGGATTACATGGATTTTCGATTCCCAATCGAAGTGGGACAGTGGATCGTGCTGAAGTCCAGTGTGAACCGCGTGTTTCGCACCTCGATGGAGGTGGGCGTCAAAGTATATTCTGAAAACGTCCTCACGGGCGAGCGCAAGCACACCAGCAGCGCCTACCTGACGTTCGTGGCCATCGACTTGCAGCGTATGCCGCATGCAGTGCCTCCGCTGATCCTGGAGACGGACGACGACCGGCGTAGATTCGAAGAAGCAGGCGAGCGGCGGCGGATGCGGCTCGAGATGCGCAACAAAGTTCGATCGGATTAGGATTGGATCAGCGGAGCTGCTGCAAATAACTCCGCACCGCCTGAGCGGTTTGGCTAGCGGTCTCCACGCATTTTCCGAGAGCAGGGCCCTCGAGGTAGTTTCCGCAGAAAAACAGTCCAGGATTGGACCGTTCGCCGTCGCGAATGGCCTCGACGATGTGCCCGTGACCGAGATTGTATTGTGGCAGCGCCTTCGGATATTTCCACACGGTGGACGCGATCGGCGCGCCGGTAATCCCGAGAATGCGCGCGTTCTCGTCTTGCACGATGGCGGCGATCTCGTTGTCGGAGAGATCGGTGATCTTCGGATCGGTCGCGCCGCCGATGAAGCTCGTGATCGCCACAGATCCAGCGGGCGCGCGGTTGGAGAAGAGCGACGAGTTCCACACGGTTCCAAGGGTGCGCACTTTCTCGCTGCGAGGAATCAGAAAACCGAACCCGTTGAGAGCTTCGGGCATTTGCCGCTCATAGTAGCCCGATGCGACGACCGCCACCGGCGCGTAAGCGACACCGGAAAGCGTGTGCGCAAACGTGGAACCAAGCGAAGCGACGAGATTTGCCGCAACGTACGCGGGTGTCGCGATCACCACGGCCGAAGCCTGCAGCGACATCTTTCGTCCGTCTTGCGAGAAGCTAATCTCGTACCCCTCGCTCCGCGTCACGCTCGTGACTTGTGCACCGAGCCGCAGGCCGTCGCCCAGTATTCGCGCGATCGCTGCTGCGAGCGAAACGACTCCGTTACGGAACGAACAGAGCGGTGGCGGTCCTGCCTTCTTTTCCTTCTCGGTTCGCGATTTGGCGGCCCCGCGCAGCACGCTCCCATACTCGCGCTCCCATTCTTCCAGTGTGGGAAACGCCGCCTTCAGGCTCAGCTTCTCCGGATCGCCCGCATAGATGCCGGAAACGAACGGCGCGACGAGGTACTCCAGGATTTCGTGCCCAAACTTGCGGCGCACAAACTCGGCCACCGACTCTTCCTTCGACGGAGGCTTCGAGCGCTTGAACGGCTCCGACGCGATTTTTGCGCGAGACTTCAGTCCGAGAAGCGAGCTGGTCAGCAGCGCCTGCGGTGTCATCGGTATTTTCTGCAAGCGGCCGTGCAGATAGATGAAGCGCGGCGCGTGTGGATCGGCCTGCTGCAGCTCGCCTTCGATTCCCACCTCGCGAATCAGATCGAGCATCGGCGCAGTGCCCTGAAAACTCTGCGGCCCGGATTCGAACAGGAAGCCGTTTTTCTGAGTTGTGCCCACCAGGCCGCCCGTACGATCGGAAGCTTCCAGCAGTGTGACGTCGGTGCCGAGCTGTTTCAGGCGGTAGGCGCAAGTGAGGCCGGAGATTCCGGCGCCGACCACGATGACCTGTTTGAAATCAGGCATCCGCGGGTCCGTTAGAGCGTCTTCGAGAACAGCGGGTGCTGGTCCATTTGCTGTTCGTGGAGGTAGCGGTCAAAAGTCATGGCCACGTTGCGAATAAAAATTCGACCCAGCGGCGCCACCTGGATTTCGTTCGCAGTCAGCGTCACGAGTCCTTCTTCACGGAATTGTTCGAGCCGCGCCAGTTCGGGAGCAAAATACTCGTCGAAAGAAATCGCGAATTCGCGCTCGATCTCATCTTTGAAAATCACCGTGTGGCACAAAATGCGGCCAATCACCGCGCGACGCAGCCGATCGTCTTCGGACAACCGGTAACCGCGCATGGTGGCGATGCCGCGCTCAGCCACGGCCGCTTGATACGCCGGAACTTCGCGGCGATTTTGCGCGTAGGCTTGGCCAATCGAGCTGATGGCACTGACGCCCATCCCGTAAAGGTCGGCACCCGCCTTCGTCGTATAGCCCTGAAAATTGCGGTGCAACGTGCGATTGCGCTGCGCCACCGACAGCTCATCGCCGGGCTTCGCGAAGTGGTCCATGCCGATGTAGTGGTACCCGGCATTGAGAAATCCCTCGAGGCCGGCGCGGAAGATGCGGAATTTTTCCATTCCTTCGGGCAGGTGCGCTTCAAACGAGCCCTGCTGTTTCTTGAGCCACGGAACGTGCGCGTAGCTGAACATGGCGATGCGGTCGGGCGCGAGCGTGAGCGTCTGTTCGATTGTTGCCTTGAAACTGTCGGCGGTCTGGTAGGGAAGTCCGTAAATCAGATCGACGTTGATGCTCTCGAAGCCGAGCTCGCGCGCGGTCAGAATCAAGTCGCGCGTCATCTCGTAGGGCTGCACGCGATGGATCGCCTGCTGAACTTTCGGCTCGAAATCCTGCACGCCCATGCTCAGCCGGTTGAAGCCGAGCCGTCGCAGGGTCTCGAAATGCGCGCGATTCGTCACTCGGGGGTCCACTTCGATTCCGATTTCCGCGTCGGGCGCGAACGTGAAGCGCTCGCGCGCGTGCCCGAAGAGATCTTCCATCTGCGCGGGCGTGAGATACGTTGGCGTGCCGCCGCCCCAGTGAAATTGAATCACCGGGCGCTTTTTGGAAACGCGCGGGCTGACGTGGCTGATTTCGCGCTTCAGCGTTTCAAGGTACGGAATCGCAACGGTTTTGTCCTTCTGAATGGACACGTTGCACGCGCAAAACAGGCACAGGCTCTCGCAAAATGGAATATGCATGTAAAGCGAAACAGGCGTAGCGCGTTCATCAGCACGGGCGCAATATGATTCGAAATCGTCAGGCCCGAAGTCATCTTTCCAGACAGGAGCCGTCGGGTAACTCGTGTACCGAGGGCCGGGGCGATTGTACTTTTCGAGGGTCGCGTCGGAGATCTGTCCGATCTCGAGTTTGTCGGTTAGCTTTGTGGTGGCGTCTCGCATCGAGTCAGTTCCGCTGCAATATTCAATCACCCTTGCCGATGTGGGCGCGGGCAGGCAACGACGCGGTTTGCCCGGCCTCGACGAACGCCCGCGCGTTCTCTACCGGCGTCGCCGGCAGGATGCCATGCCCCAGGTTCAGGACGTGGCCCAATCCGCCGGTTTTCTCGACTGCGACGCGCGCCGCTTCTCGAATCCCCGGTTCTGGTCCCAGCAGAAGACTCGGATCCACATTCCCCTGAAGCGCGATACGGTCGCCCAGCACGCGGCGGGCGGCGGCAAGGTCGGTTCGCCAGTCAACGCTCAAGACGTCGGCTCCGGTCCGAGCCTGGAGTTCGATCAGATGTGAGGCGCCTTTGCCATAAAGGATTTTCGGAACGCCAGGCGCGTCGAGCGATTCAAATACCGCGCGGGTGGCAGGCAATTCAAAAGTCTCGTATTCGCTGGGGCTCAGCTCACCGGCCCAGGTGTCAAACAACTGCACGACCGTTGCGCCGGCGGCGATCTGCGACGTCAAATATGCGGCGGTTGCGCGAGCGATCCGCGAAAGGAGATCACGCAGCAACTCCGGCTCCTCGCGCATAAACTGCTTGGCGCGCGAAATATCGCCTCGCGTCTGGCCTTCGATCATGTAGCAGGCCAGTGTCCAAGGCGCGGCGGCGAACCCGATCACCGGAACTTCCGGCCCCACGGCGCGGCAGATCGCGCGAATCGCGTCACCAACGAATCGCGTATCGCGCTCGGGATCGAAATCGCGCAGCCGCGTGATCGCGGCTCGGTCGCGCACGGGATTGGAGAGCACAGGACCCGAGTCGGGCACCTCGAGCGGCATCCCCATCGCCTCGGCGACGATCAGAATATCGGAAAAAACAATCACCGCATCCACGCCAATCGTGCGGAACGGCTGGAGCGACACTTCGGCAGCCAGTTCGGGAGTCTTGCAGATCTCAAGAAACGAATGCTTGGCCCGGACGGCTTGATATTCCGGCAGGTAGCGCCCGGCCTGGCGCATGATCCACACGGGGACGCGCTCGACCGGCTCGAAGCGGCAGGCGCGCAGAAAAAGCTCTTTTCGGTTTTCTTTCCCCAGTGTCATGCATTCCTGTGGTTCGAAATCATGATAACAGATGGCCCAAAGCGTCGCACGCTCGCGCGTCACATGCCGTTGTGACAACGCCCGCAGGGCTTTATGCCGCATTCGGCGGTATAATTCTGTGTCACACAGGGACAACTGTACCCGATGGCACACTACCATCTCGCTTACGTGAGTCTGGCACTCTATGCGGCCAGCTTTTTGTGTTACGCCCGGATCCTGTACGTGCCCAATACCTGGGTAGGGCGCGTCGCGACGCTGCTTCTGGGCGCTGGCATCTTGATGCACTACTTCGCATTGCTCGAACGTTCCCGCTGGATTCACACGGTTCCGTACAACGATCTTTACGGATCGATGTCTCTGTTCGCTTGGCTGCTCGGCGTGACGTATCTCGGCCTCGAGGTCTTTCACCGGCAAAGGTCCGTGGGAGCGTTTGTCACACTGTTGCTGATCGTCTGGATCGTGTTGCTGGCTGCACTCGCGCCGAATGAAGCTCCCGAACCGCCTCCGGCTCGAGGGGTGTTGTTCGCCTTCCATGTGACGCTCAATACGTGGGCGTATGCGGCGTTTGCGCTGTCGTTTGTGCTGAGTCTGATCTATCTCGGACAAGACCGGGTTCTGCGCTCGCGGAAGCTCGCCGCGCCGTTCTGGCGATTTCCGGCGCTCGATGTACTGGACCGAATGGCTCGGAGCAGCGTGTACGTAGGACTTGTGGCGCTTATGATGGGCGTGGCGATGGGGCTTGTGTGGGAACACAGGCTGAGCGGCGGATATTCCTGGGGCGATCCGAAGGTAATCATCACCCTGGCGATCCTGCTGGCGTATGCGGCTTATCTGCGATTGTCGCGAAGCACGACGTGGCGAGGGGCGCGCGCGGCCAAGCTTTGCGCGTTTAATTTTGTGGTGGTGCTCTTCAGTTACACAATTGTGAATTTCTACCTCACGAGGTTCCACCGCTACTTCTGACCTATGCCTACGCTGGCCAAGACGAAACGTACCGGAGCGGCGCGAGTTCAAGTGGCGCTGATCGGTTGCAGCCATCACACAGCGCCGGTTGAAATCCGCGAACGAGTGGCGTTCAGCCCGGAGCAAGCGGTTGCCGCTGCGGAAGAATTGCGCAAGCAGGGAATCGTCGAGGAAGCCGTAGTGCTCTCCACCTGCAATCGAAGCGAACTGTACGGAGTTCCCGCCGAGCCCGGACCGCTGGCGGCGGAAGCGATGGAAGTTTTTCTGACGTCGTTTCACGGCGTGCCGCGCGCGGATTTGAACGGGCGGCTCTACCGGTGGGTGGGCGCCGACGCAGTGCGGCACCTCTTTCGCGTCGCTTCCGGGCTCGACTCCATGATGCTGGGCGAAGCGGAGATTCTCGGACAACTGCGGACCGCCTACGGCCAGGCACTCGATCACGGATCCACCGGTCCTGTGTTGAATCGCATGTTTCAGGGTGCGATTGAAGTCGGCAAGCGGGTGAGGTCGGAAACGGAGGTGGGTGCGCGGCCGATGTCGGTGGCGCTCGCGGGCGTGAAACTTGCCGAGCGTGTGTTTGGAAATTTGAAAGGACATTCGGCGCTGATCCTGGGGGCCGGCTCGGTGGCGGAGCAAGTCGTCGAGAACCTTCGAAATCGCGGCATCGGGAAATTGCGCGTCGTAAACCGTTCTTACGATCATGCGGAGGAGCTGGCGCGGAGGGTGGGCGGTGAAGCGATCGAGTGGTCGGCGCTCGAAGGCGTGTTGGGCGTTCCGGATATCTTGATTGCGTCGGTGGGCGGGTCGGGCGCGGTGCTGACGCGCGCGCTGCTGGAGCGAGCGATCGCAGCGCGGGAAGGGCGGCCCCTGTTCGTGGTGGATTTGGGCGTGCCTCGAAATGTGACCGGCGACGCGGCGGGACTCTACAATCTGTACGTTTACAACATCGACGATCTGGGTGAGATCGTCGAGCAGAACAAGAAAGCGCGCGAGGCGGAGGTTCCGCGCGCGGAAGCAATCGTTGCCGAACACATCGCAAAATTCGAGGCTTGGCGAGCGGCGCTCGAGGCCGGGTCGATTGTGAACGATTTGCGCCACAGTTTTCATAAGCACCGCGAGATGCTGATCCGGGAGAAGCTGAGCGAGATGGATGACGTGTCGCCGGAAGAGCGCGCGCGGATCGCGCACATCACCGAGGAGCTGATCGAGCGCGTACTGGAGCAGCCGTCGCAAAAGCTGCGGCGCAGCAGGGAAATGCGCGGGCATCTGGCGGGGCTCGACGCGTTGCGGCATTTATTCGGCCTGGACGAAGCGAAGGACGAGGAGAAAGATTGAAGCCGCTGCGGATTGGTACGCGTGGCAGCGCCCTGGCTTTGTGGCAGGCGAATCATCTGCGCGATGCGCTTGCGAAATCGTTCGGAGTCGAAAGCGAAATCGTCGTGGTAAAGACTTCGGGAGATCGTTTTGCATCGGCACAGATCGAGCAGATCGGGATTCGCGGCATTTTTACGAAGGAACTCGAAGACGCGCTGCTGGCGGATCGCGCCGACCTGGCCGTGCACAGCATGAAAGATGTCCCCACGGAATTCTCCAGCGATTGCAAGCTGGCGATCGTATTTCCGCGAGAGGATCCGCGCGACGCCCTCGTTTCGCAGCACGGTGAAACGCTGAAGGATCTGCCGCACGGCGCGCGGGTGGGGACGAGCAGTTTGCGGCGAGCTTCGCAGCTGCGGCAGTTCCGGCGCGATTTCAAGATCGTCGAAGTGCGCGGAAATGTGGATACCCGCTTGCGAAAAGTGTCGATCGGCGAATGCGACGCAATGGTGCTGGCAAAGGCCGGACTGGATCGCCTGGGTGCTGCGGCGCGAATCGCGGAGGTGCTTTCTCCCGAGATCATGCTGCCTGCCGTGGGGCAGGGAGCTCTGGGGCTGGAATTTCTGGCGGCCCGCGAGAGCGAGCTTCGTTTTGTGAACGAACTGGTGGATCGCGAGACGATGTTGGCCGTCACCGCCGAGCGGACGGTGCTCGCGGGGCTCCAGGGCGGATGCCGGTTGCCACTCGGCGCGTGGGGACGATTCGAGAGCGATGAGTTGATTTTGGATGCGTGCGTGCTTTCGGCAGATGGTGAGGAAAGGGTGCGCGGGCGAGGGGTGGCGCATTGCGGGTCGGAGAGAGAAGCGATTGACCTGGGCCGCAAGGTCGCGGGCGATCTGCTGAGCGCCGGCGCGGCGCGAATTTTGCAGCTCGCGGGACGGTCCGTTGGACAGGGCTAGCCAACCGCTTGCGGGGAAGCGCATCGTGGTGACGCGCGCGCCCGAGCAGGCGCAGGAATTGATTCGCGAGTTGGAGCGTGTGGGCGCGAGTGTATTCATACTGCCCACCGTGAGTTTTGCGGCGCCGACGAATTGGGACACGCTCGATGCGGCGTTGAGCGCGGTTTCGGGGTTTGACTGGATTTTGCTGACGAGCCAGAATGCGGTGCGATACCTTGCGCAGCGTTGCCGCGAGCTCGGCCTAAATCCCAAAACGATGCAAGCGCCGGGCCCGCAGATAGCGGCGGTAGGCTCGGCGACGGCGCGGGCAGCGGCGGAAGCTGGATTCCGCGTGGACCACACGGCTGGACGGAGCACTGGGCAAGCGCTGGCTCGAGAGTTGAGCGGCTCGCTGGCGGACGGGCAAGTTCTTCTACCGCGCAGCGATCGAAGCGACGAGCGATTGCCGAAGGCGCTGCGGCAAATGGGGGCGCGGGTGACGGATATCGTGGCTTACCGGACGGCGGCGCCGGATTTGGATCCCACGCTCGTGATTCGAGTGCAACGCGGGGAAGTGAACGCGATTGTGTTCGCGAGTCCGTCCGCGTATCAAAATTTGGGTGACGCGATCGGAGCGGAGCTGCTGGCGGAACTATCGTCGCGAATGGATTTTGCGGCGATCGGGCCGACGACGGCGCGCGCCTTGCGCGAGGGCGGCGCGCGCGTGGCGATCGAGGCGAACGAAGCGTCCGCGGCGGGACTGGTGGATTCGCTGGTGAAATACTACGAACGGCGGGATTCGGGCGCGAAGGGTGCGATGACGGGTGGACAGGGATGAGAAGCCAAACGAAACGAGCGCAAGAGCAGGCGAGGCGGGTATGACATTTCCAATTCAACGGCCACGGCGACTCCGGCGCAGCGAAGCGCTGCGCGGATTTGTGCGCGAGACGCGGCTTTCGACGAGCGGGCTGGTATATCCGATGTTCGCGTGCCCGGGGAGCGGCGTGCGGGTGGAAGTGAGCTCGATGCCGGGGATCTTTCAGCAGTCGGTGGACCAGATCGTCGAGGAGTGCCGCGAGGTGGCGGGGCTGGGAATTCCAGCGGTGATTTTGTTCGGGTTGCCCGACGAAAAGGATGAGATCGGGTCCGAGGCTTCGGCGGCGCACGGCGCGGTGCAGCGGGCGATCGAAGCGATCAAAAAAGCGAAGCTCGAACTGCTGGTGATTACGGATGTTTGCTTGTGCGAGTACACGAACCACGGGCATTGCGGCGTGGTGGATGCGGGCAAAGGCGAGATTCTGAATGACCCGAGCGTGGAACGGCTGGCCGATGCAGCGCTGTCCCACGCGCGGGCTGGTGCCGATATCGTGGCGCCGTCGGACATGATGGACGGCCGAGTGGGTGCGATCCGTTCGAAACTTGACGCCAACGGATTCGAGGGCGTGGCGATTCTTTCCTACGCGGCGAAGTATTGCTCCGCGTTCTACGGGCCGTTTCGAGAGGCGGCGCAGTCGGCACCGCAGTTTGGCGACCGGCGAAGCTATCAGATGGATCCGGCCAATGCGCGGGAGGCGTTGCGCGAGGTGGCGCTCGATTTGGAAGAGGGCGCGGACATGATCATGGTGAAGCCGGCGCTGCCGTATCTCGATATCATTCAACGGGTTCGAGAGAGGTTCGATGTGCCGGTGGCGGCGTATAACGTGAGCGGCGAATTCGCGATGGTGAAGGCTGCGGCGCGGAACGGATGGATCGACGAGAAACGGGTGGTGCTCGAGGTTTTGACCGGGATCCAGCGGGCGGGCGCCGAGATCGTCCTGACGTATCACGCGAAGGATGTGGCGCGGTGGTTGAAGCAGTGCTGAGAGCTGCGCGGAACGCTCGAAAGCGAATTGGCAAAACGCAATCCATTCGCGATTAGAAATGACCTCGGATGTTTGTTTTCTGTGAGTTACGGAGAATTCTAATCCCGTATTCGCGATTAGAAATTTGAGGGGGTAGTGGGTGCGGACGCCCCTGGCGGGGGCTATTTCGCCTCCTGGGAGGCGCGTGATGCGGGGGCCGATCGTCGCACTTTTTTCACCGCTGGACAGATTACCATATAGTAACTTGCGCGTCAAGAAGGAACGAGAGTGCTAATCTGTTCCGTTTTGGGACGGTTGGTGCAGCATGGCGGCAAAAGAGCCGGCGGGACGCCGGCGCTACAGAACGGCGAATGGCATGGTCTGATCGTAAGGTGGCGCGGGCGGAGCGGGCACGGCAT
>JBOGNA010000194.1:0-15337 GCA_050746925.1 Candidatus Acidiferrales bacterium
CCTCGGAAAGTGTGGTGATCCTGAGCCCGACGAAGAATTCGAGCGTAACTTGCCCGTCAGTAGTCCGCCGCGATTGAATTTCTCGCCCACCTTGTCTCCTTGCCTCCTTGCCGCTATCTTTATTCCACCGTCATGGAAGCCACTGGCATCCACAGCACCGAACTGATCTTTCTTCTCCTCCTGCTGTTTGTCGCAGGGCTCGCCGCACTCGCCAAGCGTTTCTCGACTCCCTATCCGATCATTCTCGTTATCGGTGGCCTGATCCTTAGTTTTTTTCCGCGCATCCCACACGTCGCGCTGAATCCGGACATGGTGTTCCTCGTCATCCTGCCGCCGCTTCTTTTTTCTTCCGCTTTCGTCACTTCGTGGCGCGAGTTTCGTTACAACCTCGTCAGCATCTCCATGCTCGCGCTGGGCCTGGTTCTTTTCACCGTGCGTGGCGTGGCCCACATTTCGCAGTGGTTTCTTCCCGGCTTTGATTTCCGGCTGGGCTTGGTGCTGGGAGCGGTCGTGTGCACCACCGACGCCATTGCCGCCACGTCCATCGCCAAGCGCGTCGGTCTCCCCAAGCGCCTCACTTCCGTGATCGAAGGCGAAAGCCTCGTCAACGACGCCAGCGGCCTGCTGGCGCTCGAGTTTGCGGTGGGTCTCGTCGTCTCCGGACACATCCCCGGCGCCGCCATGCGCGCCGAGGTCTTGCTGTATCTGATCGGCTCCAGCATCGTCATCGGCCTCATAGTGGCGAAGCTGATCTACTACTTCGAAAAAAGAATCGACGACGCTTCCATCGAAATCACCATCAGCCTCATCGCTCCCTACTTCGCGTACCTCGCCGCCGAAGCCGCGCACTCTTCCGGCGTCCTCGCCACCGTCGTTTGCGGTCTCTATCTTGGACACAAAAGCTCGCTCTATCTTTCCGTCGGCGCACGCCTCCGCGGCTACGCGGTTTGGGACACACTCACGTTCATCCTGAATGGATTCGTGTTCATATTGATCGGCCTCCAGCTCCCGTATGTTCTCGCGGGGATTCACGAATACACGATCGGGCGCTTGCTTTTTCTCGGTGGGGTTTTCAGCGCAAGTGTGATTCTTCTTCGCATGCTGTGGGTTTATCCAGGAGCGTGGGTTTCCAATTTCATCCGCCGGCGGATTCTCCACCAGCGCGAGCCGCTGCCCGGCCCGAAAACGGTGTTTGTCCTCGGCTGGACAGGCATGCGCGGCGTCGTCGCGCTGGCGGCGGCGATTTCTCTCCCCGAGTATTTGAACGACGGTTCGCCGTTTCCCCAGCGTAATCTGATTATCTTTCTCACGTTTTCCGTCATCTTTGTCACGCTCGTCCTGCAGGGACTCACGCTGCCCCCGCTCATTCGCTGGCTCGGTCTAGCCAGTTCCGGCGGCGTCGACGTTGATGAGGAGAACGCCCGCCGCGACATGATCCAGGCGGCTCTCGCCTACCTGGAATCGGCGCGGGAAAACGACGGTGCTGAGTACGAGCCGGTTTACGACGAACTCATTCACACTCAGCGGCACCTCCTCAGCCGTCTGGAGGCGAAAGAAGCCACAGCCTCCGACAGTAACCCGCGGCATTACGACCGCTTTCTGGAACTCTCCCGCCAGATTCGCGCCCTCCAGCGCGCCACCATCCTGAACCTGCGCAACCAGAATCAAATCGGCGATGAAACCCTGCGCAAGCTCGAATACGAGCTCGACCTCGTGGACACCAAGTACTCGACCGGGTGACGCATTATGTTTCCGCACCAGGGCGGGTCCAAGCCACGCCGTTTGCATCCGCCGTGCCGGCTTCGCTCGCGTTCAGTTGATGCAGCGCGCTCACTGCCGCTTCGGCATCAGACGACCGCAAATTGTTGTGGGTAATTCTCGTTCAATATTTGTCGGTATAATCTCAATCTCATGAAACTCAACGCGTACATCGCACTGGCGCTTGCTCTGTGCCTCGGTGGACCGGTCCGCGGTCAGACGGCTCGGAAAGAATCGAAACGCACTTCGTCCGCCGCCCCTGCCGATCGCCTCGGCCTCACCTGTACGCAAGTCCTGCAGATGACTTCCGCCGGCTGGGTGAAGACAATCGCCGCCGCGAAAGACGCGACCTCTGCCAGCACGATTCAGGCAGTCGCGGCCTACGGAAAATGCTACGACGCGCGAACCAGCCGCCTCGCCTCCGCTCTGGCCAAATCCGGCAAAGGCCCGCTCATGGGCGCGCGCGGAAACTTCCGCGATTTCGAGAAGGCGCTCAACGATTTCACCTCGCAGGCACTTGCCGCAACCGATCCGCCGGCCGGCGAACAAAAGAAGGCTTACGCCGCGCTTTACGAAAAACAGTTCCGCTACGAGTTCTACCTCGCGTACGAACAGAAGAATTTCAATCCTCCGCCGCTCACACCCGAACAATCCGACGCCTTCACCAAATTAAAGAATCATTTCGGCGAACTTCTTGGCTTGCTCCCCGAAGAGAAAATCCACCAGCTTCACGCCGCCTTCGGCCAGATCTTCACCGCCGGCGGCGTTCCCGACGCTACAAAAGTTGCTGTCTATCGTTACGCCATCTTTCTGCTCGAATCGCCAACCGAAACTCCGTACTCCCTGCCGCCGTTCTAGCGTTTTTAGCTTAATGCTCTCGTTGGCGACCCGACGAGGGAAAACGGCTTGCGAGATAGCACGGCGTTGGGGTGGGCAGCGCGGGCGCGTCCCGCCAGGAAACTGGCGGGCAGGCTTAGACGCGCCCCTACTGAGTGAAATCAGGGGCTCCGAATTCCTCTCCCGAGTGGCATCGCTCACCAGACTTTGGTAGTCTCCCTCTTCTTGACTCAGGAGACCCAATGACCCTTCGACCTTGGCTCACCCTCGCCATTCTGGTGTGCCTGGCGTTTCCGGCCTCGCTTCACGCGCAGTCGCAATCGAACGACGCCACGCATCAACTGGCGCGCGACATCTATAAGCAACTCATCGAAATCAATACGTCGGATTCGGTCGGAAGCACCACCGTCGCCGCCGAAGCCATGGCCAAGCGCCTCCGCGATGCCGGCTATCCCGAGTCCGACCTCTACATCGGCGGCCCTACCCCGCGAAAAGGAAATCTGGTTGCCCGCCTCCACGGCACCGGCGCTCGCAAACCGATTCTCATGATCGGCCACCTCGATGTGGTCGAAGCGCGCCGCGAAGACTGGTCCGTCGATCCCTTCACATTCCTCGAGAAGGATGGCTACTTCTACGGCCGCGGCTCGATCGATATGAAATCGGGCGACACCTTCCTGATGATGGCCATGATTCGCATGAAGCAGGAAGGCTTCAAGCCCGATCGCGACATCATCCTCGCTCTCACCGCCGATGAAGAAGGCGGCGCCTCGAATGGAGTCTCGTGGCTGCTGAAAAATCATCGCGATCTCGTCGATGCGGAATACGCACTGAATCCCGATGCCGGCACGTTTCAAATGGTCGGCGAGAAGAAAACGATGGTCGCGATTCAGGCCACGGAAAAGCTCTACCGCGACTACGAGTTCAAGGTCACGAACCCCGGCGGCCACAGCTCCCTGCCCGTTGCGGATAATGCGATCTATCAGCTTGCCGGCGGCCTGGTGCGGCTCGAGCATTACAAGTTTCCGTTCGAGCTGAATGAAGTGACGCGCGCCTATCTCGATCGCATGTCGGCGATCGTGGGCGGCGATTTGGGCGCCGATATGAAAGCGATCCTGAAAGATCCGCCCGATGCGGCCGCGCTCGAACGGCTCTCCACGCGGCCTTACTACAACGGCATTGTACACACCACTTGCGTAGCCACGCGACTGGATGCCGGCCATGCCAATAACGCACTTCCACAGATGGCTCGCGCCACCGTGAACTGCCGGATTTTGCCGGGGCACTCAGCCGAAGAAGTTCAAGCGACACTCGAAAGAGTGGTCGCCGATCCCAAGATTTCGGTTTCGCAGATTCTCGCGGGCACGATCGTCGGCTTGGCCAATCCTCCTTCACCGCTGCGGCCCGATCTGATGGGCACGCTCGAGAAAGTTACGGCGGAAATGTGGCCCGGCGTTCCAGTGGTCCCGGTGATGGAAACGGGCGCTTCCGATGGAGCCTACTCACGCGCTGCCGGGATCCCCACCTACGGCGTTTCCGGCCTGTGGATGGATCCCAATGACGATCGCTCGCACGGCCGCGATGAGCGCCTCGCTGTCTGGTCGTTTTACGCGGGTGTCGATTTCTATCCGCGATTTATGGAGGCGCTCAGTTCGAGCCGGTAGAATTCGAGCGAGAGAAACCAGCGAATGAGCCTGATGCGCCGCGCGATCTTGAAGGCTTCCGAAAGCCCGTGGATGCGCGCGAACGCGCCGCGCTACCGCGTCCTGCGCCGCACCGTCACGCGCTTCATGCCCGGTGAAAACGTGGAAGACGCGCTCGCCGCCGCCCGCCAGCTGGCGGAAAAGCAGATCGCGACGGTGGTCACGCATCTCGGTGAAAATATTTCCGACCACGCCGAAGCGGAATCCATCACGCAGCACTATCTTGACGTCCTCCAGCAAATCCGCGCAGCCGCTCTGCCCACCGAAGTCTCCGTAAAACTCACGCAGCTCGGTCTCGATCTCGATCGGGAATTCTGCTACGCGAATCTCGCGAAGCTGATCGAAGCCACGCCGCCCGAAAAGACTTTCTGGATCGATATGGAACAAAGCCCCTATGTGGACGTCACGCTTGAACTCTATCTTCGCGCGCGACGGGTGTATGCCAACGTCGGCGTCTGCGTGCAGGCGTATCTCTATCGCACCGGAAAAGACCTCGACTCCCTGATTGCGATTGGCGCAGGGGTCCGCCTCGTGAAAGGCGCTTACAACGAGCCCGCCGAGATCGCGTATCCCAAAAAATCGGACGTCGATGCAAGCTATATGGAACTCGCGAAAAGATTGCTGAGCCCGGAAGCCCGCAAAGCGCGCGTGCGCGCCGCCATCGCCACGCACGACCGGGCGATCATCGGGAGCTTGATCGAATGGGCTGCCGCGCAAGGAGTTCCTAAAAATCTGCTCGAATTCCAGATGCTCTACGGCATCCAGCGCGCCGAACAGCTTCGACTCGCACAAGAGGGCTACCGTTCCGCCGTCCTGATTTCCTACGGCACGTTCTGGTATCCCTGGTTTATGCGCCGGCTGGCCGAGCGTCCTGCCAACGTCCTTTTCCTCGCGCGCAATTTCTTCGGCGGCTGATCTTCATGCGCGTCAGAATGAACAATTCCGCGGCTGAGCGCGTATCTCTTGTCAACACTTGAGGTGCGCCGATGAAAGATTTATGGCAGGACGTTCGTTACGGAATCCGCATGCTGGCGAAGAGCCCTGGATTCACCGCGATTGCGGTGCTCACTCTCGCGGTAGGTGTCGGCGCGAACACTGCGGTCTTCAGCGTCGTGAATTCCTTTCTGTTCAATCCGCTCCCCGTTAGAGATGCGAGTCACCTTGTCGTCATCGCGCAACATATGTCCGATGGCAACGGCCCGGGAGAGATCTCCCGTCTCGACTTCAAAGATCTCGAGGCGCAGAACAACGTGCTGTCGGACATGACGGCATACTTGATTCATTTCGCCGGCTTGAGCGCGGACCATCGCAGCGAACGCGTTCTCGTGACGTACGTCGAAGGAAACTACTTCACCTCGCTCGGGATTCAGCCCGCTCTCGGCCGGGTGTTCCTGCCGTCGGAAGGCGCCACACCGGGACGGGATCCGTATCTGGTGCTCGGGTATTCCTATTGGCAGAGGCGATTCAATGGCGATTCGTCCGTCATCGGCAAGACGGTCGATTTGAACGGCAGTCCGGTAACGATCGTCGGCGTTGGACCGAAGAATTTTCACGGCACGTTTTACATCGTCGAATCGGACGTGTATGCGCCGCTCGGCTCGGTTGTCAGCCAGCTCGATGCAGCGAAGACGCTGACCAATCGCGCCGATCGCCAGATGCGAGCTCTGGCGCACCTCAGGCCCGGAGTCTCGATCGCCCAAGCCGAGGCGTCGCTCCAGGTGATTGCCGATCGCCTCGAAAAAGAGTATCCGGATACCAACAAAGGCCTGCGCATGGATGTGATTCCGGAAAAACTCGCGCGGCCGGAAGCGTCTTCTGCGAGCATGTGGCCGTTGATCGCCACCGTTTTTCTCGGACTCGTAGGCCTGGTTCTCATCGTTACGTGCGTCAACGTGACGAATCTGCTGCTCTCGCGCGCTTCTACGCGTGCGAAAGAAATGGCCATCCGCGCGGCGCTCGGCGCGGGCCGGACTCGCATGTTTCGCCAGCTTCTCACCGAGAGCCTGCTGCTTTCCCTGCTCGGCGGCGCGGGGGGAGCGGCGCTGGGACTCTGGATCATGAAATGGATTGAAGCGATCCGCCTTCCGGGTGATTTTCCGCTGCGCACCAATCTTCCCTTCGATTGGCGCATGTTTGCGTATGTTGCGTCGATCGCGATCGTTGCGGGATTGCTTGCGGGGCTGACGCCGGCGTGGCGCGCGTCGCGATTGGATCTCAACATCACGCTGCACGAGAGCGGACGAACTTCCACCGGCGGCGCGGGACAGAACCGGCTCCGGAGCGTTCTCGTAGCGGCTCAGGCGGCGGGTTCTCTCGTCGTCCTGATCATGGCGGGATTGTTTCTCCGCAGTCTGGAGCGCGCGCAGAAAATGGATCTGGGATTCAAGCCCGAGCATGTTCTGAATTTCACGATGGATGTTTCACAGCTCGGTTACGACGAGCAAAGAGGAAGCAATTTCTATCGTGAAGCCCGCGAAAGAGTTCGAGACCTGCCGGGCGTTGAATCTGCCAGCTTTGCCTACTCCGTGCCGCTCGGTTACTACAGCCACGGCGCTCCCACCTGGAAGACGGGCCAGGAAGGCCTTCCCGAAAGCGAGGTTCCGCGGATCGGCTACAACGAAGTGAGCCCGGATTATTTTCGCACGATGGGGATTGAACTCGTCGAAGGCCGCGCGATTGAAGAACGGGATCAAAACGACTCGCATCGCGTCGCCGTGATCAACGAAACGATGGCGCGGAAATTCTGGCCCGGCCGAGATCCGATTGGGCAGCGCTTTCGCTTTGGAAAAAACGGCGCGACGGAATCCGAGATCGTGGGAGTGGTGCGGGACAGCAAGGTGAATTTCATCGGTGAAGATTCCGTCCGGCACTTTTACGTTCCGCTGTCGCAGAACTACAGCCCGGTGCGTGTGTTGCAGGTGCGCGCCAATGTTGCCCCTGGGATTCTGATTCGCGCGATCGAGGATCAAATTCACGCGATCGATCCGAATCTTCCGGTGTTCGACGTGATGAGCATGAACGAAGCGCTGCAGGGCGGAAATGGATTCTTCCTGCTGCGCATCGCTGCGATTTTCGCGGGTGGCCTGGGCGCGCTGGGCCTGCTGCTTGCGGTGGTGGGCGTGTACGGGGTGATTTCGTACGCGGTGAATCAGCGCATTCACGAAATTGGAATCCGGATAGCGCTCGGAGCGCAGCGGGAAAATATTCTCAGCCTCGTGCTGTCTCAGGGATTGAAGCTCGTTCTGATTGGACTCGCGGTGGGGCTCGCGATTTCGCTCGCGGTCTCGCGAATCGTTGCGAACCTGCTGGTGAACACGGGAGCCGTCGATGCGGTGGCGTACTCGGTTGCGATTTCGCTGCTCGTCGCGGTGGCAACGCTCGCGTGCTACATTCCGGCGCGCCGCGCAATGCGAGTGGATCCGCTGGTTGCGCTTCGTTACGAATGACGAAGCAGCCCGCCAGTTTCAGCTTGGTTTGAGCTTCGTGACGAGCTCGGTGAGCCAGTTTTCAAGAACCGCCCGGTGTTCAGCAGTTGTTTCAGCAAACGCGAGACCCATTCCGTATCTCGTGTCGTTATAGACCACTTTGGCATTGGTTTCGAAAACGCCGCCATCCCTCAGAATTCGCAAATGGACGTGCGTACTCTCGGGAAATGGATTGAGCGTGTCGATGTAGCAGCCTCCCAGGCCGATTTCGGAGGTTCGCGCCGAGAGTTTGGCGCTCGATCCCGAACCGAGTTCGGTGACCTCGGCGGAAGCGACGAGCGGGCAGCGCAGCACGGAGCGCCGCTTGGGCGGGTGCAAGTTTTCTCCGGGAGTGGATATGGCGCTCAATGCGATCCGGCGATTCTACGGTTTTGCTTCCTCGGGAGTGGCCTGCGGCGGTGGCGCAGTTTCAGCCGAGGCCGCAGGTTCGACGGAGACCTGTCGAACCACCTGCGCTTTCGGCTTGGATCGCGCCGGCAGCGCCGCGGTGAGCGATTGCGAAACCGTCAGCACCGTGTCGCCGTGGATGACGACGCGAAAACGCCGATCGTCCGCTTTGATCGCCGTGCCGCCTTTGTGATAGTCGGACAAGAAGAACGGATAGCCCTCGAAGTTCTTCGTCTTGAGGTTGCCCGCTTGTTTCGCAGCAAATGTTACGGGAAGGCGATCGCCGGTGGTGGCGACGATATCCTGCATGAACCACGCGATCTCTCCCCCGCCGCCATGCGCACCCGGCTGCCGGACGGCCAGAATCCGAGCGCGCGCCGCCGAGCCACGCTGCACGATGGGCACTCCGTTCACGACGAGATCCTCGGCTGCTGACATCTCTACAATCGCGCCTTCCTGAACTTCTTCCGCGGAAATGTTTCCTTTCAACTCGACTTCGATCGCCGTGCCGTCCGGAACATTTACGTCCACGCTTTCGGGCGCTCTGCGCTCAGACTCGGCGGAAACAACGGGAGTCTCCATCATCGCCAAAATCACTTTATCGGATACGCCGGCTGCCTTGAGCCGCTGAATCGCCTCGAGCGAGGTATCGAACTCGCAGTGAGAGGAGCGGATCTTCTTGACGATCAGCTCGGAGCCCGGATGGCGCCGATGCATGGCCAGGACATCCTCGTTCGTCAGGCCGTACACCGGAGGTTTGGGAGCAGGCGCCGGCTCGGACGGCTTCGGCGTTTCGCTCAACCCGAATGTATATACGCGCTGAGGCGGCGGAGCGGTTGCAGAAAGATCGGAATCGCGCACCCAGCCGAGCCTGCCGTCGATCGTGCGAATCTGGTCGTAGGCGCCGGAGCGATTCAGCACTTCCACCTGCTCGCCACAGCGCAATTTTCCGAGTTCTTCGAATCGCTGCGTGGTTTTGTAAATCAGGAGGTAGGCGTCGTACGTGCCGCATTGCGCGTAACTGACGGAATCCGCGCGGGCCGAAGTGGCGCCAGCGGCGAACAAACAAAATAGGAGAATCCGAGCCTTCATTCTGTGCCCCAAGTCCGGGAGGCTGCCTGAGAGGCGCAAGCCCGGATTCACGAGAAGTCAGACCGCACGGCAATTCTCGCGAAAGCCTCGGAAACGGCCAATAGTACTTTGTGACAGGTTGGACTTCGGAGCTAAGGTAACGATCGGGTCGGCGGGAGGACTGCCAAAAGCCTGCATCCTTGACCTAGGCTATGGGACCCGTGGCGCCGCTCGGAACAAAAACTGTCCTAAAGGACAGTAGATTTTCAGGTCGAAGAGTTCTTACAGTAGGCACACCGCTTAGCATTTGCAGCCTGAAATCTCCGAGAAATCTCGGACTTCGATCGGAGAACACAAATGGCCACGGCTCAACTCGATCTTGTCGCCGAGTTTAAGCAAGGTCTTCGAGCACTCAAGGACGGCTATCCTCAGAAAGCTCTCGTCCACCTGCGTACCGCATTTGAATCGGAGAAGCACAATCCGTTCTATGTGTCGTTCCTGGGGCTGTCGCTCGCTCGCGCGGAACGCAAATGGGACCGAGCAACAGAGCTTTGCGAAGTCGCGGTAACGCTCCGGCGCCACGAGGTGCAGTTCCATCTGAATCTGGCGGAGGTTTACGCGCTGGCGGGGCGGAGGGAAAAAGCGCTCGATACGCTCGACGCGGCGCTCGCGTCGTTTGGCGGAGACGTACGATTGAAGCGGGCGCGCACTAGGGTGGAAAAACGCCGCAATCTCGTTCTGCCTTTCCTCACGCGCGACCATTTTCTGAACCGCGCGTTTGGCAAAGTACGGCACCGCACGTTGAAGCGCCTCGGCAAACAAAACCAGTAGGACGAGAGTCCGTCCGATCCAATCAGATGTTGCACCGTCGCGTTTGGCGTGTTCCTCGAATTCACCAGCGAGCTACCGCGAGTAGCGACGGACGACGAGCGAGATCGGCAGGCCGACGCAAATCACGTGCGTGATGATAGCGATGATTGAAGTTTTGAGCGTGTGGCCGGGATGAAATCGCGAAAGCGGCATCACGATCCAGTACATGACGATGTAAACGCACACGCCGTAGAGCACGCCCGATAGGACTGGCTGCCGGGTCATGATGCTCAACTTCTGGCTTGCAGCATAAAAGACCGCGGCTGCGGAGAGAGCGATCAGAAAATGGAGCGCCAGTCCAAGCGCTGCGATCGCCGAGCCGCCGTGGAAAGCAGCTGGACCAAGCAGGCCGGACGCGATCCCTTTCAGGATTCTACCCGGCGAGACGCCCTGAGGCGCCCAGGTAACAAACGCAGCGGCTATGTCGAGCGCGCCCGATACAAGTCCAGCGAAAACGATCGCCGCAACGGCGGGCGATTTCCGCTCGACGCCTTTGCCGGATATTGACGCGTTCATGTCAACTCACGTAAACCGTCTGGCCTAGCCGGCGTGGGCTCCGCGTGCTCCGAGGTGCAAACTCGCCTGACGGCTTTCCAAAGCGAGCAACGCTTTCTTGTTCGAAAGCCCTCCGCCGTAACCAACCAGGCTGCCGTTGCTGCCGATCACTCTGTGACAAGGAACAACGATCGGAATCGGATTCGAGCCATTGGCCAAACCCACCGCGCGCGCCCCCTTCGGATTTCCGAGACGATGTGCGAGTTGGCCGTACGAGATCGTTTCACCGTACGGAATCTCGCACAGCGCATGCCAGACGCGAAGTTGAAATTCCGTGCCTTCGAGCGATAGTGGCAAATTGAAATCCCTCAGCCTGCCTTCAAAGTACGCGCCGAGCTGGCGAATCGTTTCATCGAAGGGCGCACGATCCTCGCGCCAGCCGGGTTGTGGACGCTCAGGCCGCCAGCCTTCCGCGAAACTAATCAGCCGCAGCCCGCGCGCGTCCGCCGCAAGCAACATCATTCCCAACGGGCTTTCGTAGCGTGTGTACCAGATCTCGTTCATCGGTTTACCTTGTATTTCTGCAGGTGATGGTGAGTTTGTGACGGGCGCCGTCTATCCAGTGCCTCTGCACATCGCATTCCTCTTGGAGTGCCGCGTGCCATACCTCGGTTGTACACGGTAATTTTCGTCGCAGTCAACATCCCAGGTGAGACCAATCCAGTTGTGATTCGTCAATAGGGGCGTAGGACGCCGGTAAAAGCGTAGGGATAATCATGCCTCGATTTACCTGCACAATTAACGGCAAGAAACACGATGTGACGGCACTGCCGGACACGCCGCTTCTCTGGGTCCTGCGCGACCTGCTGCAAATGACGGGAACGAAATACGGTTGCGGCGTGGGAGTTTGCGGCGCCTGCACAATTCATCAAGGCGACCTGGCGGTGCGCGCTTGCCAGATTCCTATTTCTGAGGCGGACGGCCGGAGCTACACAACCATTGAAGGGTTATCGGCCAGCGGGAGCCATCCGTGCCAGCGGGCCTGGATTGAGGAGGATGTCGCGCAGTGCGGCTATTGCCAGCCGGGCATGATCATGACGGCAGCGGCGCTGCTTCTGAAAAACCCGCGCCCCACCGACGCGGAAATTGACGTAGCGATGTCAGATTCGGTTTGCCGCTGCGGGACGTATGGACGCATGAAGCGGGCGATTCATCGGGCCGCCCAAGAAGGAACGCGCGCATGAAACTTACGCGTCGCGCATTCCTGCGAGACGGCGTGTATTCGAGCGCCGGTCTTGCCATCGCGTTCCGATTGGGAGGCGGAGTTCACGCGAGCGCTATGTCGGTGGCGCCCGTGGTGTTTGAACCGAACGCCTACATCCGGATCGGGCCGGACAATACGATTACGCTCTGGGTGACGCGGTCGGAGATGGGGCAGGGCGTTCGCACCAATCTGCCCGCTGCGCTTGCCGAGGAATTGGAAGTAGAGCTCAATCAAGTACGGCTGGAACAGGCGATGCCCGGTGCGCGGTTCAAAGGCATCCGATTGCGAACAAGCGGAAGCGGCAGCAGTTCGGGCACGTTTCTTGGATTGCGCAAGGCAGGGGCGACAGGGCGAGAGATGCTGATTTCTGCTGCAGCGCAAGCGTGGGGTGTGGAACGAGCCGGTTGCCGGGCCACGCGCGGAACGGTGATTCACGAGGCGTCAGGGCGCAAGCTTACTTACGGCGAACTCGCCGAGCGGGCCGCGCAGCAACCGGTGCCGGCGAACCCGCCGCTGAAGAATCCAAAAGATTTTCAACTGATCGGCAAATCCCTCCGTCGAACAGATGGTCCGGCGATCGTTCGCGGAAGCGCCGTTTACGGCTTCGATGTGCGCGTCCCGGGAATGCTTGTCGCGACGATGGAGCGGTGCCCCTACTTCGGCGGCCGCGTCGCGAAGCTCGACAAGAGTAAAGCGTTGGCAGTCGCCGGAGTACGTTACGTGGTGCCGATTCACAGCGGTATCTCGACCGGCGTTGCGGTGGTGGCGGACGATACGTGGTCGGCGATGAAAGGCCGCGAAGCGCTCCGGATCGAGTGGGACCACGGCAAGAACGCCGACTTTGATTCGGAACGTTTCATCGAAAGGTTGAAAGGTTCATTTAGCGAGGAAGGGTATCCGATCCGGAGAGAAGGAGACGCGACTCGAGCGCTGGGTGCTGCCGCTCGGCAATTGGAAGCAGTGTACGAATACCCATTTCAGGCGCATGCCCCGCTGGAAACCATGAATTGCACCGCGGACGTGCGCGAAGATTCCTGCGAGATCTGGCTCCCTACGCAAACTCCGCAGACCGCCTTCGACAACATCGGAAAGATGCTGGGTTTGGCACCGGAAGCGATCAAAGTTCACACGACGTTGCTCGGAGGCGGATTCGGGCGGCGTTTGTTCGTCGATTACGCGGATGAGGCGGTGGAGCTTTCGAAGGCGATCGGCAAACCCGTGCAGCTGGTTTGGACGCGCAACGACGACATGCGCAACGGGTTCTTTCATCCCGCATCCGTGGAGCAAATGCGTGCCGGGCTTAGCGCGGACGGGCGAATCTCGGCGTGGCTCCACAAGTCCGTCGGTTCGGGCCTCTCGATGTTCGGCCTGCCCAGCGAAGAAGAGAAAAAAGATCCGCAGCACTACGCGGCAGACGAGTCGCCCTGGGGCGCGTTCGACACGTTCTACAATTTTCCGAACCTGAAAGTCGATTACATGCCGGTGGATTCGCCGGTGCCGACGGGGGCATGGCGGGCGGTGGAGTATCCGTCGAGAGTATTTGCTCGCGAGTCATTTTTCGACGAGGTTGCCAGCGCGCTAGCGAAGGACCCGTTGCAACTGCGCATCGAATTGCTGCAGCCGGGCAATGTGGTCACTCTCGGCGGTCAGGAGATCGATCGCAGCCGGATGATCAAAGTGCTGGAAACGGCGCGAGATAAATCGGGGTGGGCGAAACCGCTTGTGCACACGCGCGATCGCCTTTTCGGCCGCGGCCTTGCAACGAATGTCTATCATGCGGATAGCTATATGGCGCAGGTGGCGGAAGTATCGGTCGCGCGCGATTTCAGCGGTTTGCGAGTTCATCGAATTGTGTGCGCCGTCGATTGCGGCCTCGTCATTAATCCGGCCGGGCTCGAAGGGCAAGTGGAGAGCGGAATCACGTGGGGTCTTTCCGCCACGCTGCACGGCAAGATTGATTTCCGCGAAGGGCGCGCCGTGCAGGGAACCTACGGAGACTTCCGCGTGATGCGCATGAACGAGATGCCGGCGGTGGAGACCCACATCGTAGCGAGCGACGCGAGCTCGGGGGGTTTCGGAGAGCACTCGGTGCCGCCCGTGGCTCCGGCGGTCGCGAACGCAGTCTTCGCGGCCACCGGTAGGCGGGTGCGCCGCCTGCCGCTCGCTCTGCGCCCCTGAGCCGCAGCGCAATTCAAACGATCCTGGTTGCGTCGATAGGGAAGCGATCCCTCAGCACCTGGCGGCTCGCTCGTTGCCATGCAGGATCCACGCGGGGAATTTGGTGGACGTGACCGGGATCGAACCGGTGACCCCCTGCTTGCAAAGTTAATCCGAAAACACAATCTTGTTGTCTCGTTTCGGCTTGTGTTGCACGTTGATGTACGGTTTTAGCCGCTATTTGCTCCTTAACGGACTCGAATCGGACTCAAGTTTCACGACGGCGGCACGTGACCTGACCGGGCAGATTTTCTATTCATTGAGGGAAGCGCAGGTCGTAATAGAAAAATGGCGGGTGATGTACAACATCCTGCGCCCGCACTCGGCGCTGGCTGCAGGCCTCCGGCGGCTTGCAGCCCCCTGGTGCCACTCAGTTCAATTTCACGGCCCATGGCTGTTGTACTGATCGCGTATGGGGTAGGTTCGGCGATAGTTTTCGAGTCCAATCCGCCCATGTTCAAAATGGGATCGTAACGCGATCGCCTACCTTGACGCTGGAGACTCCCGGTTCGATCGCCTCGACAATTCCCGCACCTTCACCTCCAATGACAGAGGGAAGCTTCGGATTTAAGACTTCGAAAAACTACTCGTATCTCAGTGCGATCATCGGGTCGACACGCATTGCCCGCCGCGCGGGGATATAACTGGCCGCAAGCGCCACCGCGGTCAGCACCAGGGTGACCCCCGCGAACGTCAGCAGATCCGTGGGGCTCACGCCATACAGCAGCCCCGCCATCAGGTGCGACACGATCACCGATCCCACCAGTCCCAGCGCTGCGCCGGCCGTCGCCAGCCCCAGTCCTTGGCGCAGAACCATCCCCATGATCTTCCCCCTCTGCGCCCCCAGCGCCAGGCGAATGCCTATGTCCTGCGTGCGCTCGCTCACGATGTACGAAATCACTCCGTAAATTCCCAGCGCCGCCAGCAGCAACGCCGTTACCGCGAAGGCCGCCACAATATCCATCGAGAATCGTCTCTGCTCCAGCGACGCCGTCACCGCATCGTTCAGCGTCTGCGCCCCGTAAACCGGTAGCTCCGGGTCTACGGACTGCACCATCGCGCGCACCTCTTCCGGTATCGCACTCGCATTCAGGTCTCCACGCAGAAAGATGGCCAGCTCCTTGGGCGTCTCCTGATACAGGCTCAAATAGATTTGCGGAACGCTCGCGTTCGCCAGCGACTCGGTTCGAGCATCCGCGATCACCCCCACGATCGTGATCCAGGTCTTACTCGCACGTTGGCCAACCCCAGCC
>JBOGNA010000195.1:0-13340 GCA_050746925.1 Candidatus Acidiferrales bacterium
AAAGGGTGTTTTGTCTTTCGGGATTTTGCCGAGAAACGGAGACGGCTATGGGCTAAGAGCGTGAACGCAAGAGCGATCCTTCGATTGCGTTGCGCGCCCTACGCTTCGAGGAGGGAAATGCAAAAACGCGCGCGGCTTCGCTCCCTTCCTTCGTCAGGGCAGGCGGGTCCGATTTCCGGACTCCGGTGGAGTCCATCGGACTCCTGAAACCGGAGATGACAATCGCAATGCTAGGCGGGAGCGCGCTTGCGGAGCCAGGCTTGCAGGAAATAGATGGCGAAGCCGGCGGCGGTGACGGCGTAGAAGAGCCAGATCTTCTGGGTGATGACGAAGGCGGTCATGCCAGCGGCGAGTGCCCACATGAAAAGCTCGCCGGTGAGGCCGTCGCGCCAATTGGGTTTGATGCCGCTCGAGGGGATGCGCGGTAGCAGCGAGGGCCAGAGGCGCGGGACGGCGTTGAAATAGCGGCGATAGCTTTCACCTTGCGTTGCGAGCAGGCCGGCTTCTTCGCGCAGGATCAGGCGATAGGTGAAAAGAAACATGCCGACGACCATGACGACGAAGCCGAGGCGGCTGGCAAGCAGGCCGAGGCCGACGACCATCAGGTCGCTGCCGAGGTAGAGCGGATTGCGGAGATGGCGATAGGGGCCGTCGGCGACGAGCTGATCGGAGTGCAGGTCGGCGTCGTGCACGATCGAGCTGTGCAGGTAGGATTCGGCCCAGGAGCGCAAGAGCGCGGCGAGATAGATGAACGCGGCGCCGGCGGCGAAGATCGAAAGCTCGATGCGGTCGGCGCGCGGCGAGTCGTCGGAGATGCCGGGGGAGACGCCGGGGCCGAGAATCTTGTGGGCGAGGGCGATGGCGGCGTTGGTGTGATCGAATTGGTAGCAGAAGAAGCTGAGGATGATGATCGCGCTGATCATCCAGAAGCGCTGCTTGAATTCGAAGTCGGTGGCTGCGAAGGACATGAGCTCTCCTGCGCGATCGGAGTTCGTAAACGTGCGTATTGCCAAGCAACGGCCGCTGAGATTCTTCGCTCCGCTCCCTTCGTACCTCAGGGCAGGCAGAATGACAGGCGCACGGATTAGCACCGCGCTCCCTTCGTCCCTAAGGGCAAGCGGGCGCAGCGAGCAGCGCCCCTACGAACCGCAAATACGAGCAAAAGAGCCGGCGAGACGCCGACTGGCGGCGCGGCAAGCGCTACAAGCAGCGGTTGCTTGCGTCTGCGGAATAATACGCGCGGCGAGGACGAAAAATATCAGGGAAACGGAACGAGGCGCCGGTGCGGGCGCAGCGAGCAGCGCCCCTACGAACGGCAAACAACGATTCAAAAGAGCCGGCGAGGCGAGGGCTCAGGCCGGCGGGACGTTCATGGTGGCGATGATGGTGTTGGAAGCGAGGTGCATGACGCGCACTTCGTTCTGCGTCAGAGCGGCGAGCTCGCGGAGGCGCTGAATGGCGTTTTCGTGGCCGGCAATCGAGCATTTCCAGAGGGGCGAACCATCGGGCATGATTTCAAACAGGTCGTAGTGGCGATCCACAGAAATTCCTTTGGGGCTTGGGGTGGTTTGGGATTTGCGATTGAACCCGCCGGGAGGTGGTCAATGGCCGCAGGACATCTTAGGGGTTGGATGCGCGCGGGCAGCGGCCGGTTTCAGCGAAATCAGGCTTGGAAATGACCGCAACTAAACCGGCGATGGCGTGTTTGCATGCGTGAGGTGTCGTTTGATACGCTCCTCGAGCAGCGCGCGAACGGGCGTTGAATCATAGGATTCGATAGTTGCAACCATAGTGGTGCATCGGCAATCAAATAGGTGTACGATCACCAGGAACTTGGCGGAGCTGTCCCCGGCTCCCAAGGCTCCGGTGGAGGATATAGATATGAAAATTTCCACCTGCTTTAAATTCCTATTTGTATTCATAGCGTTGGTGGCATTTGTGTGCGTACCCGGCTCAGCATTCGCGCAGCGAGGCGGTGGCGGACACGGCGGCGGTGGTGGTGGCGGCTCCCACGGTGGCGGTGGAGGCGGTGGTGGTTTCCACGGCGGAGGTGGAGGCGGCGGTGGCTTCCATGGTGGTGGTGGTGGTGGTGGCGGCGCGATGCGCGGCGGAGGCGGTGGAGGTGGCGCGTATCGAGGCGGCGGACCTTCGGGCGCTTCTCGCGGCGGCGGGTATGGAGATTATCGCGGCGGAGCGCCAGGCAATGGTGCGCGCGGCATGGGTTCTTACGGGCGCGGGCCGAGCGGTTATGCTTCGCGAGGATATAGCGGCGCAGGGCGCGGAGCGTACGGTGGCGCGGGCGGCGGCGCGGGCCGAGCGGCTGGTCCTTCATCGAACGCACGCAATTCCGGAAGCTCGGCGGGACGATCGTCGGGCTCGCTGAATGCGCGGTCGTCGGGTTGGCCGGCAGGGCGCGGCGCGACTCGCGCGAATGCGGACGGTGGCTGGCATTCGTTTTCAGGCGGCGGTGCGAACGCTGGCGCACGCGGCGGAAATTCAACCGTGGCGCGCGGCGGCAATAGCGGCGCCGCGAACGGAAGCGCGCGCGGTCCCAACACAGGAAACACGGCGGGAACGCGTTCGAATAACATGCCGATGGTCGCTTCGAATTCGCGGGCGGGCATGTCGGCGGGAGCGTCAAATGGACGGGGCGGAATGACGGGCGGCGCGGCATCTTCGGCGCGCAGCTCGGCGATTTCACCGTCACGGGCCGCTTCGAACATTTCGAGCTCGCACACGATGGGCTCCTCGGCGTCGTCTTCGCGATTCGGATCGCACGTTTCGATGGCTGGCGGCGGGCGAGGCGGCTCGTTCGGTGGCGCTTCACGATCGGTGAGCGGCAGCCGCGGATTTACAGGCTCGATCGGCGGAAGTCACACCCTCTCGAGCGGATTTGGCGGGCGCAGCTCGGGCTTCGGCGGAAGCAGTTTCCGCGGCGGCACGACGCGCAGTAGCGGATTCCACGGCGCAACGATCGGCCGCGGATTCAATAATGGTTTCGGTCACGGGTTCAACAACGGCTTCGGCCGAGGATTCAACAATGGATTCCACAACGGCTGGCGCGGCGGCTGCTGGAACTGCGGCTGGCGCGGCGGATGGGGTTGGGGATCCGGCTGGGGATGGGGTTGGGGATTCGGATTTGGCTGGGGTTGGGGCGGATGGTGGGGCGGGCCCTGGGGATTCTGGGGCGGACCTTACTACGCGTCACCGTGGTGGGGTTATCCGGGCTGGGGATATCCGGGTTATGGCTACTCCTATCCGAATTACGATGTGACGTATCCTTCGACGTATTCGGGCGACAGCGACAGCAGCAGCGGTTACGACAACTCGTCGTCACTTGATTCCGGATCGGGATCGAATGATTACTTCACGCGGCCGTCGTTTGGCGGATCGCTCGATTCACCTGCGGTCGGGAGCAATTCGAACCCGAATTCGATAACGGGCAATGTGGCGGAATCGACGCCGACGGCGCTCCTTTATCTGAAAGACGGGACGATGTTCACGGCGAGCGACTATTGGCTGGCGGACGGCAAGCTGCATTACGTGACGAGCTACAGCACGGAGAGCGTCGTCGATATGGACGAGGTGGACCTGCAGCGGACCGTGGACGAAAACGCGAAGCGCGGCGTGACGTTCCGGTTGAAGCCGACGCCGAATGGTCCGGCGGCGGCTCCATCGGCTACGCCTTCGCCGAACGGCACGGGTAACGGCACGGCTTCGAGCGATCCGGGAACGAACCGCGGCGGAGCAACGCCGACGGCGAGTCCTGCGCCGGATCCGATACCGGCACCGCGCATGCAGGATGGTTCGGAGACGCAGACGTACTAGACGAGCAATCGTAATTTAATTGGCGCCCGCGAGGAGTTGATCTTCGCGGGCGTTTTTTTTTGTGGGCGGAAATATCGGATACGGGATCAATCGAAGAGTGGCCTCAGGGGCTGAAGCCCGTTCGCTGTTGGAAGCTGAATGTCGGAGCTGAAGCTCCGACCCCCTAAAGGGCAACAACAGATCCTTCACCCTGCTTACGTCAACTGCGCATGGTTCCCTTCCTTCGTCAGGGCAGGCAGGATGACGATCCTGGTCGGATCGTCATTTCGCGTCGCGGAGGAAGCGGGCGGCTTCTTCGGGCGGAGTTGGATTGATGTAGAAGCCCGTGCCCCATTCGAAGCCGGCGACTTTGGTGAGCTTGGGCATCATTTCGATGTGCCAGTGGTAGTGGTCGTTGATTTCTTCGCCGATGGGCGAAGTGTGGATCACGTAGTTGTAGGACGGGAACGCCAGGACATTGTCGAGGCGCGAGAGGAATTCGCGCAGGATTTTCGCCAGGCTGCCGTAATAGGGCGTGGGCATGTTTTCAAACGCGGAGCTGTGCTGGCGCGGAAGGATCCAGGTTTCGAAGGGAAAGCGCGGAGCGTAGGGCGCGAGGGCGATGAAGTGATCGTTCTCGATGATCATGCGGGAGGCAGTTTCGATTTCCTGGCGGATCATGTCGCAGAAAATGCAGCGCTCTTTTTCGTCGTAGTAGTGCTTGGAATTGTCCACCTCTTCGCGGACGCGCTTGGGAACGATGGGAAGCGCGATCAACTGCGAATGCGTGTGTTCGAGAGTGGCGCCGGCGGGCTCGCCGTGATTTTTGAAGAGCAGGACGTATCGGAAGCGGCGATCGTTCTTCAGATCGAGCATGCGATCGCGGTAGGCCCAGAAAACTTCTTCGACGGATTTGTCGCCGAGGCTCGCGAGAGTCTTCATGTGGTCGGGCGTTTCGACGATCACTTCGTGGGCGCCCACGCCGTTCATGCGATCGAACAGGCCTTCGCCTTCGCGATCGAGCCCGCCTTCGATTCCCAGCGCCGGAAATTTATTGGGGACCACGCGGAGCGACCAGCCGGGCGTGTTTTTGGCGGTGCCGTTGCGTCCGTAGGCCAGAATTTCGGGCGGCGTCTTGCCTTCATTGCCCGGGCAGAAGGGACAATTCGGCTGGCCCTTGATTTGGACGCTTTCGCGAACGAAATCGAGCGGACGCTTGCCGCGGTCGGAAGAAATGATGACCCAGCGCCCGGTGATCGGATCCCTGCGAAGTTCCGGCAACTTCCCTCCTCGGCCAGCGGCTTGGACTCGGCCAAACCTAGAGGCCGAATGATACGTCTAAAACCTGTTTATTTTACTACGCGATGTAACGGGGCGATGCGGTTAAAGCAACTGGGGTGCTGGTAGGCCGGAGTGGCGGCGCAGAATGCGCGACGTGAGAAAAGAGCCGGCGAGACGCCGGCGTTACGGAACTGCAGTTTTGCCGTGTGATACGGGTCGGGTCTGGTTGGATGTTGCCGCGCGATCGGGCGATTAGTTTTGGCTGTCGCTTGGGGCCATGCCGAAGGCGGATTTGTGCAGGCGAACTACGGGCTTTTTTCCGGGATGGGATTCGATGGCGAGAACGTCGAAGCGGCAGTTGGCGGAATCGATGCGGCGGGAGCGGAGGAATTGGCGGGCCATGCGGGCGAGGTTGCGGCGCTTGTCGGCGTTGACCGCGTCTTCGGGTGTGGACTGCGAGGGAGCGGAGGAGGAGCGAGTTTTTACTTCGACGAATGCAAGCACGGGCCCGTCGTAGCCAATCATGTCGATTTCGCCTTTGATGCCCGGCACTGTGTAGTTTCTTGCGACGAGGGTGTAGCCGTGGCGGCGGAGATACCAATAGGCAAGGGTTTCACCGCGGATGCCGGTGGTGCGGGATTGCTCTTTGGCAGATGAGGTGGATTCGGTGAGGCCGTTGCGGGCGGCGAAGTTTACGGCGGAATAGATTAGGCGGGCGAGCATGGTTCGTGTCGGTGGGGATTATAACGCTGCGGGTGGGGCGAGTGGAATTGATTGCTGCGGGCGCGGAGGCTTACTGCGTGCTTGTGGGGCACGTGCTTGCAGGAGCTGGGCGCTGAGATCCCTCAGGTCGGGCATCCTGATCGGATGCCTTCAGGATGACAAGGCTTTTTGGGCGAGCGCTAGAGATGGATGGATGGATGGATGGCGAGGCGTGGTGCTAGCAGCTGTGGGCGCGGCATGCCGTGCCCCTACTGCGGAAAAATCTAAATTCGCCGAACTGCGGCGCCTGGGGCTAATTCCACAGGCGCGGCGTCTTGTCACGTTGGCACAGGCAGGAGTGCCTGTGCTAGTTAGAGGCTTCGCTCTATCTCCGTGATGCACGACTCGAGCGTTTGGAGCGCGAAGTCGGCTTGCTGCTCGTCGATCATGAGAGGCGGAGCCAGACGCATGGAGTTTTCGCCGGCGCCCAGGACGAGCAGGCCTTTGTGGAAAGCCATATCGACGAGGCGATTGCGGAGGTCGGGGGCCTTTTCCTTGGTCTTCTGGTCGCGGACGAATTCGATGCCGACCATTAAGCCCTTGCCGCGGATGTCGCCGACGATCTTGTGCTTCTCTGGCCACGACTTGAGCTTGCCGAAGATGTAATCGCCTACGCGCGCTGCGTTCGCGATGTAATTGTTTTCGAGGAGCTTCAGCGTGGCGAGCGAGGCGGCGATACAGACGGGATTGCCGCCGAATGTGGATGCGTGCGCGCCGGGTTTCCAGTCCATGACGTTCGCTTTCGTGATGATGGCGCTGAGCGGCATGCCGGAAGCGATTCCCTTCGCGGTGCAGAGGATATCCGGCTCGATTCCTGCGTAGTCGGAAGCCCACCATTTGCCGGTGCGCCCCATTCCGGACTGAACTTCATCGGCGACGAGCATGATGCCGTGTTTGCGGCAGATGCGCTCGAGGCCTTGCAGGAACTCGACGGGCGCGGGCAAATAACCACCTTCGCCCTGGATCGGCTCGATAAAAATTCCGGCGACATCTTCGGGATCGACGATGCGCTTGAAAAGCTCGTTCTCGATATACGCGAGCGCGTCCGAGGAAGCGTTTTCAGGACGGCCCCCGAGCGTGCCGCGATAGTGGTTGGGATAGTGCGCGTGGAAGACTCCGGCGAGCAGCGGTCCGAAATGCTTGCGCTGAACGGCTTTGCTCGCGGTAAGCGAAAGAGCGCCCATCGTGCGGCCGTGGAAGCTGCCGTAGAACGCGATGATTTTGTCGCGCCGGGTGTGATAGCGGACGAGCTTGATGGCCGCTTCGAGAGCTTCGGCGCCGGAATTGCCGAAATAGACGCGCTTCGCGTCGCCACCTGGCGCGATCGCGGCGAGTTTTTCCGCAAGCTCCACCAGATTGGGATAATAAAAATCGGTGCCGGACATGTGGATCAGTTCGGCGGCCTGAGCTTGAATCGCAGCGACCACGTCGGGATGGCAATGGCCGGTAGCAACGACGGCGATGCCGGCGGCAAAATCGAGAAAGGTGTTGCCGTCCACATCTTCAATCAGGGCGCCGCGGCCCTTCTTTGCGACAAGCGGGTAATCGCGCGTGTAGGACGGCGAGAGCACGGCGTGATCGCGGTCCACGAGCTGCTTGGCCTTGGGACCGGGCAACGCGGTAACGAGGTGCGGGAGCTTCACATCCGGCTTGATATCGATCGTTTGCATGACTTCCTCCGGAAATAGATTTGTGTTCGGCGCGCGCGGACGGATTCCTACCGTGGCAAGCCGGGAACAACAATCAGAGGAAGAGGACTTAGTCTACGCCGTAGAGGTTGGGGCGCTCGTGAGAGGGCTGGCTGTGAAGTGAATGTCGGTATTTCTTGGAGATGCTCATTTGTATTTCCAGCGTACGGTGCCGTCTTTAACGTCTTCCACAATGATACCAGAGTCGGCGAGTTGTTTGCGAATTTCATCGGAGCGCTTGAAATCGCGGCGCTTTTTGGCGGCCTGCCGCTCTTCGATGAGAACTTCGATCTGGGCGGCCGCCATGCGGGGCTGCGCGGGGCCGAATCCGAATTTCGCCAGCTTGTCGGCATCATCATCCACAAGAACGGCGAGAATCGCGTCAAATTTTTCCATCGAGGCAACGAGCCGCGGCGCGTCCTGCTGAAGGAACTGCCCGCGATCCATGGCGGTATTGGCATCGCGAATAAGATCGAACACCGAAGCAAGGGCGACGGCGGTGTTCAAGTCGTCGGCAAGCGCAGCGTCGAAATCCTTTTCCGCTTTCCCGGCGCGCTTCAGAATTTCCGGAGTTTCACCGGCAGCGAATCGTTCCGATTTCAGCCGCGCTACGAAATTGCGCATGCGCTCGACCGAGCTATCGGCCTGCTTGAGTCCGTCCATCGTGAAATTGAGCTGGCGATTGTACGGAACGGAGAGAAGGAGAAAGCGAATCGTGGATGGTTTGTAGCCTTTGGCGAAGAGATCGCGCAGCGTATAGAAATTGCCGAGCGATTTGGACATCTTTTCGCCTTCGATAATCAAATGCTCGGCGTGGAGCCACATTTTCGCGAAGGTGTGGCCGGTGGCCGCTTCGCTTTCCGCGATTTCATTTTCGTGGTGCGGGAAGGCCAGGTCGATTCCGCCGGTATGAATGTCGAGCGTCTCGCCGAGATATTTCATGGACATGGCGGCGCACTCGATATGCCAGCCGGGGCGGCCGGGGCCGATGGCCGTCTCCCAGAAATGCTCGCCGGGCTTGGGAGCTTTCCAGAGGGCGAAATCGCGGACGTCGTCTTTTTCGTAGCGGTCGGTGTCGGCGCGGGCGCCGGCTTTCATGCCGCTGACATCGATCTTGGAGAGTTTTCCGTAGGCAGGAAACTTCGCGATGCGGTAATAGATGGAGCCGTCGCTCGCGTAGGTGAATCCCTTCTTCTGCAAGCGCTCGATGAGCGCGACCATGTCATCGATATGATCGGTGGCGCGGACGAGCTCTTCCGGCATCTCGAGATTGAGCGAACGCATGTCTTCGAGAAATGCGTTGATGTATTTCTCGGTGTATTCCCGGAGGGTGAGCTTGGCTGCGGCGGCGTTGGCGATGATGCGATCGTCCACGTCGGTGAGATTCATCACCTGCAGGATGCGGTAGCCGGCGGAGTGGAGATAGCGGCGGAGGATGTCCTGAAATACGAAGGTGCGAAAATTTCCGATGTGCGCGAAGTCGTACACCGTGGGCCCGCAAGTGTAGATGCGGACTTCGCCTTGGTGCAGCGGCTGGAGGGGTTCCAGGCGGTTGGTGAGCGTGTCGTGGAAGCGAATGTCTTGTGGTTTCGCGGTGTTCACGGAATCAAGCATTCTAGCTGACGGGTTGGGCGGGTAGCAATTGGCTGGGATGGGGCGGTTTCTGTGGGGTTGGGCGGGGGAACTGTACACGACGAGGCCCACGACGAGGTACGGCGCTCGTCGTCGCTACCGTCGCATCTGGACGTCGCGATCGGGGCTGGTGGACGCGCACAGCCTGGGCGCGAGAGGGCACGGCGTGCCGTGCCCCTACTGAAGAAACGGCGGCGCATGGTAGTCTTTCGCGGATTGGTCCTGGCTGGCTCGTAATTTGCGATATTCAGATTTCAGACAGCAACGCTATTTCTCTCTCTCGAGGTGATCTATGTCATGCACTCCAGAAGCGTTGAAGCAGGTACCGCTGTTCGCGTTGCTTGACGACGATGAAGCGGCCGTACTCGCGGGACAGGTGGAGCTGAGGAGATTCGCTCCGCGCCAGCGAATTTACAAGATGGGAGATGCGGGCGATAAGGCCTACATTCTGGTCTCCGGGGCCGTGGAGGTGACGACGGTGGACGAGGACCATCAGGAATTGGTGGTCGATCAGCCGGCAGCCGGCGAATTCTTCGGGTTCGCGTCAATGCTGGAGCAGACGCCGCACCAGACGAACGCCGTTGCGACAGACGACACGGTGGCGATCGAGGTGGACCGCAACGATATATTGAACCTATTGCAGCGCAAGCCACACGCGGGGATGGATATGCTGACGGTGCTGGGGCGGCAGTTTCATGCGTCGCAGCAACTGGTGAGAATCCGCGCGGGCCGCAACCCCAACGTGATGATCGCGGAGGAATCGACGTTTGGCGAGCGAATCGCGGATGCGGTGGCGGGATTCGGCGGTTCGTGGACTTTCATTATCGCGTTTGCGATTGCCATCATCATCTATTCCGGAATCAACATCTTTCTGGGACGCTCGGCATGGGACCCGTACCCGTTCATTTTACTGAACCTGTTTCTTTCGATGCTGGCTGCGATTCAGGCGCCGGTGATCATGATGAGCCAGAACCGGCAGGACACGAAGGACCGGTTGCGCGGTGAGCTGGATTTCGACGTAAACCGTCGCGCCGAGTCGGAGATTCAGGGGCTGGCGCGGAAGCTGAATCTGCTGGGCGACAAGATGGGGGATGTGGAGGATTTAGTGCGGGAGACACTGTCGAAGGGCGGGGGCAGCGGTGGAGCTGATTTGCGGGAGGTGCCGCGCGCGTAGCGGAGCGAGGCGGGGTTTTCTTGGGAGCTAAAGAGCTCGGCGAACGAAAAACGAACTCAAGCGGGAACGAAAACGCGCCGATGGAGAAGAGAGGCTGCGCCTAGTCCCAGTGAAAACCGGCCGGAAATTTCGTAGTACCCATGGTACAGACGGCCCATTTTCAACAGTCTGTGTTGTTCTAGTATATGGACAGGTGTTGCGGGCTTGCCGGACGTCCCCGGCGGCGTAGCCCCCGAAAAGGGGCGCACATGACGAAGATTATCGCGGTGGCGGTTTTCGTTCTTTGCTTTGGAGTGGGAACAGCGCAGGCGCAGCGAGGAAACATGCCGGTTGGCGGTGGGACCGCGAACTCCAATTCGAGCCAGGGGGGCGGTGCAGGCGGAGGCGGGGGAGCGGGAGGGGGAGCATCGGCGATTTCCGGCGTTACGCACCATCCGGTTTGGGTTCCTCCTCCGAATGTGATCGCGAAGAATGATGGCCCGTTCCGTCCTTCCACCTATCAAAGTTTTGACAGAGCCGTGGAGCTGGGAAAGGCCGACGCCGACACACGGGAGCCGAGTGTCGTCGAAGTCGCGCGACTGACGCAGGCGCGGAGGGCGACGGCGGCGAAAGCGCGGATGCGGGTGGTGCAGGACGTGGCGGGGCGGATGCAGGAAATTCAAGAGCCGCAGTAATCCCCGGCAGGACCAAGGCTCTCTCTCGCGGGCGGGCCCGATGGCGGAAGCGGCTGACTGGAGCTACGGGTTGAGTTCGACGCGACGGCCGACGAGCGAGATGTCGCCGTCGCCGGACTGCGTGGCCGTCAGCGGGCGCGATTTCTCGAGGAATGCACCCTCGGCGGGCAGGCCGAAGGATTCGTCGAGAACGTGGACTTCGACGGATTTGCCAGCCGGCAGCGTGAAGCTGAGTTCGACTCCTTTCTGTGGGACCGTCACGCAATCGTAAATAATCCAACCGTTCAAGAATTTTCGCACGGGCTCGGTTTCCGGTTGTACAGGCTCGCCTTCCATGCGCGCCGATTCCACGCCGGAATCGGGCGGAAACAAGACCATCACGTTGGGAGCGCCGCGCTCAGAACGCATCAAAGCGCGATAGAAGCGCTTCGAACCATCCTGCGAGGATTCCAGAATCGTAAACGTAGGCGGCGCGAGATCTTGATGCGGCGCGTCGGCAAGAAACTCGGGAGCGGTGCTCCAGGGGAATGATCCCTGTTCCTGGCGGAAGAAATTCGCCGCCAGACGGATCGGCTCGGGCAATCGCCGGGAAGCCGGGCGGACGATCCAGGCGGACTTTCCTGAGTCGCCGTCCTGCCAGAAGTCGATGTTGACGCGCTCGGGTGCTTTCGCGGAGAACACGGGGACGACGACCGCGAGAAGCGCGGCGAGAACTGTGGCGATGATGGCAGTGGCGGGGAGCGCAATGCGCGATAAGCCGCGGACTTCGAGCAGGTCGGAGCAAAAGGGCGCGATCGGCGTAAGCAGCAGCGCAACCACGATGGCGATACCGATCAGCAGATGATTGCCGAGCGCCGAGTAAAGCAGCAGCGCCACTTCAAAGCCGGCGATTGCCGCGACAACGAGCGGAGCGATCCCTGCCACAAGCGCCATTTCCGGAATCTGAACGCGCGATAGAGTGAGCGGCAGCGCCGCGAGCACTGCCACGCAGAGGCAGAGCGGGAAAAGATACGCGATGCCGTTCATGAGCACCGCGGAGACGATTGCGAGCAGCGCCCACCAGGTCCACACGCCGGCCCACAAACCGAGGAATCCCGCGTGACGCGAGAAGGCGAATGCGACGGTCGTAACGACCGCGAGCGCAAGGAACCAGAACGCAGCCTGTATCGCGAAGGGATGGGCCACCCAATCGACCGGCATCGCTCCGGCGCGCGTCAGAACGCGATGAAGGATCCAGGCGTTTGCGAACGTTACGAACATGATCCCGAGGAAACCGAAGAGTCCCCAAAGGAACGCCGAGGGCGTGAGGCGCTTCTTGTAGATGAGCCAGGCAATCTCTGCGAGAAGCAGAATTGTGGCGCCGATTGCGATGGGGAGCGTCCACGTTGCCGGCCAGCACACCGTTGCATGCTCGAAGACATCGAAATACGCCGCTTCGCCCGCCGGAAAATTCGAGAGATCGCCGTTCGCCAGCGCGAGCAGCATGGGCAATGCGTTGTCGCCATCGTGCTGCAGGCTGGCAGGGCTGGCGTTCTGAAAATTGTCGAGTGGCGTGTGGTAGTGGACCACATTGCCGATGTAGGCGAAATTCGCGCCCTGGTATCCGGCGGCTTTGAAGACGGTGAAGTCCGTGTCGTTGGGCAGGAGCTTGTAGGCGAAGTAAGCGAAAGAATTCGTGGCAGGGTGCGCAGCGTGCTTCGCATAGAGCCGCACGAGCGCAAGATTGGCCGAGCCGGTTTCAAACAGGATGCTGGGGCCGGACGAGCCGCGCGTATCAACGTTGACGGCTGCGGCAATTTCTCTCGCCCAGCGATGCTGGTCCACGAACACGTGCGCGCCGATCAGGCCGGCTTCTTCGCCGTCGTCGATTAAGAGGATGACGGAGTGGCGCGGCTTCGGCAGAGCCTTCAGCGCCCGCGCGCACTCAAGGACGGTTGCGGCGCCAGCCCCGTCGTCCGAGGCGCCCGGACCGGCCGGGACGGAATCGTAGTGGGCCGCCAGCAGCACGGATTGGCCGGGCTCGCTGCCGTCGAGCCGCGCGACAACATTTTTGACGGTGGCACACGTTCCGTATTCGTCGCAAGCGAAACCGGTTTGAACCTCCGGCGCGTAGCCCAGCTTGGAAAATTCTTCGAGGATGCGGGCGCGAACTGCATCGTTGGCCGCGCTTCCGGTGGGGTGAGGCGTGCCATCGCCGACAAGTGTTTCGAGAATCGCGCGAGCCCGGCCGGCAGAAAACTCAGAATCGGGAGCGCTGATCGGCTGCGCGGAAGGCGGGCGCGATCCAACGAGTGAAAGAAGGAAAATGCCGAAGAGCGTGGC
>JBOGNA010000196.1:0-1712 GCA_050746925.1 Candidatus Acidiferrales bacterium
GAGCCGCAGACCAGCAGCAGGATTTCGCTCAGCATATCCGCGTTCATGAGATCTTCACGGTGCATTCTGCGTCTTCTTCTCCCGCAGGTCAGCACGATTGCGGCCCCGGGCGCGCCATCGAGGCTCCTCTCAATCGCGGCCGTACTATGTCTAGCAGCCCGTGGCAGAAGTGATTGGTTCACATCACCGCAAGCGAAATAAGAATCTCGATGTGCGGGGCGCGGGAGCAGATGAGCGCGGGCAGCGGTACGCTTTCCTGTTCTGTGCGAGCCAAAACCGCGATCCAGAGCCGCAGAAAGCCCAGCAAAGCATCCGCCGATGCGCCCTGCAGACCGCGCGGCGTGCCCTTGCCCAGCAACTGCCGCATCACCAGCGACAGATTGAATCCGCCTACGTGAATCAGCACGCGCTTGAGAATATTTTCCCGCCCGCGTAAGTGAACCCGCCGCAGGCCACCCGTTTCATAAGCGTGCGCGAAGCTGCGTTCCAGCAACTCTCCGCGCCGCCGCAACAGCTCTTTTCCGTGCTCGCCGCTAATCCGCCGCCGGTTGCCATACACTGCTTGCCGCGCCTCTGGTTTTTCTTTCCAATTGCGCTGCCCGCGATCGGGCTCCGAAATGTACGTCCGAACTTCCGCGTCTGCGAGCGCCGTCAGCGTGTCGTTGCTGTGATACCCTTTGTCGCCCACCGCTTCCAGCGGGCCTCCCGGATGCACCCGTTCGCCCACCTCTTCATTGTTAGTGGCGCACGCTACCTCGGCGATGTGCTCGCCCGCCTGCGGCAGCGTTTCCAAGATCGTCGCCGTGTCGCCCGCATCTCCGGCCGCCACCGTGACCGCCACCACCGCGCCCGTCTCCAGATCCGCCGCATGTTCGGCCTTGTACGCCAGGTGGGTTCGTCCGTCTTTCAGCTTCGTGATGCGCGCCTCCGGATCGTGCGGATTCACCCAGTCTTCATTCGATCCCTTGTGAGCGCGCTTGCGATCCAGCTTCGCCAACTGCTCCCGCGTGGGCGTCGCGATCCCTGATTCCTGCGCCAGCCGCGTCAGAAACTCCTGATAGCCCTCGCCCGTGTCGCGCCGCACAATCGAGCGCAACGCCGCGTTCGCCTCCAAGGTGGTGCCATCGATGCCCACCGTCTTCCCCTTCAGCAGACCTTTCTCCGCCAGCAACTCCAGCACCCAGCCGAACACCGCTTGATGGGTTTCCACATCGATCAGCCGCCGCGTGCGCGAAATCGTCGAGTGATCCGGCGGCATCTGGTTCAGTCCCACTCCCAGAAACCCGCGCAGCCCCAGTGAATCCGCCGCCCGCCATGCGATCCCGCGCTCGCTGTCGATACCTTCGAAATACCCGATCAGCAGCAGGCGGAAGTATCGCCCCGGCGCCAGACTCGGCCGCCCCATCTTCTCCGCGTAGAAGTGAGAGCATTGCTGCTCGACAAACTCGTCAAAGCCGCGCGCCTCCAGCACTCGGTTGAGCTGTTCATAGAAAGGATGCGCGACCGTCCGGGGCAACTCCGTGTGCGCAATCCAAAGCTGTTCCTGGCGTCGCTGCTTCTCTCTTCGGCCCATCCCCATGCCCGCATTCTACGAACCCGCGCTGTGGATCACACAATCCTTTTTCTCGGGAATCCAGACTTGCACCACGGGCTGCTAGTACTACTGTGTTATAAAGTAGATACCTGCTGCTAAGAAACAGGAGTTCCAGCGC